>CAYJEU010000009.1:0-57875 GCA_964369565.1 uncultured Bacteroides sp. | reverse complement strand
TTGGCCGCTGTGTTTTCGCTGTGCATGCTTTCGCCTTGCGCTGTAATATTTTCGGCGCTTGAGCTTTCAGCTGTTTCATTGGCCGCTGTGTTTTCGCTGTGCATGCTTTCGCATTGCGCTGTAATATTTTCGGCGCTTGAGCTTTGAGCTGTTTCATTGGCCGCTGTGTTTTCGCTTTGCGACTGCCCGTTTAAAGCGCCGCTGCTTTGCACTTTTAGCGCGCTGTTTTCAATAGCGTTTTGTGCGCTAAAGGCGCCGTGTGTTTGAGCTGTGCTTATATTTGCGTTTATGCCGCCGTAAATAGGCCCGTTTGCCGTAAAGGGCTGAGCTTTTTCTTTTTTTACTAAATATATAAATAAGTGCCCGAAAATATAAATGGCAAATATTATTATAAATATAGTTTTAGATGTTATTTCATTTAAAAGCTCGCTTTTAAATTCAAGGCTTATGTTGTTTAAATAGAAGTGGAAAATTGCATCAGCAGAGCTTAGAAGCGCTAAAACCACATATATAATAGGTATGCAAATTAATAAACCCAATAGAATTTTTTGTAATTTACCGCCTTGTTTTTTAGCGCCGAACAGCACAGGCAAATTTGCGAAAAACTTGCCTATAAAAGCAAATGGCGTGAAAATACTGCATATGCTTTTTGCTAAAAACGCAAAACCGCCGCTAAAAAAATTCAGCTTGTTTTGTAAATCCAGCAGCATGGCGCATATTAAAAGCGCCGCTACAATAACATTTAGCGCGTGCAACATTCTGTTTGCCCTTAGCACATATGAAAACGAAAGCAAAAGCAAGGGCACAAGCCATAAAAATGCCTTTTTATTCGTAGTTTGCTCTTTGTTTCTTAATAGCCAAAAAAGTAATGCGCTGTTTATTATTGCGCAAAGTGTTATTCCAATTCCAACATAATCTTCAAATGTAAACAGCACAATTACAGCGCTGCTTAAAAATGAAAATAAATAAATTTGTTTTAGCTGCTCTTTGTTTGTTTGCATAATTATCCCTCTTTTACATAAATTTTTCAGTCTTCAACATACTCTAAAATATCGCCCGGCTGGCACTGCAAGGCATCGCACAGCTTTTCAAGTGTGGAAAAGCGTATAGCTTTCGCTTTATTGTTTTTTAATATAGATAAGTTTGCCTGTGTTAAATCTATTTTATCTGCCAATTGGGCAAGCCCCAGCTTGCGCCTTGCCATCATAACGTCTAAGTTGACAATAATTTTCATAAAACACCTCTTAAATTGTCATGTCGCTGTCTTGCTTGAATTGCACAGCGCTGGCGAATAAATCTTTTATTGTTAGGCAAAACAGCCCCGCCATGCCAAAAACAACAATTATTATTACGCTTGCAAGCGTTGGCAAAAATATTAGCTTAATTACATATATTGCGAAAATAACAAAACACACTTTGCCCATATTAAAAAGGCACTTTATATTTTTTTCAATAAAGGGGTCGCTTGTTAGCGTTTTGAAAATAAGCTTTAAATTATAAAGTATATAAACAGCGCATGCGCCCGAAAGTATTAGCATAAATGTCATAAAATTATAATGGCGGTGCTCTAAATTAACATACCTGTAAAAAACACCGGCCCAAAGCGGAACACTTATTGTTACAATTATGCCGATGTAAAATATTGCGCTCACTAATGTTTTTGTAATGCTTTTAAGCAGTTCTTTTCTTTTCATAATTTCCTCCGTTATCTTGCTTTTTATATAGGGCTAGCAATTGCCAAACATAGGTTTTGCTTTTGAAATTTGCGCTTGATATTCAAATTTAATAGTGTGCTTTTAAAATAAAATTTTTCGCTTTGCTAATTTGCGCTAAGCAAAGTTTAACACAATGTATTTTGTTTGTCAATATAAATTTATTGTTTTTCGATAAATTTATATTGTTTAACAGCTTGTTTTCGGCGTTAAAACGGGGGTTTGAGCGCAATAAAAAAACTTTTAAAAGAGCATTGCTCTTTTAAAAGTTTTTACTGTTTATATTGTGGTTTTAATATTTGCCGTGCCAAACCGTTCGGATTACTCCCTAACGGTTAGGCATTTTCATTTTTCAAGCCTAATATATCTTTTATAGCTTCGCTTGCCATTATCATGCCGCAAACGCCCGGCACAAAGCTAACGCTTGCAGGTATGAATTTTTGCCCCTCTTGCACATTTGCGGCAGGTTTCATTGCCTTTTCACTGCTGCAAACCACCTTTAGCGCGCTTATTTGCCGCTTTTTAAGTTCGCGGCGCAATATTTTTGCTATGGGGTCTGTATTTGTTTTATAAATATCGCTAACATAAAAATCGGCCGGGTTTAGCTTGTTTCCACAGCCCATGCTGCTTATTATGGGCGTGTTGCAAGCGTTTGCTTTGACTATAAGCTCTATTTTTGCGCTCATTGTATCTATTGCATCTATAATATAATCATAATCGCTAAGGGTAACTTCGTGAGAATTTTCGGGCAAGTAAAACATGTTAATTTCATTCACTTTGCAATTTGGGTTTATTTGCAAAACACGCGCTTTTGCGGCGCTAACTTTAAGCGTGCCCACGTTTTCCCATGTGGCCAGTATTTGGCGGTTTATATTGCTGTAGGAAATTACATCGCTATCTAAAACCGTTATATTCCCAACGCCACAGCGTGCAACACATTCAAGTGCATGGCCGCCAACGCCGCCAACGCCAAAAATTGCAATATGCGCATTTTTAAGTTTCTCTTGCGAGTGTTTGCCCCACAGCATCTCGCTGCGCTCAAATGCATTTTGCATTGTAACTCCCACTAACGTTTAGCTGTTTGGTTTAATTCCTATAAGCTAAGTTTTTTTAATAAATTCCGCTTTACAACATTTGCAAGTTATCATAATTCTGCCGCGGTTTTTAGGCACACGCAGCTTTTGCTTGCATTTTGGGCACTTGAAAATTTTATGCGTTTGCGATGCCGCTAATTTTTCTTTAAAGCGTTTAATTTTCGCATTAACGCCGCCCATTATACCATAGTAAACATAGTTTTCCTGCGCGCGGCTGGAATGTTTCTTGCTGAAAATTCTGTAATAGCTGTATATAATTAAAATAAAGCCCAATGTTGAAAGTAAATTAAAGCGCGGATTTAAGGGCGCTAAAAATAGGCCAAGCAACATAAAAATTATAGAAGCCGTGCTTAAAAAGCGCCCATAGGCATCAAGCCCATAACGCCCTCGCATGAAATTTTCCAGTTTATTTTTCAAGCACCAATTGCCCCTTCCCTAAAAAAGAAATACTAAGTATCTTATGAGTTTATTATATAGTTATAATGCCGTGTTCGCAATAGTATAGAGCATTTGTTTACAGTATGTTTTCATTTATGCACAATTTAGCCATTTTTATGCACAATTTACAAGGCGTAAGTTTGTATTGTTTAACAGTATTTTGTAAAACATTATTATAGCTATTGACAATTTAAATATAAAATAGTACGATATAAGAAGAAAAGTTATGTGAGTATTTGAGAAATTGCGCATAGGCGCACTGAAAAAAAGAAATATGTTGAGTGTAAGAGAGTGTAAAAATCTTGTTTGTTTTTTGCGGTCTCTTTTTTGTATTTAAAAACAAGGAGGATTTTTACACTGCAAAAGCGAGCAGGTAATTGCTTGCGTGCAATGTAGAACAAAATTACCATGAGCAATCAAGACTCTATAAAGGTTGGCGATGTAATATCGCACAGCGAGCAATCCGTTGGCTACAATGCGCTTATGCTTGCCGCAACAAGAACAATGGCAGACGAAAGCCATGTTAAAAAGCTTCTTATTTCACGCGGCTTTAAATTGGTGGTAACCGAAATAGGCGGTAAGTCTGACGAGGAGTTCAAAATTAAAATGAACAAAGCCGTTATAGGCGCTTGTTTAAATGAAAATGTTATACAAAAAACAGATACAGATTTGCACGCTGTTTTGCACGCCGCGGAAGAAGCGAAAAGAGGCATACTTATAAACACAGCCTCTACAACACACCTTGCGCTTAAAATAGCAATAGTGCGCAAAGATAATTGGATAGCCGTGGCGGCTTTTGGTGAATCGAGTATGCACCTTATCACAGGGCACGACCGCTGTGGTTTGGGCGTTATGCATATATAAATTAAAGGAGGATTTTAAAGATGAACAAACCTTTAAGCGGTATAAAAGTATTGGATTTAACACGTGTTTTAGCAGGGCCTTATTGCACTATGATGCTTGCAAATATGGGCGCAGAAGTTATAAAGTGTGAAATGCCAAACACAGGCGATGATTCAAGGGCCTATGGGCCTCACAAAAACGGTGAAAGTGCTTATTTTATAAGCATAAACCGCGGTAAAAAAAGCATAGTTATCAACTTGAAAAGCGATGAGGGGAAGGCAATTTTCAAAACACTTATCACACAAGTTGACGTTGTGACGGAAAATTACAAACCCGGCACTATGGAAAAGCTGGGTTTTGGATATGAAGAGCTTAAAAAGCTTAACCCTGCGCTAATATATTGCGCTATGAGCGGCTTTGGCCACACAGGGCCTTACTCTGCTCGCCCTGCATATGATATGATTGTTCAAGGCATGGGCGGCATAATTAGCGTTACAGGCGAAGAGGGCAAAGACCCTGTTCGTGTTGGTGTTTCCATAGGCGATATTGTTGCCGGCATGTATGGCGCTTTTGGCACATTAAGCGCACTTTACCAAAGGAAAGACACAGGCGAGGGGCAAAAAGTAGACGTTGCCATGTTTGACTGCCAATTATCTATATTAGAAAACGCCATAACAAAAACAAGCATGACAGGAAAAGCGCCGGGCCCGCTTGGCTTAAAGCACCCGTCTATAACGCCTTTTGAGGCTTACCGCACTAAAGACAGCCGCATAATTATTGCCGCAGGCAACGATAAATTGTTTGGGCTGTTTTGCAAAGTAACAGATAACGAGCACCTTATTAACGACGAAAGATATGCAACAAACCCCGAACGCAATAAGCGCATGCACGAAGTAACAGAGCTTTTCCAAGAGAAGCTTATACATAAAACCACTGATGAGTGGATGAAAATTTGCATTGAAAACGGCATACCTGCAGGGCCTATAAACACAATTGATAAACTGTTCAGTGACCCACAAGTTGAAAGCCGCAATATGCTAATTGAAGTAGACCAGCCCAATTTAGGTAAAATTAAAGTGGCGGGTAACCCTGTTAAATTAAGCAGCGTTGCAACACAAGATGAATTGCCCGCTTTACATGCGCCGGCTTTGGGCGAGCACACAGCCTCAATTTTAAAAGACATGCTAAATTACACCGATGAGCAAATAAAAGACTATACCGAAAAATATCATTAACGGGGGTAATAAAAATGAGCAAGTTAAACGAATTGCTTGAAAGAAAAGCTCAAATTCTGCAAGGCGGCGGCGAAAAGCGCGTTGAAAAACAGCACGCACAGGGAAAATTAACAGCAAGAGAGCGCCTTAATTTGCTTTTCGATGAAAATACATTTACTGAAATAGATGCATTTGTAAAGCACCGCTGCTCTTATTTTGGCATGGAGAAAACAGCATACCTTGGCGATGGTGTTGTTACAGGCTATGGTAAAGTAAACGGTAGAACAGTTTACGCTTATGCGCAAGATTTCACAGTTGTGGGCGGCTCTTTGGGCGAGGCGCAGGCTAATAAAATTTGCAAAGTTATGGATAACGCCTTAACCGTTGGCGCGCCTCTTGTTGGCCTAAACGATTCCGGCGGCGCAAGAATTCAAGAAGCTATAGATGCACTCTCCGGCTATGGCAAAATATTTTACCGCAACACAAAAGCTTCAGGCGTTATTCCGCAAATAACAGCTATTATGGGCCCTTGTGCAGGCGGCGCTGTTTACTCGCCGGCTTTAACAGATTTTACTTTCATGGTGGATAAAACAGGTAAAATGTTTATTACAGGGCCTGATGTTATTCGCGCGGTAACGGGCGAAGATGTTAGCGCAGAGGCACTTGGCGGCGCTTTAACACACAATAGAACAAGCGGCGTTGCGCATTTTATGTGCAAAACCGACGAAGAGTGCATAAATGAAATAAAGCGCCTTTTGTCTTTCCTTCCCTCTAATTACAAAGAACAGGCGCCGTGTGCTGAGTACAACGAAGAGGCCGATAAAATTATTGCGTCGCTCAACGACTTTTTGCCCGATAGCCCCAACAAGCCCTACAATATGTACGACGTTATAAAAGCTGTTGTAGACGGCGAAGACTATTACGATTATTTATCGCTTTATGCGCAAAACATTATAACTTGCTTTGCGAGAATAGGCGGCAAAAGCGTTGGCATTATTGCAAACCAGCCAAGTTTCCTTGCTGGCTGCCTTGATATAAACGCCTCGGATAAAGCGGCACGTTTTATAAGAACATGCGATGCATTTAATATTCCGCTTGTGAATTTTGTTGATGTGCCAGGCTTTTTGCCCGGCAGCGCACAGGAATATGGCGGCATAATAAGGCACGGCGCAAAAATGCTTTACGCTTACAGCGAGGCACGTGTGCCGAAAATAACCGTTATTTTGCGCAAAGCTTACGGCGGCGCATATTTGGCAATGTGCTGCAAAGAGCTTGGCGCAGACATGGTTTACGCTTGGCCGGACGCTGAAATTGCAGTTATGGGCCCCGACGGTGCCGCGAATATTATTTTTAGGGACACTGCCGATGCAAACGAGCGAACACAAAAAATAGCCGACTATAAACAGGAGTTTGCAACGCCATATAAAGCGGCAGAGCGCGGCATGGTAGACGACGTTATAGAGCCATCGCTCACACGCAAATATATTGTAAACGCACTGGATATGCTAAAAGGCAAGTGCATAAGTGCACAGGAAAAACGCCACGGGAATATTCCGCTTTAATACATTTTTTAACAAAAAATTGCTTTTTGTAATTAAAGATAAAATATTTTGCAGGAGATTTAATGAAAAACAACCAAAACAAATATTTAACTTACTCAATCGCTATAGGTATGCCCCTTGGCACAAGTTTGGGCATGGTTTTCGGAATGCTTTTTGGCAATATCGCTATGGGCTTAAGCATTGGCGTTTGCGTTGGCTTTTTAGCAGGAGTTGTAATAGGCACCATTATGGACAGCGCACACAAAAAATAAAACTCTAGTTTTGACATATAAGGGCACCGAGATTATCTCGGTGCCCTTATATTTTTAAAAAAATATTGACAGCTTAAACTGTATGTGCTAAACTATAACTGTACTAATTGTTTTAATACAGTTCACACAATGGCAAATAATTATTGCATAACGGAGCAAACTATGATTACAATTAACCCAAAAGACAGGCGCCCTATTTACGAGCAAATTAAGGGTGATGTTAAAAAATTGATACATTTAAATATTTTAGCGCCCGGCGATAATTTGCCTTCGGTGCGCTCGCTTGCAAGTGAGCTTAGAATTAACCCTAACACAATTCAGCGCGCTTACAGCGAGCTTGAAAGCGAGGGCTTTATAATTAGTAGGGCGGGTAAGGGCAGTTTTGTTAGCGATAAAAGCAGTGTGCAAAACGCCAATTTGAATGCGCTGAAAAGCGAGCTTGAAAGCAATGTGAAAATGCTTCTTGAAGCAGGTGAAACGCAAAGTAATATTGAAAAAATAGTGAAGGGCATTTTTGAAAAGGAGAACAAAACGCATGATTGAAATAAATAACTTAACTAAAAATTTTGGCAATTACACAGCCCTTGATGCAATAAATTTACATATTAAAAAAGGCGCTGTTTATGCGCTTGCAGGGCCTAACGGCGCAGGCAAAACAACTTTGCTTAACCATTTATCGGGCGTTTATAGGCAAAACAGCGGCGAGGTTCTTGTAAAGGGGCAAACTGTTTTTGAAAACCCTACAGTTAAACAGCGCATTTTTACCATTAACGATGATAATTATTTCCCGTTTATGTACTCTGCAAAGCGGCTGAAAAACGAGTATAAAAACGCATATGAAAATTTCAGCGAGGAGCTTTTTAATTCGCTTAGCGATATTTTCACGGAAATCAATATAGATAAAGCGCTGTTTTCAATGTCTAAGGGCATGAAAAAGCAAGTGCTTTTTTGGATAGCACTTGCGTGTAGGCCTGATATTCTTTTGCTGGACGAGCCTTTTGATGGGCTTGACCCAATAGTGCGCCGCAAAATATGGGCGGCACTTCTTGCACAGTGTGCCGAGAGGCAAACCACAATAATTATTAGCAGCCATAATTTGCGCGAGCTTGAAAATGCGTGTAGTGACATAGCCATTTTAAACAAGGGCAAATTAGTGCTAGAAGAGAATGTTGAAAAGCTAACACAAGATGTTTTTAAATTGCAAATTGCCTTAAAAGATGGCGAAGAGCTGCCAAAGCTAAAAGGTGAAATAATTGCCAAAACACAAAACGGCAAAGTGCAAACACTAATTATTAAAGGCAGCAGCGATGAAATAAACACGCAGCTATTGGCAATAAAACCGCCTTTGCTAACAATTCAGCAGCTTAGCTTAGAAGATATTTTCATTCATTTATTGGGAGGTGCTAATTTTGAAATTGATAAAATCATATTTTAGCAAACAAGCTTTTAAAAGCAATTTTATTGTAAATTTGCAAATGCTTATAACGCTTAATTTCTTTTTCATTATATTATACATTATTTTGTTTCAGGCAGGCTTTTTTTACATTGGCTCGCAGATAGAGCCAATAAAATTGTATGAAGAAACTTTGTTGCAACTAAACAGCTTTGCCATGGGAATTATAGGCGCAATAATTGCAATAGTTATAGCAAGTATTCAGTTCAACTATTTAATGTTTAAAAAAAGCGCTGTAAGTGTTCACTGTTTGCCGCAAAGCAGGGCGCAAATTTTTACGGCAAAATATATAACAGTAGGCTTTATATATTTAACAGGGCTTATTACTTTCACTTTCTCTTGTCAAATTTTTCTTTTTCCTCACTTTACCGTGCAGGCTTTTTTAACAGCGATTTACTTCGTTTTAAACTCGTTTGCGGTTTTTATGTTTTACTATTCACTTGCGTGCTTACTGCATATAATAAGCGGCGTTTTCTTTATAGCGCCTTTGCTTTACGCTTCGCTGTTTGCGCTTTTACCTTTAAGCGCCTTAATTTTATTTGAAAGCTTTACAGGGTTTTTACCCTTATACTCCATGAATATAGATTCGTTTTTAGGCGCGTTATTAAATAGCGTTTCTATTGCACAACTGGGTGCAAATATCTCTGAATTTAGTGATATAGGAATAAGCGATACACTCAGGGTTTTTGTAATAATTGTAATATCTTTATTAATTTATACAATTAGTATTATAGCATACACAAAGAGGAATATTGAAAACACAGGGCAGTTCTTAATGTTTAATTTTGCAAAATATATTTTGAGCATTATAATTAGCCTGCTTTGCAGCGTTACTGTAGCCGTTTCAATTAAGTATAGGTTAAGCATAGGCTATAATTTAAGCTCACTTAGCACGCCGCAATTAATACTAACGCTTGTTTTAGCTTTTGTTACAGCTGTATTAACATATTTTGTAGCGCTTAGCATTTTAAGCAATTTCAGCTTTAAAATTTTCAGCAAAACTACGCTTTTGCAAAGCATTGGCGCAGGCGTTTTAATAAGCGCATTTATAATTGTGCTTCAAATGGGCGGCCTTGGGTATTCTTCTTACGTGCCAAAAGCTGATGACATTGAATTTATGTCACTGCGCACAAGTTTTTACTCGAATAATATAGAGCTGCTTGGCATTAACCAGCACACTGCAGAGCTAAAAGAAAACGAAGAAGCGCCGCTGCTTTTTACACAAGATGAGCAAAAAAATGATATATTGCGTTTTCACGAGGACTATTTACAAAACGGCATGTATTTGGATGTAAACAAAAGCGACGTGCTACATTACAGCTGGCTAACGCTGACATACACATTGAAAAACGGCGATATTGTTAACCGAAAATTTGTTTTACCCCATACAGAGGAAATAATGCAAAATGAAGGCAGTGCACAAAATATTTTAAACAATTTCGCAGAGCAAAATATAACAATTAGCGCTATTGAAAAAGCGCTAAAAGAAAGCACTTTTTGGCTTGATGTTATTCCTGTAGGGCAAGGTGAATATGCATCATATGAATCGATATATGTTCAAGGCGAAAATGTGCCAGGCGATTTCTTTGAAACAGTATTTCTTGAAATTGAGGCGCAGAGCGAGGGCGATTATAAATTCACAACCTATGCGCCTATAAGCGAGCTTAACGGTAACAGCGAAAACGACGAATTAGCGCTAAAAAGCAATATTATAGCCAATATATATATTTATGCAAAAAACGAGAATATAAGCTTTACCGTTGCTATAGATGTGAGCGAAGATATGGTAAACACATTAGAAATGCTTGATGAAATTGCCGCAGGGCAATAATGAAAATTTAGCGTGCTTTTAAGCTTTTCACATAAGCAAACAGGCTAATATAGCTTGCTGTTTTTAGATTAATATAGCCAAGCTTATGCAATACGGGCTCGGATTACATCGGCTTGGCTATGGGTTTATGTATTGCCACCCTTAGATAAAGTGTGACGCAGTTATTGGGTTTTTAACTAAATAAAAAACGTGTTCGTATTATTCTCTATCACCCTTATTATCGAGCGCCTCAAGTTTAGCAAGCTGCTGTAAATTGTCTATATCTAAAACTTCGCTACTATGCGTGCACTGCACTTTAATAATTAAGTTTGTATTATTTTTAATAACAGGTGTGCCGCCAACATCGCCTTGTAATTGCATAAGCTGTGCAAAAAGCGATTTTGGGAAAACAACAGGGCTGTGCGGTGTTTCGCCGTTATATAGCCTAATAATATTGCTTGGGTTTTGAGCGCTTAAGCTCGCAAGTTTAGCATAACTTTCACTTTTGCAAAGGGGCTGGTCGCCAACACAGAACATAACAGCGCTCATATCCTGCATTTTTGCAAGGCCCAGCTTTACGGTGTCGCTGTGAAGAGGCTTATTGTGCACAAGAGCTGAAAAGCCGTGCTCTTTGGCTATGGCGCTTATTTGCTCACTGCGGCACACAACTAAAATTTTATCGAAACTGCTTTTAGGCAAGTTTGTTAGAATGTGCTCTATTAGAAGTTTGCCTTTAAAAGGGGTTAAAAGCTTATTTGCGCCCTCAAACCTGCGCGAAAAACCGGACGCTTGTATTATACAGCCAAGTTTATGCGTTTTTATATCTTTTTCAAATTCGTTTAAATTTAATATGAGAACGTCGTCACGCTTTGAAAGAGCACTGTGTAAAAAACAGTACTCTTTTTTTAAAACAGCAATAACATGCTTTTGCTTGAATAGCTCAAAAAGCGCATTGCAATACTCTGTGTGCTCGCTTTCTATATAGCCTATTTCATCTATAAAAACAAGCTCGTCTTCGCTTTGAAGCGCCGCTTTAAAAACCGTGTTTGCGGCCCGGCTAAAAGCTTCTTGCACAATTTTCATTCTGCCGCTGTAAGGCAGCGCACAAATAGTTTCAGCGCCGCTTTTTAAATGTTTTAGCATAATGCGATCGGGGGTTTTAGCCCTGCCCCAAACGGCATACGTTTTTAGACCTTGAGCATTTTCGTGCATAAGGCTGTTTACAAATGTGGTTTTACCGGCGCCTTTATCGCCTGTTATCAGCAAGTGCTTTTTGTTATTGCTCTTTAAATAATTCTTCAAACCTACATTTTGTATAAGCGTCAACATCGCATTTAAACTTTTCATACTGTTCAATTAATACCTCGGCTTGCTTTGTAATTTCACTGCCGCCGCCGCCCTTTCCGCCTGTGCTTGTAATGATAAGCTTTGTGCCTAAATTGCTCTCGGCCGCTTTGATAAGCTTAAGCGCCTTTGTGTAAGCCATGTTCATATTAATTGCGGCTTTGCGCAAAGAGCCTGTTTTTTGTACTTGCTTTAATAAAAGGCAAGGGCCATAGCCGAAAAACTTTTCGCCGTCGTTTGAGCAGTAATATATTTTAACAAGTGCTTTCATTATGCACCGCTTTCTTGTTTTTTATTTAAACATTATTTGTTTGCTTTTAAAAAGCTTTTTTAGGCGAAGCTGTATTAAATATTAAAAAGAACGCCGATATTTACGCTTTTAACATAAAATTAAAGCCGTCGATTTTAACAATTTTTATATTGCCGTAAACCAAATTTAACGCATGTAAAATTTCGCTTTTGCTTGCGCTTTTTATATTCAGCTCAAACACAATTTCGCCGTTTTTCATTATAAGCGCTTTATCGCAGTACCTAAGCGCAAAATTAGCATCGTGTAGGCACAATATACCGCACTTTTGCTGTGTTACAATTTGGCGAACTTTAGATAAAATTAAATGCTTGTTGTTAAAATCCATTGCGCTGTCGGGCTCGTCGAATATTAATAAATCGTTGTTTTGAACAAGCGCCCTTGCCAAAATAACTAGCTGCTTTTGCCCCTCGCTCAATGTCATGAAATCTGTAGCGGCATATTGGCCCATATCTACAAGAGAAAGGGCGTTTAAAGCCGCCTCTTTTTGCAAGGCTGTGTAATTATCGAAAAGTTTCATGCTTTGCGCAAAGCCCGTTAAAACAATTTCAAGTGCGCTTATATGAAAAGCTATATTGTGCCTTTGCGGTATATATGAAATAAAACTTTGGATAGTTTTTGTGTTTGTTTTTAAATTAGAGTGAGAATTTATAACACACTCGCCCTGTGTTTTTAAAAGCGCGCAAATCCCTTTTATCAATGTGGTTTTTCCGCTAGCGTTTAAGCCCAGTAGTGCTACAAGCTCGCCTTTGTCGGCACTGAAATTTACGCTGTTTACAATGCGCTTTTGCTTTTGATAAACCGAGAAATTACTTGCGGTTATATAGCTCATACTTTGCCCCCTTTAACAATAAGCCCTATTAAAAAAGGCACGCCTATTACAGAGGTTACAACGCTTATGGGCAGCTCGCTTGCGAATAAAGAGCGCGCGGCAATATCTGAAAACAAAAGTAAAACGCCGCCTAAAATACCTGCAAAAAGCAAGGTGTATTTGCCATGTGTTTTTAAAATTAAGCGCGATAAATGCGGGCAAACAAGCCCTATAAATGTTATAAGCCCCGTAACGCTAACAATGGCGCCAACTATTACTGTTGCTATAACCATAATGCTAATTCTAAGCGAATTAACGCTAACGCCCAGCATTTGCGCAGTGTCGGAGTCCATACTTAAAAGTATAAGCTGGCGGTTTAATTTGTAAAGCACAAAAGCGCACAAAATTATTATAGGGCCAACGGCTAAAACACGGCTTTGTGTTATACCTGCAAGCGAGCCCATTGTCCAGTATTCAAGCGCGGCAAGTTGGCGCTCGGGGTCTGCGTTAATTTTAATGAGCATTAAAATAGCCTGTGCAAAAGCGTTAACCGCAATGCCGGAAAGAACTAAAGTTGCAATGCGCATTTCTTTGGAAACCCCAGCTAAAATTGCAGTTAAAAGCACGGCGAAAAGGCCACCGAAAAAAGCGAGCACAGCGTTTATTATTACACTGCCGCCAAAAAATACAATGCCAAGCCCCGAGCCAACGCTAGCGCCGGAGGAAACACCTATAACGTCCGGCGCGGCAATGGGGTTTTTAAGCAAACTTTGGTAAACATAGCCTGTAAAAGAAAGCCCAAAGCCGGCAAGTAGCGCCATTATTGTGCGTGGTAAGCGCAATGTGAAAAATACATCAATTGAAAGAGCGTTGCCGCTTAGCAAATCGCTTAAATATAGCGAATAATCACCCACTGTAAGCGAAAATGCAAACAGCAACGCTAAAACGGCACTGCCAATTAATATGCATTGCTTTTCCTTTTTTTGCATAAAATCTCCATTCTATACACAGCACAAGTGTTTTTGTAAATTCTCCAAGCAGAGCAAAGGTTTTTAGCATGTGCTGTTTTTAACAGCACATGCTATTATAAATAACACGCAGTGTTATTTATTGGTATATTTGGCGGTTGCCGCTTAGGCGGCGAGCTGAATGCCATAGAATAAAATATTTATATTAGCGAAGCTAATATAAATTGAGCGGCGTTAAATGCAACGCCTTATTTTGATGGGGCAATGAAAAGGCTGTAGGTAACACTTTTGTATTGGTTAGCCAAGCCGATATAACTTGAACCTGCCTCAAAACGCCTGATTTTATGTCTAGAGATTTTATGGCTACTGTGCTACAGGCGGTGTAAAACCGTAATATGTTTCGTAAAATTCTGTTACTTTTGCACTGAAATCTTCGGCTGTGTAGGCATCGGGGTATATAGACGATGCTATGAACAGCGAGCCTAAAAATGAAGCGGGCAAAGGAGAATCCCACGCTTCAATATTGCTGGGCATTGCGTAAACATCGCTTGTTAAAATAGCAGAAACCGAACTGATGGAAGAATCGTTTAAAACATCTTGCACGCTGTAATCTGCCGCCGCCGCAAGAATAATAAACTCGGGGTTATAGCTTATAATTTGCTCGTAGTTAACATTTGCCCAGTATGTGTCTTCTATTTCAGCTGCCACATTTATGCAGCCAGCGTTTTCTATCATTGTGTTTTGATACATTTTTGCGCCTGCAGTGCTTAAAAAGTCGCTATTGCCGCCAAGGTAAAGCGTTTCTTGCTCTATGCCCATAATTTTTTCGTTAAGCTCGCTTAGGCTCTCGTGAGAGTAGCTTATAATTTCGCTTGCCCTATCTTGTGTTCCTGTTGCTTTGCCTATATTCATGTAAGCCTCTTCAAAAAGCGCTGTGTTTTCGGGGTTTACATAAATCACATTAATGCCCACTTCCTCAAGGCCCACGGTTTGCTCGCGAAGTGAAACAGGCAGAATAACTAAATCGGGCATAAGTTCAATACAGCCCTCTAAATTAAACTCTTTTGCAGTGCCTACATTTGGCAATTCCAAAAACTCACTTGCCGCAAGGCTGTAGATAGGGCGTGTGTCTGCCTTTGCCTCTATGCCCACAACACTATCTTTTAAACCCAGTGAAATTAACATAGAAGTTGATACATAATAGCCCGATACAAGGCGCTCGGGTTTTTGCGTTATGGTGATTTCTCTGTCTAAGTGGTCTGTTATTGTAACGGGAAAGCCGCCCTCGCTTGTGGCTTGCTCTTGTTGTGCCCCGCTTTCGCTCTCTACTTGAGTGTTATCACTTTGAACTTGTGTGCTCTCGCTTTCTTGAGGCGCACCGCAAGAGGCAAAGCTTGCTAAAATTAAAATAAAAGCTAATAGTAAAGTTATATATTTTGCTTTTGTGTTATTTTGTGTTTTCATTTTAATGCTCCGTTTCTAATTTTGGTGTAGTATAATTTTAATAATATTTTTGCGTGCAATAGCTTTTAAATATAAGTATATGCAAGCGTTGTATTTTTAAAACTACAATGAAATTATAGCATATGTTACATGATGTTTCAATTGTATAATGTTACAAAATATCGTAATATTTTTGTACTCGCAAAAAATGAAGAACATGGCCTTAGCTTTTCACTTGCTTGTAATATTTATGCTTTTTTATTCGTTGGCTATTTATTATCAGCGCAAAACGAAAGCAAAAGAGGTGAAGGCTTGCTGTGCGCTTTTGTGAAGGCGGTGGTAAGTTGTGTTTTAAGCAAGTATAATTAGTTTTGTTTGTTAAAATGAATAGGGCTGCTAAATTAAAAAACAAAAAGGCAGCAACGTTTTTCGTTACTGCCTTTAATATTGCGTTTATTATATTATTTTTAAGCCGTGGTTTTTTGCATTAAAGCTCTATTTTGCCGTAAAGTGGTAAGCCCTCGCTGTCGTTTATTGTTTGTGTGCGTTTTGGCGCTGTGGGAGCTGTGGGTGTAGAGGGTTTTCTGCTGGCAAAATTGCGCTCGGGTGTTTGGGTTTTGCGCTCTCTGTTATCGCTTTTGCTGTACTTGTTTTTTGAGTATCTGCCGGGTTTTTCTTGGCGCTTTACACTGTCGCCCTCAAGCATAACGCAAACTCTGCGCTGTGAGCCCTCGCCTACAGATTCGCTCTTAATACCGTTTATTTCCATTATAACAGAGTGTAAAATTCTTCTTTCGTAGGGGTTCATTGGCTCTAGCGTTTTACTGCGCTTTGTTTGTAAAACTTTTGCGCCAACTTTGTTTGCAAGCGCTACTAATATTTCTTCTCTTTTTGCGCGATAATCGTTAATGTCAACGTTAACACGCACATAATCGCCGCCAAAACGGTTTACATAAAGGCTTGTTAAATAGCCTAGCGCATCCATTGTTTCGCCGCGGTAGCCAATTAAAAAGCCCGCTTTTTCGCCGTTAATTTTTATAACATAGCCATCGCCGCGTGTTGCCGCTGTGAATTCAAGCTCGCTTGCGCCCATTTTTTCGCAAATGTCTGTTAAATACTCTTTTGCGTTTTTCAAGTGCTCGTTGCTGTTGATATCAATGTCTTCTTGTTTAAATGTAACATCATCTTTTTTAGGCGTAGGCGTAGGCTCGCTTTGCGCTTGCTCTTTTTGAGCCGGCGCAGCTTTAGCACTTGGAGCTTTAGCCTCTGTTTTTGCAGGCTTTGCGCTTTGTGTGCTTTTGCTCTCAGCTTGTGCTACCTCTTTTTTTGGTGACGGTTTGCTTTCTTCTTCGCTTAAGTTAAAGCTTGCATCTACGCTTGCTTTAATTTTTGCCGGTATTGTTTTAAACAGCTTTTTTTGCGGTAGTTGAATTATATCTATTGTAACTTCATCTTCGCTTAAACCAAGCTGTGCTAAAGCGTTTTCTATTGCTTGTTCAACAGTTTTTCCGCTTGTGATAATTTCATGCATAATTAAACCCCTTTATCAATTATAACGTTCGTCGTCTATTTCACGTGCTTTTGCAAGGCGTAATTTTAAAAGCTCAGATTCGCTAACTTTTTTAACGGTTTCTTTGCCGCTTTCGTCTGTAATTACAACTTCTTTGCGCTGTTTTTTCTCTTTGCGCTTTGCTTCAATATCTGCTTTTATTTGCGCTTTTAGCTTTTCAGGGTCATACATTTTTTTAAGAATTAATTGCTGGAATACCATTAGACCATTTGATACAAAATAGTAAAGTGAAAACGCAACAGGTGCTGTGAATAGGAAAGGTATAAACATAACAGCCATAATCCAAGGCATGGCCTTCATAGCGCCGGGCTGTTGCACATTAGACATTTTAGCTGTTAGCATTTGTATGCCTATCATCGTTACAATTGTTAAAATGGGAAGTATCCAAGTTTGGGGGTTTGAAAAGCTGGGAACTTCAAGTAAATTTAAGCCAAGGAAAGTGAAATCAAGGCTATCTATGCTTGATATTGCAGCGCCGAAAAACTGCTCGTACTCTGCTGCGTTTTGTGTTGCTGTGCCAAGCAAATTGCTTTGCAAAACGTTTACCGCTTGCCCTTCAAAGCCTGCAAAAGCTGCCGCAGCGTTAATTTGCTCTTCGCTTATGCGGAAAATGTATTGAAGAGGATAGTAAACAACTTGGAACAAACCGAAAATAATGAATAAGTTGAGAACCATAGGTAGGCAGCCGGCTGTCATAGAAATGCCGTTTTCCTGTTGGAACTTCATTATCTCTTCGTTTTGCTTTTGTCTGTCGTCTTTGTATTTTTCTCTAATTTCGTTCATGGGCTCGTTGAATGCGCCCATTTGCGCAAGGCCTTTTTGCTGTTTAATGCTTAAAGGAAATGTTGCAAGTTTAATTACAATTGTGAAAACAATTAATGCAAGGCCGTAGTTTGAAATAAAACGAATGATGAATTCCATACCATAGCCCAGTGGCGTTGCCAAAATACTGAATATGTTCATTTTTTTCCTTTTCTGCCTTTGCGCAAGGCTTGAATTTTATATAGAAGGACACTTGATGCGCAATATCAAGTGTATTTAGTGGCTGTGTTTATTATGCGTGTGGTTTTTGCACGGCTTTTTCGGGGGAACATGGTCTATTCCGCCTTTTATAAAGGGGTTGCACCTTAAAATTCTGTATGCGGCTAGCGCGCTACCCTTAATTGCGCCGTGCGTTTTTAGGGCATCTATTGCATATTGTGAACATGTTGGGTAAAAGCGGCAATTACTGCCCAAAAGCGGCGATATAAATTTTTGATAGCCCCTTATTAAAAAAATAAATACATGTTTCATAATTGCTCTCTTTTGCAAGCTTTGTGCTTATAAGCTTTTAGCTGTGTTGTGTTTGTAAATTTTCCGTGCCGGTTTGCTCGCAAGCTATGCCGGCTTTATCGAAAAGTGCTTTCATTGCCTTTTGTACATCTTGGCTTTTTAAATGCGGCGTTATGCCCCTTGCTACAATTACTATATCAATGCCGTTTTCTGCAGTTATTTGCGGCTTTAAATTATAAAGCGCGGCACGCAAAACCCTGCGCGCCCTATTCCTAACTACCGCATTACCTATTTTTTTTGTTGCCGTTAGGCCAATGCGCAATTGCTTTTGCCTGTTTTTATTAACATAAAGCACTAAAAACTTGTGCACATAAGATTTTCCGCGCGCATAAGCCCTTGCAAACTCGTTATTGCGTGTTAGCATTTTATAGCGCATAGAAATCTCCAAACTCAAAGAAATTTGAATAAAACATACAGGGCTTTAAAACAGTGAGTTTTAAAGTAAAATGATGTTATATCGTGTAAATAAATTAACGGGAATTTGCAGTTAATTTTTTCATGCTTAAAGAAAATTAAACCTGTTTAATTAAACAAGTTGAAAATTACAAAGTAAACCACGCTTGAATTTTACCCTTGAATAAACAAAAAGGCCACCGAAAAGTGGCCCGGTTTTGTAAATTCAAAATATTTGTTATTGCAATTAAGCTTATATATTATAATGTAAAGCATATAATGCGTTAAAAACAATTTTTCTGCAAGAAGCAAGCGGGTATTTAGCTTTGCTATTATGTTTTGCCAAAAAAGCAAATTTGCAGCGCTTTAATTAAGCTGCAAGTTTTGCACGGCCTTTGCTGCGGCGCGATGCAAGCACTTTGCGGCCACTTTTAGATTTTGAACGTGATAAAAAACCGTGTTTTTTTGCGCGGTGTATTTTTTTTGGTTGAAATGTTCTTTTCATGCCTCTACCCTCCCGTAGCAATAATGGCACACAATATATTGTGTGAAAAATTAATGCATTTACTATTTATGCCACTGCCATGAGGCGTAGCCTTACGAAGTAATATTTTAGCATAAAACAAGGTGCTTTGTCAAGCATAAAGCTTTTGATATTTGCACTTTGTTGTTATTTTTGCTTTGCCGTAATTTACACTTTATACTTCTTTAAAACAAAGCGCTTTAAAATTAGCGTTTTGTTTTTTTGAAACTAGAAACTAAAAGAACTAAAGTAATTGATATTAATATTATTGGTAAGAACATATTAAGTGTGTTTAAAAACGAGCTTAAATCTACACTTATAAGGTGGGAGAAGGGAACGCCGTATTCTGTGCCTAAATCTAAAAAGTCGCTCCAAATGCTAACAAAAGCAAGCACTTGTAATAGGGATATAACAAAAAGCGTTTGATTTTGCTTTAAGCTGATGCGCTCGCTTTCCTCCATATGCGCGCGGTTTAAATAATCGTTTAAGTTTGCAATATATTTTTCCGCCGCCTCTAAAGAGCTGTTTAAATGCCACGAGTCTTCAAATTTTTTGTAAATTAAATCATATTCGTTCTCTATACTGCGTTTGAAAACTTCGTTGTCGTAAGAGAGTATTTGAATTTTTTCTATCATTGCGCCTATGAGTAGCTTGTTTTCATTTGCCGCTTTCACATGGCTGCTTTCCTGCAAACGTACATTTAAGTGCTCTATGGTGTTTTCAACAATTACAAGGTAGCTCCACGTGAACTGCGCCTGGAATGTTATGGGCACAAAGTGATATTGCCTTTTTGGCTGTGTTGTTATTATTGTTTGAAAGCGCCCGTTAAAAAGGCACTCGCAACCGTATAGCGATACGTGGTTGTCGAAATATTCAAGGCGCTCGGCAAATTTGTTTGTGCACATTATGCTGTTTTCTACTTTGCTTTTTAGCTGCTCGTCTTCAAAAAGCGCAACAATTGTTATATTTCCACAATCGCTGCCCATGAAAAAATCATTTCCGCTTGCGTGCATTTTATAAACGCTGTTAACAAAACCGGCAACAACTTTTTTAACAGCCTTGCTTGAGTGCTCAACAAATAATGTTGTTGGGCTGTCGGTAGTTTGTATCATGCCGTTTCTAAAGCAATTGTATAAATCAAGCTCTGCATTGCCGTTTGCAACTTTAATTACATCTTCGTTTGTAAAATGCTCTATTGGGAATTCAAAAACCATTTCTATTGAATACATGAAAAATTTAAGCTTCAAATTATAAAGAATATATTGCCTAAATTCATTTTCAAGTATGTATTCGTCTATGCCGGTTTGCTCGCCTTTAAAATGAAATTGTTTATAATAATCTTTTAAATGCGAAAACTGGTTATCGGCTATATCCAGTACAGCTATGTTTTTATATAAATCGCTGAAAATGTTTTTGTCTTCAACCCATTTGGGAATTTGCTTGCTCTTTAAAGCGTTTAACGCTTGCATGTCACATTCCTTATGGTAAAAACTTTTTTGAAAATTGTTTGTTGGCTCTACGCGAGCAAACATATAAAAATGGATTTGTATTTTGTCATCAGAGATATGTTTTTCCATGGCCGTTGAGATATTCATCGCTTAAATTTTCCCTCCTGTAATCAAGTAAAAGCTCTTCGCCTTTTTTTATGTTTCGAAGTGCTACAATTCTTATTGGCTCATATTTAATTTCAAGGTTAGGCTCCCTCGAGTGGTTTATAAAGCTGTATTTTGTGCGGAATGGGCGCGTTAAAAGCAATGTGTTTGTTATGGCGTTCCACTCCATAAAAAAGGCGTCGCTAAAGTGTTCACTCTGGTATTTTGCGCAAATTTTATCGTAAAGCTTCCAGCTCATATACTGGCCGTCTAAAGTGCCTAGGCACTGCTCTTTTTCAATATCTGCGTCGGCAAAAAGCCCGTTGCCGTGGGTGCTGCTTTTTGAGATATAAGTAGGCTTTATATTATCTATAATGTTTTCAAATTCATTGTTCATAATATGCCCCTTTCTTTAGTAGTTTAAATATAACATTTATGCGTGAAAGTGTCAAATAAAAATGCCAAAAAAGTGCGCTATATGCGCACTTTTTTGGCATTTTAAACGTAAAATTTTCATGCTTTTTAAAATAAGCTTTAATTAGTTTCAGTGTGTTGAATAAAGCGTAATAGCAAAAAACAAAGGCTTTGTGAAAAAACAAAGTGAATTTAGCCGCGAAACTATAAGCAAACACGCATTTTTTGCGCAAAGCTTGTGTTATTGTGTAATGTTTACTTTGCGCAAAACAAAAAGCTTAAGCATGGGAGGCTAGGAATATTGCAAATCTTCAAGAACCTCTTGCTCGTTTTCCACAGCGCTGTGCTCGCTGTAAAAGTGGTTTGAGTTTATGTGCTTTAGCTCGTGTGCAACTGTTAGCTCTTGCAACTCGGGGTTCAAATTAGTGTTTACGTAAATATTATAGTTATCGTCACTGTCTTTAACCGTTACACCCCGAACGCTGCCGGGCAGGGCAATTCCCCGAATAAATATCATATTCAATTTTGCACACCTCCCTTTTGCTTGCCTTATTATATTGCATATGCATATTTGTGGTTTTTTCTTATAACGTTTTTTATTTAGAAAAATTTGCGCGCCTTACAAAGCCGTATTTAAAATACAGCTTTTATTTATCTCGCAGAGCCTCTATTATTTTTACAGCTTGCATTACTTCTTCTTTTGTTGCGCTTCTTGCAAGCGAAAATAATATGCGCATATCTTCCCTGTTTTTCAAATCGTTCAAATACTCGCAAAGCTCGTCATCTTCGCTTTTTTTAGCGGTGCCGAATGTTAATAGTGTATCTGTTGTTACATTGAAAAATTCAGCTATTTTGCGCAATTGCGATGCCTGTGGCAAACGCCCGGTGTTCCTCCAAGCCGAAACGGTGCCACGGCTTATACCTATTTCCAATGCGGCTCCCGTAGGGGAAAAGCCATTTTTCTCGCATAATTTACAATAATTGTCAAAAAACACAAAGCCACCTCTATTTTATTGTGCACTAATACAAAGTTTATTAAAATGAACTAAAAAGCTTGCAAAATTCACAAAATTGTACTATTATAATTGCATTGAGTTCATTTTAATAAACTTATGTGCGGTTAATTCGCTTCTTTAGTTTAATATATCATACTTTTTGCGAAAAGTATACAGGAAATATTTGGTAATTAATTTTACCATATGAACTGTACAATAAATAGGATTATGGGTGAAAAATGAGTGAAGACTTTATTTTTTTAAAAGAGTATGCAGGGCAAGCAATAGCAGTTTGCACATGTGCAATTTGCGGTAGCGCTATTTTCTGCGGCGAGGTTATTTATACTAATTTGCAAAGCGATGAAGTGGTGGGATGTGAAAATTGCATAGAAAAAATTTTCACATAGTTAATTTTTGTAGAGGCAATAAATTTTTAAGTAGCGCATTAAATTTGAAAGGAATATTTGTTTTATGGAGAAAGCAGCTTTAATGGGGCAGGTAAAAACTGATGCATTAAAAAAATTTGAAAGAGCGATGAGCATGGGTAATTTGAATAAAAAATATTTTGAAAGCAGCCATGCTATAAAAAAAGAAGAGCTAATAAAAAAGGAATTAGGCGTTTGTGAAAAAACGCAAAATAATGCAAAAAACATATTAAATAAACAAAAACACACAAATATTGTGGGAGCACTGGTGAAAACAAGGCGAACACCGGAAAGAGATTACAGGCCCTATGAAACAGCTTACGATAGGCGAAAAAGTATGTATGGAATTGTTGAATGGCAAAGCGAAAAGGGTTTTGCTTGTGTGAGGATTTTTTCAAAATGGGGCAAGTTTATTTATAAAGAGTGCTTTTGCTTGAACGAGCTTTTAGTTATTATGCATAAAGAAAATTTTATGAATTTTTTAAATATGTAGTTTTGGCAAGCCGCGCGAATAAAAAGCTAAAACAGCATAGCAGATAAAATACATATAGCAATATTAATATATAAAAATACTATTTGTTGAATATTGCTGCTGTTGTAAAAGCACAAAAAATGCTACTTGCGCGCCTTGGGTTTAAGCGTTGTTATCCAAGCAGATGTAACCCGAACCCGACAAAAAACGCAAAAAGCAACAATAAATATTGTAATTTGCCTTTTATTGCAAGCTTATTTAGCAAAACAATATTAAAAGAAGGAGTGGAAGTTTGAAGAGAAAAAACATTGAAAAGCAAAATAGCTCACAAAAGATGCCAAATGAGCAAGAACAAAAATTTTGCCATCACTTTTTGCAGACATTCAACGCTAAGGGCGCGATAAATTATGCCGGCTATGAATGTGAAAACCCTTTAATTGTAGCGCATGAGCTTTTATCGCAAAGCCATATTAAAAAGTATATTAAGCGCCTGCAAAAGGAGAAACAGCAAAGCGATTTTTTAAGTAAGCAAGACATAGTGCAAAAATATGCCCAGCTTGCCTTTGCCGATTTGAATGATTATATATTGCAAAATTGCGAGGAGGTGGCATCGCAAGGTGCGGTTTCCCAAAGCGATATGCAAGCGCAAAGCAGTGAAAAAGATAGCGCAGCAAGCAAAAGTGTGAATTTTGACGGAACACTGCTTAATGAAATTAAAAAGACAAGCGGCGGGCTTAGCGTTAAATTGCCCGATAGAATGAAAGCGCTTGCATGGCTTAGCGATTATTTCGAGCTTAACCCTAAAGATGTGCACAGGCGTGAAATTGAAAAGCGCAAACTGCAGCTTGAGGCAATTAAAATTAGCGCAGGCGTACACGAAGAACATAAAGGCGGCGAAGAGCCTAGCGAGCAAAACGATGAAGAGCAAAACGCATATGAGCAAGAACAAATTGACGAAAACAGTGAAAGCTATGAATTTGACAGTGCGAGTTCAAGCGATTTTTTAAATAGTGCAAACGCTAAAACAGACGATATTTGGCAGGAAGATTAGGCAAAGAGGCTAAAAACAATAATTGTTGCACAGCCTAGTGCAAAAGCCTGCTGAAAAAGCCGCCTATGCGAGAACAAGCATTATTGAACTTAGTAAAAAACAGTAACTTAGTAAAAAACGACTAAAACAAAACTATTTAGTTAAAAACGAAACGATGAGCAAAAAGCAAAAGCAGTAATATTGGCAAATTGCAGGAGGGCAAAATGTGGAAAATGGGCACAGTGCAGCCATATATGAAGAAAGTACAAATGAGCACGATAATTATAAAAGCGTGGATAGCGCTATAAACCTTGCAAGGCAAGCGGCAATAGAAAGAGCAAAAAGTAAAAACAAGTTTTTGCAAAATGATATTACACTTCAACAGAAAGTGCAAATAGAGCAAAATAAAAAGCAAAGAAATTTTCAAAGCGAGGCTGTGCGCTTTAACTTTGCGCCCTTTAGCAAAAAGCAAGCGCAAATGCTAACGTGGTGGATGGAAAATTCGCCGCAAAACAAAGCCGGCGGCCTTATAGTAGACGGCAGTATAAGAAGCGGCAAAACTTTGTGTTTATCGCTTTCGTTTTGCATGTGGGCTATGGCAAGCTTTAATAATTGCAATTTTGCGCTTTGCGGCAAAACCGTGGGTAGCTTAAAAAGAAATGTTTTAACCAGCCTTTTTAATATGCTTTACACTTTGGGCTACACCGCTGTTCAAAAGCATACTGAAAACTTAATTATTATATTTAAAGGTAATGTTAAAAACCGCTTTTACCTTTTTGGCGCAAAAGACGAGAGCAGTGCAGATTTAATTCAGGGCATTACACTTGCAGGTGTTTTGTTTGATGAAGTTGCGCTTATGCCGGAAAGCTTTGTTAATCAGGCTACGGCACGTTGCAGTGTGAAAAACTCAAAGTGGTGGTTTAACTGCAACCCCGAGGGGCCTTACCATTGGTTTTATAAGCAGTTTATACAAAAGGCAAGCGAGAAAAATTTATTGTATTTACACTGCACAATGCAAGATAATTTAAGCCTTTCAAGCGAGGTTAAACAGCGCTACTATGCGCTTTACAGCGGCGTTTTCTTCGATAGGTTTATAAGGGGCCTTTGGGCCGTTGCCGAGGGGCTTGTTTACCCGCTTGTATCGCAAAATAGGCAAAATTACACATTTTACGGCGATATTGCGCAAAACGCAAAATACTATATAAGCGTGGATTACGGCACAAGAAACGCATGTAGCATGGGCCTTTTTTGTATATCTGACGGCGTTGCAATTAGGCTGAAAGAGTTCTACCACGATTCGAGAGTGAAGAACTTCTTTATGACAGATGAAGATTATTGCGACGAGCTTGAAAAATTGGCGGCAGATAATGTAATACAAAAAGTTGTTGTAGACCCAAGCGCCGCCTCTTTTATTGCGGCTATAAAGCGCAGAGGTAAATTTGCGGTTAAAGGCGCAGACAATAATGTGCTAAGCGGCATAAGAACAGTTGCGGCAATGCTTGCGGCAAACAGGCTTAAATTTTCGCAAAATTGCGCAGACACCTTTCGTGAGTTTTCGCTTTATAGGTGGGACGAAAACGGCCTTGATAAAGACAGCGTTATTAAACAAGACGACCACGCAATGGACGATATAAGGTATTTTTGCTACAGCATTTTAGCAAGGGAATTGCGCTGGGAGAACTGGCGCATAAATGAAAATTCAAATAGCTGAAAATAAAGAAAACGGAGGAGAATTATGATAGAAAAAATGCTTGCCTTTTTACGCAAATATGTAACTAGAATTTTTGCGCAGGGCACACAGAACGAGGTAATGGCTATATCAAGCGATATGGAAAACGCCATAGGCCTTTGGGCAAATATGTATGAGGGCGGTGGGCCTTGGGTGCGCCCGGGCGCACCGAGCCTTGGGCTTGCGGCGGCAATTGCAAATGAATTTGCGCGCCTTATAACCATTGAGGCGAATGTTAAATTCAGCGGTGAAAGAGGGGCGTTTTTACAAAAAGCGTTTACACCGCTTTTAAGCAATTTGCGAAATTATGCAGAATATGCCTGTGCGCTGGGCGGCGGCGTTTTTAAGCCGTTTATAAAAAATGGGCACGTGCATATTGAGTTTATACAAGCCGATAATTTTATACCGCTTGAATTTGACGCACAAAGCAATTTAACCGCTGCTGTTTTTTGCGACCAATTGCAAAAGAAAGAGGGCGTTTACACACGCCTTGAAAAGCACAGCTTCAAAAACGGGCTTTATACAATTGAAAACCGCGCGTTTTTTACTTCGCACGGTGCGCTAGCCGGGGGCAATTTGGGCAGTGAAGTAAATATGAAAGATATTTTTGAATGGGAAAATATAAAGCCGATTGTTCAAATTAAAAACGTGACATCGCCTTTATTCGCTTATTTAAAAATGCCGGGCGCAAATAATATAGATAGGCGCAGTGCCTTAGGCGTTAGCGTTTACAGCCGCGCGCAAAAGTTAATTCGTGATGCCGATGCCCAGTATGCAAGGCTTTTGTGGGAATTTGAGGGCGGCGAGCTTGCAATTGACGCCGCAGCAGACGTTTTAACAAGCAGGGGTGAAAACGGCTTTAAGATGCCAAGCGGAAAAGAGAGGCTTTACCGCAGCATGAACGCAGATGATGCCGATTTCTATAAAGTGTTCTCGCCCGAGCTTCGGGACGAAAGCCTTAAAAACGGCCTTGAAATTATGCTAAAGCGAATTGAATTTAACTGTGCTTTAGCATATGGAACTTTGAGCGACCCTGTGGCGGTGCACAAAACGGCAGAGGAAATTAGGGCGGGCAAACAGCGCAGTTTTGCGGCGGTTAAAGACATGCAAAATTCATTGCAAAATGCGCTAATTCAGCTTGCGGCGGCAGTGAACACATTGGCAGATTTATATAAGCTTTGTGCGCCGGGCGCCTATGAAATGGCGTTTGATTGGGACGACAGCATTATAGCTGATGAAAATTATGAGCGTGAGCAAATGCGCCAAGACTGCAAAGACGGCTTAGCTAAGGCGTATGAGTACCGCATGAAATACTATGCGGAAGACGAGGGCACGGCTAAGAATATGGCAGGGGAAAATATAGCGAGCGATTAGTTGCAGTTTAACGCTAGAAAATTTCTTGCACCGCACAAAGTGCAAAGAAAAAACAATAGCAGAAAACTTATAACTCGGAAAACCCGATTTATAATATACTTCGCCGAAAAGCTGCGGCGTTATAAACAGCTTGCCTTCGGGGCGCAACCCCGTTAAAAAGCATAGAGGAGAATGTATGAAAAGAGAAGAATTACAAGCGCTGGGCGTGAAAGAAGAGATTATTAGCGAAATTATGGCAATGCATGGCCGTGATGTACAGCGGCACAAGCAAGAGGCAAAACAGCAAGAGGAGCTTGCCGCACAACTGTTGGCGCAGATTGAAAAAGCGAGCGAACAATTGAAAGATTATGAACCCGATTGGAAAACCCGAGTACATAACGCGCAAAGCGAAGCAAAAGCGCAAATGGACAGCATACGTTTAAATGCCGCACTGGATAAAGCGTTAATAAACGCAAACGTCCGAGATGAAATAGCTGTTAAAGCGCACTTGAATTTGCAAGAGTTTGAAAACACTTGCGAGGGGCTCTTGGCGGACGAACTTGCAAGCAAGCTTAGCGATATTAAGAGCACACATTCGTTTTTGTTTTGCGATGCGCCCGAATTTGCCGAATTTGCCGCCACGCCCGGCGCGCAAAAAACAAGTGCTAAAAGCACAGATGAAGCAAACAGCGCAATAAGAGCATTTTTTAGCAAATAGAATTTGATATATTCAAATTAAAATAGTGATATTGCAATAAAAAATGATTTGCAGCGCAAAAAAGGGTGCATTACGGGCAAAAATTTTGCCTTGTAATGCATGGCCTTTTAAAAAAATGCGCTAAAAACAAACAATTAAAAGCTTAATGTAATGAAATATTAAAGGAGAATTTTATGAACGATATTATAAGCCGTGAGATGGCCGAGGCCCTTATTCAAGAGCAAGTGCAAAACACCGTGTTTCAAGATGCGCCAAAAGAGAGTGCATTTTTAAAAATGGCTCGCCGTTTGCCTAATATGACAAGCAAGCAAACACGTTTGCCTGTTTTAGATTTACTGCCAATGGCATATTGGGTTAATGGCGATAACGGCATAAAACAAACAAGCCGCCAAGAGTGGGAAAATGTTTACTTAAATGCCGCAGAGCTTGCTGTTATTGTGCCGCTACCTGAAGCCGTTTTAGATGATGCCAGCTTTGATATAGTTGGCGAAGTTACCCCAAGGGTTGCAGAGGCCATTGGCCAGCGCATAGACAGCGCCGCAATTTTTGGCGTAAACCGCCCTTCGGAATGGCAAAGCGACCTTGTAACGCTTGCGCGCCAAGCCGGCAATAATATTGCGTGCTCGGGCGGCACAATAACCTACGATAATTTAATGGGCGAAAGCGGCCTGCTTGCCAAAGTTGAAGAGGGCGGCTACCCTGTAACGGGCGTTGTTGCCGCTATGAACACAAGGGCAAAACTGCGCAGCATTAAAGATAGCGATAATTCGCCTATTTTCTTAAGCTCTATGCAAGGGCAAACACCATATGCGCTTGCAGGTGCGCCTATGTATTTCCCGCAAAACGGCAGTTTTGATACAAGCATTGCGCAAATGGTTGCAGGCGATTTCTCGCAGGCGGTTTATGCAATTCGTCAAGACGTAACCGTTAAAATATTAGACCAAGCTACAATTATAGACCCTGCAACAAAGCAAATTGTATATGCGCTTGCACAGCAAGACATGATAGCTATTCGTGTTGTGTTCCGCATGGGCTGGGCACTGCCAAACCCCGCAACACGCACAAATGCAAACCGCACTTATGTGCCTTTTGCATACCTAGAGCCTTCAACTGCTGTTACAACACAAAATGTAACATTCACAGTTAAAGACAGTGATGAGGCTGTTGTTGCAGATGCAATTGTAAATGTAAACGGCGCGCGCAAGAAAACCGATTCAGCAGGTAAAGCTGTGTTTACACTAACAGCCGGAAGCTACCCATACACAGTTAAAGTTAGCGGTAAAACTGTTAAATCCGATTACGTTACAGTGGCGAGCGCCGCAGTTAGCGTTGCAATAACCGCTTAGTTGTTAGGCAGTAGTAATTAAAAAGCAGTTACTTGCATTTTAGCGAGCATATTGTTTCGGGCAAAGTGTGTCTTTGCCCGAAACAAAGCGGAAAGTTGAATTTTAAAGGATAACAAAAAGATAACAAAAGCAGAAAAAGGCCAATAAAAAGTTTGTGAAAGAAAAATAAATAGCTGATGAAAAGCTGGAAAAGGGTTTGCGAAAGCCTAATAAAAAGCTTGCATAAGGCTATAACAAGCTAATATAAAACCGGTAAAAGCTCGCTAATTAACGGCATGTAAAACTAACAGCTAAAAGGAGGAGTTAAATGCTTTATGTAAATTATCTGTTTTATAAAGAAGAGTATGGGGGAAAAGCTTTAAATGAAACAGATTTTAATACATTTTCTTTAAGGGCACAAAATTTTGTGAATAATTTATGCGGCTCTCGAATAAACGAGCAGACAATAAGCGATGACATTAAATTTGCCATTTGCAATGCCGCCGAAGTTTTTTTTGAAATTGCAAACAGTGCGCCAAGCGATGTTGCCGCAGAAAACACAGACGGCTACAGCATAAGCTACCAAACGGCACAATATAGGCAAAGCGCGCAAAATGCAAGGCTTGTAAGCGCTGTAAACATGTATTTTTCGCCGTCGCATCCGCTTAGATATAGGGGGGCGCAATGTGAAAAACCGCACTGATATAACAGTGTACCTTAAAAGGTATAACGAAAATATAAGGGACGATGAGTGGCATGTTTTTCACCTTAGCGGCGCAATGTGGTTTAACGGGCAGCGCTCTACATTAACAAACACAAAGTACAATAAAACCATTGTGCGTGTTTTTTTAAAACAGTTGCTTTTAACAAGGGCGAGTAAAGGTGAAAGCTACGCTTTGCTTTTAAGCGAAGAAGGAAAGCTTCTTTTAAACGAGGGCGACATTATTGTGCAAGGCGTTTTTGAAGACGCACTTCCCGCAAATGCAAAAGAAAAAGCGGAAAATTTTTTCACCGTGCAAACAATTACAGATAACACAAAAGGCTCTATGAATATGCGCCATTACAGAATAGGGGGCGTTTGATGAATTATGCAAAACAAGTATACACTTTAAACGCAAAAGCTATTGACGAAAAAAGGCGTAGTTTTAGCAAAGCGCAAGAGCAAATGCAAAAAACAGCAATGAGCTATGCTGCACTTTATGCGCCTAAAAAAACAGGGGCACTTATAGCAAGCGCAAAAGCTGTGCAAGGCGGCATAGAATATACGGCGAATTATGCCGCTTACCAGTATTACAACACTAATAACACACGCTCTTACGATGCAAACAGGGGCTCGCAGTGGTTTAACCGCATGAAACTGCGCCATAAAAACATAATACTGCAAGCGGCGGCGAATGTTTTAAATGCAAAGGCAGGTGGATAAATGCCAAAAAGTGAAACAGGTGAAATATCTTACGCAAATAACAGCGAAGTTAACGGCGCACAAAGTTTAAACGAAAGCGAGAGCGTGGCAGAAAATGCAGTGGATGGCGCACAAACCACCGATATATTAAGCGCTGTTAGAAATTACCTTTTGCTATGCCCCGTTTTTGGCGAAAAGCGCATAGCTGTAGACGGGATTATGCCAAATGAAAACAGCTTTAGCATTGGCACAATGCCGCAAGATGAACAATTGCGCGCATATATTGGAGGCGGCGCACTTAGGCAATTTGTGTTTGAAATAAGCAAAAGCGAAAACACAGCAGATACAGACGTGCAAAATGCAAAAAATGCCGCAGTGTTTGAACAGCTTTCAAGCTATTTTAAAAAGCAAACACAAATTAAAAATTTGCCTTTATTACCTATTGGAAACAGCGCACATAAAATAGAGGCTATAAGTAGCGGATATTTAGAAAAACAAGAGCAAAACACACGCATATATATAATTCAATGCCGTGTGCTTTACACACAAAAGGGGGAGCGATAATGAAATTATCACAGCTTATGCAAGGGCATACACCAAATGCTGATTTTACAGGAATAACAACAGCCGACGACTTTGTTTTGGCGGTGGACTTTAGCGCAAGTGCAAGCGCACCGGGCGAGTATATTGTTGCGCAAGACGGCATGACAGAGCTTTCCGGCGCACTTGAAACGCAAACACAAGAGAGCCAATATTTAAGGGGCGGCAAGCAAGTTGTAAAAACAGGCACAAGCCGCACATTTAACCTCTCGGGCGAAAGGTTTATTGGCGATGAGTTCCAAGATGCGCTTTTAGAGCACTCGCTGAAATTTGGCACAGGGCAAAGCGTTATTAAGCCTTATGTTTATTTTAATATGCTAACGGGCCTTGGCGAAAAGGGTTTTGTTTCAATAGCGGTGGAGGACGACCCCTCAGGTGCTGCAGGCGAAAACGCAGGCATAAGCGCAATATTAAGCGCAAGGGGCACACCTGAGCCCTACACATACGCTTAACGGGGGTGCTTTATGCTGTTAGTAAATGGCGAGGAACTGGATTTCGACATAACATGCCCAAGTGACATAAAAGGTTATAGGCAGGCGATGGATGTTTTAATGCATAACACAGCTGTTTTAAAAGAGCTTAAAAAAGAGGAAAACAGCATTGAAAGCTATGAGCGCATTATTGAAGCGGAATGCAATTTGCTGTGCGAGTTTATTGATAATTTGCTGGGCGAGGGCACTTGTAATAAATGCCTTGGCAAAAAAATTAGCGTGAATGCTCTTTACGATTTTTGTGCACAAATAGCAAGCGCTATTAACGAGCAAGCAAAAGAAACAAACAAAAAATTTGCGCCGTATAAACCAAACAGGAAAAGGGCAAAAACCGGTTAATTTTTTAAATTGGCCTTTAAAGAAAAGGAGTATTAATGCATATAAATTTGCTTTTAGAACACGCCATGCCCCAGGAGATTGACGGCGTTAAAATATATGCTGATTTTAGAAATATGGTGCGTTTTTCCTCTGCGCTTTTCGATGAGAATTTAAAGCCTTATGAGCAAATTGCAATTGGGCTAACACAGCTTTATGCAAATGTGCCAAAAAGCGAAAAACTGCTTAAAGAAAGAACAGATGCTCTTCTTTCGTTTTTTGCAGGGCCAAGGCGAAGCTATGGAGAAAGTGAAAAGGCGAAAGCGCAAAAAATAAGCAGAGCTTACGATTTTAATAAGGACGGCGCGCTAATATACACTTCGTTTTTACAAGCGTATAATATAAGGCTTTCACAGGTGGATTTTATGCATTGGTGGGAATTTTTAATACTTCTTGAAAACTTGCCGCAAACAACGCCTATGGCGCAGCTTATGGCACTTCGCACAATGAACACAAGCGAAATAGAGCATAAAAAAACAAGGGCGAAAATAGAAGCTTTTAAAAAAGATTTTTTGCTAAAAAGCGATTATGTGAAAAGCGAAAAATTAAGCGCAGAGCAAAGAGAACAGCTTATGGTGCAAAAGCTAAATAGGCGCTTTGAACAAGCGCATAAGCTCTTGGGCGGTGAAAAAGCATAGTGGGTTTTTAATTAGCGCTTTATAAAGCTTTTTCACCGCCCAAACGTATAGGCTTTGGGTAAATATATTAATAGGGAAATGCAATTCATATAGCTTTTATATAAAGCAAAGCTATAAATAAACTAAGCGGGGATTAATAAGCTTAACCACCCTTGCTCTTTAGCAACAATTAGAACAATGTAATCGTGAGCGTATGTCAATCTTACTGTTAGCGAGCGATTGTGATTGTTCTTTGTTGCGGCTGTTAGGGCACAGCGTTTGGGGTCTGGGGACATACGCAAGTCCCCAGCGCTTTTGCTTCTTTTCACGCTGAAAAGAAGGGCGAACCACAAAGCTAAAAACCATAAGCAAACTAAAAACCAAAAACGAAAAACAACCATAAATCAACAGCGAAAGGAGTGAAGTTATGGCATATGATGGCAGTTTAATTTTCGACACGCATATAGACACAAATGGCTTTGAAAAAGGCCTTGCAAACTTGCAAAGCATTGCAGGCGCCGGCGGCGTTTTAGACACACTCAAAAACTCTTTGCAGGGTATTAGCACTACTGCTTCAAGCGCATTTCAAAGCATTTTGCAATTAGCGCAATTACCAACGCTGCAAATTACACCATTTGGCACAGGCGGCGCGTTAAGTGCCGCAAGCGAGCTAAAAACAGCTATGCTAAACGCCATTAGCACTGCAAGCAGTGCTTTTACACAAGCTGCAAATTCGCAAAGCTTCGAGAGCGCAGGCAGGGCAATGATGCAAAACACAGCGAAGGGCGTTCAAAGCGATGCAATGCTTACGGCAAGCATAGGCTCAGCTATGCAAGGCGCATATGTAAGGGCTAGCTTAAACAGCGCGCAGTTTTACTCTGTTGGCGTTTATATGGCAAAGGGCATTGAAAGCGGCATAAATGCAGGCGCAAGCGGCATAGTTTCGGCTATGGTAAACGCTGTAAATTCAGCAGTGGGTGCCGCGAAAACAGCGGCGGCAATTCGCTCGCCGTCGCGGGTTTTCAACTTGCAAGTTGGCCGCATGTTTATGAAGGGCATACAAGAGGGCATTGAATACGGCACAAGCGATGCATCAAAACAAATTGAAAGCGCTGTGCAAAGCATTTTAAAAACCGCACAAACCGCTAACGGCACATTGACGCAAAATTTACCGGCACTAAACGCCTTGGGTGCTCAAAGTGCACTTAGTGTTTCAGCGGCGCAATCGCACTTGCTTTCAAAAATAGCAAGCGCGGCAAGCAGCACATCTTTGGCGCTATCGCCTGTTTATACCGGCGGTGCGCAAAGCGCACAAAGCGGTAAAAGCAGCGGCGATGTTAATTTATACATGACGGTAAACTCGGCAAGTGCTTTAAGCGAAAGCGAGCTTACAAGGCAAGCGCAAGATTTTTTAGTTAAAGCTAAAAGAAAATTGCCGTGAGATACACACTTTGCCTTTTATGCACATTTGTTAAAACAAAAAGTGCCACAAACGGCAAAAATTTGCATTAGCTATATGTAAATACATGGAGCGAAAAACTTAAAGTGAAAAGCGAAGAGTTAAATTGCCTTTGAAAAGGGCTTGTTTAATAATGTTTTAACAAATATCGGCTTTTTAAAGGGTTAAAACTACAGTAGCTATTTACTGTTCACTAAAGTTACATTTGAAAGGAGGTTAGCCTTTGACAGACAATGTTAGCGTAATATACGAGAGCGGCGGCAAAAAAATTGAGTTTTCTAAAAACACAAGCTTTTGGCTTTCAGACATAAGCGGCCTTGGCCTTGATATAGCCTATGAAAAAACGCAAAATTATTTTAGCGCAGGCGAAAATATTGACTCGCAAAATGTGCAGGGCAGGCAAATGAGTTTCACAGGCGACATAACGGGGGATATAAAATTAAACCGCGAGCTTATGCTTAGCGCAATTGTTCCTTACCAAAGCGGAACTTTAACATTTGAAGAAGACGGGCAAAGCTGGCAAATTGAAGTTTTTCCGCAAAAAACGCCTGAAATAGAGCCGGGCGCAGGCATGCAGGTTTTCCAGTTCACCCTTTTTGCTCAGCGCCCTTATTTCCACACGAAAACGCAAAAAACTTATACGCTATCGGGTTTTTTGCCAAAGTGGCAAACGCCGTTTTTTATGGGGGAAACCTTTTATATTTCGCAGCAAAACCCCGACGCTTTCACAAAAATAAATAATATAGGCAATATTGCGCAAAGTTTTGTTTTAAGCATTTATGCAAGCGCAACAGTAGTTAACCCCGGCATAAAAAATATTGCTACAGGCGAATTAATAAGCATTGAAAAAACAATGCAAAAAGGCGAAAAATTTATTATATCTACTCATGATGAACACAAGCGAAACGGCGAGGCGTTGCTGTTTTTTAACGCGCAGGGCGCTAGCGAAAATGCATTTAGGTTTATAAGCCCCGAAAGTGATTTGAATATGCAAATTATGCCGGGCGAGAATACTTTTGCCGCATTCGCTCAAGAGAACAAACACAATTTGCAGTGCTCGCTTATAACATGGGGAGGTGAGCGCCATAGCCTATAACTTATATGTGCGCGATGAAAACGGCGCTGTTACAGACGAGCTTTTCGGCGTTGAAAGCTTACAATGGCTGGAGGAGTACTCGGGCGAGGGCGAAATAAAGCTTGTTTGCGCAAAAACCACAGCAAACGAGAAACTTTTGAAAGTGGGCGCAAATATTTGGCTAAAACAAAGGCCGCATTTAATAGCTGTTATAGATACAGTGCAAACAGAGCAAATAAACGAAAAAAGCACTATAACGGCAAGGGGTGCATTCAGTGTTGTTATGTGGAAAAACCGCATAGTGCCCCACACATTAGAGCTTGAAAGCGCAAATGCAGAGCTTAGCATTATAAACACGCTAAATGCTAATAAAAGAAGTTTGCCGTGCACCGTAAACGAAGCGCAAGGCTTTGCAAACACGGTAAGCGCAAGCTTTACTTGGGAAAATGCTTTAAAAATTGCAAGCTCTATTGCACAAGCTGCCGATTTGGGCATAAGAAACACCCTCTCTACCGACGGCTCACAAACATTCACTGTATATACAGGCATAGACAGAACCGATACTAAAAGCGAAAACTACATAGGCTATTTTTCATTATCCGCAGGTAATATTGCAAAAATTACAGCGCAAAAAAGCGATGTGGATTATAAAAACATAGCTTATGTGTGCTCAGCGGGCAATGAAGCGCAGCGCCTGGTTGAAACGGTAGATTTATCTGAGGGGCAAAGCGCAAGGGAGATGTATGTTAACGCCGACGACATTAGCGAAGAGTACCGCATACAAGAGCAAGACGGCACTTACACAACAGGGCAGTATACCGCTTTGCAGCAAAGGCAATTGCTTAGGGCAAGGGGCGTACAAGAGCTAGCAAAACAAAAGGCCGTTGACACAATTAGCGCGCAAATTTCACAAATAGGTGTTTTGCTGGGCAAGCATTACGATCTGGGCGATATAGTGCCGCTTTTGCTTTATACGCCGCAAAAAACAGTGTTGAAAGCGCGCATAAAAAGCGTGCAAATAATAATAGAGACGCACACACAAATTAATGCAATATTAGAGGTGAGTTTATGATAACATGGCCATTGGATAATGTGCAGTACACGGCAAATGCCATAGGCGCATATTGCGCAACAAGAACAAGGGGCGTTTTTGCAGCAGATAATAATTTTAATGTACAAGCGGCAGGTGGCTTTAATTTACAAATAAGCGAAGGGCTTGCATGGCTTAAGAAAAGCGAGTATTGGGGCGTTGCGGTTTTAAATGAAGAAATTACAACACTTAACGCTGAAATTGGAAGCGGCGAAGCTTATAGGTATATTAGCGTTGTTTTGCAATTGGACAAAACCGCAAACGAGAGCAAATTGCTTTTAAAATATGGCGATTATGCCGCAGAGCCGATGGCGCCTGTGCGCGATGAGCTTTTTGATGAAATTGTGCTTTGCCACGTTCTTCAAAGGGCGGGCGCAAGCGAATTTACAAATGGCGATATAACAGACAAACGCCTTGACGAAGAGGTTTGCGGCCTTGTGCGAGACGGCATAACCGGCATACCCACAAGCGAAGTGAACGAGCAGTTTTTGCACAAATTAGAAGCTTTAGATGCAGAATTGAAAAGTGTTGAAGATGCATCGGGCTTTATGCTTAACGCTGTGTACGACCCTTTGTTTCAAGGCATAAATACAACAAACCAAGCCTATGAACACACAGCGCTAAACACGCTTAGCGGCACGGGCGCAAACGGCTATTTCATTGCGGCGTTTTCGGGCGAGGTGTCACAAATTACTATAGGCAATGATGTTTTTACGGTTAAATTGGGCGGTGCAAACCATGTGGAGTTAGCCGAGGGCTATTTATACACTTTTTTTGCAAGCGAGGGCATAATTCATTTTAGCAGCGATGTGAAAATGCTTGCGGATGCAATGCCAAAAACAGGCGGTGTTTTTTCGGGCTCTGTCAGTGTGCCGGTTTCAACAGTTTATGAGGGCGTAGTTAGGAATATTTACCCGCAAAATGCTTCGGGCGAAGAGGTAACGGGCACACAGCATTATTTGTTCAGGAGGAAGTAAATGGCTGTATATGAAAATGCAAACGCAGTTATGCATGAAGTTGGTAAAATGCATGAAAGCGCAAATGGCGTTACTTACGAAGTGGGTAAAGTGCATGAAGTTAATGCAGGCGGAGTGCTACATGAAATTTATTCAGCAGACCTAAGGGTAGTAGCTAACCCAACTGACTTTCCAATATCTGAATATAAGGCATTAGGAGGAGCAGCTATAGCGTTTTCAGAAGGCACGAGGCCTTATGCATCGTGTGGCTTTAATCAAAATGAAGGCGTGCTGAAAGGTATATATATAACTTTAGATGTTAGTGGTTTTTCCAACTGTTTGTTTAGGCTGACATTTAGACAATGGGCTGGTTTAGGGCAGAATAAACTCTCTGCAGGATATTCGTTTTCAACGAGTGTTAACTACACAAATATATACCAATATTGGAATGGTAATTATGAAACGTACATTACAAAGAACATTGATGTTTCAGGGCAAAAGGTTTTAACGTTGTTTGTAGGATGCCACGGACAACCAACGCAATCGCCCAGTGGGGTAACTGCATATATAGACGAAATTTTATTAACTTAAAATACGAAAGGAAATACTTATGAAAATTAAATTTAGTGATGGCTTGGAATTGCAGCATTTAGGGGCGCTTGAAACTGAGGAATTTTACGATAATGCGCAAAGAAGAACATTAACGGTTAACTTTAACCCACAAACCGTAAGCTTTGAAGAGCTTAACAACGCGGCAACATTTGAAAACACAAAGAACCTTGAATTTTCAAGCGATGAGAGCGGCGAGGTTCAAAAACAGGCCTTTGAAGATTATTGCATAAAAATATCGGTTAAATTACACACAGAGAACGAGCAAGAAGTTTTAACGCTTAAACTTGGCAAATTAACCGTTATAGAAAAACAACTTTTAGCCTTGGGGCTCAACTATAAATAAATGTGATTAAAGGGGGCATGGCATTTGCTATTCGAGGGTAGAAACGAAATAAAATATAATTATGGCGAATACGGCTATACACGAGGTGGCGGCACAATTTTCCATGCGGGTATTGATGTGAACGGCTTAGACAGCGATTTGGTGCTTATGCCCTCTTACAAGGGCAAAAGCATTAGCGGCACGGTTGTGTCTTCGCGTATTGTTGAAAAAAGCACAGGCGATTTAACATGGGAATGGGGCTATTATATATGTGTTAAATTAGACGCAGACCAAACGCCCGATGTTGTAAATTACCTATATTTTTGCCACAATGAAAAGAATATGGTTAATGTTGGGCAAAAAGTTAAAACAGGCGATGTGCTTGCTACAATGGGCAACACGGGCAATGCGGCTTTTGCCTCGCCGCCTTTAAAACATGTGCACTTTGAAGTTAGGCAATACACATGGAGCGGCGGCTTAAACCCTGAAAGCTATACGCAAACGGAAAATAAAGCGGGAATTTACGGGCAAGATGTGGATGCAAAGGAAAGCGAAGAGCAAAGCGCTATAGTTTTAAGCGAAGAAAAAGCACCGCTTGGAACACTAAAAGCGTTGTACAATATAAATGTTCGCAGTGCGCCAAGCACAAATTGTGATATTCTAGGGCTGTTTAAAGCGGGCGCAAAGGCAGAGTTTTACGAGCGGCAAAACACATGGGCGCGCATTAAAGCCGGCGAGGGGTATGCGTGGATAATGGCAGAGCCCTACACGGAGGTTGAAAATGCATGACGAAATTAGTTTGATATTACAGCTATGTGTTTATGCCGTAACATTCGGCGTTTTTTACGGCACAACGTCTCAGCGCTTAAAACAGCTAGAGCGCACAATAGAAAGCCAGCAGGAAATGTTCGAGCAGCTTTGCAAGCTTAGCGGCAGCCTTGAAACCGCTAACAACAGAATATGCGATTTGAGAAAAGATGTTCAAATTTTAAAGCAGGCGGTGCAAGCGAAAAACATACATATAAGCTAAGCTCATATAGCTAAAAGCAAACAGTGTATGGAGTGCTATTCATAAAGGCAGTCGAAAAAATTCTGATAAATGAAAATAAAAGGAGCTGAAAATGAACGAAGAATATAATGTTTCAAAAGGCACAATAGCCAGAACAATTTTACTTGTTGTAGCGCTTGCAAACCAAGTGCTATCAGCAATGGGAAAAAGCCCTTTGCCCATTGAAAGCGAGCAAACAGAGCAATTTATAAGCCTGGTATTCACAGGCTTTGCCTCGCTTGCCGCTTGGTGGAAAAACAACAGCTTTACAAAAAACGCAATTGCGGCAGATGAAGTTCTTGCAACATTAAACCAAGAAAGCAGCGCAAATAAGGGGTAAAAAACCGAGCGTTTTGAGGCGGGATTGGCTTATATCGGCTTGGCTAAAGAACAAAATAAAACACTAAATGTAAAAGCGGCTTTAAACGGCCGCTTTTTTGTTGCAAAAAATTTTGACGGGTAAGTTTTGCCCAAAATTTTATAAAAAATTAAATAATGCTATTGACAAATAAACACGAAAAATATATTATATACCTATACCCCCTATGGGTATTTAGTTTTAAGCATTTTCTTTTCTTCAGCGTTATATTTTAAGGGCTTTGCTTTCGGGCAAAATGGCTTTTAATTTATTACCTGTAACAAGAAAAGGTGAATTTGAATATATTATTAAATGAAAGGAATGTAAAAGTAAGGAATGTAAAAGCGAGAGTTATAAGGGTTTTAGCGCAATTGAAAAGCCTGTTAAAAAGCGATGAACCCAAATAATTTTGGCATATACTTTTGCATAAAAGGTGCTATTATGAAACAATGCATGGACGTTGAGGCTATTAATAAGCGGCTTAAAAGAATAGAAGGGCAAGTGCGCGGTATTCAAAAAATGGTTAATGAAGATAAACCGTGTGAGGATATATTAATACAAATAGGCTCTGTGAAATCTGCCCTTCATAAAACAGGGCAAATTATACTTGAGGGGCATATGCACCACTGTGTTGTAAGTGCGGTGCAAAGCAAAAAAGAGGATGAAATAATACAAAAGTTAATATCTGCATTAAACCAGTTTTCAAAAACAATTTAGGGGGAATAAATTAATGGCTGAAAAAATAGCAAAGCTTAATTCAAAACCAATGCTTATAATATCGGGTGTATGCATAGTGGCAAGTTTTATAACAGAATACATACTGCCGCTCGTTAATATTTCGTTTGAGTTTCCTATAAACCCTGCATGGGTTTCGCTTATAATATCGGGCACGCCTCTTGTGTATTCGGCAATTGTAAATACATTGGATAAGCGCATAACATCGCCGCTTTTAATATCAATTGCAATGGTAGCCGCCGTTTATATAGGCGATGTTTTTGCGGCGGGTGAAGTTGCTTTTATTATGGCAATTGGCGAATGGCTTGAGGATAAAACTGTTGAGAAAGCCCGAAAAGGCATAGAGAAATTAATAAACCTTGTGCCTGCACAGGGTAGGCTGTTTGAAAATGGCAAAGAAAAACTTGTGGATGCAAAAAACATAACAATAGGCGATGTTTTAAGGGTTTTTCCGGGCGAGAGCTTTGCGGCAGACGGCATTGTTGTAGAGGGCAACACCACAGTAGACCAAAGCATATTAACAGGTGAAAGCTTGCCTGTTGACAAAAACATTGGCGATGAAATTTTCACAGGCACAATAAACCGTTTTGGCTCTGTTGATATTAAGGTAACGAAAGCTTTTACAGATTCCTCGCTGCAAAAAATGATTAACCTTGTTAAACAGGCTGAAGAAAACAAAGCGCCCACACAGAAAATTGTGGATAAATGGGCAGCATACCTTGTGCCGCTGGCGGTGCTTATTGCAATAGTAACTTATGCGGTGTTTGCATTCGGGTTTGGCGAAAGCGAAGCTGCTTTAATTCGAGCTGTAACTGTGCTTGTTGTTTTTTGCCCTTGTGCGCTTGCACTTGCAACGCCAACTTCAATTATGGCGGCAATAGGGCAAGCTACGAAAAACGGCGTTTTAATTAAATCGGGCGAGGCGCTTGAACAAATGGGCAAAGTTGATATAGTGGCGCTTGATAAAACAGGAACAATAACGCATGGCAAACTTGTTTTAAGCGATATAAACAGCTTTGAAATAAATGAAAGTGAACTGCTTGAAATTGTGTGCTCGCTTGAAAGCCGCTCAGAGCACCCAATAGGAAAAGCTATAGTAAATTATGCAAAGCAAAGCGCAATACCCATTGAAAAAATAACAGATTTTGCTATGGTGCTGGGCAAAGGCGTGAAGGCGAAAATAAATGGAGAAGAATATTTTTGCGGAAACGAAAAGCTAATTGAAAGCACAGACGGCTTAAAGATTACACAAGAGGCAAAAGCAATAATAGAGGCATTAAGAGGTGAGGGCAAAGCTGTTGTTATTGTTGCTAGTGCGCAAAAAATTCTTGGTGTTATAGGGTTAAGCGACGAAATAAGAAAAACTTCAAAGCGCGCTATAGAGCTGCTTAAACAGGCGGGCGTTTCACAAACAGTATTACTTACGGGCGATAATGAAAAAAGCGCCGCGTTTATTGCAGGCAAAGTTGGCATAAGTGAAATTCACGCATCGCTTTTGCCTGAAAACAAAGTGGAAATTATTAAAAAAATCATAGACGAAAATAAAAATGTTTGCATGGTGGGCGACGGCGTAAATGATGCACCGGCACTTAAAAGTGCAAATGTGGGCGTTGCTATGGCGGCGATGGGCAGTGATATAGCTATAGACGCGGCAGACATTGCAATTCTAGACGACGACATCACAAAAATCTCCTATATTAAAAAGCTATCTAATGCAACTATTTTTTCAATAAAATTTAATATAACATTATCGATGATTATAAATTTTGTTGCGGTTTTACTATCTGTTTTAGGGCTTTTAAACCCCGCAACGGGAGCACTTGTTCACAATGCAGGCTCGGTATTTGTTGTGCTTAATGCGGCAAGGCTTTACGATAAAAAACTAATAGACAGCTAAAATGCACAAGAGCAATTAAAAAGCAAAAGCCGCTTTGCGTGGAGTGTTCCACGCAAAGCGGCTTTAATGTTTTTTTGTTTTCAGCTTTTCATTATAAAAAACTATTCACCAAACACTTTTAAGTAATCTGCCTTAAATTTTTCTATGCCTATATCTGTTAGCGGGTGCTTTGTCATTTGCTCTATAACGCTGTAAGGCACAGTTGCTATATCTGCGCCGGCGAGAGCGCAATCTGTTACATGAATTGGGTTTCTAACGCTTGCTGCTATAATTTCAGATGCAATATCATCATACATCGCAAACATATCGCTTATAGTTCTTATTAAATCCATGCCGTTTGTGCTTATATCGTCAAGGCGCCCCAAAAACGGTGAAACATAAGCGGCGCCTGCCTTTGCGGCAAGCAGCGCTTGGTTTGCGCTGAATATAAGCGTTACATTGCATTTAATGCCCTCGCTTGAAAGAACTTTAGTAGCCTTTAAGCCCTCAACAGTCATAGGGATTTTAACAACCATATTAGGGTGAATTTTGGCAATTTCTCTGCCCTCTTCTATCATTTTTTGTGCAGTTTCGGTTGTTGCTTTAACTTCGCCTGAAATTGGGCCGTCAACAATACAGGTTATCTCTTTAATAACCTCGGTAAAATCGCGCCCCTCTTTTGCGATTAAACTGGGGTTAGTGGTAACGCCGCAAATAACGCCCATATCTGCTGCCATTTTAATGTGCTCGGTGTTTGCTGTGTCTATAAAAAATTTCATGTTGTATACCTTTCCGCCGTCTTTACGACATATATTTTTTACGATAATATATTTAGTATATAAAAAAATTACAATAATTGCAAGAAAAAACATATAACCATTAATAGGCATTTATTATTTTTACACAAATTTTATTAGCTATTACAATAATTTCTTGACAATTAATAGTAAATACTTTAAAATATATAATTGAAATAGTAGTGGCATTAGTACTTTGTTTTATTTATAAGAATTTAACTTTTTATTGATTTTTTGCAATTATATGCAAAAACAATTTGCTTATCTTTGCAACGGAAGTTGTTTTGGGAATACCAAATATTATATAAATTTATGCCTTGTGTAAAATAAAAGGCAAATTATGTTTATAATGTATAAGCGTATAGATTATAAAAAGAAGCAAAAGATAATAACAGCACATAAAAAAGTAAAAGGCAATTTTAGTGCTTTTTAACTCGAATTTTAAATATTTTTATAAATGTGCTTTTTGCCGCAGCGTTTTAAAGTAAAAGAATAGGAGACTTATATTATGCCAGACATACCGGCATGGATTGCTTTAGTGCTTTTCGCAGTTGTAGCGGTATTGTTCTTTTTTATAGGAATTGCATATCGCCGTAAAATGGCAGAAGCCAAAATAGAAAGTGCGGAAACTGAAGCTACTCGCATTATAAATGATGCGATGAGAACATCCCAACAAAAGAGAAAAGAAGCCTTAATAGAGGCAAAAGACGAAGCGCTTAAAATGAAAAGCGAGGCAGATAGGGAAATTAAAGAAAGGCGCAACGAGCTTACAAGGCAAGAGCGCCGCTTAGACCAAAAAGAAGAAAACATTGATAAAAAAACAGCGCTAATTGAAGAAAAAGAACTAGATTTAAAAGCGAGAGTAGAGCTTGCCGAGGCAAAATTTGCAGAGATAGAGCAGCTTAAAATTCGCGAGATGGAAAAGCTTGAAAGCATATCTACTCTAAGCCAAGAGCAAGCGCGCGAATTGCTATTAAAGCGCCTTGATGAACAGCTTACCCACGAAAAAGCAATGCATATATCAAGCTATGAAACAAACCTTAAAGACGAATGCGACACAATGGCGAAAAACCTCATAAGCCAAGCAATAGCAAGATGCGCAGCAGACCATTCAAGCGAAACAACGGTAAGCGTTGTAACATTGCCTGGCGATGAGATGAAAGGGCGCATAATTGGGCGCGAGGGCCGCAATATACGCGCGCTTGAAACAGCAACAGGCGTTGATTTAATTATTGACGATACACCCGAGGCAATAACTCTTTCCAGCTTTGACCCTGTGCGAAGAGAAGTTGCCCGCATGACACTTGAAAAACTTATTTCAGATGGGCGTATTCACCCGGCACGCATAGAGGAAACCGTTGAAAAATGCCGCTCAGAGCTAGAGCTTGCAATGAAACGTGAAGGCGACAAAGCCATTATGGATGTTGGCCTGCACGGCGTTCACCCCGATTTGGTAAAGCTTATAGGCCGTTTAAGATACCGCACAAGCTACGGCCAAAATGTGCTAAACCACTCAATGGAAGTTGCATATATATCAGGTATTTTAGCCGCAGAGCTTCACATGAATGTAACACAGGCAAGGCGCGCGGGCCTTTTCCACGATATAGGCAAAGCGCTTGACCATGAAATTGAAGGTAGCCATGTTTCCATTGGCGTTGAAATAGCGAAGAAGTACAAAGAGAACCCTGCGGTTATTCACGCTATAGAAGCCCACCACGGCGATGTAGAGCCGAAAACTCCGCTTGCTTTCTTAGTTATGGCGGCAGATGCCATTTCAGCGGCAAAACCGGGCGCAAGGCGTGAAAACGTTGAAAACTATATTAAACGCCTTGAGAGCCTTGAAGAAATTGCAAACGGCTTTGGCGGCGTTGACACAAGTTTTGCCATTCAAGCCGGGCGCGAAGTGCGCATTATGGTTAAGCCCGATGTTATCACAGACGATGAAATTATAATTTTGGCTCGTGATATTTCACGCAAAATTGAAGAAGAGCTGGATTATCCCGGCCAAATAAAAATTAATGTTATAAGAGAATCAAGAGCAATTGAATATGCAAAATAATAGCATGTAAGTGCATTATTACTATAATGATTAATACATTAATATAAGCTTATGAAAAAGGCACTCGTTAGAGTGCCTTTTTTTATGCCTTAAACTATAGCCTAAATTAAGCGTGCTTTTCATTAAACCAAATGCCCAAAACCTACGACAGTATAACTTGTAAGGCGAAAGCCCTATTTTGTCGCACTTTTTGGCTTTAGAACTTCACAGGGTAAGAAAAACACATTTGCTCTTTGCCAATGCTTGTAGCTGTATTTGTGAAAATTGCGATATAACGTTCTATTATAACAGTGGTAGCCTGCGTTTTAAGATGCGGCCAATTTTATTATATACACATTGGTTAAATTTGCCTATGATATTTAAACAATAAGTGTAAATTTTGTGAAAAAATTGCCAAAGGTATTGTAAACAAAAATTTTGTGTGATACAATGAAATCACAAAATATACTGAATTTGTATATTTTACGATATAGGGACAATTTTCAATTATTAACATTAGCGGTTAAGAGAAATAGGTGATTTTATGGCAAAAAGTTTTATTAGCATAGGCGTATCAATTGCTGTTTTGGCAGTTGTGGGGTTAACTTTTTTGTTTAGTGCAACAGCACAAGAGGAGGGCAATGTGCAAAACACAGGAGCAAGCGCAGGCAATGATTACGAGCAATTAGGGTTACCGCAAGATAAAAACCTTAAAACCATATATCTCGCAGGCGGCTGTTTTTGGGGCGTTGAAGAGTATATGGACCGTTTAGACGGTGTTTACCACGCAAGCTCCGGTTACGCTAACGGAACAACCGAAGAGCCCACTTATGAAGAGGTTTTATATAAGAATACAGGGCATGCGGAAACGGTTAAAGTTATTTACAGTGCCGACGAAACTAATTTAACACAGCTTTTAACAGAGTTTTTCAAAGTGGTGGACCCTGTTAGCATTAACAGGCAAGGAAACGATATGGGCACACAATATCGCTCGGGAATATATTACGAGAGTGATGATGATAGAGACGAGGCGCAGGCGTTTTTAGATGACTTACAAAAAGAATATGAAGATGAGCTTGCAGTTGAGCTTGTACCGCTAGACAATTATCACGAGGCTGAAGAGCGCCACCAAGATTATTTGAAGAAAAACCCTAACGGCTATTGCCACATAGATTTGCCGCCGCTAAAAGAAGACGAGCAAGAACCAACAATAGACCCGGAGGATTTCACAATGCCAACAGATGAACAAATTCAAGAAGATTTAACATCTTTACAATATGATGTAACGCAAAACGGAGGAACAGAAAGACCATATAGCAGTGAATATGATAAATTTTTTGAGCCGGGCATTTACGTTGATATAGTTACAGGCGAGCCGCTTTTCTCCTCAGACGATAAATATAACTCGGGAACGGGCTGGCCAAGCTTTACAAAACCTATAGCCGAAGACGTTGTAACAGAGCACGAAGATAACAGCATTGGAATGAGTAGAGTTGAAGTTAAAAGCAGAATTGGCGATTCTCACCTAGGCCATGTGTTCACAGACGGCCCCGAGCAAGACGGCGGACTGCGCTATTGCATAAACGGCGCCGCACTTGAATTTATACCTTACGATGAGATGGAAGAAAAAGGCTATGGAGAGCTGATGCAATATATTAAATTACAATAATACCTCACAGTCATGATAACTCCTTATAATGCATTTATGGGCGCTGCAATCGGCAGCGTCCATAAATGTTTTAGGGCAAAGCTAAAACACTTCTTTCGGCGTTTGCTGCAAAACATCTGCTCGGTTACATACAAAAGTATGCGCCCTCACGCTGTTTTTTGCCGCCTTGAAATAAGCGCTTTCCCGTTTGCCCTAAAAGAAAAGCAAAGCTAAAACACTTCTTTCGGCGCTTTCTGCAAAACATCTGCTCGGTTACATACAAAAGTATGCGCCCTCACGCTGTTTTTTGCCGCCTTGAAATAAGCGCTTTCCCGTTTGCCCTAAAAGAAAAGCAAAGCTAAAACACTTCTTTCGGCGTTTGCCCTAAAATAAAAAGCTCGATGTTTTAATAACATCGAGCTTTTTTATGCTTTAAAGAGCTATTTCTTTGTTTATTATGCGCTGTTTCAAATTCAAAACTTTATCATAAATTAAAGACATTGTTTGCAAAAATTCTTCATCAGTTTTTCCCGAGGGGTCATCAAGGCCCCAGTCTTCGCGGTGCTTTGCGGGAAAAGCCGGGCACTGCACATTGCAGCCCATTGTAACTACAATGTCAACAGGGGGAATATCGCTTAAAAGTTTGCTGTGCTGTGTTTTCTCCATATCAATGCCGTGCTGTTTTATTAAAAGGCGCACAGCGTCTTTATTTATATTGGGCCTTTGCTCTGTGCCGGCAGAATAGCTTTCAAACACATCGCTTGCAAGGTGCTTTGCAAGTGCCTCTGCCATTTGGCTTCTGCATGAATTGTGCACGCATATAAATGCTACTTTTGGTTTCATTAGATAACCTCTTTGTTTAAACTATACTATATTTTTAGCGCTGTATGCGCTGCGCGCACTTTCGTCTAATGCAATTTCAAATTGTGCGCTCTCTTCATCAATTAAAGCAGAGAAATTATCAAAAGCTATTTCGCTAATAATGCTATCTTTATAAGTGGTGGTGAATTCTTCCTCATCTGCAAAATTTGGCACAAAGTGGTATACAGTAATAGGGCTTTGTGTGTTTGAAAGCATTGAATCGCCCTCGCTTGCAGCCAAAATTTGCTCTGCGTCGTCTGCGCTATAGTATAATTCAACGCTTTCAGGTGTTACAAAATTAGAGGTGATATATTGTGAAACAAGCTCGTCTGTAATTTCAATTCCGGCAATTTCAGCGGCTGCGTCTAAAGCCTCGCGGCCTTCTTCTTCCATTGTGCCTGTTTTCAAATCGTCAACTAAATCTTCCGCTATGCCTTGAATTTGTGCTAATTCTTCATCGCTAAGCGCTGTGCCGTCTGCCTTAGCATCGGGGAAAGTTAGCGCGCTTATTTTTTTGTATGTTTCATTCATATAATCCATAGCTTGCTCGTCGCTAATGTTCTCGCTCTCTTGCTGTGTATACTCGCTAAGAAGCTTTTCAAACTTTGTTTCTACTAAATAATAATCTATATAGCTTTGCTCGCCTATACCGTTTGCGGAATAAGTTTCAGCTAAATATGAATAGTTGAAAGCTGCGCTTTGCGAAGTGGAAGTTATTTCATCTTCTGTAAATAAATCCTCAGATGAATTTTGCTCTATCCACGCATAACGCTGTAAGCTTAAAATAAGTTCATCGTTAATATATTGCTCGCCTGTTTTATCCTCTATAGTTGCTGTGAAAACATTATCGTTTGCATCTTCTAAAAGGTTAACAGCTCTGCTGTAGGCGTTGAATTGATACATTAAGTAAATGCCGGCTGAAATATCGGTTTCGCCAACAGTTCCCACGCTTTGCGGCGTTGTTGTGTGGCAAGCGCTAAGTGCAATTACCAGCACAAGCGCAAGGCTTATTGTTTTAAAAAATTTACTGTACAAAATTTTACCTCCGAAATAATTTATAGAATAACACATTAAATTTTATATTTGGCTTAGCAAAAAAATTTATATAATATAATTGCTTTTTGCAATCTGCTTTATATTATACATTTTTTTGTGTTATATGACAATAGCTTTGAAAAACTTTTACTGTTTATTCATTGTATATTTAACGGTTTTTATTAATTTCATACTAAAAACAAATTAAAGTGCACTGCAAATTAGCATTGCAAATAAATTAATGCACAAGCTTTTTGCTTGCTTAAAGCAGTTAAAACGTGGTATAATGTATTTATTATTAAATATAAAGGTGTGGTATTGCTTTGATAAATATTAGTAAAAAAACAGCCATAACTCTTCTTGGTGTAGGCATAGCTATTGCGCTTTTTTCGTGGAGTTTAAACAATTTACAAACTGTTTGGCAAGTTGTGTTAAATATAATAAATGTAGCTTACCCATTAATATTGGGGTGCATTATAGCATTTGTGCTAAATTTGCCTATGCGCTTTTTTGAAAGGCACGTAATGTCAAAAACAAAAAAGCCCGGCCTAATTAAATTAAGAAGGGCATTGGGCATTGTTATATCACTAATAATAATTGTTGCAGTGCTTTTGTTTATAACAGTATTGGTTGTGCCTGAAATTGGCAATGCGCTTTTGCTTTTAGGGCAAGCGGTAGCAGAGTTCTTGCCGCAAGTGGCGCTTTGGGCAACAAACACATTAGCACAAGATGAAAGCATTGTTGAACTTGTGAACGGGCTTAATTTCCAGTGGAGCGAAATAGTAAACGATGCAATTAACTATGCAACCACAAGCATAAGCACAGTGCTTGGCGGCGCGGTTAATGTAGTTAGCGTTATAGCGGGCGGAATAACAAATGCGGTTTTAGCGCTTATATTTGCAATATATATTTTAATGTCTAAAGAGCTGCTAAAGCGGCAGTTTAGCACATTGTTTGAAGTTTTACTTCCAAGCAAACTTTTTATAATTTTAACACATGTTGTTAAAATGGCAAAAACCGCTTTTTCAAACTTTGTGGTAGGGCAGTGTGCAGAAGCTGTAATACTGGGCGTTTTATCTTTTGTTGGCATGACAATATTCGGCTTCCCTTATGCAACAACAATAAGCGCGCTTGTGGGAATGCTTGCGTTAATTCCTATCGTTGGTGCGTTTTTGGGCGCTATAATAGGTGCATTTTTAATTTTGATGGTAAACCCCATTCAAGCAATTTGGTATTTGGTGTTTTCCATAGTTCTTCAGCAAGTTGAGGGCAATTTAATTTACCCTAAAGTTGTGGGCAGTAGCGTTGGCTTGCCCGGCATGTGGGTACTTGCGGCGGTAACTGTAGGCGGTGGCCTGTGGGGCGTTGTGGGTATGCTTGTGATGGTGCCGCTTTTCAGCATATTCTTTGCGCTTGTAAAGCTTATGGTGAAAGCCGGAAAAAGCAGGAAAGAAATGAACGCTCAAAACGACAACAACCCAAAACAAGCAGGCAGTGCCCTTATTGAGGCGATAGTTCAGCTTGAAGAGGAAGAGCAATTAGCGAAAAGCAAAAATGCTAAAAAGAATAAGAAATAAAAACTAGCACATATAATTTTGTTAGTAAAACAGTTAAAAAACAAAGGTGAAAATATTGCAAAAACAGAGTGTTAAAATGCAAAAAAACTATATAGTGAAAAGCGGCTTAAACGAATTGAAAAAAGCGAAAAGCCTAGCAGGGGGCGGCATTTTAAGCGCATTAGGGCTTGTTATAAACCAGTTCACAATACAAATTGGCACAATTTTAGAAATAGGCTTTTCTTTTGTTGCCATGGCGATAACCGGCTTTTTATACGGCCCTTTTGTGGGTATGCTTTGCGCTGTCGCTTTCGATTTAGCAGGCTTTATGCTTCGCCCAAACGGGCAGTTTTTCATAGGCTTCACGCTTAATGAAATGCTTGCGGCGGCAATATACGGCTTTGTGCTTTATAAAAAGCCTGTAAGCTTAAAGCGCACATTTTTAGCCTGCTTTTTAGTAGTTATTGTTATAAATTTATTTTTAACGCCCATGTGGCTTAATTTACTATATGGCAACGCAGAATTTCTAAGCGCGTTGCGCCTTGTTAAAAATGCAATAAAGCTTCCTGTAGATACCCTTTTGCTTTTTTCGCTTTTAAGGCTAAGTGCAAAATTAAAACATAATGCGGTTTAATTTAAGTAAGATATAACATAAAAAAAGAGCTTTAGCGAGTGTTAAACCGCTAAAGCTCTTTATAAATTGCTGAATTAATATTGTTTTGGGTACATTTTATTAATTTGGTCTTGCATAATAATTATGTTAATAAATGCGAAGCCTATAAGTGAAAGCACTAAGTATAAAATGCTGTTATCTGTGCCTGTAACAAGTGCAAAGCACTTGCCCATTTTATAATACCAGTACACCATATAAATGCCGCAAGTTATAATGCTTAGTAAAAATACAGTTAAAAAGCCTTTGTCCCATTCCGCAGGCGTGGCCGCTCTTGCTGCGTTATTAATACATGCCATCCAATAAATACCGTAAATGCCGCATGTTACAATTGAAAGCAATATGCAAACTACTATGTTTTTGTTCATGATTTTTCTCCTATTAATATAATTTTTTTACCGTTAACGAAAGTTTAAAATAAAATGAAAACAGCCATAAGAATGGCAAATATAATAAAGGTTTTTAACCCGTTAGCTTTAAACTCATTCAAAATTATAACACCATAATTCTATGCATGTCAACAAAAACATACAAATTTCTGTAAATAGCCCACAAAATTAAGAAAATAATACAAAAAAGGCAAAGCGCATAAAAAGCTTTGCTCTTTATTTTTTTGTCATTTATCCAAGCATACCAATAAGTGAAAAGCACAATTAAAAGAAAAGGTGATATTAAAACAAGGCCGGGGTTTGCGGCAAAGGCATCATAAAAGCGCAGTTGCAAAAGGGCAATAGCCATGTGGGTTATGCCGCAAGCAGGGCATAAAAGCCCTGTGTGCAGCTTTATTAAGCAAGGCAAATAAAGGCCGGTAACTTGCCCTTGTGCGTAATACAAAAGGCCTATTAATATAATAGCAAAAGTGCCTGCAATACGCTTTTTCTTCTTTGTATTTAATATGCTGTTTATTTTATCGCTCTGCATGAATAATCCTTAATTTAAACGTGAAGCTACTGAACGTTATCAAGCACACTTTGTGCTATGGCATCGCCCATAAGCCATAAATCTTGTTCGTTTACAATACTGCTGTATTCGGCTGGGTTTACCATAAAGCCTGCCTCAAACAGTACAGAGGGGCATATATTATTGCGCGCAACATAGTAATAGCCCCATTTAGCGCCCCTATCAGGGCGGCTTGTTGCCGCAACGCTGTTTGTTACAAGGCTTTGCGCAAATAGCTCGCTCATAGGCGTGAAATAATAGCACTCTATGCCGCTCGCGCTGTTTGCATCTGTTGTTTCAACTATGCTGTTGTGGTGCACCGATATAAAGAAATCGGGCATATAGTGTGTTATAAGGGCGTTTCTCTCTTCAAGCTCTAAAAACACATCGTCGCTGCGTGTTAAATAAACAGTAGCGCCCATTTGCTCAAGCCTTGTTTTTGCAGCCATTGTAACGGCTAAGTTCACATGCTTTTCGCTGGGTGCATCTAAACCGCCAACGCCTATTGCGCCGGGGTCTGTGTCGCCGTGGCCGGCATCCAATAAAACGCTAACGCCGGTTAGTGGTTTTGCGGCGTTTTCCGTGTTAAGCTTTGGTGTGTTTTTTAAATAGAGCACAACATTGCCGTCTTCATACTCAACGCTGTAGCCGTGCAAAGGCTCACTAAAATATAAAAGCAGTTCTTTTGCGCCGTCGGCTATATCGTTCACCTGTAGGCTTTGCACAATTGCACTGCCGCTAATATTAAAATCGCTTGCTATATCTGTATCAAAAAAGCGAAGGCTTAAAGTGTTCTCTGTAAGGCCGGTGAAAGCAAGGGGCGTGCCGCTACCTGAAAAAATGAGCTTTTCGCCGTTTATTTCGGGCATTGCCTGTGCGCTTGCGCTGTTGAGAGCGGCGCGCGCTGTTTGCTCTTGTGCAGGGGTTGTGTTTCTTGCAAGCACATAGCCGCCGCCTGTTATTTCATACGCCCAAGTGGGCGCACCGCTGCGGTATGTTAAAACGCTGTTTTGCACATAAACCTGTGCGCCTTGCCTTGCGGTATCTATAATTGCGGCATCGTTACCCTCGTCGCTTAAAACGCTGGCTATCCAGTTTGCTATAATAACAAACTCACCCTCAACTGCCTGTGTGCCGTCTTGCGGCTGTGAGGTTGTGCCGCTTGAAGATGAGCCGGAAGAGCTCGAAGATGAGCTGCTAGAGCCGCTCCAAGTTGGTTGTGTGAGAATATGGGTATAAGTTAAATCGCCCTGTTTTAGCTCGAAAACATTCTCGCCGCTATGAATATCAACTAATACGCCAAAAAAGCCGTCGTCATTAGTTTGTGTAATTTCAGTGCCGTTTAAATATAAGGGCAAATTAGGGTCGCATGTGCCCATAATATAGCGTGTACTTGTGTAAATGGGCGTGTCTTGCGTTGGGAATGTAATTTGAAGCGTTTGTGGTGGCGTGTAGTTTAAAAGGCCTGTTGCAGCTATGGGCTGTGAAGCCGCACTTTGAATTGTGGCAAAAGCTTTGCCGAATTCAAGCGCAAGGGCGTAGTCGTCTATTACAAGGCCGCTATATCCCTCGTTTAGCGTTTGTGAAAAAGCAGCAGAGGGGTTTGCCCATGCGCCTGCCGCCGTATATAAAAGCGCATTTGTGTTTTCGGTTAACGGCTGCAACATTCCAAATTCACTTTCAGTTTGCTCTTCGTAATACATGCCTGTAAAAGAGTAGCTTTCGTAAACACTTTGAACAATATCTAAGCGCTCTTGCTCTGCTATAAACTGCTCTGCAACAGTGCCGAAAACGGCTATATTGTTTTGAATGGCCGCGGCTGTTAAATATTCCATAGGGTCGAATTTATCGAAAAGTTTGTCGTTTGCGCTAACATTTTGTAAAGTGCTTATACTGCGGTTTCTGCCGAAAATTGAATATTCTTCGCCGCTGTTTGAAATAAGTTTTACAAAAACGCTGTTGAAGCCGTTAGCCTTGGCAAAGCTAATAAAATTATCTATAAATAGCTGTTGCTCCTGTGTTGTTTCAAGCATAGCAAAGGCGTCTACATCGCTAACAGAAAGGCTAAGGCCGTTTATAGGCGCAGTTAATTGTATAGGCTGCGCCTTTTGGCCGCTGTTTAGTATATTTGCGTTAAACAGTAAAAACACAAGCGCAAAAACCGCAAGTGCCACTACTGTGAACAGTATAATTATCGGTGCTTTACTTTTTCTTCTTTTAAAATGCAAAGGCATTACCCCTCTTAGTTTGTTTTAAATTAATTAAGTTAAAATTTAAGTTGTTTTTTCAAAATTTTGCATACTATCGTTGTAAACAACACATTGGTTTCTACCGTTGCTTTTTGCATAATAAAGCGCAATATCAGCTTTCTCTATAAGCGAATAGTCGTTTTCATGCGTAGGCGTTTCACAGTGAATACCTATGCTTAATGTTACGCTTCCAAGCTCTGTAATATGCTTGATATTAGCGTTTTCTATATCTTTTTGAAGGCGCTCGGCAGTTAATTTTGCGCCATGCACATCTGAATCGGGCAAAAGAACAACAAACTCTTCGCCGCCATAGCGAAAAACATTATCAACACCGTGCCTAATACATTTTTTAATTAAAGAGGCTACTTCTTTTAGACATTCATCGCCCGCTAAATGGCCGAATGTGTCGTTGTATTTTTTGAAAAAGTCAATATCCACCATAAGCACAGAAAGGGGCTCTTTAGCTTGTGCAGCCGCTTGCCATCTTACGCTTAAAGTGCTGTCGAACGCCTGGCGGTTTGAAACTTTTGTAAGGGCATCTGTCATTGAAGTTTTTTCAAGTTGCTTGTTAAGTTCAAGCAATTTAAAATTGCTGCGCTTTAAGTTTTCGTTAGCTTTTGCAATAGCAACTTCTTGTAAAAATATAGTTGTTCTGTTATTGTAGCTTGGTATACATGCAAAAGTAATGGCTAAAAATGTGAAAAGTATATTTAAAAACACAGTAAAAACATGGTCTTGCAAGAAATTTGCGTTTGGTGAATTAACAGACATTAATGTTATTATAATAGCGCCCACATAGCCGAAAATTACAGTGAAAATAATTCGCAAATAATGGAAGTGAACCAATGTGGCAACAGCTATCATATAAGAGGTTAAAATAATTAAATCGGGCAAAGTTACAAGGCTTTCCGTTTCAGCGGCAGTTGTTAAAAGCGCCATTCCCAAAAACGAAAGAATAAAGGCAAAGTCTACCGCTTTTTGCCCTTTTTTTAACTTTTTGCACCTGTAAAGCGCATAAACAACAGTATAAAAAAGCGAAATAATAATAGCCAAAACATACACATCAAAATAAAGAAGGCCGTAAAGCCTGTCTTTAAGGCGAATTATTTGGAAAACAAGTATAATTATTTCCGCAATTAAAATAGCTACCGCTAAAGGCAAAAACATTACAATATTATGCCTTGCGCAGTACTGCTCGTATTGAGGTTTAAGCTCAGGGGGAACCTTAACAGGTGGGAATATTTTCATAGTAATCTCCGTTTAATCATGTGCATTTTGCATTAATCGCTTAATAAATTATATAAAAAAAATTGCTGCTTCATATTACATATTTCTTATACCTATATATGTGCGTAGTAATAAAGTATATATTACCATATATTCATTAGTTTTTCAAGATAAAATAATTACAAGCATGTTACATTGGAGCAAAAAGCTAATATTGACACAACAAATTTAATAAATTATAATTAAAAAACAAAAACTTGCCATTATACTATATAGTGTATGAGTAAAAAATGAAAGAAGAAACATATGACATTCAATTTTGATGAAATAATACAGCGCAAAGGTACATACAGCTTTAAATGGGACGCAGGAAAAGAGCTTAAGGAACTGGGGCTTGCAGCTAATTTTGACAGTGAAACATTGCCTGTTTTCATAGCGGATATGGATTTTGCCTGCCCGCCTTGTATAGTTAGTGCGCTTCACGAAGCGGTGGATAGGCGCATATATGGTTATACAAGCGAAACAAGCTTGCCGCATTATTCAAACGCAGTAATGAACTGGTTTAAAGGCCGTTTTAACTGGGCGTTTAATAAAGAGGACATAGTTTATGTTGATGGCACTGTTGAGGCGCTGAAATTTGCAATAAGAGCTTACAGCGAAAAAGGCGATGGAGTAATGATAACGCGCCCTGTTTACGGGCCGTTTACCTCTGTTATAAAAGGGGAAAAAAGGCGTGTTGTTAATAGCAATTTAATTAACACAGATGGCTATTATACAATGGATTTCGACGATATTGCAAAAAAAGCGAGCGATAGCGACGTTAAAATGTTTATATTGTGCTCGCCGCATAACCCATGCGGGCGTGTTTGGCAAAAAGAGGAGCTTTTAAAGCTTGTGCAAATTTGCGAAGAGAATAATATAATATTAATTAGCGACGAAGTGCATTGCGATTTGATAAGAAAAGGCGAGAGGCATTACCCTATAAGCACAATAGCGCAAAATAAGGAAAATATAGTAACGCTTACAGCTATAAACAAAACATTTAATACAGCCGGCTTAATGTGCACAAATGCAATAATTGAGAATGAGAATTTACGCAATAAATTTAAAGAGGCCACAGGGCATATAATGCCAAGCCCTTTTGCTATAGCGGCACTTATAGCCGGTTACAGCGAGGCAGAAGAATGGCTTTCACAGCTTAATGAATATATAGATGCCAATATAGATTTTGCCCTTGAATTTATAAAAGAGAATATGCCAAAAGTTAAAGCGTGGCGCCCGCAGGGAACATATGTTCTTTGGATGGACATGCGCGCTTATAATATGAGCGATGAGGAATTGTTTGAAAGAATTTATAATGATGCAAATGTTATATTAGAGCAGGGCACAATATTTGATGAAGAAAACGGTGCAGGTTTTCAGCGCATTTGTTTATCGTCGCCGCGCGCTATTATAAAGCAAGCGCTTGAAAGAATAGCCGCGAGCTTAAACCGTTAGGGAGTAATTCTAACACGCCTGTTTTGGCAAATTTATGTGTTATGCTGTGTTACTCTCATTTGCAATACAAAGAGTATTAATCGCTAACAATTAAACAAACGGTAAAAGTGAAGCGGCATTTATAAAAAGGAGATTATATTGCAATTAACAGATATTAAAACAATTAAATATCTTTGTGAGAAGTATGGGTTTGAGCTTTTAAAAGGGTTTGGGCAAAATTTCATAGTGAACGATGGGATATGCCCTAAAATGGTAATGTGCTCACACATAGATGAAACATGCGGTGTTTTGGAAATAGGGCCGGGCATAGGCGTTTTAACAAAAGAGCTTGCTAAATGCGCAAAAAAAGTTGTTGCCCTTGAAATAGATAAGCGCTTGCCCGATTTACTAAGCGAAACATTAAGTGAATGCAGTAATGTTAGCATAATAAATGAAGACGCATTAAAAGCAGATTTAAGCGCAATTATAGAGCGTGAATTCAAAGGCCTTAAAGTGATAGTTTGCGCAAACTTACCTTATAATATTACAAGCCCTATAATAATGCGCCTTTTGGAAGAGCGCCTTAACATAGAGCATATAACGGTTATGGTGCAAAAAGAGGCAGCACAGCGCCTTTGTGCAGACGATGCAAGCCGGCAGGCGGGCGCAATAACCTATACAGTTAAGTATTTTGCAGACGCGCAGATGCTATTTGATGTAGCGCCGGGAAGTTTTTACCCGCCGCCGAAAGTTACAAGCTGTGTTATGCAATTGAACTTGCATAAAAAGCCGCCTGTGCAAGTTGAAAATGAAGAATTTATGTTTAAAATAATAAAAGCGGCATTTATGCAAAGGCGAAAAACAGCGGTAAATGCAATTAGCGCAGGCCTTGGCAAGAATAAGCTTGAAATAACAAATGCGCTTTTAGAAATAGGGCTAAACCCACTTGTGCGCCCTGAAAAAATAACACTTGAGCAATATGCAAGGCTAAGCGAGCATTTACAGTAGAAAAAGCAAAGTATATTATATATTTCATAATTGAAATTATAAGATTTTAGCGTAAATAAAACGCAAAGTTGCAGTTTTTATAAATTTGAAAATGTTTTATAATATATCGTTTTTTTGTATTGACAAATGAGAGCAGCTTTGATATAATTAACAAGTCGCTTTAATAAGATTAAAGTGCAAATTAATATGCGGACGTGGCGGAATTGGCAGACGCGCTAGATTTAGGCTCTAGTG
>CAYJEU010000008.1:0-79002 GCA_964369565.1 uncultured Bacteroides sp. | reverse complement strand
ATCGAAAGGCCCCAACGCTTTTGTTACTTTTCACGCTGAAAAGTAAAACGCCCTATAAAGCTTAGCCGCTAAAGCAAACAAAAAACCAAGGCAAACGCTTTGCGAAAAGAAAAAATATAAAAGCAAACCTAAATACTACAAAAAAGCTTTCACATTTACTACTTTTCACGCTGAAAAGTAGAACGCCTTACAAAGCTTAGCAATTTAATCAAACAAAAAACCAAGGCGCAAGCTTAGCGAAAAGAAAAACCACAAAAAGCCGTTTAAAAAAGGCATATTGCCTCTTTTAAACGGCTTTTAAATTAACTAACTTGGTTTTCTGCAAGCCATTTTTTAAGCACTTGCACTATTTCTTTTATGCTGCCATCTTCAAGCGGAGATTTAAAGCCTGTGGTTTTAATAATGTCCACAAATGTTTTACTGCCGCCCAATTTAACAAAATCTATATACATTTTAAGCGCTTTATCGCTATCTTTTAAGAACTGTGCAAAGAACTGCAATGCCATTGTTTGCGCCATGCAGTAATCTATATAATAGAAAGGATACATAAATATATGCAATTGCCTTTGCCAACCTGCGCCCCTTGAATAGAACGGCACTTCGTCGTAATCTATGCCCGGGCGGAATTTGCTTTCCACTTCAAGCCATTTTGCGTGGCGCTCATCAGGTGTTAAATTCGGGTTTGCATAAATTTGCTCTTGGAACTCATCAACTTGTGAGCCATAAGGGATGAAAATTAGCGCATCTTCAGCATGAGACAATTTGTATTTTGCAGTTTGGTCCTTAAAGAAAAGCTCGTGCCAAGGGGTTGTTAAAAACTCCATAGACATAGAATGTGTTTCTGCAATTTCCATCGAGTAGTCTGACATCATGCGAAGCTCAAAATCGCGCATATTTCTATAGCCCGCGAAAGCGTGGCCCGCTTCGTGTGTTAGAACGTCCACATCGCCCGCTGTGCCGTTGAAGTTAGAGAAGATAAACGGGTACTTATATTTAACAAATGCTGTACAATAGCCGCCCGGCGCTTTGCCGTCTTTTGATAAAACATCGAACAAATCATTGTCGTACATAAGTTTTATAAATTCGGCAGTTTCAGGGCTCATTTCTTCATACATTTTTCTACCGGCCGCCATTATTTCATCGCTGGTTGCCTGCGGTGTTGCTGCGCCGTCTTTAAAAGTTAGCGGCAAATCGTAAAATTTAAGCTCATCTAGCTCTATGCGTTTTTTCTGTGTTTGCCTAATGTCATTTACAACAGGCACTATTTCCTCTAAAACTTGACGTTTAAAAACGCCAACTTCTTTATTTGTATAGCAATTGCGCTGGCGGCGAATATAGCCAAGCTCCACATAATTTTCATAGCCCAATTTTTTAGCTTGCTGCGTTCTGTTTTTAACAAGCTTATCAAAAATTTCATCAAATTTTTCTTTAACGCTATCGAATGCTATGCCCTCTGCTGTAAATGCTTTTTTGCGCGTTTCGCGGTCTGTGCTTTCTTTATAGGGGCCAAGCATGGGAATTGGCAGCTTTTTGCCGTCGAAATCTGCAGTTAGCTTTGCATATATGCCTTGATACTCATGCGTTAGTTTTTTCTCTTCCTTAACAAGCTCTACAATTTCAGGAGAGAACGCTTTCGCCTCAAGCTCGGCATTTATAAACGGAATATCGCCTATTTTCTTTTTAAGCTCATCTTTAAACTCGCTGTTTAGCATGGCTTTCATAAAATCTATATAATACTCTTGCAAAACAGCGCCTTTTTCATTATAAAAATCCATTTCCGCTTTATAATATTCATCGTTTGTGTTTATGGTATTTCTAACGTGCGCAAGGCTGCCTTGTGTTTGGTATTCTTGAAGTGTGTTTTCAAATTTCACAAGCAATTTATACTGCTCGTCTGCACTTTTTGCATCGCTGAACTCTTTAGTAAGCACTTTAATTGCCTTTATAAGCTCTTCAAAATTCGGCCTTGAATAAGGCATCTCTGAAAATTTCATGTTAAACCACCTTTATATATAAATTATTAATATTCGCCTTTTTTAATTGCCCGAAACCGCAATTTCGCTTATAACAAATGAGGGCGAGCCAATGCTCATATCTGTAGAGCCGTGCGCGTCGTAATCGAAATAAATATCGTTTGCCACAGCCTCTATATTTTTAAGCACATCAAAGAAATTACCTGCTATTGTAATTTGGTCTACCGCTCTGGCAATTTTGCCGTTTTCTACAAGTAGGCCGCCTGCCAAAAGCGAGAAATCTCCCGAAACTGCGCTTGCGCCTGAATGTGTACCTGCTAAATCTGTTATGATTAAGCCGTTTTGCATTTGTGCTATTAGCTGCTCTTTTGTGCACTTGCCGCACTTTAAATATAAATTGCTAGGCATAACCGTTAGTGAGCCCATAACCCCTGCCCTGCCTGCGTTTGATGTTGATAACACCCCTGCTTTTTTCGCTGTTTTTAAATCGTATAACAGCGTTTTAAGCGTGCCGTTTTCAACTACATTTGTAATTTGCGAGGGTGTTCCCTCTTTATCAAACGGGCGCGGCGCTGATAAATTAAACGGGTCGTCTATGATATTAACAATATCAGCGGCTATTTCATCACCCTCTTTGCCTTGCAATAACGAGAGCTTTTTCTGCGCATTCTCAGAGCTGAAAACGCCTGCAAAAACGCTTAAAAATAAAGCTGCTGTTTCATTTTCAAGCATAATTTTATATTTTCCGCTTGCAACGCTACTTGCACAAAATTGTTCCGCCGCCTTTTTTGCGCCCTCTTTAGCGCATTGTTCGAGGTTGTTAAACTCGGCGTTTCTATACCATGCTGTGCCCACTTTAACGTCTTCGCCTTGCTGTAAAATAGGCGCTACATAAACGTCGCATGTGTTTATCTCATATTGCGCTTCTAAGCCCAAAGTGTTGTAAATGCCAATACTTTTCATCTGTTTTTGCGCGGCACAATTTCCAACTCTTGAAAAGCGCTCGTCGGCATTTTTGGCATATTCTTCAAGTTTTAATGCTGTTTTTATAAGTTCTTGCTCGCTCATGTTCTGTGCCGGGCAAGGCGGTTTTTCAAAGCTTTCATACTGCATTTTGCCTTGCATAGGCCTTTCGTTTGCACTATCAATTATTTTAGCATTATCTATTGCTCTTTTAACAAGGCTTTCAGGGTTTGAAAACTCTTCTGTATAGGCATAACCGCTTTTTGCGCCCAAAACAACACGCAAATTAGCACCGTTTGCACTGCTTGCTTCAAAAGATTTAAGCTCTGCATTTAAAACGTCTGCCGAAGTTTGGCTGGTTTTTTGAATGTAAATTTCAGCGGCGTCACAGCCCATATCAAGTGCAATTTCAAAGGCTTTTTGTTTAAATGTGTTAAAATCCATTAAATTACACCGCCCTTTCCGCCAACTGTTAATGATGTTACCCTTATTCTTGGCTGGCCTACATTTGTTGGCACACTGCCTGAAGCTGAACCGCAAACGCCTGCCGCCATAGACATTTCTTTGCCTACTCTGTCTATTTTCATAAGCACCTCAGCGCCTTTTCCTATTAAAGTAGCGCCCCTAACAGGGCAAACAATTTCGCCATTTTTAACCCAATAGCCCTCTGAAACGGCAAAGTTGAAATCTCCCGTTAAAGGGTTTACACTGCCGCCGCCCATAGCTTTTGCATAAAGGCCCGTGCCCATAGTTTTAATCATCTCATCGTCATCGTCGGTGCCCGGCGCTATGAATGTATTGCTCATTCTCGACGTTGGCGCAAACGTGTAATCTTGCCTGCGGCTGCTTGCCGTGTGGCTTGTGTTCATGCGCCTTGCGCCAAGTTTATCTATCATATAGCTTTTTAAAACGCCGTTTTCTATTAAAAGCCTGTTTCTTGTTTCATTGCCCTCGTCGTCCATACCAACACTGCCCCATTCGCCGGGCATTGTGCCATCGTCTATGGCACTAACGCAATCTGCTGCAACTTTTTCGCCAAGTTTGCCGCAAAATTCGCTGTTGCCAAGCGCAACCGAAGTTGCCTCAAGCGAGTGACCACAAGCCTCGTGGAAAATAACGCCACCAAAGCCGCCATCTATAACAACAGGGAAAGTGCCCGAGGGGCAATCTTTAGCATGAAGCATTGTAACTGCCCTTTTTGCCGCCTGCTCGCCAAGCTCTTTTACATCAACATTCTCAAAGCACTCATACCCCATGCCAAAACCGGGCGACATTCTGCCAACTTGCGCTTCATCGCCTTTTTTAGCTGTTGCAGCAACAGTAAACCTTGTGTAAAGGCGCCTGTCGCTAGCAAATGTTCCCTCGCTGTTGCACACAAATACTTTTTTATCTGTATCAATAATACTGGAGGTAACCTGTTCTATCTCCTGTGAGTAGTTTTTTGCCGCATTAGCCGCATCGCGCAAGTATTTTGCCCTTTGCTCGTTGTTTATATCTTCCGGTGCAATTTTAGGCTTTGCGCCATAATGCTTTTCTGTGAAAGGTAAAATTTCAGCTCTGCTCTCAGATTTTATTGTAGCGCAAGCCGCTTTCGCCGTGTTAATCAAATCCTCTTCATCTGTGCCTGCTGTGTATGCATAAGCGCTATTATTCCCAAGCATAACACGAATACCTGTTCCGTAAATTCTCGAGTAATTCGCATTTTCTATTTTATCGCCCACAAGCATAAGCGAGTTGCTTTTTGTATCCTCTACATAGATTTCCGCAAAATCTGCGCCTGTGCTAAGCGCTGTTTCAAGCACTTTTTGCGCTAGTTTTTTATCTATCATATTCTATACGCTTCCTGTCGTTTTATTTTCATTCTTTTTGCTAAAAAATGCAGGAGTCGATGCCCTCACCACCCTAAAATGCGCATATAAGCGCTCTTGGCTGATGTGGGCATCAGCCCCTACAATTCATTAAAATAATTAAAATGTTACAGTGTCTTTAGTAGTATTACATGCCAAACAGCATTGCAATACCTATATAAACGAGTGAAATAAACAGAATAAACGGGCCGAAAGTTATAAGCGCCGCTATGAGCATTGCTGTGTAATCGCCTTTTTCAAGGTCCATTTTTTCATAGTGCTCGTCTAATTCTTTTTTACTTTTATTTTTTGGTAAAGCAGATTTATATTTATCTAAAAAGCTCATTTTTTCACTCCTTTTCACTGTATGTTTCAGTGCTTATATCGCTATGCTGATTACTCTGCCTTTTTGTTATCAAGCAAAGGGTAATGGCATGCAACATATTGCCCCGGTAAACGCTCAACAAATGCAGGTGCCTCTTTTTCACATTTTTCTTTTGCATATTTGCACCTTGTTCTAAACTTACAACCCGATGGTGGGTTAATAGGGCTTGGAATATCGCCATCTATTATTTGAAGCTCTTTATTCGCTTCTTCATCTGTTGTTGGAATTGCATCTAAAAGTGCTTGTGTATATGGGTGAAGCGGGTTATCAAACATTGTGTCGCTCTCACCAAGCTCAATTATATTGCCAAGATACATAACCGCAATTCTATCGGATATAAACTTAACTGCGCTTAAATCGTGGGAAATGAAAAGGTAAGTTAAATTATCTTTTTCTTTCAAGTCCATAAGCAGGTTAATTATCTGCGATTGAATTGAAACGTCAAGCGCTGAAACAGCCTCATCGCACACAACGAATTTTGGGTTTAGCGCAAGTGCCCTTGCAATACCTATACGTTGGCGTTGCCCGCCCGAAAATTGGTGGGGGTAACGGTGTATCATATATTTTTGAAGGCCGCATTTTTCCATAATTTCTATGGTGTACTCTTCCATTTCCTTAGAGCCACGCTTGTAAACATCGTGGGCAATAAGCGCTTCGGAAATAAGCTGGCCTACAGTTAAGCGCGGGTTTAAAGAAGAATAGGGGTCTTGGAAAACAATTTGAAGCTCGCGGCGAAGTTTGCGCATATCTTCCGCTCCAAGCTTTTGAAGGCTTTGCTCGTTATAGGCAACATCGCCTGCAGTTTGTGTGTAAAGCTGCAATATAACGCGCCCTAATGTGCTTTTTCCGCAACCGCTTTCGCCAACAAGGCCGAAAGTTTCGCCCTCGTATATTTCAATTGTAACGCCATCTACCGCTTTAACATATTGTTTTTCCTTTTGTAAGATAGAGCTTTTTTTCAGCGGAAAATGCATTTTAACATCATCTAAGCTCAATAGAACTTTTTTATCACTCACCGCTTCTCACCCCTTTCCTCGGATAAAAACAACGCACGCTTTGCTCATCGTTTACTTTTTCAAGGCCCGGCTCTTGCTCGCGACATTTTTCTGTTGCGAAATTGCAACGCGGCGCAAATTTACAGCCCTTTGGTAAATCTAACGGGTGAGGAACGCTTCCTTGAATTGCCTCTAAGCGGTCGCCCGAATTGCCTGTTAAAAGCGGAATGCTGTTTAAAAGCGCCTCTGTATACGGGTGTGAAAACTCTGTAATGTTTTTGAATATATAATTTACAGGCGCAGTTTCAACAACCTGGCCGCAATACATAACCGCAACAGTATCTGCCATTTGGTTTATAACGCCTAAATCGTGGGTTATGAACATAATTGAAGTGTTTGTTTCTTTTTTCAAATCGTTCATCAGGCGCAGTATTTGTGCTTGAATTGTAACGTCTAGCGCTGTTGTGGGCTCGTCTGCAATTAAAAGTTTTGGTTTGCAAGCAAGCGCCATTGCTATCATAACACGTTGGCGCATACCGCCCGATAATTGGTGGGGGTATTGCTTTACCATTTTTTCAGGGTTTGGAATTTTAACAGCGTCGAGTATTTCAACACAGCGTTTTGCCGCTTGTTTTTTATTCATGTTTTGGTGTAGCATTAAAACTTCACCAATTTGCTTTTCCACTGTGAACACAGGGTTTAAACTTGTCATAGGCTCTTGGAATATCATAGATATTGAGTTACCGCGAACCTTATATAAATCTTTTGTAGATAGCTTTGCCAAATCTTGCCCGTCGAAAAGAATTTCGCCGTCTGCTATTCTTTGGTTTTTCTCAAAAAGCTTTAAAATGCTCATTGCTGTTTGGCTTTTACCGCTTCCGCTTTCGCCAACAACGCCTAAAGTTTTGCCGTGCTCCACGCTAAGTGAAACACCGTTAACCGCTTTTACAACACCTCTGCGTGTATCAAAATAGGTGTGCAAATTTTTAATTTCAAGTAAATTCATATTATGCCTCCCTATTTCTCATTCGCTTTTGGGTCCATAGCTTCACGAAGTGCATCGCCAATAAGGTTTGCACATAGTGCTGCTGCTATAACAAACAGTGCGGGAATAACCCAGCGCCACCAGTAGAACTCTATAACAGTGATGCTTTGTGCACTTGTTAGCATATTACCCCAAGATGGTGTTGGCTCGGCAACGCCGAAACCTAGGAATGAAAGCGCCGCTTCGCTTAAAAGCGAGCTTGCATAACCAAGTGTTATATTAACTATAACAAGGTTGAATATATTTGGCAAAATGTGGCGCCACATAATAACATTTTGTTTAATGCCCAGCGCCCTTGCCGCAAGAACGAAATCTTTTTCACGCTCTAGCAAGAGTTGTGCGCGAATTAGCCTTGCAAGTGGCATCCAGCCAAGCAGACCCAAAATAACCATTATTAGGAACATTCTTTGTATTTGATCCATCTCATTACCTATTGCGTAAGACAGTGTTATTGCAATTGGGTAAAAAGGTATCGCTGTGAAAATATCTGTCACACGCATTAGCAATTGGTCTACAATTCCGCCGAAATAACCCGCTGTTAAGCCTACGAAAAGCGCAATAACAATTTGAATTACAACGGCAACCGCGCCAACTGTAAGCGATATTCTACCGCCGTGAATAACACGTGTTAATATATCGCGGCCGAATTGGTCAGAGCCGAATGTGTAGCCCTCATTGCCCCATGCTGTAATTTCGTTTTCGCTGTCTACTGCGTAGAACTGATAGTAATCTGCAAAAATTTGCTGCGTGTTTTGCATATTCGGCACATCTAATTGGCCGAAATCGTCGCTACCCCAAGTTAAAACTTCGCCTGTTTCAAGTAAAACGGTAAAGTTGTTGTAGCCTGCATCTATAGCTTTAACATCCGCTGTAATTTCAGGTAGTGTTGAAAGCCCGTTTTCACGGCTACCCCAAAGGTGTAAATCACCTTCATCATCAAGCGCTAAAACATTGCGGTTTGTAGCAACTAAATCCACAAAATTAACGCTGCCGTCTTCAGTGTTTTCAGGTTGCTCTGTTGCAAACTCAGTGCCTCTGTCGCCAATAACTCTTATAGTGCCATCGTCTAATAAAAGCGCCATATTGTTATCGCCTGCGGCAACTTTTTGTATTCTGCCTTTAACATCACTGGGCACAAGCAAAATAGATTTAGATTGCGTGCTGCCCCATATATAAATTTCGCCGTCAGAGCCAAGCAGTGCTGTCCACTGTGTTGCGGCAATAATTTGTGTGATGCTAACATCAGGGTCTTCAAAAACCGCTGCAATATTTGCAGGAACAATTGTTTGGTTATTGCCGTAATAGCCCCAGCCGTAAAGCACATCGTTTTCATCAATTGCAAGCACATGTTTACCGCCGCATGCTATATCTACAATTTTATTGTTTAGCACTTCTTCGGGTACATCAAAAATGTAATCGGAAACATTCTCTTGCTCTTTATTTGGCTCTGTGCCCCAAATGTAAAACTCGCCCTCGTCTGTTATAGCAGCTGAAAAAGAAACGCCGCTGGCTATTTCAACAATGTTTTTACCTTCAAGCTCACTGGGTGGAGAAAGGTAATTTGTGCCGGGCTGTAAATCTGCATTGGTAAGCTCTATATATGTGTTATCTAGCGGTAAGAACATAGAGCCCACAAACGAAATTAAAAATACAACTATAAAGCCCACAAGGCCTATTATGCCAAGTTTGCTTCTGAAATAGTTATTTATAATAGTTCTTACAGGCGTTTGTACTGCTTCTTCTTCTAGTACGTTAACAACTTTGCTCTCTTTGCCAATAAACCTATTAAACATACTTTTAAAAGATTTCGCCGCTTTTTTTCCGGTGTTATTGTTATTATTTTCCATACTTTACCCGCCTAACTCAATTTTATGCGCGGGTCTACAAGGCCGTAAACAATATCCGCAATTAAAACCGAAACTATACTTATAGAGGCAAAAAACAAGTTCATGGTAGTTACCATTTGATTGTCGCGCCCGAAAACCGCACTTATCATAAGCTTGCCTATACCGTTATATTGGAAAACCGTTTCTGTAATTGCAGCGCCTGAAAAAAGCGCAAACAATGTTCCTACTATAACAAAAGATACAGGTATAAGCGCATTTCTGAATGCGTGCGAGTAAACAACAACTTTTTCACTTAAACCTTTAGCCCTTGCTGTGCGAATATAATCTTGGCTTAAAGCCTCAACCATAGCATTGCGCACATACCTTATAGCGCCTGCAAGGCTTATAATTGTAAGTGTTAAAGTTGGAAGCGCCAAAGTTCTTGCCCATGCAATAATAAGGTCTGTGCCCTCTGTAAAGGCAGTATTTGGCATACCACCCATTGGAAACCAGCCTAAATTAATAGCAAAAATATAAATAAGGCCTATAGCTATGAAGAACGAAGGCATTGAATATGTTATAAGTGAAAAAACTTGCCAGCCGTTATCAAACAGCGATTGGCGTTTTGTTGCACATTTAATACCAACAGGTATTGCAATTAGCAAATACAAAATATTTACACCTATATTTAATATAACCGTATTGAGCAGGGGCTCTGCTATAACCTCTGAAACAGGGCGGTTAAACATGCTGGAATAACCAAAGTCCCCCATGAAAATATTACCCATCCATCTAATATATTGTTCAGGCAAGCTTTTATCAAGCCCAAGCCTAATATACATAGCATCGTAAGCAGCTTCATATTGCTCTGCTTTTAATGTAGTTGGCAACATTGAACGGACAGGATCTCCCGGCATTATTTTCACAATTGCAAAAAGCATTATGGAAATAATGAACGCAACGGGAATTAATATTAAAATACGCTTAATTATATAATTTACCAACGTTCTGCACTCCTTTGCTTAATTTTTTCGCTTTAATTTTTTGCTGTTTTCAGTAGTTAAAATTTGCATTTTATGCAATACAAGGGAATGGTAAAAAACCATTCCCTTGTATAAAGGTTACTGATTAAAAATTATTTTGCTGATTTTGTGATTTGGCAAATAACTTGATACCAATCACCGAAAGGTGTTGTCATTAATGGGTCAACGTTTTTGTGTGTAATATCAAAGTACTCGTTAGAGTATAGTGGTATTTCAGGCATTAACTCATTCCAACGAACAATGAAATCAAACCAACCGTTTAGGTATGTTTCTGTATCTGTTGGGTCTGCATTACGCATAGCAATCATAGTAGCATCAAGCTCTTCGTCAACAAGTTGAGTAGAGTTTTGCCATGTGCCAGCAAAATCTGAGTGCCAGTTGTAGTATTTGTCATCAACTGCTATGAAGTTTGTTGCAAGGTTGAATGTGTGGTATTGACGCTCTTCACCAAGCTCGAAACCATAGTAGTAGTTGTTTAGAAGTGCATCGAAGTCTGCTTTAGTAACATTAAATTTAATGCCTGCTAAAGGAGCATTTGCTGTGAATTGAATTTCGATGATATCTGTAACAGGGTTTTCTGTTGTACCTAAGTGCTCAATAACAAGCATTTCGCCTGCTGCATTGTGACGGAAGTAGTCGCTGCCTTCTGTTGCGTTTGCTGCATCAAAAGCTGTTGTGCCGTCGGCTTCGAATGTCCATTCTGTTTGATCTAGGTAGTCGTTAGCAGCTTCAACGTTGTAAGAAATAGGAATTAATGTTTCTTGTAATTCAGCTGCTTTTTCGTCATACATCCATTGTGCATAAGCGTAAGCTGAATCTACAAGGCCGCCGTAGCCGCCAAGAACGTGGTCAACAACTGCGTTTCTGTCGATTAAGCTTGCAAGTGCCCAGCGAACGTTAACGTCTTGAGTAGGGCCAAAGTCTGTGTGCATAGCCATGTTGCCGTAACCTGCGCGCATGTAGCTGTGTAGGTTAGCTGTTTCGCTTGCGCGTGCAGCTTCAATTTTTTCGCCTTCAATAACGCCGTTTACTAGGTCTACTTGGCCGTTTATAACCCACTCAACGTCTGTATCTTGAGGGATAGCTTGTTGAACAACATATTGTAGTGTAGGTTTGTTGCCCAAGTGGTCGCCTTTGAAGTATTCGTTCATTTCAAGAGTAACTGTTTGGTTTTCAAAACTTACAAATTTGTAAGGGCCAACAGTAACTGTAGGAGTAAAGCGCTCTGTTTCAGCAATGTTTAAAGTTGCTGTAGCTAAGTCGCCCTCTGCCCACTCAAGCCAAGAACCTGTCTCGTCGCTCATAACTGTAGCGCCGGGCATGTATGTTGGTGTGTGGATAGGTGTAGCTGCCACATAATATGTTTCCCAGAAATAAGGAAGTTTTTCAGCAGGAATTGTTAAAGCTAATTGGTAATCGCCTAAAACTTTAACGCCTGTGAAAGTTGTTGTTTCGCCTGCATAATATTCGCTATAGCCAACAAGGCCGTCGCCAAGTGAAGATGTTGCGCCTGCTGTTACCCATTCCGGTGATGCTCTGAATAGGTAGTTTGCAGCGTAATCATAAGCTGTAATGTTATCACCGTTGCTGAAGAATAAATCTTCGTGCAATGTGAATGTATATGTTTTGTTGCCTGCATCGTCAGTTTCTGTTGCTGTGTCTGCAACAACTGTTTCATTAATTAATAATGTGCCGTTTTCGTCAGCTACAACTGTATCCATATAACCGCCAAGTAATGTTTTAATTGAAAGGTCATATGCGCTGTTGCCGAAGTCTAAAATGAAGTCACCGTTCATTTCAGGTGTACCAACAATTAATGTGTCTAGAGGAATTTCTGTTGCTGCTGCTTCTGCAGGTGTAGACTCTGCAGGTGTAGAAGTAGCTTCAGATGTTGCTGTTTCAGTGCTGCCGCAAGCTGCAAAGCTTAACAAAGCAATAGCTAAAACAAGCATAAGTGCTAAAATCTTTTTCATGCTTTTTCTCCTTTAAATTCTAAATAAATATTTTAAGTTAAATTTAATAATTTAAACTTAATATCAATAAGCAAAATTGCATATTAACGCTTTATATTTTAAACTATATTCACAACTTTGTCAATTAAAATTTACATTTTTTTCAAATATCTTACTAATTTTCGTGCTACTTCGTAGTTAATTTTGTAATATTTTTATCCACAAAGCAAAAACAAGTGTGTTTTTAGCGTGCACAGTTTATTTTAAGTGCGCATACTTTCTGTATGTAAGCGAAAAGCAATTCGCATTTGACGCCGCAATTGGCGCTTTATAGTTAGTCTGCCATCATTACTCAAGCGGCAGACGCTAGAAAGTGCCTAGTGCAAGGAAAAAAGAATTCGCTTTGAGTGCGCATACTTTTTGTATGCAATCGAAAAGCAATTCGCATTTGACGCCGCAATTGGCGCTTTATAGTTAGTCTGCCATCATTACTCAAGCGGCAGACGCTAGAAAGTGCCTAGTGCAAGGAAAAAAGAATTCGCTTTGAGCGCGCATACTTTTTGTATGCAATCGAAAAGCAATTCGCATTTGACGTCGCAATTGGCGCTTTATAGTTAGTCTGCCGAAGCGGCAAACGCGCAAAACGCTTTATAGGTCATATAAACATCCAATTTTGCTGAAAGTTCAAATGGCGCATGCATGCTTAAAATAGGCACACCGATATCTATAACGTCTACGTTGCGGTTTGCAACATATTTTGCAATTGTGCCGCCGCCGCCTTGGTCTACTTTGCCTAGCTCGCCTGTTTGCCAAGTAACGCCTGCATCATCGAATATTTTTGTTACATAGGCTACTGTTTTTGCGTCGGCATCGTTTGTGTCGCCTTTACCGCGCGAGCCTGTGTATTTTGTTACAATAACGCCGTGGTTGAATTTTGCGCAGTTGTTTTTTTCACTAACATCGCCAAAGGTTGGGTCCATTGCAACGTTAACATCTGCTGATAGGCATTTAGAGTTTTCAAGCATTGTTATGTAATCTGCATTTTGCATGTTTGCAAGGCGCTGTAGGAAATGGAAAGTGTAGTCACACTGTAGGCCTGTTGTTCCGTTAGAGCCTGTTTCTTCTTTATCTGTAAGCACACAGATATTTGTATATTCAGGGTTTTGCTCATTTAGTAAAGCCATGAGAGAAGTGTATGCACAAATTCTGTCGTCTTGCCCATAGGCGCCTATCATGCTTCTGTCTAGGCCAACGTCTTTTGCTTTAAATGCAGGCACTGCTTGTAATTCCGCCCTTGTAAAATCGCGCTCGGTTATGCCGTATTTCTCGTTCAAAAGCTGCATCGCATACAGCTTAAAGCGATTTTTAACTTCTTTATCTTCGAAAGGAATAGAGCCTATCATAATATTAAGTTCTTCGCCTTTAAGGCCTTCTGCAAGCTTGCGCTGGCTTTGTTGCTGCGCTAAATGCGGCAATAAATCTGTTATGCAAAAAACAGCGTCGCCCTCATCTTCGCCCATGCTAATTGTAACTTTGGTGCCGTCGGCTTTGTAAACAACGCCGTGAATAGATAAAGGCGTTGCGCCCCATTGATATTTACGCACACCGCCGTAATAATGTGTTTTAAAAAGGGCAAATTCACTATCTTCATACAGTGGGTTAGGTTTTAAATCAAGGCGAGGAGCATCCACATGCGATATAACTAAGCGCACGCCGTTTTCAACACTTTTTGTTCCTATAACTGCACAAACAAGCGCTTTTTCCCTGTTATTTACATAAATTTTATCGCCTGCTTTGTATTTTTTGCCTTTATCAAATTCTTTAAAGCCCGCTTTTTTCAACATTTCAATAGATGTTTCAACTGCGGCATATTCTGTTTTAGCTTTATCTAAATACTTTTTATAGCCCTCGCAAAACTCGCTTGCTTTCTTTTGGTTTTCAGCATCAATTTCAGCTATATGCTCTGTTTGAAAAAGTAAAGTTTCGCTTAAAATTTTGCCGTCTTTCTTTGCATTTTTTGTATTCTTGTCGGTTTTTGTCGTTTGTTTTTCCATAACTTTCTCCTATCGTTTAGTTTTTATTTTTAAAGTTTTCTTAGTTTTATTTTCTGCTATTGTGTTTTTCTTGTGCGCTAGCTATAGTGTTTAATAATATTTAATGTAAAAAGAATATAAGCAATTTTCTGCGATTAGCATAAAAATTAATTATATAAAGCACAGTATTTTTCATATGCATTTTCTATTTTATATACATAAAAATTCATTTGTTCATAGGGGAATGTGTGCAAAACGGTATTGTCGCTTGAGTATTCCTCGCTCTCGAGCAAATCGCCCACAAGGCCCATTCCGCTGTGGTATGCCGCCGCCGCTGTCGCTATATCGCCATCATAGCTTTCAAGGGCAACCGCTAAAAAATATGTACCAAAACGAATATTTGTTTGCGCGTTAAACATATCATCAAAGCTTAAATCTTCATTTGGCGCTATCATAAGCTTTATCCACTCAAATGTTTCGTTTGTTATTTGCATAAGGCCCCTTGCGCCTACATCGCTCTGTGCGTTTTCGTCAAAGCCGCTCTCTGTATGTATTACGGCGTATATAAATTCTTTTGGCACATTATACTCTATTGCATACGCTTCAACAATCTGCTCATACTTTAACGGGTGCGCCACTTTATCGAATGTTACAACGGCAAATTGCAAAAGCAAAACCCCAATTACAAACAACAAAACAACGCTTAAAATTTTGTGCGTTTTATAAAATTTAATCATGTTTCTCCTAAATTGTTTTTTGTTTTTGCAATTGTAACATGAAATTGTGTAAAAAACATGTCGATTAATTAGAGGTTATGCATTTAGAAATTATTTAGCTAACTGTTTTATCACATCAAGTTTAAAACTTAGCCGTTAATATTTATTTTAAAAGTTTAGTTTCAATAATTTCGGCTTATTTCCCTCAGCTGTTTTTAAACGGTTCGCATAAAAGCGCAAGGCTTAGTGCCTTAACTTTTGAATTTACGCCTTATTAAAAAACTTATAAGTATTAATTTCTCTTAGCCAATTTTTCCAAAAGCTGCTTTGCGCTTTGCTCTAATTGTTTTTGTGTGCCTGTGTTATCTAGAACATAATGTGCGGCTTTTAAATACATGTCTTGCGATAGCTGGCTGTTTAATCGCTTTTGCGCCTGCTCGCGGCTTAAATTATCGCGTGCCTCAATCCTTTTAAGCATGCTTTCTTCATCGCTAATAACAACAATAAATTCATCGCAATGCTTTTCAAACAAGCCGCCTATAATAACAGCGCCATCTACAAAAACAATGTTTTCGCCCCTATTTTCAGCTTCTTGCACGCCTAAAAGCAGCAAGCGCACTATTTCAGGGTGGGTTATATCCGTTAGCGCTTTTGTTTTGTTTTTGCTCGCAAAAGCCCTTTGGGCGAGAAGCTTTCTGTTTAAAGCACTGTTTTCAATTATATCCTCGCCAAATTCATTTTGAAGCTTTTTCAAAACCTCTTTATTTTGCACCGCTTGTCTTGCGGCTAAGTCTGCATCTAAAACGGTAAAGCCCTCTTGTTCAAATAAGCGTGAAACCGTGCTTTTTCCGCTTGCGCTTTTACCTGTAATTGCAATAATTTTCAAAGTTGCACCACCCTAAAGGCCGCCGCCCTTAAAATTCTGTTGTAAACAGCAAGGCCTATGCCCTCGCTGTTTGGGCAATGTGCATAGGCTGTTTTTTTGCAAAGCTCGTCTAATTCTCTAAGCGATGAAAATAGGTTTTGCGCCTGAGCTTTTGAGTTTTCTATTTCACCGTAAGTAACAGCTTTGCAATTAAGCGCATGCTGCTCGCCCTCAAAGCAAAGCGCCGCAATATCTTTATTTTTTTCGGCAATTTCGTTAACATAAGCAATATATTTTTCAGCGCTTGCATCAATTAAAATAAGCTTTGTTTTTGGCGCATAATGTGTGTATTTCATGCCGGGAGATTGCACTTTTTGCTCGCTTTTAAGCTCGCTTGTAATAGCGCTTGAAACGTTTATTTCCCTGCCCAGTGCCTCTTCAATTTGCTCTTTTGTTATAATGCCCGGGCGCAAAAGCACAGGCGCTTCGTTTTCATTTGCAAGTGAAATAACCGTGCTTTCAAGGCCGTGCTCACATGCGCCTGCATCAATAATATACTTAATTTTTTTGTTCATATCCCCAAAAACATCTTGCGCTTTTGTTGGGCTTACACTGCCGCTTGTGTTTGCACTTGGCGCGGCAAGCGGCACACCTGCCGCCTTTATTATTTGAAGCGCCACTTCGTGCGAGGGCATGCGCACAGCTATTGTGCTAAGCCCTGCGCTAACCGAAGGGCAAGCAACGCCTTTGCTTTTAAGCACCATTGTTAAAGGGCCCGGCCAAAATTTTTGCGCTAAAATTTCTGCGCTTTTGGGCACATTTACCGCAAGCGAAGAAAGCTCGCTTATATGCGCAATATGGCAAATAAGCGGGTTATCACCGGGGCGCCCTTTTGCTTTAAATATCTTTTTTACAGCGCTTTCATTTAGCGCATTTGCCGCAAGCCCATAAACGGTTTCTGTGGGAATTGCAACAACTTCGCCGTTTTTTAGCGCATTTGCCGCTAGCTCTATATTTTGTGCGCTGGGCATTAATATTTTTGTGTTAAACGCTTTTTCCAATTAGGCCTCCTCAGATGAAGCCTTAAGCTTCTCTGCCCTATCGGCTGTAACAAGCGCATCTATAACCTCTTCGAGCGAGCCGTTTAAAATTGTATCGAGCTTATAAAGCGTTAAGCCAATGCGGTGGTCTGTTAAGCGGCCCTGAGGGTAGTTATATGTGCGAATTCTCTCCGAGCGGTCGCCCGTTCCAACTTGGCTTTTCCTGTCTGCCGCAATTGCGCTGCTCTGTTCTTCTTGCGCTTTTGCAAGCATACGGCTTCTTAAAACTTTAAGCGCTTTATCTTTATTTTTAAGCTGGCTTCTCTCGTCTTGACACTCTACCACCATGCCCGAGGGCAAATGTGTTACACGTATTGCCGACGACGTTTTATTTATGTGCTGGCCGCCTGCACCCGATGCCCTAAATGTGTCTATTTTCAAATCTGCCGGGTTTATATCTATATCAACTTCCTCGGCTTCCGGCATAACGGCAACCGTAACTGTAGATGTATGCACACGCCCTTGTGTTTCGGTTTCCGGCACACGCTGAACCCTGTGCACGCCGCTTTCAAATTTAAGGCGGCTATATGCACCCTCGCCCTCAACGGCAAAGCTAATTTCTTTGAGGCCGCCAAGCTCGGTTTCATTTGCATTTATAACTTCATATTTCCATCTGCGGCTCTCTGCATATAGGCAGTACATACGAAATAGGCTGTTTGCAAAAAGTGCCGCCTCATCGCCGCCCGCGCCGCCTCTTATTTCAACAATAACGCTCTTTTCATCGTTGTCGTCTTTGGGCAATAGCAATATTTTAAGCTCTTCCGTAAGGCGTTCTATCTCTTTTTTGTTTTCGTCATACTGCGCTTGTGCAAGCTCTTTAAAATCGGCATCAAGGCCGCCCTCGTCAAGCAAAGCTTTTGCTTCCTCAAAGCCCTCACTTGCCGCTTTGAACTCGTCATACGCTTCAACCAGCGGCGTTAAGCTTTTATAGTCTTTCATAAGCGTGCTGTAAAGAGCGTTATTTGTAATAACGCTTGGGTCTTGCAATTTATTGTTAATTTCGTCATAGCGGTTTCTTACCGCCTGTAATTTATCTAACATGTTTTTTCCTCATCTATTCGCTAATATCGTTTCTTTCTATTTTTTTAATATTCTTTTCAATTTTGCTGCGTGCGAGCATAATTTCCCTGCCGCATGTGTTGCATTTAATGCGAAAATCTGCGCCTATGCGCAGCACTGTAAAACTGTTGCCACCGCACGGGTGACTTTTGCGCACAATTATAATATCGTTCAAGCGTACATCCATATACTTACCTCTTGGTATTAATTTTCAGCATATATATTATACAGTATTAAGGCGCATTTTGCAAAACATTTATTACAAGAAAAAATTATTATAATTTTTACAATTACACTTGCATATAATATATCATTGCTAACAAAAAAGGATGATGTACAATGTTATTTTACCCTGAAAACACGGCTATTGCGCCCTCGCCCCAAACAAAAGAAGCCCTAACACAGGCAATGCACAGCAAAAAAATTTTAGAGGCAAAAGCTATTTCATGTGACGCAAACAAGAATTTACACTTTAATTTGGGCGAATTAAAAGGTATTATTCCAAAGGAAGAATGTGTTTTAAATTATAACGAAAACACAGTTCGCGACATTGCAATTTTATCTCGTGTGGGCAAAAAAACTTGCTTTGTTGTGAAAGATATTATCTCAAACAGCGGCGAGTCTTACGCTTTGCTTTCCCGAAAACAAGCGCAAGAGCAATGCACATTGCAATACATAAACAACCTAAAAAGCGGCGATATTATAAGCGCAAAAATAACACACCTTGAAAATTTCGGGGCATTTTGCGATATTGGCTGCGGCATAAGCGCACTTTTACCTATTGATTGCATGTCTGTTTCCAGAATTAGCAGCGCTTACGACAGGTTTTACAAAGGGCAAAATATATTTTGCGCTGTTAAAAGCAAAGACGAGCACGGCCGCTTAGTTTTAAGCACAAAGGAGCTTTTTGGCACATGGCTTGAAAACGCCGATAAATTCCACATAGGGCAAACTGTAATAGGCGTTGTGCGCAGTATAGAGAGCTATGGCGTTTTTATTGAGCTTACCCCAAACTTAACAGGCCTTGCAGAGCACACACAAAGTGTGAAATGCGGGCAATGTGTTAGTGTTTTTATTAAAAACATTCAGCCGGAAAAAATGAAAATTAAGCTTTCGATATTACAAACGGTAGAGCAAATTCCCACTAAAGAATATGAGTATACAAAAAAGAGCGGGCACATTTCAAGGTGGCTATATTCAACAAAAGGCTGCACAAAATTTATGCAGACGGTGTTTGACGAAAACAGCTCTTTAGATTATAATGAAACATATATACTTTAGCAGCTAATTTAGCTGTATATGGCAGTTTAAGCGATAGGGTTATAACTATAACAAGAATGTTTTGAAATTATAGGTTTTGGCAAAACCACACACAAAAAACAACTTAAAAATAAATTACACAAAAGCGAGGGCTATTATGTCTGCAGATGCCTTTACAAGCGGCGTTAAACCCGGTGGGTTAAATTCAAAAAGAGAAATAAGAATATTATTGTGCTATTTATTAAACAGCACAGATATACCCGTTACAATGGAGCAACTTGAGGGCTCGCTTTGGGGCGAGGAGCTTGTTAATTATTTCGAGCTTGCCGTTGCCATTGCCGATTTATGCGATAACGACTTTATCAAAAAAGAAGAAAGCGGCTATGTTCTTTTGCCAAAAGGCAAAGAAATTGCGGAAAGTTTAAGCAGAGATGTTGCCATTACAGTTAAGGAAACCGCGCTTAGGGCAGTTATTCACATGCAGCGAATGGCAATAAAAGAAGCGCAGCATAAAGCTAATATTGAAGAACTTGAAAACGGCTACAGGGTTACCGGCTGGATGGAAGAAAACGGCGAGGAACTGTTTAAATTCTCGCTTTATATGCCGGATTTAGCAAGCGCAAATTTTGTTAAAAAGCAATTTATTCTACATGGTGACGCAGTTTATGCCATTATGCTAAGCGGTGTAACCGCAAATGTTCCGCTAATAAAAACAGCTTTTGAAACATTGGCCGAGGGCAATAAAACTTAAAGCTCAACTGTTTTAAATGAAGCTTTAACAAACGAATGTGAACACATTTTTTATGTAGCTAAAAGCCCGAAAACTGAGTTAATGCACCCCATAAAGCGCTAGCCTTGCTTTAACACCTTTTCTTGTTTTAAAACTTTCAGCGCTATAAAAAATTTTGCAAACCTAGGGCTTCGCAAAAACACATAAATAACATTTTTCACTTGACATATTGAGTAAAGCATTGTAAAATGAAAAAGCTTAAAAAAATTTAAGTATATTTTATAAAGTAAACGGAGATTAAAATGGTACATATAGTAACAGACTCAACTGCAGATTTGCCCGCAAGCTTTACAAAAGAACACAATATCACAGTTGTTCCTTTAAAAGTTATATTCGGCGAAGAACGTTTTGACGACGGCGTAGATTTAACCCCGGAAGAATTCTATGAAAAAATGGCAAACAGCGAAAAACTTCCCACAACCAGCCAGCCTGCACCCGAAGAATTCATGACAGTTTTTGAACAGGCAAAGCAAAATGGCGATGAAATTGTTTGCATAACAATCGGCAGTGAGATATCGGGCACTTACCAAAGTGCTTGCATAGCAAAACAAGAAGTTGAATATGATAATATTCATATTATAGACAGCAAAAACGCAACTTTAGCAGAAGGCCTTCTTGTAGACCTTGCATTAAAGCTAAAAAATGATAATCTTAGCGCTAGTGAAATTGCAAGCGAGCTTTTAATAGCTCGCGACCACTTGCACCTATTTGCTATTGTTGACAATTTAACCAATTTAAGAAAAGGCGGCCGTTTATCGGGTGCTGCTGCAATTGCAGGCTCGCTTTTAGGCATAAAACCTGTTATTGGCGTTAACCCAAAACTTGCTTCACAAGAAGTGCCCGACGGTAAAGTTAAGCTTGCCGCAAAAGCAAGGGGCCTTGCAGGCGCTTATTTAAACGTGTTCAAAATGATAGAGGCAATGGGAGGCGTTTCCAAAAAGCACAGCAAAGTTTGCCTTGGCTATGCAGGCAAAAAAAGCAATGCCGCTCCTTTTGTTCAATATTTTGAAAACAACTTAAAATTAAAGCCCGAAAAAGCGCTTCCAATTGGCGCTGTTATTGGCACACATGCCGGTAATGGGGCAATGGGTATAGCATTTTTTGATGCGCAGTATACTTAATTTTAAGTGCATTAAATAATGTAATTTCTGCTTTCACGGCAAAAGCCAGGCCGCTATGCATAAAAGAGCTAAAATTTTTACACTCTTAGACGTTAGAGCTTAACTCTAACAGGCGGCTGTAAAGCGCAAACAACATAAATCATTAAACCGCTTAAAGGCATATGCCTTTAAGCGGTTTTTATTTAAAACATATTTTTCATCATGCGGCTTTTCATATACTCTTCAAAATTTGCATATTTTTGAGTAGGCGCTCTTCTTGTTATAAGCTTAATTCCTGTATCTACTTCTTGCCTGTTAATTTTTGTATCCTCTGTGTTTTTAGCCTTTTGCTGCGCATTCATTTTGTTTTTATCTTTTTTCAAATTTGCGCCGCCTTGCACACTGCTGTTTTGCAAATTATTTCCTGCGCCATTTGTTTTTTGTGATTTAGATTTTTTATTAAAAAATTTTCTGCCTTTGCGTTTTTTATTGCTCTGCACATCATTCTTACCTTGATTGCTCGCATTATTCCCTTGCATTTTTACTCTCCTTATTTTAATATGGTAGCTAGAATTTATAATATTAAAACTTGTTGTTTTTTATATTATGTACATTTTTTTAGTAATACATATATGCATTATAGCACATTATTCAAAACAGCGCTATATATATTCTAAAAAATTGATGATTTTTGTAAAATTTACATGCATTTTAACAAAACTGCCTCTGCAAAAATTTTGTTTTGCCCTGCAAAAACCCTTTGTTTATAAATAGCTTTATAATAAGCACTAATTAGCTGTTTTTTAATTTGCATTTTTTATTAAAAAACGCTATAATAAAAGTTACGCATATAATTACAGATGCTAAAAACTTGCGTATTAAAACTCTTAACGATATATCAATATTTGGAGGTTTCATGTCGTTCTTTATTTTATTTATAACCGCATTAGCCCTAGCCGCAGACGCCTTTGCCGTTAGCGTTAGCAATGGTATTTTTTTTGCGGGCCAGCCCCACAGAAAAGATATTGCAGCAAGCGCTGTTTTTGGAATTTTCCAAGGCATTATGCCTATATTCGGTTATTGGGCAGGTTTTGCTTTTGTTAGCTATATAAGCCAAGTAGACCATTGGATTGCATTTATACTGCTATCATTTATAGGCATTAAAATGATTGCCGATGCGCTAAAAGAGCAAAGCGACACACATATTAACAAAGCGAATGTTATGACAGTAAAACTTGTTTTAACGCAAGGGATCTCTACAAGCATAGACGCATTTGCGGTTGGCTTAAGTTTTGCCGCCTTAAATGTAGATATTTACCCCGCCGCTTTAACAATTGCACTTGTAACGTTTTTCTGCTGTTTAGTTGGGCACTATTTAGGCAAACAAATAGGAAAAACCTGGGGCAATAAAGCGCATATATTAGGGGGTATTTTGCTTATAGCAACCGGCGTTAATATTTTAATAGAGCATTTATTTTTCTAATTTATTAAAAATTATTCACCCAATATATCACCGGCGCTGTTTTGTTAATTAACAATGTGTTAATAATGTATTAACACATTATAGTTATACTATAATATTGAGTATAAATAAATATACACTAAATAAATTTCACATAAACTATGTGAAAACGGAGGATGAAATTTGCTTTCACGTTTCAGCGTTAAAAAGCCCTACACTGTTTTAGTTAGTGTAGTTCTTGTTTTGGTTTTAGGCATTGTTTCTTTCACGGGAATGACAACAGATTTATTCCCCGAAATTGAACTGCCTTATATTATTGTTATGACAACATACCCCGGGGCAGACCCTGAAAAAGTTGAGGCCACCGTAACACGCCCTATTGAAGCCGCAGTGGGCACCACGGGCGGTATAAGCCATGTTACAAGCACCTCTACGGAAAATTTCAGCATGGTAATGCTTGAATTTGAAGAGGGAACAAATATGGACGCCGCTATGATAGAACTTAGCGGTAACTTAGATATTGTAAGCGGCGGTTTTGATGATATTATCAGCACACCCGCCCTATTGCGCATGAGCCCCGATATGCTTCCTATAATGCAAATTAGTATAGACAGAGACAATATGAATTTGCAAGAGATATCTGATTTTGTAAATGAGGATATTATTCCGCGTTTAGAGCGCATTGAGGGCGTTGCAAGCGCAAGCGCAACAGGCATTATTAACACGCAAATTGACGTTACAATAAATCAAAGCAAAATAGACAGCATAAACCAAAGCGTTTTGAACAGCGTTGATGAGGAATTGGCAAATGCAGGCGTTGAACTTAACGATGCCAGAAACGAAATTGTAAACGGCATCGCCGAGCTTGAAGACGGCAAAACCGAGCTGGACACCCAAAGTGAAACAGTAACAGACGAGCTGAGCGTTGCAAGCGCAGAAATAGACATTGCCGCTGCACAGCTTGCCGCTACCGTTGCACAGGAAACTGTGCTTTTAACAAACCAAATGGCATTTACCGCAGAAAAAGCTGCAATTGAGCAAGTAGCCGGTGCATACGACGCTGTTAATGCGCTTATGCCAACCGTGCTAGTGCCTATTATTGAAAGCGCGTTACAAGGCTATATTGATACTGCTATAACCACTAATGCCGCAGGGCTAGACCTTGCCGCAAGCGGAATACAAAGCCCACCTTATGCAAATTACACCGAAGCATACACAGCTTACGCAACTTACCAAATTATTGCACTGCAGGCAGACCCCACATTAAACTTACCTGTTTTACCGCCTGTTATCCCAAGCGATATAGGCCTGCTTGCAGATATTGACCCTGCTGTTTTCAACCTTATTATTGCGGCTATAGACAGTGCACTAAACAGCCCAACATCCCCTGTTCCTTTGCCACCGGGCTTTGATACCTCTATGCTAACAAGTTTAACGCAGGAAAATTTAGTAATGTTAGAGCAAGCCTCCGAGCGCCTACCGCAAATTGAGGCAGAGCTTAATAATATAAATACTCAGCTTTTAACTATTGGGGCAATGAAACCGCAACTTGAAGAAGCTTTAAATCAACTGAAAACAGCTTATGCAGAGCTTGAGAGCGGAAAAATGCTTGCCACAACAGGCTTTGCCTCAGGGCAAGCGGGCATTGAAGGCGCAAAACTTCAGCTTGACAGCGCCCTCATTGAAATAGACAGCGCCCTTGAAGATTTTGAAGAGCAGCGCGATGCCGCTTTAAAACAGGCGGATATAAGCGGCATTATTACCTCTGAAACAATACAGGGCATATTAATGGCGCAAAACTTCGCTTTGCCGGCAGGTTATATAAACGAAGACGGTATTCAATACCTTGTTAAAGTGGGCGATGAATTTCAAAGTGTTAACGAGCTTGAAAACACATTGCTTTTCGATTTTGAAGATATTGAAGACGTTGGCAGTGTTCTTTTAAAAGATGTTGCAGACGTTATGGTTATAGAAAACAGCGAAAACGGCTATGCCATAATAAATGGTAACGACGGCGTTATTTTAAGCTTGCAAAAGCAAAGTGTTGCTTCAACTTCAACAGTTTCAACGCTTGTTAATAATGAAATTGAAGAGCTTATGCAAGAATATGAAGGCCTTCACATAACAAATTTAATGGACCAAGGCGACTATATAGACATTATAGTAAACAGTGTTTTAAATAACCTTATTTACGGCGGTTTGCTTGCTGTTTTTGTTCTTATTATGTTTTTGAAAGACTGGCGCCCAACATTAATTATTGCAATAAGCATACCTTTCAGTTTGCTTTGTGCTATAACCGCTATGTATTTCACAAATGTATCTTTAAACTTAATTTCACTTTCAGGCCTCGCTTTGGGCGTTGGTATGCTTGTGGATAACAGCATTGTTGTTATAGAGAATATTTATCGCTTGCGCGTTCAGGGCGTCAACCCCGCTCGTGCGGCAATTCAAGGCGCCATACAAGTTTCAGGCGCTATATTCGCCTCTACTTTAACAACTGTTTGCGTGTTTTTACCGATAGTTTTTACCGAGGGCATGACTCGCTCGCTTTTTGAAGATATGGGCTTAACCATAGGCTATTCACTGCTCGCAAGCCTTTTTGTCGCCCTAACATTAGTGCCAACTTTAGGCGCAACGCTTATGAAAAACTCGCCGCAAAAGAATTTCGGCTGGTTTAACAGACTTGCAAAGAGCTATACAAAAACGCTTAAATGGGCGCTTAGGCGCAAAGCTATTGTTTTATTGTTTGCAGGCGGCCTTTTAGTTTTTAGCGTTTTTGTAGCGCTAAATATGGGCACCGCTTTTATACCGAGTATGCAGTCGCCGCAAATGAGTGCAAGCGTTTCAATACCCGAGGGCTATAACGAAGAGGACACAAAAGCTTTAACGCGTGATGTCGCTGAAAGAGTAGAACAAATTGAAGGAATAGACACCGTTGGCGCCACAAGCGGCTCAAGCGATATTATGAGCATGGGCATGAGTTTGGGCGGCTCGGGCAGTATAAACCTTAATATCCTTCTCGAAGAAAAAACGAATGTTTCAAACGAGCAAATAACAAATGAAATTGTTGCCATAAGCGAAGAAATGGGCATTGAAGTTAATGTGCAGCAAAGCACAATGGATATATCGGCACTGGGCGGAAGCGGCATTGAAATTGTTATATCCGGCCAAGATTTAGACGATATACAAGCTGCAGCGCAAGATGTTAGGGATATTCTTGCAAGTATACCGGGCGCTATTGAGATATCACAGGCGCAAACCACGGGCAACGATGAAACACGCCTTACTGTAGATAAAAACAAAGCTATGCAAAAAGGCCTTACAATAGCGCAAGTGTTCGGGGAGCTAAGCTCTGCCTTAACGCCCGAAACGCAAAGCACAACGCTAACTTTAGAGGGCACGGCTTACCCTGTTATGATTATCCCCTCACAGGAGGACAAAATAACGCGCGACAATTTGCTTGATTACACATTTGATGTAACATCGCCAACAGGCGAGGAGAGCACCGTGAAATTAAGGGATATAGCCACTGTTAGCTATGCCCCGGCACTAACTTCTATTTCAAGAGATAGCGGCGCAAGGGTTATGAGCGTTACCGCCGCTGTGGATATCGGCTACAATGTAGGCCTTTTAAGCAGAGATGTGCAAAGCGCTTTAGACGATTACACGCCGCCAAACGGCATAGAATACAGAATCGCAGGCGAAAACGAAAGCATAACAGCCGCTTTTACAGATATGGCACTTATGATTTTATTGGCTGTTATATTCATATATTTAATTATGGTGGCGCAGTTCCAAAGCCTATTAAGCCCATTTATTGTTATGTTCACAATACTACTTGCGTTTACCGGCGGCCTTTTAGCGCTGTTTATAACAGGGCAAGTTTTAAGCGTTGTTTCGCTAATAGGCTTTTTGGTGCTTGCAGGCATTGTTGTTAATAACGGCATAGTGTTTGTGGATACCATAAACCAAATGCGCATAAGCGGCGTTGCACGCAGAGAAGCTATTATAGAAACAGGCCGTCTTCGCCTTCGCCCTATTATTATGACAGCTCTAACAACCATTTTAGCTATGCTAACAATGGCTTTAGGCATAGGCGAGGGTGCGGAAATGACACAAGGCCTTGCAATTGTTACTATAGGCGGCCTTTTATATTCAACACTGCTAACTTTATATGTTGTGCCTGTTTTATATGATATAATGCGCAAAAAAGAAATTTTAGTTATAGATGACAGCATTAAAAGTGAAAGCGATATAATTAAGGACGAGTTTTAACTTACAATATACGAGGAGGAAAATATGTCTAACGAAACAAGTAAAATTTTTGAAACACTTGCAAGTGCCGCAAGCGAAGTTGTAGACGAAGCAAAAGACGTTGCACAAAGTGCAGGCAAAGTAGTTTCAGAGCGCTATGGCTCGGTTAAGCTGCGCTTTGAGCTTGCACAGCTCCAAGAAAGCCAGAACAGTATTTTTTCGCAAATTGGACGCACATTATTTTTAATTCACAGCGGTGAATTAAAAAACGAGCCGGCCCAAGGCGGCGATAATTCCACCACGCCCCAGCAATTAATTGACGACCTTTTACTAAACGCCGCTAAATTAGACGCACAAATTGATGTTATTCAAATGCAAATTGCATCTGCACAAAGCAAAAAGCTATGTTCAAGGTGCAAAAATGCGTGTTTGCAAAGCGAAGCATTTTGCTCTGCTTGTGGCAACAAATTATAACATTAATAAAACGAGGGATAACATATGTTTAAAACCATAGGAATTTTAGGGGCAATGCCCGACGAAATAGCGCATATAAACGATAGATTAACCGAGAAAAAGCAAACAAAACTTGGCGGCAACATATTTTATGAGGGCAATTTACACAGTAAGCACGTTGTTTTAGTTTGTGCGGGTATAGGCAAAGTTCATGCCGCCGCAGCAACACAGCTTTTGGCAACTTCTTTTAACGCAGATTGCATTATTTTCAGCGGCATTGCCGGAAATATGACAAGCAAAATTGGCGTTGGCGATATTGTTATAAGCGATGTTGCCCTTTATCACGATGCTGAAAACCGCATGATAGCCGATACTTACCCACATATGCAAGAGTATAAAGCAAACGAGCATTTAATTACTTGCGCAAAAAGCGCATGTGAAACATTGGGCGTTAAAAGCATTGTTGGCAAAATTGCCACAGGCGATAAATTCATAGGCGACAGCGAAACAAAAAATGCTATTGCAAAATTTTGCAACCCAGATTGCGTTGAAATGGAAGGCGCATCTGTTGCACAAATTAGCGCAAAAAACGACTTACCCTTTGTTATTTTAAGAGCTATGAGCGATAACAGCGACGAGCACGCTTTTGAAACACTTGTTGGCAAACCGTTTGATATAAGCGAATATTGCAAAGCCGCCGCACAAATTTGCGAAGAGGTTGTTAAGAACGCTTAGCGCTAAAAACAATGTTTTTTTATTGCAAGCGGGCATAATATATCGCATTTGCAAAAACTGCCGCGTTTTAAGTAGCCCTTAACGGCTGTTTTAACTGCAAATTGCGCTTATCGCTCATGCCGCAATAAAAAAGCCAGCTTATAACTTTTTGCCATTATTTATAAATTGCTCTTTGCCCAAAACGGCAATTTAAAAGCAGTTTTAAAGTTGACAAAATTTGTATAAAATGATAAACTAAACCCAACATACTATATAGTTGAACATGTTTCTTCTCTATGTTAAAAGGAAGTGTTATTGTGCATATTACCCAAGAAAGCGACTATGCTGTGCGCATAGTTTATTGCCTTGCTAAGGCAGAGCAAAGAAAAGATGCAAGAACTATAAGCGAAGAAATGTGTGTTTCTTTGCGCTTTTCTCTTAAAATATTGGGTAAGCTTGTTTCTAAAGGCATTGTAAAAAGCTATAAAGGTAATAAAGGCGGCTATGAGCTTGCCCGCAATGTTGAAGATATTACCCTGCGCGATGTTATTTGCGCCGTTGAAGGCCCTTATAGAATTTCCAAGTGTGTGGGCGACGATTTAGAGTTTGAGTGCAACAGAGGCGCAAGCGAATATTGCGTATTTAGGCAAACTTATGAAGAACTTAGCCGCCAAATAAATGAACAGCTAAATGCTGTTAGCTTTGCCAGCCTTGTTGAGCGCGGCTCAAGTAAACCATAATTCATACACGTGTCCATGTGTGCCAATTTTGCACGCATGGATATTTTTTTCCTATCGCGCTTGACAAATTATAAATTACAGGGTATAATTACTGAATATATTAACATGGGTAAACGCGCCTTTTTGAGCAATACCAACTTCAAATTTTTGTTTGGTTGTAAGGAGAGGGGTGCGTTTTTGTGCCGTTTTTAAGAATTTTACTCGCTCAAAATTGCATGCAAACTTATATAGAATAAAACACAATTTAAAACCCCAGGTTTTATTGTGTTTTTGCACAATAAATTTTGTGCAAATTGGGCAAAATTCGTAGATGTGTTTAATTACAGTATTAATATATAAAAAGCAAAGAAAACAACATCCACAATAAACATGGCAAGTTAAAGCAAATAATTTAAAAGGAGTGGCAGTTTTTATGGTGAAAGTCAAGCCCGTACAGTACGGAAAAACCGAGCGCATGAGCTTTTCAAAAATTGAAGAAATTATTGAAATGCCTAATTTGATAGAGGTACAAAAAAACTCGTATCAATGGTTTTTAAATCAAGGTCTTAAAGAGGTGTTTCGCGACATTTCCACAATAGAAGACTACACCGGAAATTTAGTGCTGGACTTTATTGACTACCGAATAGACTCTCGCCCGAAATACACTATTAAAGAGTGTAAAGAGCGTGACGTTACTTTTGCTGCGCCTTTAAGGGTTACTGCAAGGTTGCTTAATAAAGAAACCGGCGAAATAAAAGAGCAAGAAATTTTCATGGGTGATTTCCCCCGTATGACAGAATCCGGCACGTTTATTATAAACGGTGCAGAGCGTGTTATTGTTTCACAGTTAGTTCGCTCTCCCGGCTCTTACTTCGGAAAAAGTTATGATAAAACAGGTAAAGAGCTTTTCAGCACCACAATGAACCCAAACCGCGGCGCGTGGATTGAATTTGAAACAGACGCTAACGATATATTCTATGTGCGCATAGATAAAAACCGTAAGCTCCCCATAACAGTTTTCATGCGCGCTTTAGGCCTTGGAACAGACGCCGCTATCAGAGATTATTTCGGCGATGATGCACGCATTGAAGCAACACTTTTAAAAGACAGCACTCGCAGCGAAGAAGAGGGTTTGCTTGAAACTTACCGCAAACTGCGCCCGGGTGAGCCACCCACTGTTGAGAGCGCAACAAGCCATATAAACTCTTTGTTTTTCGATGCACGCCGCTACGATTTATCTCGTTTCGGCCGCTATAAAATGAATAAAAAGCTCGCTATAGCCAAAAGGCTTGAAGGGCAAATTTCAGCGCGCGATATTATTGCTCCTTTAACAGGCGAGCTAATAGTTGGCGCAGGCGAAAAAATAACAAAAGAGCTTTCACAAAAAGCAGACGCATGCGGCGTTTGTGTGGCTTATGTTACTATAGAAGACAGAGAAGTTAAAATTATTTCTAACGGCACTGTAAATGCACAAGAGTTTTTCAGCTTTGATGTATTCAAAGAGTGTGAAATAAAAGAGCGTGTTAATTTTGCCGCTATGCGTGCTATTTTAGACGAAGCTGAAGATGAAGCACATCAAATAGAGCTTATTAACAATAACCGCGATAAACTTGTTAGCAAAACAGTTACTGTAGACGATATATTCGCCTCTATTAACTATGTAAACAATTTAGGCAACGGCATTGGCAATGTAGATGATATCGACCATTTGGGCAACAGGCGTATTCGCAGCGTTGGCGAGCTTTTACAAAACCAATTCCGCATTGGCTTTACACGTATGGAGCGTGTTATCCGCGAGCGCATGACATTGCAAGCGCAAAGCACAGAGGAAGTTACACCGCAGGCGCTTATAAATATTCGCCCTGTTGTTGCCTCTATAAAAGAGTTTTTCGGTTCTAGCCCTCTTTCTCAATTCTTGGATCAAAACAACCCTCTTGCAGAGCTAACTAATAAACGCCGTCTTTCAGCTTTGGGCCCTGGCGGCCTATCTCGTGATAGAGCGGGCTTTGAAGTTCGCGACGTTCACTATTCTCACTATGGCCGCATGTGCCCTATTGAAACCCCTGAGGGCCCGAATATCGGCCTTATATCCTACCTTGCAACATTTGCACGCATAAACGAGTATGGCTTTATTGAAGCACCTTACCGTAAAATAGATAAAAAAACAGGCGTTATTTCAAACGATGTTGTTTACATGACAGCAGACGTTGAAGACGATTACATCGTTGCGCAAGCGAATGAACCGCTCGATGAGAAAAACCGCTTTTTGCGCTCTCGCGTTTCTTGCCGCCACAGAGATGAAATTATCGAGGTTGAGGCAACTCGTGCCGACTTCATGGACGTTTCACCTAAAATGGTTGTATCTGTTGCAACTTCAATGATACCGTTCCTTGAAAACGACGATGCTAACCGCGCGCTAATGGGCTCTAACATGCAGCGTCAAGCTGTGCCACTTTTAGTTACAGAGCAACCCATTGTTGCAACAGGCATGGAATATAAAGCCGCTTGCGACTCGGGCGTTTGCGTTTTAGCTAACAGCGACGGTGTTGTAGAGCATGTTGAGGCAAGCAAAATCATCGTTCGCACTAAGGGCGATGCCACAGAAGAATATGAATTAATTAAATTTATGCGTTCCAACCAAGGCACGTGTATTAACCAGCGCCCAATTGTAAGTAAAGGCGATAAAGTTATTAAAGGGCAAGTAATAGCCGACGGCCCCGCAACACAAAACGGCGAAATAAGCCTTGGCAAAAATGCGCTTATCGGCTTTATGACATGGGAAGGCTACAACTACGAAGATGCTGTTCTTATTAACGAGCGCATTGTTCGTGAAGATGTTTACACATCTATTCACATTGAAGAATACGAAATAGAAAGCCGCGTTACAAAACTTGGGCCTGAAGAGATAACCCGTGATATTCCGAATGTTGGCGACGATGCGCTTAAAGATTTGGACGACAGGGGTATTATCCGCATAGGTGCCGAAGTTGGCGCAGGCGATATTCTTGTTGGTAAAGTTACACCTAAAGGTGAAACAGAGCTTACTGCTGAAGAGCGCTTACTTCGCGCTATATTCGGCGAAAAAGCAAGGGAAGTTCGCGATACTTCACTTCGTGTTCCCCACGGTGAAAGCGGCATTATAGTTGACGTTAAAGTGTTCACACCCGACAACTGTGATGAATTACAACCGGGCGTTCGCCAAGTTGTGCGCTGCTATATTGCACAAAAACGCAAAATAAGCGTTGGCGATAAAATGGCGGGCCGCCATGGTAATAAGGGCGTTGTATCACGCATTTTACCTCAAGAGGATATGCCTTTCTTAGAAGACGGCACACCGCTTGATATTGTTCTTAACCCTCTTGGCGTTCCCTCTCGTATGAATATCGGCCAAGTGCTTGAAGTTCACCTTGCGTTTGCCGCAAAAGCTTTGGGCTGGAAAATTGCAACCCCTGTTTTCGACGGTGTTCACGAGGAAGACATTCGCGAAATGTTCAAAGAGTGTGGCAAAAGAGAAGACGGCAAAAGCATTGTATACGACGGCAGAACAGGCGAGCAATTCGACAACCCCGTTACTGTTGGCTATATGTACTACTTGAAACTACACCACTTGGTAGACGATAAAATCCACGCAAGGAGCACAGGCCCCTACAGCCTTGTTACACAGCAGCCACTTGGCGGTAAAGCGCAATTCGGCGGCCAACGTTTCGGTGAAATGGAAGTTTGGGCGCTTGAAGCTTACGGCGCTGCATATACCTTGCAAGAAATATTAACTGTTAAATCCGATGACGTTGTTGGCCGTGTTAAAACTTACGAGGCTATCGTTAAAGGCCAAGATGTTCCAAAACCGGGCATCCCTGAGGCGTTCCGCGTTCTTATGAAAGAATTGCAATCGCTAAGCCTTGCTGTTTGTGCGCAAGATGAAGACGGCAACGAAATTGACATTAAGCAAAATTACGACGAAGACGATATCGGCTTTGACATGAGCGACATGCCTGTTGGCCAAGACGTTATGGTTGAAAGCGAGCTTCAAGGCGACTATAGCATTAACGACATAAACGAAGAAGACGCTTTGCTAACAGATGATAGCGACGATGATGATGAAGTGTTCAGCATGGAAGACGACGATGACGAAGACGATTTGTTTGCCGCTTTATCAAACAACGACGATAATTTATAATAAGAAAGGGTTAATAAATGGAATTTAATGCTTTTGATTCAATAAAAATTGGGCTAGCTTCCCCCGAGCATATCCATGCATGGAGCTGTGGAGAAGTTAAAAAACCGGAAACTATAAATTATCGTACACTAAAACCCGAGAGAGACGGTTTATTCTGCGAGAAAATTTTTGGGCCTACTAAGGACTGGGAATGCCATTGCGGAAAATATAAACGCATTCGCTATAAGGGCAAAGTTTGCGATAGGTGCGGCGTTGAAGTTACACGCAGCAAAGTGCGCCGTGAGCGCATGGGGCATATAGAGCTTGCCGCTCCTGTTTCTCATATATGGTATTTTAAAGGTATTCCGTCACGCATTGGGCTTATTTTAGATATCAGCCCTCGCCTTTTGGAAAAAGTTTTGTATTTTGCAGCTTATATTGTTACAGACCCCGGCTTTACGCCGCTTGATGAAAAACAACTTTTAAGCGAAAAAGAATATAGCGATATGCGCGAGCACTATGAGGACGAGTTCAAAGCGTCTATGGGTGCCGAGGCAGTTCAAGAACTTTTAGCAAAAATTGACGTTGAAAAACTTAGCGAGCAATTACACAAAGAGCTTGAAGATGCAGGCGGCCAAAAACGCGTGCGTTTACTAAAGCGCCTTGAAGTGGTTGACGCTTTCAGGCTTTCGGGCAACCGCCCCGAGTGGATGATTTTAAACAGTATCCCTGTTATTCCTCCCGATATTCGCCCTATGGTTCAGCTGGACGGCGGCAGGTTTGCAACAAGCGATTTAAACGATTTATATCGCCGTGTTATCAACCGCAACAACCGCTTAAAGCGCCTTTTAGAGCTTGGTGCGCCCGATATTATTGTGCGCAACGAAAAACGTATGCTACAAGAAGCAGTTGATGCTTTAATTGATAACGGCCGCCGTGGCCGCCCTGTTTCAGGGCCTAATAACCGCCCGCTAAAAAGCCTTTCAGATATGCTTAAAGGTAAACAAGGGCGTTTCCGCCAAAACCTACTTGGCAAACGTGTTGACTACTCCGGCCGTAGCGTTATCGTTGTTGGCCCCGAGCTAAAAATGTACCAATGCGGCCTTCCAAAAGAAATGGCACTAGAGCTATTTAAGCCTTTTGTTATGAAAGACCTTGTAGAAAAAGGCATAGCAAATAATATAAAATCTGCACGCAAAATGGTAGAGCGCACAAGAACAGAAGTTTGGGATTCACTTGAAACGGTTATTAAAGGGCACCCTGTTCTTTTAAACCGTGCGCCTACTCTTCACCGCCTTGGCATACAAGCTTTCGAGCCCACACTTGTTGAGGGCCGTGCTATTAAACTGCACCCGCTTGTTTGCACGGCATATAATGCCGACTTTGACGGTGACCAAATGGCGGTTCACGTGCCTTTATCGCAAGAAGCGCAGCATGAAGCGCGCAATTTAATGCTTGCAAGCGGCAACCTATTAAAATTGAGCGATGGTAAACCTGTTACCGTTCCCTCTCAAGACATGGTTTTGGGTAGCTATTACCTAACTATAGTTAAAGATAATCAGCCCGGCGAGGGCAAATATTTCCGTGATGAGAACGAAGCTATTATGGCTTATCAAAACGGAGTATGCTCTTTGCACGCTAAAATCAACGTGCGCAGAACAAAAGAAATTGACGGCGAAATGTGCACAGGCGTAGTGCAAACAACTGTTGGACGCATTATATTTAACGACCCTATTCCGCAAGATTTAGGCTTTATAGACCGCTTAGACCCTGAGAACAAATTAAGCTTTGAAGTAGATTTCCTTGTAACATTTAAAATGCTTGGTAAAATTATTAACCGCTGCATTCAAGTTCACGGCACTACAACAACCGCAGAAATGCTGGACAGAGTTAAATCGCAAGGTTATAAATACTCAACACAAAGCGCTATAACAGTTGCTGTTTCAGATGCTGTTATTCCGCCTCAAAAGCAAGAGCTTTTACAAAATGCGGAAGACCAAATTTTGAAAATTACAAAACAATATAACAAAGGTTTAATTTCAAATGAAGAGCGCTATGAGAGCGTTATTAAAATTTGGAACAAAACAACAGAAGATGTTGCCTCTGCTTTGAGCTCTCATCTAGACGAGAGCAACCCCATATTTATGATGGCTAACTCCGGTGCTCGTGGCTCTATGGCTCAAATTAGGCAGCTTGCCGGTATGCGTGGGCTTATCGCCAACACATCAGGTAGAACCATTGAAATTCCAATTCGCGCTAACTACCGCGAGGGTCTAAACATTCTTGAATATTTCATCGCCGGTAAAGGCGCTAGAAAAGGCCTTGCCGATACAGCGCTTAGAACTGCCGACTCGGGTTATCTAACACGCCGCCTTGTTGACGTTTCACAAGATGTTATCATCCGTGAAGATGATTGCGGTGCACAAAGTGGTATTGTTGTAAGCGATATCCGCGAGGGTAACGAAATTATTGAAAAGCTTGAAGAACGCCTTGAAGGCCGCTTTGCAGTAAACGATATAGTGCACCCTGAAACAGGCAAATTACTGGTTAGCAAAGATTCAATGATGAGCGCAGACGATGCACAATTAGTAGTAAATTCAGGTGTTAAATCTGTTGAAATTCGCAGCGTTTTGCGCTGCGATGCAAAACACGGTGCTTGTAGCAAATGCTATGGCGCTAACCTAGCAAACGGGCGTTTAGTTGGCATGGGCGAGGCTGTTGGTATTATTGCGGCGCAATCTATCGGCGAGCCGGGCACACAGCTTACAATGCGCACATTCCACACAGGCGGTATAGCGTCTGCTGACGATATTACACAAGGTTTGCCACGTGTTGAAGAGCTATTCGAGGCACGCCGCCCTAAAAACATTGCAATAATGACAGAGATTGCAGGTAAAGTTAAAATTGACGATGCAAAGAAAAACCGTCATGTTGTTGTTCTTGGCGTTGATGAAAACGGCGCACCTTGCGAAAAAAGCTATTTGATACCTTTCGGCCAACGCATTAGGGTTGAAGATGGCGCAGAGCTTGAAAAGGGTGATATTCTAACAGAAGGCTTTGCATTCCCACAAGACATTTTAGCTATTAAAGGGCCTATTGCCGTTCAAAACTATCTAATTAGCGAAGTGCAAAAAGTTTATCGCTTACAAGGTGTTGATATTTGCGATAAGCATATCGAAGTTATCGTTCTTCAAATGATGCGCAAGCTTAAAATTGAAAAAGCCGGCAGCACAAGCATTATTGCGGGCTCTGTAATGGATAAATTTGAATATAAAGGTATTGTAGAAGAAGCAAGGGCAACACAAGGCGAAAACTTTGAAGAGCCTGTTGCAAGCGTTATTTTAATGGGTATCACAAAAGCTTCTCTTGCAACAGATTCATTCCTGTCTGCGGCTTCTTTCCAAGAAACCACAAGAGTTTTAACAGATGCTGCAATAAAAGGCAAAACAGACCCATTAATGGGCCTAAAAGAGAATGTTATCATAGGTAAATTAATACCTGCCGGCACAGGAATTCCTGAAGCTGAAATGGAAATTTTCCCGGCGCAAGAAGAGGAAATTGAATTTGAAGAAATTCCTAAGGAAACTTACGCATATTAAAGCTTATTAATTTTAAAGGAGCTGGATAAATGCTTTTAACTTTAATAGTAAGCCTTTTTGTGGGGTTATCCATTGGAGGTTTTGCTCATTTAATTTTCAAGGCTAAAATTGCATTACACTACAATATGCTGTTTTCCTTAATGGGTGCTTTAATAGGCGGGTTTTGCGCTTACTCTTTGTCTGTGCAAATTTTCGCTTGGGCATTCGAGCTTGGCATTGCCGCTGTGGGTGCGCTCGCTTTTGCACTTACCGCAAATTTACTGCCAAAAAAATAAGCTAAAGCGCATATTGCAAAATTACATTTATTAAAACATAAAACTCCTGCCTTATCACTAGGCAGGAGTTTTATTATAATCTAAGGTAAATATTCCATTGTATTAAACATTTTTATATCATTAAAGCCGTATTTTTCATAAAACTCTACGCCCTCTTTAGTAGACCAAAGCCAAACATGCGGTATATCTCTTTGCTTAATTTCTTTGATAAGCTCATTTAAAAGCGCTGTGCTTATGCCCTTTCTTCTGAATTCTCGCTCGGTATACACATTTGTTATATAAGCGCGCATACCTTTTTTATTGCCAAAATGCGGTGGGTATTTTTGAAATATTACAGCGCTTGTTCCCACAACTTCGCCGCCACTTTCTGCTAGCATAACTATAATATTTTTGTTCAATTCCTTAGTAAAGTATTCTCTTAGCTCAGCATTAATATCATTCGGGGCAACGGCCGCTTCCTCTATTAAAAGTTTTATTCTTAGCTCTATTATTTTATCAATGTCGCTGCTATCAGCTTTCCTATATACCATGTTTTCTCCAATCAACTTTCTAATATTAATAACAGTGTGTTTAAGCATTGCCACCCAAATCATACCATAAATATCATGTGTTATCAACTTATTTTTCAAAAAACATATAAAGCAAATGGTATACCTCTTTGTTTTTGCTCGCTTTGTTTTTTAAATTTATTTGCCTTTAATTGTAAAATTTCTCTATAAGTGCTATAATATTTGCAAATATTAACACATTGCTATTTAACATTATAATGTTATTATTTGCTTTATAAAGAAAGTGATTATTTATGAACTTCCACGAAAAACGCCTTTATTTAATTAAATATCTATTAAGTGAAAACCCAAGTTACAATAATATAGCTATACCAAGCGATGAAGAAAACCAAAAAAACTTGCTTCGCTCGCTATTTAATATGCGCGAGCCAAAAGCTATAAGCGATGAATTTCTAAATGTGCAAAATTTATATTTGAAGGAAGAAATTTCAAAGCGCTGCATTGTTGATTGCAGCAGCTTAAAGCCCATAGCGCCTAATTCTAAAATTTATTTATGGCAAGGTGATATTACAACGCTTAAAATAAACGCAATTGTAAATGCCGCAAACTCAGCGCTACTAGGCTGTTTTGTTCCCATTCATTCTTGTATAGATAATATAATCCACACGCTTAGCGGCGTTCAGCTTAGGCTTTACTGCAATGAAATTATGCAAAAACAAGGCCATGCCGAGCCTACGGGAAGCGCAAAAATAACGCCTGCCTTTAACCTTCCTTGCGATTATATTTTGCACACCGTTGGCCCCATTATAAGCACCGAGCTAACTAAAAAGCACGAGGAACTTTTGGCAAATTGCTATAAATCTTGCTTAGAAGTAGCCGCTCAAAACAATGTGAAATCTATAGCGTTTTGCTGTATATCAACGGGAGAATTTCGCTTTCCGCAAGAAAGAGCGGCGCAAATTGCCACTAAAACAGTTAGCGATTTTTTAAAGTGCAATAACAAAATAGAAAAAGTTGTTTTCAATGTTTTCACCGATAAAGATTTAATTATATATCAAAATATATTAGGAGTTTAAAGCAATTTTAAACTTTTGGCAAATATTTTCAAAATTTCACAGTTTTCACATATAGCTGTTGTATTATAATTGTATTATATAACGTGCGTTTAACGCATAAAAATAAATAGCGAGGTGTAAAATGGTAACAATTTTAATTGCAGACGATGAGCCTTTGATAAGAGAGCTTTTAAAAGAGCATTTAACACATGCCGGCTTTATGTGCAAAGAGGCAACAGACGGTAACGCCGCGCTTACAATGCTTAGTGCCGGCGGCATTGACCTTGTGCTTTTAGATGTAATGATGCCTTTTGTTGACGGTATGAAAGTTTTAAGCGAAATACGCACACGCAAAATAAATGTTCCCGTTATTATGCTTACAGCGCGCAGTGAAGAATATGATAAACTTGCAGGGCTTGAGGGTGGCGCAGATGATTATGTTGTTAAACCCTTTTCACCAAGGGAGCTTGTGGCGCGTGTAAAGGCTGTTTTAGCGCGCACTATACCCAAAGAGCAAGCCGAGGGTGCCAGTTTTGTTTTTGGCGGCCTTGTAATAGACAGTGCCTCTCGCAATGTTAAAATAGATGGCAAAGATGCTCCCCTTACGCCAAAAGAATTTGAACTGCTTTTATTTTTAGCCTCAAACAAAGGCATTGCATACAGCCGCGAAAAAATATTAGAGCGCGTTTGGAATTACGATTATTTTGGGGAAGACCGCACTGTTGACACCCACATAAAAATGCTTAGGGGTCACCTTGGCAAATACAGAAACCACATAGCCACCGTTTGGGGCATAGGCTATAAATTTGATGCGGAGGCAAAATAATGGGCTTTGGCGCAAAAAAAACCAGAAGCGAAAAAAAGGGTAGCATACGCCGCCGTTTAATTGTTTATACTGTTTTTATAATTGCGCTTGTTATAACGCTTTTTTGGGTTATAAGCGTTCAATTACTAGAGCCGTTTTATAATTTAAGCATAGAAAGTTCTTTAGAGGAGACCTCTCAAAAATATGCGCAAATAATTGAAAAATACGGCTCTATTGAAGACTACACTTCGCCCGACGGCATTAACCCCGATTTTTATGACGAAATTAATTTAATCGCTATGCAAGATGAAAACCTTAGCGGAAAATGCATGGATATAGCAAATGCCAGCGGCATAAATATTCTGCACATGCACCAAATGGCGAGCGAGTGTTTACTGCACCCCACAACAGAGAGCATGTTTGGCGACTGGCGCGATGAAGATTGGAACACTAGCAGCACAATAAGGCTACGCCTTTTAACGCTTGAAAACGACAAGTTAAATGTTACAATAAACGAAGGCGAGTTTCGTCAGCGTGTGCTAGGGCAAACAGTTGGCGATTATATTATACTTGTTAGCACAGATTTACAGCGCATAGATGAAGCAACTATGATATTACAAATACAAATGCCAATAATAGCGGTTTTTGTACTGCTAATTGGCATAATAGCAGCTTATATTTTCTCACACAGTATGGCAAAGCCAATAAACGCGCTTTCAGTTGCGGCACGCAAAATGGCAACCGGCGATTATTCTGCGAGGGTTTATAAACTCACAAACGGTGAAATTGGCACCCTCGCCCAAGACTTTAACACAATGGCAAGCGAAGTTCAGCGCACAAGCAGGCTGCAAAATGAATTGCTCGCAAATATTAGCCACGATTTGCGCACACCTTTAACTTTAATAAAAGGCTATGCCGAAACCGTAAGAGATTTAACAGGTGAAAACAAGCAAAAACGCAATGAGCAGCTTAATATAATAATGGACGAGAGCGATAGGCTTTCAGGGCTTGTTTCCAGTGTTTTAGAGCTAAGCAAAGTTAGCAGTAATACACAGCAAATGAATTTAGTTCATTTTGATTTAGCACAGCTTTGCGAAGAGGCTGCAAGTGTTTATGAGGATATATGCAATAAAAACGGCTACAATTTGCAAGTTACAGCGCCGGATATCTGCAAAATAGTGGCCGACCCCGAGCAGCTTAGCCGTGCGCTTCACAATTTGCTCGGCAACGCTATTCGCCATGTTGGCCCCGACGGCTATATAGGTATTGAGTGCATACGGCTTTCAGATAGGCTAAGGGTTGCGGTTAAAGACCATGGCGAGGGCATACCACCTCACGAGTTACCGCATATATTTAACAGATACTACCGAACACGGGCAAGCTCGGGCAAAGTAGGCACAGGCCTTGGGCTTAGTATAACCAAAGCTATTTTGCAAAACCACGGCTTTAGCTACGGCGTAACAAGCGAAGTTGGCAAAGGCAGTGAATTCTGGTTTGAGATACTGATATTTTAATAGAAAAAACTAACAAAAATAGCGAGCACGGCGAAACTTTTAACAAGGTAAGTTTCACTGTGCTCGCTATTGTTATATTTCACATTACAAGCTAAGCCGCTAAGTCGTAATCTCTTTCAGGCACAACATCCAACCGGCCGTTTTCAATATCAAGCCGTATATTGCCGTTTACATTTGTTCCGTAAACAGCGGCATTCACACTTTCAAAGGCAATAAGCGCCTCTTCGTGCGGGTGGCCATAGCTGTTATCAAGCCCACAGCTCACCGCCACAAACAAAGGGTTAATTTCATTTAAAAACTCTATGCTGTTTGAAGTTTGCGAGCCGTGGTGAGCAGCTTTATATATTTGCGCGCTAACATCAACGCCGTTTTCAAGCATTTCATCTATTTGCTCTTCTTCGGCATCGCCGCAAGATAAAAAGCGTGTGCCGCCTATTTCAAACATTGTTACTAAAGAGGTGTTGTTTGCGTTGTCATCGTCGTATAAGCCGCTGTGCAATACTTCAATTTCGCCATCGCCCAACATAAAAGCCTCGCCTATTTTTGGCGTTTTATCAGGAATATTCTCAATATCTATATATTCAAGCGTTCTTATAACGGTTGCATTATCGGGCCTTCCTGCTTTTTCATAATCAAATATCCAAAGCTCGCCTATTTCAAAATTTTGCATAATATCCACAGCGCCGCCAATATGGTCTGCGTGGTGGTGGGTTAAAATAAGTAAATCTATCGTGCTTACGCTCTCACTTTGCAAATACATGATAAGCTCGTCTGCGTCTTGCGTGCCCGCATCTATAAGGCAAAACTCGCCATCTTGCTCTATAAGCGTTGCGTCTGCTTGCCCAACATCAATAAAATGTATGCTCGTTTCGTGCTCGTAAGCTATAGGCGTTAGGCTGTCTATTAATTTTTTTACTAAATCATAGTTAAAATCATTTTGATAAAACACAATAGAAATAATGCCCAAAGGAACAACTATAAAAAGAGTAAACAAAACTTCATAAGTTAAAAACTTCTTTACTTTGCTTTGAAATTTTTGTTTGCGCTTTTTGCTTTTTGCCATGTTTTTGCTCCTTTTTTAGAATTTTGCCTTTTGCCGTTTATCGGTGCTTTTTCGCTTTTGCCGCTTGAATATGCTTTGCGGTTTCTGCCGTTTTGCGCCCTTTCGTCCTGCGCATTATTACCGCTTAAAGGCGCCCTGTTATTTTTGCCGCTTGCCTTTTTAAAAAACAGCGCAATTAAATCTTGCCTGTTTGTAAGCCTTAAAGCTTTTTCAACTTTATCGCGGTTTTTTATATTGTAATATTGCAAAAGTGCGCGCTGCATAGCCTTTTCCTCAGACGTTTTCGCAACATAAATAGGCTTTAAAGTATAAGGCTCAAGGCCTGTGTAATACATACATGTGGATATTGTGCCGGGCGTTGGATAAAAGTCTTGCACTTGCTCGGGGCGCATATTGTTTTTATAAAGGTACTGCGCCATTAAAACGGCATCTTTCAATGTGCAGCCGGGGTGGCTACTCATTAAATAAGGCACTAAATACTGCTTTTTACCTATTTTTTTACTGTAATCGTAAAACTTCTTCGCAAATTTATCGAAAACATCAATGGACGGCTTACCCATTGCCGCTAAAGTTTGCGGCGCACAGTGCTCGGGCGCAACTTTAAGCTGGCCGCTCACGTGGTGCTCGACAAGCTCTTTCAAAAAACTTTCATCTTTATCGCACAATAAATAATCATAGCGGATACCGCTTCTTATAAACACTTTTTTCACATTGGGCAATTTTCTTATTTGCCTTAAAATTTGCAAATAATCGCCGTGCTCGGCTATTAAATTCTTACATGGTTTAGGCGCAAGGCAAAATTTATCGCCCTTACACATGCCCATTTTGCCCTGCTTTTTACAGCTATCGCTTCTGAAATTTGCCGTAGGGCCGCCCACATCGTGAATATAGCCTTTAAAATTAGGCGCATTTGTTATATGCTTTGCCTCATCTACAACGCTTTGAACGCTTCGGCTTGTAACCCTTGTTCCCTGGTGCATTTGAATTGCGCAAAAATTACAAGCGCCAAAACAGCCCCTGTTGTGTATTATTGAAAATTCAACTTCCTCAATTGCCGGTATGCCGCCAAATTTATCGTAGCTTGGGTGGTATGTGCGCTCAAACGGCAATGAATAAATAAAATCAAGCTCGCTTTGCGTTAAAGCCGTTGCCGGCTTATTTTGCACAAGGAATTTATCCGTTTGTTTTTGCACAATAATTTCGCCCGTTACAACATCTTGGTTATCTGACTGTATAACGCAAGATTTTGCATAGGCTGTTTTATCAATGCTCACTTTATGAAAAGAGCCACATCGAGCATGCTCTTTTGGCAGCTCATTTATATCGCACATATAACACGTGCCGTTTACGTCTTTTATATCGCCTATTTTTTCGCCGTTAAACAGGCGCCTTGCTATCTCTTTTGTTTGGTGCTCGCCCATACCAAAGCTTAATAAATCTGCTCTGCTATCTTGCAAAACAGAGGGCATAACTTCATCATTCCAGTAATCGTAGTGGGCAAAGCGCCGCAAAGACGCCTCAAGGCCGCCTATAATAACAGGCGAATTTGGGTAAGCTTGTTTTGCCAAATTAGCATAAACGCTAACACATCTATCGGGCCTTTTGCCCATTTCTCCGCCCGGCGAGTACTCATCTATTTTGCGGCGCACTTTTGCAACGCTGTAGTGCGCTACCATGCTATCCACATTGCCGCCGCCAATAAAAAAGCCGTAGCGTGGTTTGCCATACTCTGTAAAGCCGTTTGGCGCGGCAAGCGCGTTTGTGAAATTAGGCTGCGATAATATACCCACTTTATAGCCCTCACTTTGCAAAAGCCTAGATATAATTGCGCAGCCGAAACTTGGGTGGTCTACATAGGCATCGCCTGTAACCACAATGAAATCTACATATTGCCAGCCGTTATTTAGCATATCTTCACGGCACAGCGGCAAAAATTTATTTAGCATAGTTTAATCCTTTTTATCATTTTGACAAGGCGTAATAAGTTCATTTTTTTGCTTATAATATTTGGGCTTGTCACATAAGGGCTTTTACTTTTCAAGCTGAAAAGCAGGGCGAGCTACAGAACTTATCCACTAACAGCTAAGGCCTACTAAACGCCCTTTCGCTTACCTCTAATTCTCTGCCTGTTCTTGCCTATTCATGCTCATTTCAATCCACTGCTGGCGTGAAATTAAAATTTGCCTTGGCTTTGCACCCTCCGAGGGGCCGATAATGCCCGCTTGCTCTATTTCGTCCATTATGCGTGCGGCTCTTGCATAGCCTAATTTGCAGCGCCTTTGCAATAAGCTTGTGCTCGCCTGGCCTGCATCTAATATTACTTCAACAGCTGTTTTAAACATAGGGTCTTCGTCGTCGTCATCACGTGCGCCGCCGCTACCCTTGGGCTCCACTGCCCTTTTCTCCATATCGGCTATCATATCTTCGTTGTAATCGCTCTCGCTGTTGTTCTTTAAGAAATCTATAACGCTTCTTATTTCACCCGAGCGTATAAAAGCACCCTGCACACGCACAGGCTTATTTGTGCCCACAGGCATATAAAGCATATCGCCGTTGCCAAGCAATTTTTCTGCGCCGCCCATATCTAAAATTGTGCGGCTGTCTACTTGGCTCATAACCGAAAGGCCTATGCGGCTTGGGATATTCGCCTTTATAAGGCCCGTTATAACATCTACCGACGGCCTTTGTGTTGCAATAATTAAATGCATACCCGCCGCCCTCGCTTTTTGGGCAATGCGGCAAATATATTCTTCAACCTCTTTGCTCGCCACCATCATTAAATCTGCAAGCTCGTCTATAACAATAACAATATAAGGCAGTTTTTCAAGCTCGTCGTTTTCCTCTGCCAATAAATTATATTCCTCAATATTAGGCACGCCGTTTTGCGCCAGCAGTAAATAGCGCTTTTCCATCTCTGCAACCGCACTTCCAAGTGCACCTGCCGCTTTGCGTGGCTCTGTTACAACGGGCATTAATAAATGTGGTATACCGTTATATTGCGCAAATTCAACCATTTTAGGGTCAATTAATATAAGGCGCATAGTCTCGGGTGCACAGCGATATAAAAAGCTCATAATTATGGCGTTTGTACAAACAGATTTACCACTGCCCGTTGTGCCGGCTATTAGTAAATGGGGCATTTTTGCAAGGTTGCCAACTATAACTTGCCCCGCAATATCTTTGCCCACTGCAAACGTTAACGGCTCGCTTTGGCTAGTATACTGCCTATCCTCTAAAATGCTTCTGAAATTAACAGCGGTGCGGTTCTCGTTCGGTATTTCTATACCAACTGCCGCTTTGCCCGGTATAGGCGCTTCAATGCGCACGCCCATAGTGGCAAGGTTAAGCGCTATGTCATCGCTAAGGCCTGTAATGCGGCTTATTTTTACGCCTGCAAGCGGCTGTAATTCATACCTTGTAACGCTGGGGCCGCGGCTAATATCTAATATTTTAGTTTGCACGCCGAAACTCGCAAGCGTTTTAACAAGCAAATCGCCTTTATATGTAAGCTCTGAATGTATATTGTCATCATTAGATTTCGGCTGCTTTTGAAACAACTTTAGCGGCGGGAAAATGTATTTGCCCGTTTGAACATTACCTAGAATTTGAATGTCGCTCGCCATTTCATCCTTAGCGTTGTTTATAGCTTTTTGCGCCATAATTTCAAGCGTGTTGCCCACAACATAATCTTCGGTTTTTGGCGCTTCAACAGTGGCCGCTTCGCTTTCGCCTTGTGCATTTGCACCTGCATAAGATATAATGCTGCCGAATTCATAATCAGGCTTAATATATTTTGCGCGCTCTTGCGCAGTGGGTTTAGTGTTTGGGTCTAAGCCAAAAGTGCCGCCCGGGCCTATGAATACTTCCTCTTCGGTTAAAACATTAAGCGTAACGCTCGGCACAGGGCTTATATCAATATCAATATTTGCCCTGTTTTGGCTTTGCTCTTTATTAGGCTTTAGTGCATTTGCCGCATAAGCTGCCTTGCCGTTCACAATATGCATAACTTCGCTGTTGGCGCTCTCGTGCTGTTCAAAGCCGTTTTCAGTCTGCCTTGCCTCATTTTCTTCTTGCTGTTTTAATTGCAATTCACTTTGCCTTAATTTTTGCATTTCCTCTTGCTCTTGCCTTTTTAAATTGCGCTTTTCAATGCGGCTTTTGTTCGATTTATCAATAACATCAATAGATTTTTTCACCTTTTTTGCGTTGCTGGCTGTGAAGTTAAAAATTTCAGCAGGTGTAATCGCAAATATTATCATAGCAATTACAATTATTATAATAACAAACACAATATTAGCCGCAGGCCTTGCAAATAAAAGCAGTAGCGGCCAGCCTAAAATTGCCCCTATAACGCCCGGCCCAATGCCCCAGCCGTTGCTGCTGATAGTAAATATATGGCTTATTCCTTTAAAAAAGGTGTAAGAGCTAATATCTATGTCGCCAAAAATTAAAAACGCCGCGCTAACAATTAGTATTACTACAGAGCACTTTATAATTTTTGATATGAATGTTTTGCCAAGTGCCATAACCGTGGCTATATACAGCACAAAAGGCGCAAGCAAATAAGCGCTTGCACCGAATACGCCAAAAAGCACATTCTGGCGTAAAAACGTCCACACAGAAGCGCCCTCTATAAATGTTAGCGCAAGTAATAATATGCCTATTCCAAAAAGCAAAATGCTTATTTTTGCCAAAAGCGACAGCGTTTTTTTGCCGCTGTTTTTACTTGCGGAACTGCTTTTTTTCCCAGAACTTCTTGTTGTTTTTCTACTTGCCATTACTATATAAAACTTCCTTTATTTTTTTAAATATAATTAGCTTTATTATACCATATTTAATGCTTTTTGTAAATTGCGCAAAAAAGGCGCAAGTTCTATAATAAAGCTAGTAAAGCCAATGCAATAAAATATCGCTTTCAAAATTAAAACTTATGCTTGACGAATTGCTTTATTGCACTTACAATATTATTAGTGCAATTTATTGTACTGCGCCCCATTAAGGAGCTGTTGACAAGCAAAGACTTTGCAAAAACCAGCGCAAAATTTTTGTCAGATTAAGCAAAAATCGCAAGCAATACTGTATGTATTAATGAGCATTTTTGTGACATATGAAGGAAATTTTGCCGACGCTTTTTGTGAGGGCGACTTTGTTAACAACTCCATTAAGACAATGAATATTAAGCGCATTTTATTGCTTCTTAATCAAATTAATTTTTCAATATAAAAATATATAAAAGTGGAGTGGAGAATATGAAAAACACGCAAAAGACAATGGAGCAAATTGTTGCACTTTGTAAAAACAGAGGTTTTATTTACGCAGGTAGTGAAATTTACGGTGGCCTTGCAAACTCTTGGGACTTTGGGCCACTCGGCGTTGAATTTAAAAACAATGTTAAAAAAGCTTGGTGGAAAAAATTTGTTCAAGAGAACCGCCACAATGTAGGCCTTGACAGCGCCATATTAATGAACCCTCAAACATGGGTTACAAGCGGCCATGTTGGCGGCTTTTCCGACCCTTTGATGGACTGCCGCGAATGTAAAGCACGCCACCGTGCAGATAAGCTTATTGAAGATGCCGGCGGCGTAGCCGAGGGCATGAGCTTTGATGATATGAGCGCTTATATAAAAGAGCACAATATTGTTTGCCCCGAGTGTGAAAAAGCTAATTTCACCGATATTCGCAAGTTTAATTTAATGTTCAAAACATTTATGGGCGTAACTGAAGACGCTAAAAACGAAGTGTATCTTCGCCCGGAAACGGCGCAGGGCATTTTTGTAAACTATGCAAATGTACAGCGCACAACAAGGAAAAAACTGCCGTTTGGCGTTTGCCAAATAGGCAAATCATTCCGCAATGAAATAACACCGGGCAATTTCATTTTCCGCACACGCGAGTTTGAACAAATGGAGCTTGAATTTTTCTGCAAGCCCGGCACAGATTTAGAGTGGTTTTACTATTGGAAAGACGCATGTGCTAAATTCCTTAAAGACCTTGGCATAAACGAGGAAAATATGCGCCTGCGTGACCACGGCGCAGAAGAGCTTTCTTTCTATTCAGCTGCAACAACCGATATTGAATATCTGTTCCCGTTTGGCTGGGGCGAGCTTTGGGGCATTGCCGACCGCACAAATTACGACTTAGGGCGCCACCAAGAAGCCAGCGGAAAAAGCCTTGAATACTTCGATGCCGAGACAAACGAGCACTATATCCCCTATGTTATAGAGCCAAGCCTCGGGGCAGACCGTGTTACGCTTGCATTTTTATGCGAGGCATACGACGAAGAGATGGTTGACGAAGCGAAAAACGACAAGCGTGTTGTTATGCGCCTTCACCCTGCACTTGCGCCGTTCAAGGCTTGCATATTGCCACTTAGCAAAAAACTGGGCGGCAAAGCAGAGGAAATTAGGGACGAGCTATCTAAATACTTTATGGTAGATTACGACGATGCAGGCTCTATAGGCAAGCGCTATCGCCGCCAAGACGAAATTGGCACACCTTTTTGCATAACGGTAGACTTTGAAACTATAGGCGACGACGAAAAAGACGCAGACAACTGTGTTACTGTGCGCGAGCGCGATACAATGCAGCAAGTGCGTATGCCTATTGCAGAGCTAAAAGCTTATATAGAAGAGAAAATAGCTTTTTAGCAATAAAGCAAACCATGAATAAAATTAGCGCAATATCTACAAAAAACAGGCACTATCAACATGTTGATAGTGCCTGTTTTAATTATTATTTTCGCTTTGCTAAATTAATTATGCAGTGCTATTTTCCAGAGCAGCTAATTAAAAAATCGCATTTTTCTTTTATGTTAAACTTTTCAAAATATGCGTTTTCCATTGGTATGTATTTTTGCTCAAATGTTAAAAGCATCTCTTCGCCGTTTCGCTGCCTTATGCGCTGTATTTGCTCGTTTAACGGTAAAGACAAAAATATTTTAACATCGTAAAACCCATCAAATTTAGGGTGCAATGAATAAGAGCCCTCTATAATTCGCATATTGCTGTTTTGTATTATAATGCCGCTATCCAGCGTGAACGTTTTGCAATTAAACGGGCGGTATTCAAATTGCTGTTTTTGTAAATTTAGCAAAACTTGCGAGTGAAAACGCTCGTAATCTATATTGCCACCTATTTCGCTAAGGCGCTCATTCGTGCGCTGGTGCTCTCTTAGAAAAAAATGGTCCATAGCTATAATTTCAGCGCCGAATTTTTGCTTTAGCAGCATAGCAAGCGTTGTTTTCCCAGCGCCGCAATTGCCGTCTATTGCTACAATTAAATTAGGCTTTTGCTCTTTTCGTTTTGCTATTTCATAAAACAAATCATCAAAAATACATGTGCTAAGCTGTGTTTGTACTTGCATGTTGCCCTCTGCTTTTTGTTATTATTTACACTTTACATTAATATACTATTTAAAAGGTATTGTGTTTTAAAATATTAGTTCTCTTCAATTTTAACATAATTATCAATTAGCTTAGCCCTGCGAAGCGCAACAATTACAACAGGAATTAAAACTAGTTGTAAAACAATGCCCGGAACAGCTGTTAAAAGCGCACCGCTTAAGAACATTTGCATTGTAAACGCGCCTCCCGCAGCACCCATAAGCGCCATAGTGGCAAGGCCCCAAACTATGCGCCCTGCTATCATGCTAACTATTAAAGATATGTAAATTTGCAACGGTTTGCCCTTTAGAACATTGTATAAAACACCAATAACAATTGCGTAAGTGGCAAGCTCTAATGCCATTGCAAGGCCAATTGGATAAATAGGCGGCATACCTAAAATTACACTGCGCAAAAGCGGCGTTACAAAACCTACCGCTGCGCCATATTTAGCGCCGCACACTACACCGCAAAGTAAAACAGGTATGTGCATTGGCAAAAGTGCATTGCCAATTTGAGGTATGCTACCTGTAACAAAAGGCAAAACAAAGCCTAAAGCTATAAAAAAAGCTGCTAAACATAAATTTTTAATGTGTGAATTATTCATAATTTTTCTCTTTCTTTTTTCTTCTTAATATTTTAAAGTATATGCTCATTGCCCCTAGCATTATCGGGTTTGAAAGCTCTTTATGCGCCTGTTTGAGCTTTGCGGGTATTTCAATATGCTGAGGGCAGTGTTTCATGCATTTTTTGCAGTTAGTACATGAGTTTGCTCCTGCTTTTATGCCGTTTGTTCCGCCTGCTGCCCTGTAAACATATTGCCATGTAACATAGTTATCAAAAAAATACTTGCTGTTATAATCTGTAAATGTTGCGGGAATATCCACCCCGAAAGGACATGGCATACAGTAATTGCAAGCTGTGCACGGAACTTTTGTAAGCTGCTTGTAAATTTCTTTAACATTATCTATAACGCTAAGCTCTTGCGGCGTCATACTGTTTACAGCAGCATCGTTTGCAACGGCTATATTTTCCTTTATATGCGCCATATCGTTCATGCCGCTTAGGGCAATTGCCACTTCCTCGTGGTTTAAAACCCACCTTAGCGCCCAATGTGCCGCCGAGCGCTTTTCGGGGAACTTAGCAAATTCTTTAAGCGCTTTTTCAGGCGCTTTTGCCGCTAAATTTCCGCCCCTTAAAGGCTCCATTGCGCTAATGCCAACGCCTTTTTTATAGGCATATTGCAGCCCTGCTTTGCCCGCTTGATGGTTTTCGTCTAAATAATTATATTGAATTTGGCAAAAATCCCACTCATAGTCGTCAATTAATTTTGTAAATTCCTCACTGCGCCCATGAAAAGAAAAACCTATGTGTTTAATTTGCCCTTTTCGCTTTTTCTCTGCTATAAACTCCAAAATGCCAAGCTTTTTAAGCCTGTTCCAAACTTCAAGACTGTCGAGCATGTGCAAAAGGTAGTAATCTATATAATCAGTTGAAAGCCTTTGCAACTGCACTTTGAAATATTTTTCCAAATGTGCGCTTTTTAAAACAAGGTAAAGCGGCAATTTATCGGCAATAAAAACCTTATCCCTTATATTGTGCTTTTTAATAAAATTCCCAAGAATAACTTCGCTTGCGCCGCCGTTATATATATAAGCTGTATCAAAATAATTTACGCCTTGCTCATAGGCGTAAAGCATTTGCCTATCTGCCGTTACTTCGTCAATTTTACCGTTTTTTGTAATAAAACGCAAACAGCCAAACCCTAAAGCTGAAACTAAAGGGGCATTTTTAACAAGCGTTCTGTATTGCATTACCCACCTCCGTTTTACTAACATTTGTTTTAATATTCCTTGCAAAGCAAACAAAAAACCCCGCTTATTTATATTATATCAAATTATATACATTAAAGCAATAATAAATAAGAAAAAATAAAAACAATTATCTATTGACAATCATTATCAATAGTGATATAATGACAATTAGAAAAGAAAAAATGGCTGGGTACAGTTAAATTTTAATTAATAAGGAGTTTTTATTATGTCACTTATAGGAAAAGAAATAGCAGATTTCAAAGTAGAGGCGTTTGCAGGAAAGAACTTTAAAACAGTTACAAAAAATGATGTTTTGGGGAAATGGTCGGTGTTTTTCTTCTACCCTGCCGATTTTACATTTGTTTGCCCAACAGAGCTTGCAGATTTAGCCGATAAATACGAGGAATTCAAAGGTGTAAACTGCGAAATTTACTCGGTTTCTTGCGATTCACACTTCGTGCATAAAGCATGGCACGACACATCAGACACCATTAAAAAAATCAACTATGTTATGCTTGCAGACCCAACAGGCGCTCTTGCTCGCGACTTTGATGTTATGATTGAAGAGAGCGGCATGGCTGAAAGGGGCACATTTATTGTTAACCCAGAGGGCAAAATTGTTGCTTATGAAGTAATTGAAGGCAGCGTTGGCCGCAATGCAGACGAGCTTTTCAGGCGTGTTCAAGCGGCACAATTTGTTGCTGAAAACCACGGCGAAGTTTGCCCTGCAAAATGGAAACCGGGCGAAAAAACACTAAAACCAAGCTTAGATTTAGTTGGTATGTTATAAGATATTAAGCTTATAAAAGAATAAGCGAATAACTAGTAACTTATAAATAAGGAGAATATTATGAGCACATGGAATTTAGACGATTTCTATGACGCCGTAATTATCGGAGGAGGCCCGTCCGGGCTCTCCTCTGCTATTTATTTAGCAAGGGCAAAATACAAATGCTTAGTTATAGAAAAACAAAAATTTGGCGGGCAAATAACAATAACGCAAGAAGTTGTAAATTACCCCGGCGTTTATCACACAAGCGGTGAAGCGCTTACAAAAGAGATGATAAGGCAAGCCGAGGGCTTTGGCGCAGAATTTTTAATGGCCGAAGTTAACGGCTTTGAAAAAAACGATGTTTTTTACGAAATAAAAACAGATAAAGGCACAATTAAAACCTTAGGCGTTGTAATAGCCGCAGGTGCCTCGCCGCGCGTTGTTGGCTTTGAGGGCGAGCAGGAATTTAAAGGCAGGGGCGTTGCATACTGCGCCACTTGCGACGGTGAGTTTTTCACTGGCAAAGACATTATAGTTATCGGAAGCGGCTTTGCGGCTTGCGAAGAGGCGTTATTTTTAACAAGGTTTGCCAAAAGCATAAAAATGATGATGATTACAGACGATTTCACTTGCACCGGCAATGTTGTAGACGAAGTGAAAGCGCATGAAAAAATTGAAGTGTTTTATGAAACAGGCCTTGACAGAGTTAGCGGCGACGGCTTTGTTCAAAAGGCAGAGTTCAGAAAAGGCGAGTTCAAAGAGGGTCGCTTTACAAGTGGCGATGAAGTATTCGGCTATGAGGATAAAGAGGGCCTTGGTGTGTTTGTTTTTGCGGGCTATGTGCCTGCGAGCAAAGCATTCAAGCATTTAGTTGAAACAAACCCACAAGGTTATATTGTTACAGACCAAAACAAAAAAACAAACTTAAACGGTGTTTATGCCGCCGGCGATATATGCATAAAAGAGTTGCGCCAAGTGGTAACCGCTGTTTCAGACGGCGCTATTTCAGCAACATGCCTTGAAAAGTTTTTGGCAGAGCAATATGAGAAAAACGCCATACCTGCGCGCCCGCTGAAAGAGGTTAAAAAGCCGAAAGACGAAGCTAAAAGCGCACAAAACGAAGATAGTGGCAGCGACGATAAGTTTATTTCAGCGCAAATGAGAAACGATTTAGCGCCTGTGTTCGAGCGTTTTAACAGCACTATTTTACTAAAATATGCAGTGGATTCAAGCGGTTTATCTAAAGAGGTTTTAAACTTTGTAAACGAGCTTGACGAAATAAGCGAGAAAATATCCATCAAAGCGCAAACGGGCGAAACAAAAGAGTTCCCCGCTATTGAAATTTGCGAAGAGAACGGCAAAAGCAAGAATGTTTATTTCCACGGTGTACCGGGCGGCCACGAGTTCAATTCGTTTATTATAGGCCTTTATAACGCTGCAGGCCCCGGCCAAGCAATTGCACCTGAAAATTTAAACAGGTGCAAAGCGCTTACAAAGCCCATAAATATTAAGCTTGCGGTAACACTATCGTGCACAAATTGCCCAGAGCTTGTTATGGCAGTGCAAAGAGTTGCAATGCTAAGTGAAAATATAAGGCTTGATATTTACGATTTATCTAAATTTGAAGCGCTTAAAGACGAATTTAAAATTATGAGCGTTCCTTGTATGGTTGTAAACGACAGCGACGTTCACTTCGGCAAAAAAACCATTGAAGAAGTGTTGGATATTTTAGAAAAAATTCAAGCTTAATTTAGGTTTAATTTTATAAATAAACTATTGCTTTTTGCATGAAAAAACTTGAAAAATATCGGAGAAATTACAGTATGTGATTTTTCCGATATTTTTTTGTTGATTTTTATTAGAAATATAGAAAAATATATAATTTTTTAAGCTAAATTTAACAAAATGATTAAAAATAAGCCTGTAATTAAAATTTTTTAAATTTATTTTTGCTTAAAAATAGCGTTGAATCATCAAATAAGTTTTTTCGACAAAAAAAGGGCATTGACTATTTATTTATTAGTGATAAAATATTTAATAGAGGGCGGGATTTTAACTAAATTGCAGTTAAATTTGTATAATTTTCACAAAGATTTTAAAATTTTGAGCAGTTATTTTTTTTGTAGAATTTTCATGAATAAATGCAAATACAAGCACCTTTTAAAGGGGGGCTTACAATGAAAGTAATAATGCCAAAAGTGGTAGATGCTATGTACGATTATGTTGACGACCATGTGGATATTCAGAATATATATTCTGACTTATCGCAGGTAAAAAACGTAGTTGCTATTAAATGTTGCAAATTTGATGAATATGTTATAACGGTAGATAAACAAACAAAAAAACAAGTGAAAGCAAAAGCAAAAGATACAAAAATTAGAGTTTATGCACAAGATATAAAAAGAAGCATAATGGATATTACTTTATGCGGCATACCCACGCTAACAAACCAAGTTGCAGAGCAAGAACAGCCAATGCCTGTAACGTTTTTCTTAAGGCGCACTTTAAATTCATAACACAGTACATATTAAGCTAATATAGCTTTATAAAAAAGTTCCACAAAATATTATATAGCCAAAACCGCTTGTGCAGGCTTTGCCTGCTCAAGCGGTTTTGGCTTTTCGTCGTTTTCAATATTAAGCTTGTTTTTAAACTCGTTTATATTTATAGCTTAATAAATTACACTTGTTTTTTAACTTTTTATTATTTACACGTTTACAGCTTGCATTTTTACTTGCTGAATTTGCATTAAAAGCCATAACAACTTTACACTTTGCATAGCCTTCTTTTTATTTGCCAAGCGCTTTTAAAACCGCCTCCATTTTTTGGCGCAAAAGCACGGTGCAATCGTCTATAGTTGCCGTTCCCCTAACAATATCCTCTGCAAGGGTTGCACATGTTGGCGCGCCACAGCTTCCGCAATCAAGGCCCGGCAAATCTTTTAATATATCCTCCATTTGGGCATATTTAACAAACCGCTCTTGCATAGTTGCGCCAAGCTCCATAACAGGCTCATAAGTTAAATCTGTATCCCAAAGCAATTTTGTTGGAACTGCGCCGTCAAGCCTGTTTTTGCTAACAGGCATTAGGCGGCTTATTTTTTTAAGCTTGTTTCTTGCAATATATGGGTTTTCAACTTGCAAAATGCCGCCAACACAGCCGCCTGCGCAACAATTCAGCTCTACAAAATCTATATCGTGGTATTTTTCGTCCTCTAAATCTTCTAAAACTTTAATAATATTTTCAATGCCGTCTGCGGCAAGGTAGTTCTCGGTAGATATAAGCCCCGAGCTCTCGCCGCCGCTTCCTGCCCAAGCTACGCCAATGCGGCCGCTTTGCGCTTGCTGGTGCTCGGCATAGGGCTTGCGCATTGCGTTTAATAGCACAGGGTAAATTTCCTTAACGGCAAGCGCGCCGTCAACTTCGCTGTCTTCGCTGCCTATAGGGTTTTTTGTTGCTGTTACTTTTGCCGGGCAAGGCGTTATAAAAAAGCAACCTATTTCATGCCGCTTTAAGCCTGTTTTAATTACCGCCTCATCTTTCGCAAGGCGCGCCGCTGCCTCCATGGGCGAAACTATTGGCAAAACATTGTGTATAAGCTGTGGAAAACGAACCTGAATAAGCTTCAATACAGCAGGACATGCGCTGCTTATTGCAGGTTTAGGTAAGGCGTTTGCCTTCATAAGGCGCCTTGTTGCATCGCTAACAAGTTCTGCGGCCCTTGAAACTTCAAACACATCATCAAAGCCTATATCTAAAAAGGCGTTAAGCACTAAATCGGGCTCTTGCAAATTATTAAATTGCGCATATAAACTTGGCGCAGGCAAGGCTATTTTGTGCTTAAAATCATCTATAATATCAGTTGAGTCATAAATTGCAAGCTTTGCGTGATGAGGGCATACCCTTATACATTCCGCGCAATCTATACACTTTTTCGGCAAAATATGCGCTTTGCCATCCCTAACCCTTATAGCCTCTGTAGGGCAGCGTTTTATGCAATTTATACACCCTTTACAGGCGTCTTTATCTAAAGTAACAGAATGATAATATTTGTTTTTTTCTTCATTCATGCTTTTATTCCTTATATTTTATTTATCTGTCAAATAAAACTCTCATTTTAACTGTTGTCCCTTTTCCCTTTTGCGATTCTATATGAAACTCATCTGAATACTTTTTCATATTAGGCAAACCCATGCCTGCGCCAAAACCAAGGCTTCTAACCTCTGCGGGCGCTGTTGAAAAACCCTCTGTCATGGCAAGCTCAATATTTTCAATGCCGGGGCCGTCGTCGGTAAGCAGTAAATCAACAGCACCATCGCCTATAACAACTTTAATTTCACCGCCGTTTGCATGAATAGCAAGGTTTATTTCTCCTTCATAAAGTGCAATGGCAATTTGCCTTATAGCCTGTGAGGGAAGCCCAAGCTTTTTAAGCTTATTCTTTAAATCACTGCTCGCTTCTCCTGCTCGTGTGAAATCGTCGCCGGGAACAGTGTAGTTTAATACAATTTCATTCATTATGCACGTTCTCCTCCACGAAGCCCTTGCGCATATAAACGCCCACATGCGCTGAACATCGTTTTTTCGGTTGTCATAACAACAATTCCGCGCTCACTCGCAAGCTTTAGCATCATATCTTCAGGCACTTTTCCGCGCACAAAAACTATACATACCATATCCATCATCTCTGCCGTTCTAATTACTTGCGGGTTGTTAAGCCCTGTTACAAGCACAGCTTGGTCTTTCACAAAAGCCAGAACATCGCTCATCATATCACTGCCGCAAGCAGAGTGCACCTCGCGCTGTAAATCGCAATTATCTGTTAGTATTTCAGCTTTTAAAACATCTTTAATTTGCCCAATTGTCATACAAACTCCCCATTCCCATGCACAGCAGTTTAACGCTTGTGCATTGTTAAAATTTTTGAAGTAAATTTTGCAGTTTACACATTCAAATAACGCGAATTTACATTTCACTGTAAATATCATTATAATAAAAACTACATAAAAGAGCAAGTGCATTTTATTGAATAAAATGCGATAATTAGGTTTTTGTAAAATAATGGCTGTTTTCTTGTAGCAATGCACAATTTCACGCCTTGAAATTTTAGCAATTTCAGAACTAAAAATAAAAAAATATATCGCATTTCTAAAAAAAGTATGTTATAATATTAACAAGTGACTTAAATTTTATTAAAGCACGTATTATCTAAATAAAATTAGGCATCACTAACTCAAAATTGTAAACAGGAGGATGTATATGAAAAGTTTTTCTAAAGTGCCTTTCAAAGGAACAAAGGAACAAGAGGCGCAGCTAATTACTTGGCTTAAAAAGAATCAAGATTTACCCGGCCTTGCAATGTCTGCCCTACAAGAAGCACAAGACATTTACGGTTATTTGCCTATTGAAGTTCAGCGCATAATTGCAAACAAATTAAATAAGCCGCTTGCTGAAATTTACGGCATTGCAACATTTTACTCGCAGTTTAGCTTAGTCCCGAAAGGTGATTATAAAATTAGCGTATGTCTTGGCACTGCCTGCTATGTTAAAGGCAGTGGTAAAATTTTTGAAGACCTTGAGCAAAAGCTTAAAATCAAAGGCGGCGAATGTACCGAAGACGGTAAATTCAGCCTAGACGCATGTAGGTGCATCGGCGCTTGTGGGCTTGCGCCCGTTTTAACAATTAACGACGATGTTTATGGTCGTTTATTGGGCAACGAGCTTGATGAAATTCTTGCTAAATATTAATTAAATTTTATATAAGGCACGAGTATAATATAAACCGGCATGTAAAGGCATCCTTGCCCCACGCTATAAAATGAGATATACATAATCAAAGCATAGCGAAGATTATTTATATTTACATATATACAGCTATACAGTAAGCAAATTTAATTCACCTAATTTATAGCCGCTATTCAAGTATAATAAACTAACTTAAGTGCAAAGCAGGTAGTGATATATGCAAGAACTTTCTATGAATGTGCTTGATATAGCACAAAATTCAATTAGGGCAAAGGCAAAAAACGTGCAAATTACGCTAGATTTCAATTTGCAAACAAATATGTTAACTTTAAGCATTAAAGACGACGGCAAAGGCATGGACGAAAAAACGCTTGCAAATGTGCAAGACCCTTTCACAACATCGCGCACAACGCGAAAGGTTGGGCTTGGCTTACCGCTTTTAAAAATGGCGGCGCAGCTTACAAATGGGGACGTTTTAATTACATCTAAGCCTATGCACGGAACAAATGTTACAGCAACTTTTGAAATTGGGCATATAGATTTAGCCCCTTTGGGCGATATGCCGGGCAGTATATCTGCACTTATGCAATTGAACCCTGATATTGATTTTATTTATACCGTTAAATGCGGTGGCGAAGAATTTGCAGTAAATACAAAAGAGCTTAAAGAAGTTCTGGGCGATGTTTCTTTAAGCGAACCCGGCATTGCGCTTTGGGTTAAAGAGTACATAGATGAAAACACAACGCCTATTATAAAAAGGAGTAACGCTATATGAAAAGTTTACAAGAACTTGCCGCACTTCGCGACAAGATGAAGCAAACAGTAAATACTCGTGAAGCAAATAGTGAAACAACTCGTGTTGTTGTGGGAATGGCAACATGCGGAATTGCCGCAGGCGCACGCCCTGTGCTTAACGAATTCACCGTAGAAATTGCAAGCAAAGAGCTAAGCAATATTGTTGTTGTACAAACAGGTTGTATAGGCATTTGCCAATATGAGCCGGTTGTGGAAATTCAAGAACCCGGCAAAGTTAAAACAACTTATATAAATATGTCACCCGAGAAAGTGGAAAGAGTTGTTAAAGAGCACTTAATAAACGGCACACCTGTTGCTGAATATACAATAGGCTCTGTAGAGCTAACTTAAGTAAGGAGGAAGAAATTAATGATTAGAAGCCATGTTATGATATGCGGCGGCACAGGATGTACTTCTTCCGGAAGCGGCGCTATTATTAATGCGTTTGAAACTGAGCTTAATAATGCCAATTTAAGCGAAGAAGTTAAAATTGTTGGAACAGGTTGCTTTGGTTTATGTGCACTTGGCCCAATAGTTGTAGTTTACCCTGAAGCCAGCTTTTATTGCAATGTAAAGGCAGAAGATGTTGCGGAAATTGTTAGCGAACATCTATTAAAAGGGCGCCCTGTTTTGCGTTTGCTTTACGATGAAACAGTTAATGAAGACAAAACAATTAAAAGCCTTGACCAAACAGCTTTCTACAAAAAACAAGTGCGCGTTGCACTTCGCAATTGCGGCGTTATTAACCCAGAGAGCATTGATGAGTACATTGCTTTCGACGGTTACCAAGCTTTAGGCAAAGCTTTAACCGAAATGAAACCGCAAGAAGTTATTCAATGTATGCTGGATTCAGGCCTTAGAGGTAGGGGCGGCGCAGGTTTCCCCACAGGTTTGAAATGGAAATTTGCCGCAGATAATGAAAGCTCGCAAAAATATGTTTGCTGTAATGCCGACGAAGGCGACCCCGGCGCATTTATGGATAGAAGCGTTTTAGAGGGCGACCCTCATGTTTTAATAGAGGCAATGGCAATTGCAGGCTATGCAATTGGTGCAAACCAAGGTTATGTTTATGTTCGCGCTGAATACCCCATAGCCGTTAAGCGCTTACAAATTGCTATAGACGACGCTAAAAAATACGGCCTTTTAGGCAAAGATATTTTTGGCACAGGCTTTGATTTTGATTTGGCAATTAAGCTTGGCGCGGGCGCATTCGTTTGCGGCGAGGAAACAGCGCTTTTAACATCCATTGAAGGCAATAGGGGCGAGCCTAGGCCACGCCCACCGTTCCCTGCTGTTAAAGGTTTGTTTAATAAGCCCACAATTTTAAACAATGTGGAAACTTATGCTAACGTGCCTCGCATCATTTTAAACGGTGCCGATTGGTTTGCAAGCATGGGCACAGAGAAAAGCAAAGGCACAAAAGTTTTTGCGCTAGGCGGGCAAATTAACAATACAGGCCTTGTTGAAATTCCAATGGGTACAACACTTCGCACAATAGTTGAAGAGATAGGCGGCGGTATTCCAAACGGCGGAAAATTTAAAGCGGCACAAACAGGCGGCCCTTCAGGCGGCTGTATACCGGCTTCTTTAATTGATACACCTATAGATTACGACAACCTACTTGAAATTGGCAGTATGATGGGCTCGGGCGGCCTTATTGTTATGGACGAAACCACATGTATGGTTGACATTGCAAAGTTCTTCTTAGACTTCACCGTTGAAGAAACTTGCGGTAAATGTGTGCCTTGCCGAATTGGCACAAAACGCTTAATGGAGCTTTTGGAAAAAGTTACAGAGGGCAAAGCAACTATGGAAGACCTAGACAGAATTGAAGAACTTAGCGAATTCATAAAAGAAAACAGCCTATGCGGTTTAGGGCAAACTGCTCCAAACCCCGTGCTTTCAACTATGCATTATTTCCGCGATGAATATATAGCTCATATTCAAGATAAAAAATGCCCTGCCGGCGTATGTAAAGCATTGCTTAACTACTACATTATTCCTGAAAAATGTAAAGGTTGCACACTTTGTGCAAGGGCATGCCCAACAAATGCTATTACAGGCGATGTTCGCAAACCACATATAATTGATGTTAGCAAATGTGTAAAATGCGGCGCATGTATGGAAAAATGCAAATTTGACGCGGTTAGAGTAGGTTAGAAAGGAGTGCCGATATGAAATTACTTAATGTTAAGATAGACGGCGTAGATTATCAAGTGCCGGAGGGTAGCACTATTTTAGAAGCTGCAAGAAACCACGGCATACATATACCCACACTTTGCTATTTAAAAGAAATTAACGCTATAGGCGCATGCCGTATTTGCGTTGTTGAAGTTGAGGGTGCAAAAACTTTAGTAACCGCTTGTGTGCACCCTGTTAGCGAGGGTATGAGCGTTAAAACGAATACAACTAAAATTCAAAACAGCCGTAAAATGAACTTAGAGCTTGTTTTATCAACACATAAGCAAGTTTGCCTTGGCTGTGTTAAAAGCTCGGATTGTGAACTTTTAAGACTATGTCATGACTATAATGTTGAAACAAACCGTTTCCAAGGCGCTTATGAAAAATACCCAATAGACGGTAGTGCATTGCACTTAACCCGTGATAATGAAAAATGCATACTTTGCAGGCGCTGTGTTGCAGCTTGCTCTTTAAGCCAAAAAGTTGGCGTTATAGGCGCACAAGAGCGCGGTTTTTCAACACATATAGGCTGTGCTTTTGAAGCAGACTTAGGCGAGAGCCCTTGCGTTTCTTGCGGGCAGTGTATAGTTGTTTGCCCAACAGGCGCTCTTACAGAAAAAGACGGCACCGAGGACGTTTGGAAAGCACTAGACGATAAAACAAAGCATGTTATTGTTCAAACAGCTCCCAGTGTGCGCGCAACTTTGGGCGAGGCATTCGGTATGCCTATAGGCACAAATGTTGAGGGCAAAATGGTTGCGGCGCTTCGCCGTTTAGGCTTTGCTAAAGTTTTCGATACAGACACTGCGGCAGATTTCACCATTATGGAAGAGGCGACAGAGTTCTTACACCGTGTTAATAACGGCGGCGTTATGCCAATGATAACAAGCTGTAGCCCCGGCTGGGTTAAGTTCTGTGAAACATACCACCCCGATTTCATTCCTAACTTATCCAGCTGTAAATCTCCACAAGGTATGTTTGGCGCACTTGCAAAAACATACTATGCCGAGAAAATGAACCTTGACCCTAAAGATATAGTTGTTGTATCAATTATGCCTTGTACAGCTAAGAAGTTTGAAATAGAGCGCGACGATATGTTCGCCGCAGGCGAGGGCATAAGAGATAACGATATAGCGCTTACAACACGCGAGCTTTCAAGAATGATAAAAAGGGCTGGTATTGATTTCCCACAATTGCCCGAGGAAGATTTCGACCCAATGCTTGGCGAGAGCACAGGCGCTGCAACTATATTCGGCGCAACAGGCGGCGTTATGGAAGCGGCACTTCGCACAGCAAGCGATGTTATCACAGGCAAACCGCTTGAAAAATTCGAGTTTGATGAAATTCGCGGCACAAAAGGCATAAAAGAGGCAGTGTATAAAATTGGCGATATAACGCTTAATATTTGCGTTGCTAGCGGCCTTTCAAATTGCGATAAAGTTTTAAACCAAGTGCGCTCCGGTGAAAAGAAATATGATTTCATAGAGTTCATGGCGTGCCCGGGCGGCTGTGTAAACGGCGGCGGCCAGCCAACACATAACGGCGACGTGCTTAACTTTGTAGACTTAAAAGGCCTGCGCGCAAAAGCACTTTACAGCGAAGACGAAGCTAAAGTATTGCGCAAGAGCCACGAGAACCCCATTGTTAAAAAAGTTTATGCCGAGTATTTAGATGGCGAGCCCGGTAGCCATAAAGCGCATAAAATTTTACACACATCATATAAAAAGCGCAAAAAAATGTTCTAAAGCGATATAATAAAAAGCTCAAAGGTGGTTTAAGCCGCCTTTGAGCTTTTTTGTGCGCTATATTTCTTTTTTTATTCTTGTTATTGCGTTTTTTTCAAGGCGGCTAACTTGCGCCTGGCTAATGCCAATTTCGTTTGCAACTTCAACTTGCGTTTTGCCCGAAAGGTAGCGCAAAGCTATTATTTTGCGCTCGCGCTGTGAAAGGTTTTGCACAGTATGCCGCATTTGCATATTGCAAATCCAGCTTTCTTCGTTTCCGCTTTGGCCAACTTGGTCTAAAAGGCAAAGCGTGTCGCCGTTGTTGTCACTGTAAACAGGCTCGTAAAGGGAAACGGGCTCTATAACGCTTTCCATTGCTACTGTTACTAAATTCTCGGGTATGTCTATAGCTTTTGCTATTTCGCTAACGCTTGGCTCTTTGCCAAGTTGCTTTTGCAACACCTCGCGCGCTTGCATGGCTTTATAGGCTGTGTCCCTTACAGAGCGGCTAACCCTTAGTGCATTGTTGTCGCGCAAAAATCGACGTATTTCGCCAACAATCATAGGCTGGCCATATGTGCTGAAACGCAAGCCTAAAGAAACATTAAAGTTATCTATAGCTTTTATTAAGCCTATGCAGCCAACTTGGAAAAGGTCGTCCATATTTTGCGCTCTACCCGCAAATTTTTGCACAACGCTCAAAACCAAGCGCAAATTGCCGTATATCATATCTTGCCGCGCCTTTTCATCGCCATTTTGCGCTTTTTTTATAAGCTCTATTTTCTCGCTCTCCTTCAAAACAGGAAGTTTTGCCGTGTTTATACCGCTTATTTCTACCTTTTGGTAAAAGCTCATTACATCCTCTCCCTCTAAAGAGAGTATGTAACATTTTTATATTAAAATGCTTATTGGTAAATATTGCATGTTTTAATTTTGCTAATAAATTTAATTTAATTCACCTAAGCTTATCCGCAGTTTTTGCAATGCTTTTTTCTCTATTCTGGATATATAGCTTTGTGAAATTCCAACAGCATCCGCAACTTCTTTTTGCGTGTGCTCTTCAAAGCCACCAAGCCCAAAGCGCAGCTGCATTATATGCTTTTCCCTTGATGGCAAGCGCCCAACTGCCAAAAGCAACATGTTTTTTTCTGCACTTTCCTCAAGGGCATTGCTAATATCGTTTTGGTCTGTTCCCAGTATGTCGGACAGCAAAAGCTCGTTGCCGTCGGCGTCGGTGTTTAGCGGCTCGTCTATGCTGCTCTCTTGCCTTTTATTAGAACTTTTGCGCAAGAACATCAGTATCTCATTTTCTATGCACCTGCTGGCATAAGTTGCAAGCTTTATGTTTTTGCCCGGGTCGAATGTGTTCACCGCTTTTATAAGCCCAATAGTGCCAATGCTAATTAAATCCTCAACAGAGGCGCTGTTTGAATCGAACTTTTTAGCTATGTAAACAACTAAGCGCAAATTATGCACAATTAGCAAATCTTTGCACTCTTGTTTGCCCTCACACAGACCTTTGAAAATTACAATTTCTTCTTCTTTACTTAAAGGTGCAGGCAGAACCTCAGGCCCATTTATATAATAACTGTAATTTTTAGCCTTAATTTTTTGCTTTACAATTTTTAGCCAAATGCTAGCTTTTGCCATTAATAATTTTATAGTGTTTTGTTTCATGTTCAACTCTCCTGTAAATTATGTGGGTTTATAAGCATATCAACGCTTGCATCTGCAATTAACTCATTTGTAAAACAAAGCGCTAATTCGTTAATTTTTTTAGCTGCCACTGTGAGTTCTTGCGTTTTTCTTACGCTTAACTCCTTAGCGCTAATAACGGGCATCATGCTCATTCCGCTTGCTGTTTTCACGCTTATAAGCCATAGGCCGCTTGTTAATTCACCTTGGGTGAAATATGTATTTAGCGCATCGCTTAAATTTTGCGGCAATTGCTCTTTAAGGCTTGCATAGCTGCAAAGAGCTACGTTTTTGCCTGTCATAACATCTTTAATATTCATGCCTGTATCTAAAAGGACGCTTCCTCTTATTGTTTTACTCTCAAGCATCACCGAGAAAACAGCTTTCTCTTTGGGCGTAAATTTACCGAAAACATAAGAGAAAATTTGTATGAGTACATACATTAACAATATACACGCTATAAGGAGAATTGGCGATATATTAATGTATAAGCTGTAGTTCTTAAAGGAAATATTTTTTGCGCCAAGCATAATAACAAGTAAGGCAAAACCGCCAAAAGCAATATTACACGCAAGGAACAAAAAAAAGTGTTTAAGAAAAACACGGACAGTTTTAAAGCCGAAGCAAACAAAAACTATTAATGCGGCACTTGCAATTTTAATGGCTATAAGCAAAAAATTGTTTAAATTCAAAAATAGGCTTAGCGCAAAAACGCCTGCTAAAGCGCTTGCGGCGCATAGGCGCAAAGTTTTAACGCTTTTTTGTGAAATTGCAATGCACACTTTAAGTAAAAAGTACGATATAATAGCATTTATCAAAATTAATATATCTATGTAAACTATATTATTCAATGTAACACCTCTATTATAGTTTACATTTAAGGTGGCAAAAAGCGTGTCGAAATTTGGTAGCGATGCAATTTGAAAAAGTGTTTAAAATTTATATTATATGAGGCACGAATATAGTATAAATTGGCATGTGGGGCATCCTTGCCCTACGCCAAGAATAAGATATGAATAATCTTCGCTTTGCTTAGATTATTTATATTTTATACGCCAAAAAGCATTGACAAAACTTCTATAGTATTGTATACTAATTCAAGTGCTAAAAGCCGCTGTGGTGGAATCGGCAGACACAAGGGACTTAAAATCCCTCGATAGCAATATCGTACCAGTTCAAGTCTGGTCAGCGGCACCAAAAAGAATACCCATAAAGGCTTTGCCTTTTATGGGTATTTTTTTTTTGCACAGATCGAAGTTAAGTTCTTTTGCTTTCTAATAATCACAATTTCCCTTACAACGCTTAAAATAAAAATTGCAACAGAAATTGCCAACATTATATTTATAAGTATAATTACCCCTTCACATTCTTTTGCTCTAATATTTCTATGCTGTTTTGCAGCGCTTTTTTTGTGTCGCTTGCCTTTTCATATTGCGTGTTTTTGCATATAACTTCAAGTTTATCCAATAACATGGGTGGAATATGACACAAATTTGCATAACCTTCTTCAATCAAATAAATTTCATATTCATCTGCATATTTTCGTAAATATTCGGTATACCTTTCAAGCCAAACAATTGCCTTTTCATAATCTTCTTTACTATAAAATATATCAAATGCTTTTCCTATGGTGCTGTTAATTTCTGTTAAATACCAAAAATTATAACCGCCAAGCTCGTAATATTTCAATATGTGCTCAAATTCCAATTCGCAATAGTGCATAACTTGCTTGTAATTTTCAAGTTTTTCGTAACAATTAATTAGCTGGTAGCAGGTTTGTGCTAAATAATAATGCGCTTGGTGCGTAAGGTTTAAAGATATAGATTCCTCATAATATTCTTGCGATTTTAATAACGCCTTTATTGCAAGTTCAACTTGCTCTTGGTGATAATAAATTACGCCTTTAGAATAGTACATATCGGCTAACACATCAATGCTTGCTTCATCGTTTTGCTCGCTGTTTAGCTTCAGTGAAAGTTCAATGGCTTTATCTGCATATTCTATCACTGTGTTTTTGTCTTTTCCAACTACCTTTTCATAAATAGACACCGCAGATTGATATATTTTAACAAAATACCCCTCGTATTCCGGTGGAATTTCGCCGTTCTCTTTAAGGCTCTCGCTAAATTCAAGTACGCTTTCTAAATCCTTCACTTTATCGTCATCCTCAAGAAGGAAGGGGACAGCAACATAAATTCTAATGATCTCACACATTGCATTCAGTGCGAACATAGCAAAAGTAGGCTCTTTTGTTCGTTCAAATTCCTTTTTAGAAAAATCAATGAATTTGTCGGCGTATTTTTCTACTATATCTGTGCAAGAATGTACTGATGCAAAACATATAACGCGTTCTATGAAAAAACAAGCTGACATTTGTTCGTCGTAATCATCGGAATCTATGCCTGAAGCACACATTTCTACAAGTTGTTCGTCATATATTTCTTGCGCTTTTTCCGGCGTTAAATTAGCCGACCAAGTTTGTGCTTGGAATAAGTCGCCGTATAAATCTGCAATTTCGGCTTTAATCGAGAAGAAAATGCTGTTTTCATCGCTAAAATTTAAATATCCCAAGCTCCTCAAATAGTTTAAAAGAAAATTTGTAATATAAATTATGAATTCATTGTTTTTAACGCTTACAAAACAATTTAAAGAATAAATTATTTTGCTGTATAAATATAATATATAATTTAGAGTGTTTTGCGCTTGTGCCGCCTGCAAAAGCCCTTGTGAAAGCTCTTCATACTCGCCCAAATGTATGTGCAAATTCTCAAATTGTTTTGCGGCAATGTCGATCATTTCGGCATTCCCATCATCGCACAGCATTTTGAAATAATCGTGCATAAAATCGTAATCCTGCACAACATAAGCATATCCTAAAATATCGCTTTTTCGCACAACATCGTTAATGTCTAATTGCTTTAAATGCTCAAAAATCACTTGGCAAACAGGCATTAAAAGGTCTTCTTCTTCAAATATATTAAATAATTTTTTGCTGAAAATTTCATACGCAAAACTTATTTCACCGTTTGGCCCTGTTTTTAACATTTTGCTCAAATATAAAAACAACCTCGACATGTCCATGGCGCTGTATTCAAAACCCAATTTGTTTAAAACGCTCTCAAAATCTGTTTGCCTAAGCTCTCTTGTTGATGCCGATATAATTAAAAATATCTGCATTGAAGTGTCGTAGTTTATCTTTTGGGCAATTTCTATAAGCACATCAAAAGCGAGCGATTCAATGTCATCGCTTGCTTTATCCACCACAAGGCACATGTATGTTGAAATTGCATCCATGTCGTTGCCAAGGGCTTTTATCCTTTCAAAATCGTCAATATCAAAAATTAGAAGCCTTTGAACTATTAAATTTATGTAAAGTGGCAGTTTTGCTCCGGTTTTTCTAACTATGCTCGCAACAACTTTTTCGTCAAGCTCTTTTCCGTGTGCTTTTAAAATGCCGTTTATCATCTCGGTTTTTTGCACATCATTCAGCACTGAAAGCACGGTTTCGTGAATGAATTCTCTTAAATTTAATGGGGCTCTGTAATATATTTCGCTGTGGAATGTTAGCACAAATTTAACATTCGAGGGCAAATTTGGTGGGAAAATGCTAAACTTATACAGCTCTTTTTTATCGTAAATATTTTCTGCATTAATAATTGTAAAAACATGTAAGGGCATGTTTTTCTCGCCGTAGGTGCACAGCAAATATTCAAAAAGCTCTTTTGCTTGTTCATACTTTTCAGGCACTTGTGTTTCAAGCTTAAGCAGTTTTTGCAAATTATATATAAAATGTTTTAAAATAGCAAAAGCATCACCTGTTTGCTTGCCCGTTTGTGCAACAAAAACATTTGCACTTATATTATCCTGTTTAAGGTGTTTTGCAATTTGCGCCGCAAGGCAGCTTCTTCCGCTGCCCTCCTGCCCGTTAATTATAAAAACAAGTTCTTTATCGTTTTTAATTTTATCTGCAATGTTTTGCGCTATATCAAAGCGTGTTGAAAATTGCGCCTGCTTTTCCTCAATGTATAAATTTGCAATAATTTCATCGCGCTCAATATCATTCAGCCCGGAAATTCGCTCAAAATCTTCCTGCATAAGGTTTTTGATACCGGCTACCATGTTAGCTTTAAAGCTATCCGGCAAGATAAGGCGCCCGGCTTCGTTATCCCACTTTGGTGAATAGTGAAAAACTTGGTTTTCAAAGTTTTTAATTAAATGCTCTTTAAGCACATTTAATTTGTTTTGGCTGTCCTCGTTTTCACTCTCGTAAAATTCACGCTCATTTTGCGGCATGTTTTGCATAAAGCTGTTATCTCTAATAAAAAACAAACAGTTTTCGGGTTTGCTTTTTTCAGATAGCGCACCATATTCAATTTCAAGCGCAGTAACGCTTTTAATTACATCGTCAATTTCGTAATTTTTGCTTTTTGCACAGTTTAATAAATGCTTGCTGTCGGGTACCCAGCCATAACGCTCGCCTAAAATCACAATCATATAAGGGCTGCAGTTGTCTATTTCATCAAGGCAAACAGATAGCACTTTGTTTGCGCCCTCGTCCGATTCAAGATCGGATGTGTTAACGCCCCATCTCAAATCCACAAAGCGCAATTGCTGGCCAAATTCCATTGCAAATTTGTTTAGCTCGGGTATAATATCGCTCTGCATAAAATCACGTTCGAATTGCATGTCTTTAAAAGTACTTGAAACAAAAATAGATTTCATAATTAAACTCCTTAGCGTTGAATAAATTTAGCCTTTAAAAATTAACAACTGCTTTTTAATTTTAAAAAAATTTAAATGTAAAATTAACATGTATACGCAATATTATTATAGCATAAGTTTTATTTTTTGCAAAAAAATAAGCTAGTGAAGCAAAAAACAATAACTTGTATTTTCTTAAATTTAGTATTATCATATATACTAACTATATGTTTGCGCAATATAATTATAATTTTGTGTTTAATTGCGTTATATTTTGCAGTGCATCATACCTAAAAAATGCTTGAAAGAATAAATGATTTTTTAAGCGCAAGAATATTTAAGCATGCATTAAAAGGCGAGAAATAAACACCTTAGGCGCAATGGCGCAAAGTTTATTTTAATACACAATTATTAAAACACTATGCCAATGTTGGCATTAACTTGCTTAAAAAACATGCAAATACGAAACACAAATTGCAAGTGATAGTTAAAATGGTTTGAGATACAAAACCTTAACAATTTTAAACAAAGGAATTATTAAAATGATTAATAGCAGTAAAACAAAAATAGGCGCAAGTAATTGGCTTGCAATAGTGTTGCTTGCGTTTTCGGGGCAAATAGCGTGGGCAGTAGAAAACACGTGGCTTAATACATTTGTCAACGATGCAATTTCCCCAGACCCCGGCATAATTAGCGCTATGGTGGCCGCAAGCGCAATAACCGCAACACTTGCAACATTTTTAATGGGCACTTTTAGCGACAGAGTTGGCAAGCGCAGGGCTATAATTTTGTTCGGCTACATTTTATGGGGCGTTTCAACCGCCGCTTTTCCATTATCATCGCTTGCACAATCAACTGCAGTATCAGTTGCGCTTTTGCTAATTTTAGACTGTGTAATGACCTTTTTCGGCTCAAGTGCAAACGATGCGTGTTTTAACGCATGGATAACAGATACAACCGACAGCACAAACAGAGGCACCGTCAGCGGTATTCTGGAGGTTTTCCCTCTTGTGGCGCTTGTTGTAACTACTGTAGCCTCAGGCGTAGTTATAGACACATTCGGCTATACAGTATTTTTTATAGCCCTTGGTATAATAGTTAGCATTAGCGGTGTAATAGGCGCTGTTTTCATGAAAGATGCAAATACTCTTTCGCCTAAAAGCAATTTAAGCTACAAAAAGCAGTTAATAGCGGCCTTTTCTTTTAGCGCACTAAAAAATGATAAAAAGCTGAAATGGCTTTTAATATGTATACTTACATTTACTGCAGCAGAGCAAATAGCAGTTCCGTATCAAATAATATATTTTACGCAAACACTTAAATTCAACTATAGCGAAATAGGGTTGTACCTTGGAATAATGACACTTTTATCAGGCGTTGCAGGGGTGGTGTTCGGTTTAATAGTTGATAAAGTGAATAAGTATAAAACTATGGTTTTTTCTTTAATAGTATCAGTTATTGGTTTTTTTGCCGTGGCAAGCGCTAAAACAATGTTGTTTTTATGTATAGGCATTTTTATTATGGCGTTTGGCATAGTTTCTAAAATTATAGTAAGCGGCGCATGGCTAAGAGATTTAACGCCGCAAAATGAAGCCGGTAGCTTTCAGGGCATACGCATGGTTTTTAGGGTGCTGCTACCAATGGTTATAGGGCCGTATATTGGCCAGTTTATAATTTCAACATTCGGCGAGGCAATTGTGGTGGACGGAAACAGTGGCTTTTTACCTACAAATTTAATTTTTGTAATGGCAGGTGTTTGCACAATTCTTGCGTTTGTTCCCCTTTATATTATGAATAAAACCAATGAAGACAGAAAGGCTTAATTTAATATGTTAAACAAAATAGATATCAATAATGTTTTAAGTGAATACCCACGCCCGCAGCTTTGGCGCGACAGCTATATTAATTTAAATGGGCTTTGGAATTATTGCGTTGCAAATGAAAATGAGCCGCTAAAATATACCGAAAAAATTATTGTTCCGTTTTCACCGGAGTGTGAGCTCTCAGGCGAAGTTACCGCCCCAAAACCAAGCGAATATTTATGGTATAAAAAAGAGTTTACAATGCCTAAAAATTTTAATAAAGGCAAAATTTTATTGCACTTTGGCGCAGTAGATTGGCATGCAACAGTTATTTTAAATGGCGAAATTGTTGGCGAGCACAAAGGCGGCTACACAAGCTTTTACTTTGATATTACACAATATTTAAAAAGCGAGGGCAATGTTTTAGTTGTAAAAGTGTTCGACCCTCAAGACACAGCGCCGCAAACAAGAGGAAAACAAAAAATTAACAGCGGCGGAATATGGTATACACCGCAAAGCGGTATATGGCAAACGGTGTGGCTTGAAAGTGTTCCGAGCACTTATATACAAAACGTTGATATAACGCCTGATTTTGAAAACGCAAAAGCCTATATTACTGTAAAGTGCAATGAAGATATCACATGTGAAATTACTATAGACGAGCAACACATAAAAGCAAGATGTAACGAAAAAACAGAAATTGATATGCCGAATTTTATAGCGTGGGATATAAATAACCCGCATTTATATAATGTTGAAGTTAAGGCAGAAAGCGATTATGTTAAAACATATTTCGCCATGCGCACGCTAAATATTAAAGAGGATAGCGAAGGCATTAAACGCCTATATTTAAACGGCAAAGAGTGTTTTTGCAACGGTGTGTTAGACCAAGGCTATTGGCAGGACGGCCTATACACAGCACCAAGCGATGAAGCGCTTATATATGACATTGTGAAAATGAAAGAGCTTGGTTTTAATACGCTTAGAAAGCATATTAAGATAGAGCCAATGCGCTGGTACTACCATTGCGATAGGCTTGGCATGATGGTGTGGCAAGACATGATAAACGGCGGCGGCGATTATAAGCTATCTGTAATAACAGCGCCGGCATTTTTGCCAATTAATATAAAAGATAGCAATTACAAGGCATTTGCAAGGCAAGACGAGTGTGCGCGCGAAGATTTTTACACAGAGATGACAGATATGATTAATATGCTTAAAAATTGCCCGTGCGTTGTAATGTGGGTGCCATTTAACGAGGGCTGGGGGCAGTTTGATGCACAAATAGCTTATGACATGATAAAAAACCAAGACGACACAAGGCTTATAGACCACGCAAGCGGCTGGCACGACCAAGGAGCAGGAGATTTTAAAAGCTTGCATATTTATTTTAGGAAATATAAATATAAAAAGGACAAATTAAACAGGGCTGTTATTTTAAGCGAATTTGGCGGCTATGCCTATAAAGAAAGTGATGCACAGCATGTAAAAAGAGCGTTTAGCTATAAAAACTTGCAAACGAGAGAAGATTTTGTTAGCGCTGTAAGAAACTTATATAAAAACGAAATAATACCTGCTAAAGCCAAAGGCCTTTGTGCTTGTATTTACACGCAGCTTTCCGATGTTGAACAAGAAATTAACGGAATATTGAGTTTTGATAGAACGAAAAGCAAAATTAGCGCAGATGAGATAAAAGATATATTTGATAATTTATAGCGCATATTTTAATTATATAAGCTTCTTTTTTTGCAACAGTTTTTCTTTTACGCTATATATAAACGTCGATTGCATATATAAAAATATCAGTGCATAATTAAATATATATCTTGATCTTGTTTCCCATGCTAACAAAAACAGCATCAACAGCACAACGCTAATGCTTAAAATCATATCAAAAATGTTCTCTTTTGTTCTTAGCAAGCAATGAGCAAGTAAACCTATTAAAACTATAATATGGCCACTTTGCACTATTAAATTATATATATAATTATAATCTGCACCCGGCAACATAATTTTATGTAAAAAAGTATTATGCACAGGGTCTATTGCCAGCTTATTATTGGCAAAATATGTGCCGTCTGCCCAAGTGTACTGAACTTTGTTTATATAATGGTTTAATAGCTCGCTTGGCTCTTTATTATTAAATATACTTTTTATCTCTTCAAAAGCATATGCGTTTATCTCTGTTACATCTTCACATTCCGCAGATTTTGCATGGTAATAAGGGTCGTAGCCTCCTTTGCCACTTAACCCCATTAAAATGTAATGCGATGGTGGCAGCCTATGCTCATCTATAGTTGTTAAATCAATTATTGCGTTACTATTAAGCCATATATTATAAGAAAACAGCAATGTAACTATAACAAACCCAGATACTATTAAGCCTTTAAAATGATTTTTAACTTCTTTAAATAATACTAAAGCAATTAAAAATGCGAATAATATGAAAAGTACTGTCGGCTTTATTTTATAGCCTAAAGCAAAAACTATCGCAAAGGCACAATAATTCAAACACCTATGTTTTTCATCTTTAATAATACAAGCTATAAAATAAAGCAAAAGTGAAACAAACGGAATTGATAGAGTATCTGTATAAAATATAGGCGAATATGCATATAACGGCAAGAAAGCAAATGCGCTAACTGCAAAATACAAGGCTTTTTGCGAATTGTATATTTTTCTAATGGTAAGATAGAAAAATAAAACGCCAAAAATTAAAGCGAAAACATTTAATATAAGCCCCGCCTGCAATGCTGTAATAGGAAAAACTTTACATGCAACTTTAAAGTAAATTGCTAATATTACAGTTATAAAAAAATTGTTATTGCTTTCCAAAAAATATTGTAATGAATATGTTAAATATCCATTGCTTGTTATATCTTGAGCACCGCCGAATATGCGCCCAAAATCCCAAGCGGGTAAAACTTGCAATGAAAAAGCTGAAAAACACATAAGAAAAAACTGAACTATAAGCAGCGCTAAAAAAATTTTATCATATAAGGTAGGTTTAATTTTATCTATTGCTAAAGCTGTTAAAACATTGGCAATTAGTAAAACAATTGCCAATGAAAACTGCATTATATTAAAAGCCGGCATGTTAAGCAGTATCAATATTGCATAAACAAAAAACAACAATTTAAAACAGATTGATTTTAAATTTATTTTTGCCATTCGAATACCTCATAAAATAATCTACATGAATTTGTAGGCTGTAGCCTCTAAAAAGATTATTATTCATGCCTTGCGGGGCTAAGCAAACTTGATTTTGCATAACTAAAAAAATTTTACCATATTGTATAATAATTTGCAAATATAGAAGGATAAGCAAATAAATATACCAGTGTATGCTTTAGTACATTCACCATCACCATATAATAGGCAATAAAGAACGCATAAACTGATATTGAGGCAAAAAGCGTAGTAAGAATATCTATGCCGTCAAACACAAAGCAGGAAAACAGAGCCTGCCTTGACAATAATTTGTTTTAACTTTATAATATTTTTACCGGTAACATATTAATATTAAAGAGGATATACATGCTTTTTTTAAAGGGCGCTAAATCATTTATTTGCAAATATAAGCATTTTTTTATACTTGCTTGCTTGTTAGCTGTTTTGCTGTGCATGGCAGGCTGGCTATATTTAGATGCCGTTCGCAGTGCCCAAACACATATAACTTTGCAGCGCATAAACGAAGATTATAGCATAGTTAGTGAGCCAATAGCGGAAAACTCTTCTTTGCGGCAAGGTTTTGTTACAGATGAGCCTATACATGGCGGCAGTTTTGTTTTTACCATTTACAATAAAATATGTTATGGCAATTTAACGCTTTCACTTGAAGACGAAAGCGGCAATACTTTAGCAAGCACAAGTATAGACAGCACAACTTTGCTCGACAACACTTACCACGATATAGCATTTAACGAGCCTGTAATTCCAAACGGTTTAAACACATATTACTATGTGCTTACTTTTGCACCAACAACACCGGAAAGTGAATTAGGTGTATGGATTAGCGAGGGCGAAGTAGAGGGCTTATTGCCGTTTTCGCTAAACGGTGAACAAAGCGAGCAAACTGTTGGCTTTTCCATAATTAAAAACAGGGCTGGTTCCTTTATCACAAGCAGCTTTTTTATTTTTGCTGTAATAACTCTAATTGTGTGTGCATTATTGTACTTTGCATTGTTTGTTTTTAAATTGAAAATACACTGGGTATTTTTAATTGCAAGCATAGGCTTAGGTTTTATATATATGTTTGTGTTGCCGCCTTATGTTGCACCGGACGAAGAAACACATATACACACAGCATATGCGCTTTCTAACAATATTTTAGGCATAGAAAATGAAAGCACGCTAAGTATGCGCAGTGCCGATACGGTAGATTTTGATTTTGCTAATAGCGCAACTGTTTTCAGCTATCAAAGGGTAAACAGTGAGCTTTTTGGAATGTGCGAAGATAGCACAATTGTGGCTACAGATAACAGAGTAATAACATCAGAGCCTTTTATATTGCATCTTGCAAGTGCAATAGGCTTAACAATAGGGCGCTTAATTGGTTTTAATTATACCACCATAATTATATTAGGCCGTTTGTGCAGCTTGCTTTTTTATGCAGGCATTGTATGCGCCGCAATACGAATTATGCCCAAATTCAAGCGTGTTTTAGCAATTGTTGCACTTTTGCCTATGAGCTTGCAACTTGCGGCGTCTTTCAACTATGATGCCACAGTTATTGCAACCGCTTTATTATATACAGCAGTTGTTTTTTACTTTGCAACAAGCGAAAAAGCTATCACCTATAAACATATTTTAATTGTTGCTATTTTAGGCATAGCGCTTGCGCCTATGAAAAACCTTTACATTATTATGTGCTTGATATGTTTACTTTTACCATTGAAATATTGCCCGAGTTTAGTGCAAAAATACATGCCTAAACTGTTAATAGTAGGCTTTGTGTTTGCCGCTTTAGGCTTTGTGCTTTTACTGCCAAGTTTAGGCATAACAGCTGAAGGCCTAGCCAGTGCATCAGCGAAAGTTTTGCCGCATGTAAACCCCGACAGTATAGATTATGTCGAGCGCGATTTTTGGACACCTGCATATATTTTAACGCATATAAGCGGTGCAATTAAATTGCTTGCACGCACCATAGAAGAGAACACCGCAACTTATTTTGTGCAATTAGTTGGCGGCAGTGCAGGCGAGCCAATATTGAGAGTAATAAATGTGTGGACGCCTGCTGTTTTCGCCTTTTTAGTGATGTTGCCCGTTAGCGCAATGCCTACAAACAAAGAAAAACCCTTGCTTAAAGCAGGGCAAAAAATATGGTCTGCCTTATTATGCCTTGCAACAATAGCAGGTTTAGTATTTGTTTGTTTAACATGGACGCCTCTTCGCAGTGAAACATTGTGGGGCTTACAAGGGCGTTATTTATTACCTATATTGCCCTTAGCGTTATTCACATTCCAAAACAAACTTTTTGTATTAAGCAGGAATATTGAAAGAGAATTGATAATGATAAGTGTTTTTGGTAATATAATCGCTATAGCAAGTATTTTTGCAAGCATTGTCAGATTTCAAGTTTAATTGCTTTCAAACAATGATATAATTATTTTATCGTGAATAAATAAAAACTAAAACTAAAATCGAGCATGATATTTAGCTTTGCATTTTGTTTAATAAGTAGAGCGGTGCATTAGTGCGCTGCTCTTTTTTCTTGTTCTGTTTTATTGGTGCCGGTGTTCCGTTTCAGTATAAAGCGCTAAAGCACATAAAAATAGCATAGCAATTTTCATCGCTACGCTATAAAAATATAACTATACTCTTTTCAATTTTTTTCATTGCTGTTACTAAAACTTACTTTTCAACATCTGTATTAATAATTTTCGCATCGGCATTGTTTTCAATTGCTCTATTTTGAATAAGTGTTTTAACTTGATTTCTTAATAAAGATAATTTTTGCTGCATTCTAAATTGATTAATAATTAAAATAAAAATTATTCCAAGGTACAGTAAGTTTGTTGGGTCTTCTAAATTCAGTAAGTTAGAAAAGAAAAACACTATTGTAGGAAATAAGCTTATGCACAAAAAAAGTAGTGAAAACAAAACCCAAAACACAGTGTCTTCAATTTGCATCTTAGCTTTTCTAACTTTAAATATTATAAAGCACAATGTTATCACTGAAACTGAAATTAGCATTATTCGAAAAAAAGGACTCATATTAAGCTCCATTCTGTGCACAGCACAAATAGTATTAAAAATCTTTGTGAAAAATTGAAATTAATAGGCAAGCGCCGTTTGTAATGGCACGCCTTTAGGTAAATGAATAGCGTAATTTATCACGCTATCTTCCTATCTGAATTTATGTAAAATTAAAATTGAAACTGACATTCTCAGCATATATTTCAAACTGTTATATAAATTGAAATAGCTTATACCATTTACTCTTTCTCTCATTTCCACTTGAGCCTCAGAAAATGTAAACTTTTCTTTTAAAAGGTAAGCTATTGTGTCGGGTTCCGGGCCTAAATTAATATTTGTTGCCATTTTTTTAATGGTTCTTTTGTTAAATAATCTCATTCCGCTGGTTGGGTCTGTTAATAATTTGCCACAAACTAAAAAAATAGAAAGCGCAATAAACCGTGAGCCTAACATTCTAAGGCTGTATGGTTTTTTAACAGTAGCAAATCTTGAACCTATAACTATATCCGAGTTATTTTCAATTGCTTTATTTAGCAAAGTGTCCAGGTAAACCGCCATGTGTTGCCCGTCTGCATCAAACTGCACGGCATAATCATAATTGTTTTTTAAAGCATATTTCATTCCTGTTTCAAACGCGCCCGCAAGCCCTAAATTGCTTTCTAAATTTAGAACATTTAGTTTGTTTTCTTTGCAAATTTCTATAGTGTTATCGCTCGAGCCGTCGTTTATAATAACATAATCCCAGCCGGCGCTGTTTGTTTTTATATCATTAATGGTATTCAAAATACTAGCTTCTTCATTATAAGCCGGAATAATTAATAGTTTTTTCATTCTAATTCAAAACCTCGTAGTTTAAACTTTCAACTTTTTGTGCAGTTTTCTCCCAAGTAAAATTCTCTAAAACTTTATTTTTAGCATTTTGCGCTTTACCTTTTAAATTGTCATCATTTAGCGCATTAATTATCGCTTCTTTAATATATTTAATATTATTATCGGGCATTAAAGTACCAAAACTTTCATCTGAAATAAGTTCAAGCGCCCCACCGCTTTGCATAGTGGTAATTGTATAGCAACTGCAAGCGCAGGCCTCTAGAACAGTGGTGGGAAAGCCTTCGGAAACAGTTGGAAGGCAAAATATATCAGATTGTTTAAATAAGCTGATAACGCTATTAAAATTTAATTTTCCAAGCAAAAATGTATTTTTGTTTTTGTTTTTATTTATAAAATTATCAAGAACGCCTTCACCTGCAAAAAACAAATAAACGTTTTCTAAATTTAGCTCTTTAAAAGCAATGCAAAGCTTGTCAACACCTTTTTCAGGAATTAAACGGCCGGCATAGCAAATTATTTTTGCTTCGCTATTCATATTATATTTTGATAAATCCAAACACTTTTTATCCACATTATCAATTACATTAAAATCTATGGAATTATATATAACACCCTCGGCATTAATATTGAAATTTTTTAGCCAATCGCAAGTGGCTTTTGAAACGCCAAAAAATCTATTGCAATTTAATTTAATCAGCTTTGAAAAAATGTGCTCGTAAAGTTTAATTATAAAATCAACAAATTTATTTCCTAATGATAAATAGTATGAACTATGATCGAGTAAAATTGATGGTATATTATGTTTTTTTGCAAATTTAGCAGTATATAACGATAAAGGGTATATTCTTGTGTTGATTATAAATTTCAAGTTCTCATATTTAAGTAAATTTTTTAGTGCAACAGAATTGTTTTTGCTTAATTTTACAAAGGGGAAACGATTGTGCAAAAAATTAAAACTATCTAAACGGATAATTTCAATTTTGTTTTTATCAATTTCATAGCTTGATAAATTAGGCAAAGAGCTTGTTATAATTATGCATTTATGCCCGTTTTTAATAAGTTGTTTTGCCAAATTATAAGAAAAATTTTCAACTCCGCCCATAGTAGGCAAATACTGTGCAGAAATTATGCAGTATGTGTTTTTCATGTTGTTTCTCTAATTTTCTGTTTTATTTATTAATTGATACATTTTATTTTTAAAATAATTTGCAATAAACTACTCTAAAAAAACAACCAATAATTGATTGTTTTTAAAAACTTTAGAAATTAATTGTACCATAGTATAATATAATATTGCAATAATCGTTATAAGATTTAACACTTAATCTTTAATCAATATTTGATGATTTTCTAAAGTTGCTATTATTATATCATTTTTTCTCTCAGTATTAAAGGGGAATATGCATAACATATGTTTCATAAAGATAATGGCCTTGCAGTAACCGGGCGCGTAGACGAAATAACATTAAACAAATTAAACAAAAAAGAGCCGGGCTTAACAGCTCGGCTCTTTTTTTATTGGCGCATAAATAAGCAGCCAAAATATTTTTTTGCAAAAAACAATATAACGGGCGTTTTAATCAACTTTTTGTATGGCTTGTTGTTTAATTAGTATGCCACAGATATAATAAAAAATAAAAGCTACATTTCACTGTTGTGAAATGTAGCTTTAAGCTTGGGTTGCTTACACAAAATGCATACCCATTAAAGGCATAACGCTAAAGGCGCAAAACCGAAAAAAGGTGGTAGCGACAGATTTTCGTAGTGAGGGCATTTATAACCGAACAGAAAATCCGAGCGTGCCTTTTTTCGGAAAAGGAGGAGCGACGAAAT
>CAYJEU010000007.1:0-79609 GCA_964369565.1 uncultured Bacteroides sp. | reverse complement strand
GAGTTACTCATTTTACCCACTGGTTCCAGCCAATGACAGGCATTACAGCTGAAAAACATGACAGCTTTATTTCGCCCGTTGACGGCGGTAAAATTATAATGGAGTTTTCCGGAAAAGAGCTTGTAAGGGGCGAGCCCGATGCATCGTCTTTCCCAAGCGGCGGCATAAGAAGCACATTCGAGGCCAGAGGCTACACTGTGTGGGATACAACATCCTATGCTTTTATAAAAGATGATACCCTTTGCATTCCAACTGCGTTTTGCTCTTACTCCGGTGAGGCATTAGATAAAAAAACGCCGCTTCTTCGAAGCATGGAGGCAATTAACACGCAAGCTCTTAGGGTATTAAAGCTTTTTGGCAACAAAACCGCAAAAAGAGTTGTTTCAACTGTAGGCCCCGAGCAAGAATATTTCTTAATAGACAAACAAATGTTTTTAAAACGTGCCGATTTAATATATTGCGGAAGAACACTTTTTGGCGCAAAACCGCCAAAAGGGCAAGAGCTTGACGACCATTATTTTGGCACAATTAAACCAAGAGTTGCCGCCTTTATGAAAGAGCTTGATGAAGAACTTTGGAAGCTTGGCGTTATGGCAAAAACAAAGCACAACGAGGTTGCACCCGCACAGCACGAGCTTGCACCGATATTTACAACTTCAAATATTGCAACAGACCATAACCAGCTTACAATGGAGCTTATGAAAAGCATTGCAGATAAGCACGGCCTTGCATGCCTATTACACGAAAAGCCTTTTGCGGGTGTAAACGGCAGCGGCAAACACAATAACTGGGCCATTTCTACAGATACAGGCCTTAACCTACTCGAGCCGGGCGACACCCCCCACGAGAATGCACAGTTCATTTTGTTCTTAACAGCCGTTATAAAAGCGGTTGACGATTACCAAGATTTACTTAGGGTTTCTGTTGCAAATGCAGGTAACGACCATCGCCTTGGTGCAAATGAAGCGCCTCCTGCAATAGTTTCAATATTCTTGGGCGATGAGCTTACAGCCATTTTGGAATCGCTTGAAAACAAAGAGGAATACAAGGGCACACAAAAAACAAATATGGAGCTTGGGGCAACTGTTTTACCGCATTTCCCTAAGGACACCACCGATAGAAACAGAACGTCGCCCTTTGCATTTACAGGCAACAAATTTGAATTTAGAATGCTTGGTTCAACATTCTCTATTTCAGGCCCAAATATAATTTTAAACACAATAGTTGCAGAGGTTTTAAGCGAGTTTGCAAGCGTTCTCGAAAAAGCAGATGATTTTAACACAGAGCTTACGAAGCTTGTTAGAAGCACTATTAAAAAACACAAAAGAATTATATTTAACGGCAACAACTATTCTGATGAATGGGTGAAAGAAGCCGAAAAAAGAGGGCTTTTAAATTTAAAAACAACTAAAGATGCCCTGCCTGAATTTATAAAGCCAAAAAATATAGAGCTATTTAAAAAGCACAATATCTTCACTGAAAGCGAAGTTCATGCAAGGTATGAAATTTTAAGCGAGAATTACCAAAAAGCAATACATATAGAGGCGCTAACTTTTATAGAAATGGTTTCTAAAGATATTGTGGGTTATTCTTTAAGCTTTCAAAATGAGCTGTTAGATATTGCAACAAAAAAACAACAGTTTAACAGCGATGCTTCTTTAGAAGACGCTCTTATAAGCAAATGCTCCTCACTAACTAAAGATATATACGATTCACTTCAAAAATTAAACAGCACTTTAATTGAGGCAAAAAGCATACAGGGCGTAAAAGAGCTTGCTAATTTCTACAGAGATAGCGTTTTTACACAAATGACTGAAATTAGGCTTATGGTTGACGAGCTAGAGACGATAGTGCCTAAAAAGCACTGGAAAATGCCAACATACGGCGAAATTTTATATAGCGTAAATTAAAAAAATAAAAGTAAAGCACAATGAGGTGCGTTTAGCTGTTCAAAACGGTTAAACGCACCTTCTATTTTATAGGTTTAAATTTAATTTTAGGAGGATTTAACAATGGAAGCAGTTTTAACGGAATTATATGGCGTGTGGTTTTTGATAGGTGCCGCACTGGTGTTCTTTATGCAAGCAGGTTTTGCAATGGTAGAAACAGGTTTTACACGGGCAAAGAATGCCGGAAACATTATAATGAAAAACTTAATGGATTTCAGCTTCGGCACGGTGATGTTTATATTTATAGGTTTTGCCGTTATGATGAGCGAAGATTATATTTTAGGGCTTTTCGGTATGCCAAACTTCGATATTTTCACAGATTACGCAAATTTCCCATGGTCTGTTTTTATATTCAACTTGGTTTTCTGTGCCACAGCCGCAACAATTGTTTCAGGTGCTATGGCAGAGCGCACAAAATTTAGCGCATATTTAATTTACAGCGCCGTTTTAAGCGCAATTGTTTACCCAATAGAGGCAGGCTGGGTTTGGAACTCTCAAGGTTGGCTTTTTGAAATGGGCTTTATAGATTTTGCAGGCTCTGCCGCAATACACACCGTTGGCGGTGTAAGCGCAATAATAGGTATTATGTTTTTAGGGCCACGCATAGGTAAATATGAGAAAAACGAAAAAACAGGCAAAACAATAGTAAAAGCAATACCCGGGCATAACTTAACTACAGGCGCACTTGGCGTATTTATACTTTGGTTCGGCTGGTATGGCTTCAACGGCGCTGCCGCTACAACTTTAAACGGAATTGGTGGCCTTGCTTCAATATTTGTTACAACAACTATTGCGCCCGCTATTGCCGCTGTTACCACAATGTTCTACACATGGATTAAAAACGGCAAGCCCGATGTTTCCATGACACTCAATGCGGCGCTTGCAGGCCTTGTTGGTATTACTGCCGGCTGTGCTACTATGGACGCCGTAGGCGCGGCACTTGTGGGCTTGGTTTCAGGTTTCTTAGTTGTAATAGCAGTTGAGTTTATTGATATAAAGCTAAAATTAGACGACCCTGTTGGCGCTGTTGCCGTTCACGGTGTAAATGGTATTTGGGGAACACTTGCGGTTGGGCTTTTTGCGATAGATGGCGGCTTAATTTACGGCGGCGGTGCAAGACTTCTTTTAGTGCAAGCAATTGGCACTGTAGCAATTATAGCGTGGACTGCAATTGCAATGTCAATTACATTTGCAATTATTAAAAAAGTTCACGGGCTAAGAGTTTCAGAAGAAGAAGAGATATTAGGGCTTGATACAACAGAGCACGGCCTTGAAAGCAGCTATGCCGACTTTATGCCTATAGGCATGGTTACAGAAGATAAACCTCTTGTTGCAACTCCAAGCGAAAAGGCAATTCCTGTTGTGGATAATTCAAGCGGTGTTTCAAAAATGACAAAATTCTCTATTGTAACAAAGCAAAGCCGCTTCACAAAATTAAAACGTGCTTTGGAGTCAATTGGCGTTACCGGCATGACAGTAACTAATGTAATGGGCTGCGGAATGCAAAAAGGTATGCAACAATATTACCGCGGCGTTGAAGTAGAGGCAACATTACTTCCAAAAGTAAAAGTTGAAATTGTTGTTTGCAAAATTCCTGTTGAAACTGTTATTCAAACAGTTAAAAAAGCGCTTTACACAGGAAACATCGGCGATGGCAAAATATTCATTTACGATGTTGAAAATGTAGTAAAAGTTAGAACAGGCGAAGAAGGCTATAGCGCTTTGCAAGATGAATAATACAATTTTAATTTTATAAAAACACTCTTACGGTGGCAAATGCAAAATTTTCCCTCAGCATATAATATATGCGCCCTCACGTTATTTTGCAAAACGCCCCGCAAAGATATAAACAGCTTAAGTACTTAAAGGTGGTGCTTAAGCTGTTTTTTGTTGCATTTATTTTACTTTTGTGATATAATATTAAAAATCTATATTTGCGACAAAGAGGTCGTGTATATTGCGCTATTTTTGCGCTTTATGCGCGACCTCTTTTATATATTATACCAAGGAGGGTGCAAATGCAAAACAACACATTATACAACAAAAGCTTTGAACACGATGCCTGCGGAATAGGTGCCGTTGTGTCTATCGACGGTAAAAAAACGCATTCTGTTGTTTCAAACGCCCTTGAAATTGTTGAAAAGCTTGAACACAGGGCGGGTAAAGATGCAAGCGGACAGACCGGTGACGGCGTTGGAATACTTGTGCAAATTTCTCACGAGTTTTTTGAAAGCTTAAAACTGCCTTTTGAAATAGGGCAAGAGCGCGATTACGGCATTGGCATGTTTTTTATGCCTTGTGAAAAAAGCAAAAGAATGAAAGAAAAAAAGCTTTTTGAACTTATTGCAACAAAAGCCGGCATAGAAGTTTTAGGTTGGAGAGATGTGCCAACAAATTCTGCTGTGCTTGGAGAAAAAGCAATAGAAAAAATGCCCTATATTGAGCAATGTTTTTTAAAACGTCCAAAAAACATTGAAAAAGGCATTGATTTTGACAGGAAACTTTATATTGTAAGGCGAGAGTTTGAACACAGTGCCACAAGCACATATGTAGCAAGTTTATCTTCACGCACTCTTGTGTATAAGGGCATGTTTTTAGTTGGCCAATTAAGGCTATTTTACTTAGATTTACAAAACAAAAACTATAAAAGCGCCATTGCTATGGTACACTCGCGCTTTTCTACAAACACAAACCCCAGCTGGGAGCGTGCGCACCCAAACAGGGTAATTTTGCACAACGGTGAAATTAACACCATAAGGGGCAATGCCGACAGAATGCACGCTAGAGAAGAAACGATGTATAGCGAAGTTTTGGGCGAAGATATTGCAAAAGTTCTGCCTGTTATTAATGGCGAGGGCTCTGATTCCGCCATGCTTGACAACACACTTGAATTTTTATATATGAACGGTGTAAATTTACCGCTTGCTGTTATGATGGCAATACCCGAGCCATGGAAAAACAACAAATACATGAGCAAGAATAAACGAGATTTTTACCGCTATTACGCCACAATGATGGAGCCGTGGGACGGCCCTGCAGCAATTCTTTTTTCCGATGGCGATATTATGGGCGCTGTTTTAGACAGAAACGGCCTTCGCCCTTCACGCTATTATATACTGGATGATAACACGCTTGTTTTATCATCTGAGGTTGGCGTTTTAGATATTAACCCTGAAAAAATAGTTAAAAAATTAAGGCTAGAGCCCGGTAAAATGCTTTTAGTTGACACCGTCAACAAAAAATTAATATCCGATGAGGAATGTAAAAATTACTATGCAAATAAAAAGCCTTATGGTGAATGGCTTGACACTAACCTTGTAAAGTTAAAAGACTTGCAAGTGCCAAACAAAAAGATGCCAACCCACACACAGGCACAGCGAGATAAATTATACAAAGTTTTTGCGTATTCTTACGAGGATGTAAAAAACAATATTTTGCCCATGGCAAAAAATGGCGTTGAGCCAACTTCCGCAATGGGTACAGATATCCCCCTTGCTGTTTTAAGCGATAAATATCAGCCTTTATTCAGGTATTTCAAACAGCTTTTTGCACAAGTTACAAACCCTCCTATAGATTCGCTGCGCGAGGAAATTGTAACCGACACAACAGTTTACATTGGCAAAGACGGCAATTTGCTTAGCGACAGCGCCCAAAACTGCAAGGTTTTGGAAGTAAACAACCCCATTTTAACAGCAACAGATTTAGCAAAAATTAAAGCCATAAATATAAATGGGTTTAACGTTAAAACTGTTTCACTGCTTTATTACAAAAACACATCGCTTGAAAAAGCTCTAGAACAACTTTTTGTGAAGTGTGATAAAGCATACAGTGAGGGCGCTAATATTATAGTTTTATCTGATAGAGGCGTTGATGAAAACCATGTTGCTATACCCTCGCTTTTAGCTGTTAGTGCAATGGAGCAATATTTAATAAGAACTAAAAAACGCACAGCTGTTTCTATAATTTTAGAAAGCGGCGAAGTTCGAGATGTTCACCAGTTTGCAACACTTTTAGGCTATGGCGCTAGGGCAATTAACCCATATTTAGCCCACGAATGTATTGCTGAGTTAATTGATAAAAAAATACTGGATAAAGATATTTTTACCGCTATTAACGACTACAACCATGCTGTTTTACACGGTATTGTTAAAGTTTCCGCAAAAATGGGTATATCTGCAATTCAAAGTTATCAATCGGCGCAAATATTCGAGGCGGTTGGCATTAACCAGCAGGTAATTGACAAATACTTTACAAACACTGTTAGCAGGGTTGGGGGCATTGGCCTTAAAGAAATAGAAGAAGGCGTTGAATTTAGGCACTCGAAAGCATTTGATCCCCTTGGCCTTGGTGTTGATAACACGCTTGATAGCATGGGTTACTCAAAGCTAATTACCGGCGAGGATAAAGAAGATCACCTTTACAGCCCTGAAATTATAATTGCACTTCAACAAGCCGCACAAAGTGGAGATTATAGCAGGTTTAAGCAATATACCGCAATGGTTGACGACATAAATAAACCTCACACATTAAGGGGCTTACTCGCTTTTAAATTCGGCGAGGGCATACCTTTAAGTGAAGTAGAGCCGGCAAGCGAAATTGTAAAGCAGTTTAAAACAGGTGCTATGTCTTACGGTTCTATATCTAAAGAAGCGCACGAGTGCATGGCCATTGCCATGAATACGCTCGGTGGTAAATCTAACTCAGGCGAGGGCGGCGAAGACCCTGCAAGGCTTGGCACAATAAAAAACAGCGCTATAAAGCAAGTTGCCTCAGGGCGCTTTGGCGTTACAAGCGAATATTTGCTAAGCGCAAACGAAATACAAATTAAAATGGCGCAAGGTGCAAAGCCCGGTGAAGGTGGGCATTTACCCGGCGGTAAAGTTTACCCATGGATAGCAAAAACAAGGCACTCCACCCCCGGTGTTGCACTTATTTCCCCACCGCCACACCACGATATTTACTCTATTGAAGATTTAGCTCAGCTAATATACGATTTAAAAAATGCTAATAGAGATGCAAGAATTTCAGTTAAACTTGTGTCGGAATGTGGCGTTGGCACAATAGCAGCAGGCGTAGCAAAAGCAGGCGCAGCGGTTATATTGATTTCCGGCTACGACGGCGGAACAGGCGCTGCGCCAACAAGCTCTATTTTAGATGCAGGCCTTCCTTGGGAGCTTGGCCTTGCAGAGGCACACCAAACGCTTATTCAAAACAATTTACGCTCTAGCGTTGTTTTAGAAGCAGACGGTAAACTTATGAGTGGGCGCGATGTTGCCATTGCGGCAATACTTGGCGCAGAGGAATTTGGCTTTGCAACGGCGCCGCTTGTTACCATGGGTTGTATGATGATGCGTGTATGTAATTTAGACACTTGCCCCGTGGGCATTGCAACGCAAAACGAATGTTTGCGTAAGCGCTTTAGAGGCAAACCCGAGTATATTATGAACTTTATGATGTTTATAGCCGAAGAGCTGCGCGAAATAATGGCAAAGCTTGGCATTAGAACATTAAAAGAATTAACAGGGCGAACAGACCTTATAAAAGTTAAAGACAAAAAAGTTACAAGCCGCGCAGAGCTTGTTGACATGAGCCTTGTGATATCAGATGTTCATGCAAACAGCAGCCAAAAAACCTTTGATGAAAACAGTTTATACGATTTTAAATTAAAAGATACCATAGACGAAAAAACACTTCTTAATAAATTTAAAAAAGCCATTGAAACTAAAATTGCCCACACCGAAAAAATTAATGTTTGCAGCACCGACAGAACGCTTGGAACAATTTTGGGCGCTGAAATAAGCAAAGTGTATAAAAACACGCTTGATGATGATATGTTTACAGTTGAGTGTACGGGCGGCGCCGGCCAAAGTTTTGGGGCGTTTATACCAAAAGGGTTAACGCTAAACTTACACGGCGATGCAAACGATTATGTTGGCAAAGGTTTATCGGGCGGCAAAATAATTGTTACAAAGCCTAAAGGCGGCAAATTCAAGGCCGAAGAAAATGTAATTATAGGTAATGTTGCGCTATATGGGGCAACATCAGGCGAGTGTTATATTAACGGCATTGCAGGCGAGCGTTTTATGGTGCGAAATTCAGGCGCAACCGCAATTGTTGAAGGCTGTGGCGACCATGGCCTTGAATATATGACAGGCGGCAAAGCCGTTATATTAGGGGATACAGGCAAAAACTTTGCAGCCGGTATGAGCGGCGGCATTGCTTATGTGCTAGACCTAAAACACGATTTATATTTAAAGCTAAACAAAGAATTTGTAACTATGTATGAAATTTCAAACAAGCATGACAGCGATGAGCTTAAGCAGTTAATCGAAAAGCATTTTGAGCACACCGGCTCGAAAAGAGCAAAAGATATTTTAGATAGTTTTGAAGATATTTTACCGCACTTTAAAAAGATAGTGCCAAACGATTACAAAAAAATGCTTGAAACAATAAGCAGCTTTATTGAAAAAGGGGCGTCTATAGAAAACGCTCAGCTTGAAGCTTTCACAAAAGTAATAAACAGAAATTAGGTGTTAACAATGGGTAAAATTACAGGGTTTATGGAGTATGACAGGAAATCCAATGAAAAGCTCCTCGTTAAAGACCGCATATTGAATTTTAACGAATTTTACAGTTATAATGAAAAGCAAGAGCGAATAAACCAAGCTGCAAGGTGCATGAACTGCGGCGTTCCTTTTTGCTCTAGCGCTATTGAACTAAAGGGCATGGTTACAGGCTGCCCTTTGCACAATTTAATACATGAATTTAACGACGAAATTTATAATGAAAATTTCAAACATGGGCTATCAAGGCTTTTAAAAACAAATTGTTTCCCCGAGTTTACGGGCAGAGTTTGCCCTGCACTTTGTGAAAAGGCATGTATTAATGGCATTCACTCAGACGCTGTTACAATTCACGATAACGAGCTTTTTTTAATAGAAAACGGCTTTAAAAAAGGCTATATGGCGCCAAATCCACCACTTGTAAGAAGCGATAAAAAAATTGCAGTAATAGGCTCGGGCCCTGCCGGCCTTGCCGTTAGCGAAAAATTAAACAAACGCGGGCATAATGTAACTGTTTTTGAGCGCGATGATAATTTCGGTGGGCTTTTAATGTATGGCATACCTAACATGAAGCTCGATAAAAAAATTATTGAGCGCCGCATTAACTTGATGAGGCAAGAAGGTGTTGTTTTTGAGAAAAACAAAGATATAGGAAATAATATTAAACTTGAAGATTTACAAAAAGAATACGATGCAATAGTTTTATGTTGCGGGGCAAAAAAAGCAAGGGATATTAAAGTACCCGGAAGAGCTGCAAGCGGAATTTATTTTGCAGTTGATTTTTTAAAAAGCACAACAAGCAGTTTGCTTTCAAACAATTTAACAGGCGAATTTATAAACTCAAAAGGGAAAAACGTAATTGTTCTTGGCGGCGGAGACACAGGCAACGACTGTGTTGGAACATGTGTTCGCCACGGTGCAAAAAGCGTAGTGCAAATTGAAATGATGCCAAAGCCGCCCAGTGAGCGCCAAGAGACAAACCCATGGCCCGAATGGCCTAAAGTGGCACAAACAGATTACGGGCAAGAAGAGGCAATTCAAGTTTTCGGAGCTGACCCCAGAGTTTTTGAAACAACTATTAAAGAAATTTATGAAAAAGGCGGTAAAATTACAGGGGTATTAACCGTCAAGGTTAAATTTGAAGACGGAAAACTATGCGAAATTGAAAACAGCGAGCAAAAATTAAAAGCGGATATGCTTTTAATAGCTGCAGGTTTTACTGGGTACGAGCAATATATTGCGCCAAAAGTGGATATTCCCGCCAAAGCACAAACTTCATATAAAACAAGTGTTGATAATATTTTTGCTTGCGGCGATATGAAAAGAGGCCAATCGCTCGTTGTTTGGGCAATAGCAGATGGCATTAAATGTGCAAAGGAAGTTGATGAATATTTGCTAAATTATTAAGCAATATTATAATGTAAAATTTACAACATCACAAAATTTAACAAAATAAAAACCTGTACCTTGTTTTATCACTCGGTACAGGTTTTTATGTGCTAAGGGTTAATATTGCCCCTGCTTTTACTTACATTATAATAGTAAACGCAGTTTTATTTTAAATTTCTTCGATACTCCGTAGGTGTCATTCCATAATCTTCTTTAAAGCTTTTAGAAAAATAGCTCATTTCAGAAAAGCCGCAAGCAAAACCGATATCTATAATAGGCTCAGCAGTAGTTTTTAATAAAAAAGCCGACTTTCCAAGCCTATATTTCTTTAAATATTTAATCGGTGATGTTTTCAAGGTGTTTTTAAAGCATCTTAATGCTTCGCTTTCTTTTATATCAGCGCTTTTTGCTATTTGTAAAAGCGTTATCTCATTGCTGAAATTTTCATGAATAAAAGACATCATTGTTTTGCATCTATTAAGCTGTTTAATTGTTTTAAAGTCGATTTTTGTATTATTATCTGTGCTTTTAATAATGTTAAGCAAAACCTGTGTGAGATTTTCTCTAACAAGAAATTCATAGCCAAATTGCTTTTTCAAAAACTTATCATAAGCCACAAGTACACATTCGCACATTTCAAAGGATAGTAAGTAATTAGCAACCGAAGTTTCGGCTAAGAATTTATGAAAATAATCTTCAAATAATATACTGCTTAAATCGCCGTAAATAAACCTTGAATGAAACACAAATGACTTAATAGTGCAATCTGCGTCATTATAGTTTATGCAAGAATGTAGCCTACCTGCGTTAATAAAAATGCCCTCGCCTTTCTTTAGCACAAACTTTTCAAGCTCGCAGATAAGTTCCATTTGCCCTTCAACTACAACAATAAGCTCAATTTCATCGTGCCAATGATATGGTACAGGTTTTTGCCTTAAATCGTCATTATATATTGCAACGGGCAATGCTTTACTGCCTTTTAAATTTAACTCTTTACTGTTTTCATCTAAAATTATATTGCAAGCTGAATTCATCACGGCTGCCTCCTTTTGGCGAAATAATTATATTTTAACAGCTTATTACTATAAAAAACACTTGTTTTTGCTGATATAATCATATCACAGTTACTATAGAGGTGCAATATAACAAACTTTCTTTTAGCAATTATTTATATTTCTTTTATTACCCCTTGCAGTTTTAGGCTCTGCATGGCCACTTATAAATGAGGCACATATAAAAGCAACGCCCTATGCTTTTTAGCTTGATGATAATACTATTATAAATTCTGCGCCGTTTTCGCTGTTTTTTGCGCTTATTTCCCCTTTCATATTCTCAATTGCAGCCTTTGCAACAGATAACCCTAAGCCGAATTCTCCGTCTGTACCTTTGTAAAAGCGCTCAAAAATATGTGGTAAATCATCTTCGTTTATACCTTTACCGTCATCGCTAACCGAAATTACCACTTTGCTATTTTGCTCTTTCACGCTTATAACTATTTTGCTTTTTGCATGGCGTAGCGCATTAGAAATTAAGTGCATTATGCTTTGCTTTAATAGCTCTTCATTCGCATTTACAAATAGGTTTTGCTTTGATACATCCAGCACCACTTCTTTGCCATTACTTACAGCAATTCCGCTAATTGAAACAACACTGTTTTGAATAAACTCATTTACATCTATTTTAGATTTTGTATATTTGCCCTCAAAATTTTCTATTCTCGCAAGCGATAATACGCCATCAACAATTTTTGTAAGCCGCTTTGTCTCTTCTAAAATAACGTCCATGCCTTTTTCTTTGTCTTCAAAAACGCCCTGCATCATACCCTCTGCATAGCCTTGTATGCTTGTTAGCGGCGTTCGAAATTCGTGCGAAGCATTTTGCAAAAACATCTTTTGCTTTTTGTCGTAATTATAAATGCGTTCATTCATCTCATTTATTTCAATTGCAAGTTCTTTTAACTCAATACTCTTTTGGTTTTCACTAACATTCAAACGTTCAATGCTTTTCATCTGTTTTACAGTTTTTGAAATATCTTGAATAGGCTGCGCTATATCTTTTGCAATTTTTTGCGATACAACAATAAAAACAATTGCAGAAAACAGCAAAATCGCCACCATTATAATATTTACCGTATCAACAAAGCCATCGGCAAAGTAGCCGGCTGAAATATAAATTGCTGTTTGCCCTTCGGGAAGCTCTTCAATATCCATCCACATTGCGTGGTAATATTCTCCGTTTTCGTAAAATGAAACTATCTCCTCTTCGGCACTTGCGCTTGTAAGCTCACCTGCTTTTTGAACAACATTTGTTGGTAGCTTATCTTCATTGCCTCTTGAGATATCGGTGTAAACTCCGTTTTCATTTACAATTATTTGTGTATTTCCGCCTTGCTCAAGCACAGAAAGCAGCATATGCGGCGGCATCCTGTCATTGGGATTTTGTGCGCCGTTTGCAAATGCTACATTTTGTTTAAGCCTTGCTGCAGCTCTGCTTAAATTTTCCTCTGCTTGGTTATATGAATATATGCTCACAAGAATATTAAAAACAACAAGCACAAATATTTGTATTGCAATTATTAAAATAACATACGAGCCTGTTATTTTTTGTTTTAGTGATAGCATTTTCATTTACTGTCTTCCTCCAGCTTAAAGCCAAACCCCCACACTGTGGTTATTTTAACTTTTGTACCCGCTATTTTTTTACGCAGCCTTTTAACTAAATCGTCAACTGCCCTTGTGTCGCCTTCACCTGCAAACTCCCATACATTTTTAAGCAGTTCTTCTCTTTTTACGGCTCTATTATTGTTAAACATATATAAAAGCAGGTCAAATTCCATCGGCGTTAGCTCTATATTTTTGTTTTCACAAACGCATGTGCGCAAAGAATAATTTAACGTTATATCAGCAAAAGTTATGCTATCATTGTTGGGTGTATTGCGCTCTATACTAATGCGGCGGAACATGCTTTTCACACGCAAAACAAGCTCCATTGGCGAAAACGGCTTTGTTAAGTAATCGTCAGAGCCTATTGCAAGGCCTGTTATTTTATCAAGCTCGCTGTCCCGTGCAGACACCATTATAATAGGAACATTGCTGTTTTCTCGAAGCTTTGTGCAAATTTCAAGCCCACTTTTACCCGGCATCATAATATCTAAAATAACTAAATCACACGGTTTTAATTCAAATGCAAGCAAAAGCGCATCGCCCGTTTCAAAGCAAACTGTTTCAAAACCCTCTTTTTTCAAAAAGCCCTCAATAATATCGCGTATGTTTTTTTCATCGTCTGCAATGTAAATTAGTTTTTGCATTAGATTTAACATCCCTTTCCACTTATAAAAAATTATAATACCTATATAATAGCAAATATTTGTTAAAATTCAATGAATAGCAAAAAGACTGTGCAGAAATTTCCCTTCACAGTCTTATATAATGCAAAAGCATTTTAAGCTATTTAAAGCTATATTGCATTTAACACTAGGCTTGCAATTGTTTTATGCTATTTCCTTCTTTTGTTTTTCTTGTGGGCTATTTCCATTTCCCGTGTAAACATTCCCATCAATAATTTGCACAATGCGCCCTGCATTTTGCGCAATTGCGCTATCGTGAGTAATCATTACAATTGTGTGCCCTAGGCTATGCAAATGTTTGAAAAGCTGCATAACTTCTGCGCCTGTTTTGCTGTCTAACGCGCCTGTGGGTTCATCGGCAAGTAAAATAGCAGGCTCACCCACCAGTGCTCGCGCAATTGCAACACGCTGTTGCTGCCCACCGCTAAGCTCTGCGGGGCGATGTTTAATTCTTTTTGATAGCCCTAGCATTTCTATTGTGGGCTTTGCCTTTAATAGCGCCTCGTTATATGACATACCCCTAACTAAAAGCGGCATTATGATATTTTGCAATGCACTATATGTTGGTATTAGTTGATAGCGCTGAAATATAAAGCCTATTTTTTCATTGCGAATTTTTGTAAGCTTTTCGCCTTTTAGTTTGTGTACTGCAACTTCGTCTAAATAATATTCTCCGCTGTTGCTTAAATCCATACAGCCCACTATATTCATAAGTGTGCTTTTTCCGCTACCCGAGGGCCCAAGCACCGCTACAAATTCACCACTGTTAACATGAAAATCTACCGATTTTAAAACAGTTAGCTCTTCACCGCCTGTGTTGTATTTTTTCACTATGCCCTTCATTTTTATCATAATTTTGCCCTTTCTGCTTTTACACCTTTATCTAACATTGCATATCATATTTACATTCTACCCCAAAATATTAATTGAAGTAACATTATCGCTTTCATCCAGCATAACTGTTATATACATATCCTCTGTTATTTGTGAGAATGTCATCTCTGTTCCAAATTGAACAACAGCTGTGGTTACGGGAACACTAAATGTTTTAATCTCATCTGTAAGCGTTATTATTTCACTGTAGTCTTCGCCTTCCATTGACGCCATGCCGCCACCGGTCATACCGCCACCGGCCGTGCCGCCCTCTCCTCTGCCGCCGCCTTCGCCTTCAGGCATTTCCATTCCCTCAGGCCTTTCGCCGCCTTGCATTGCATCTCTTTGCTCCTGTGTCATCTCGCCCATGCCGCCGCCTGCACCTTCAGGCGCCTCCATCCCCTCGGGCATTTCGCCGTCTTGCATTGCATCTCTTTGCTCTTGTGTCATCTCGCCCATGCCGCCGTTTTCCATTTCCCCAACTTGTATTGTTATTTCGTTGCCCACAACATCTGTTACAAGCCCTGTTACACTATTGCCGCGCATTTGCATTGCGCCATCGCCGCCCTCGCCCATTGCGCCGCCCTGCTGTGCATCGCCTTGTTGAGTTTCACCTTGTGCTTGCACTTGTGTTTGTTCCTCTGTTTGTGATGAGCAACCTGCAAACAATGCAATTGCCATAATAATTGTAATTAACAATATTAATTTTTTCATAATAATTAACTCCTACATTCTCTATTTTGTTATTAGCTAGTTCTAACATGCCGAAATATTTATTCATTATTAAGTGCTTCTATAGGTATTAAATTAGAAGCTTTCCACGCCGGATAAAAACCAAACGCTGTACCTGTGAAAAGCGCAAATAAAAAAGCAAGTAATATTGAAGAGGCTGTTATAACAACCGTCATATCTGTATACTGCATAAGAGGCATAACAGCAAAACTTAAGCCCACACCCAGCAGCCCGCCAATAAGGCCTATCATTCCCGCCTCTAATAGGAACAAAAACAATATATCTCGTTTTTTAGTGCCAAGAGATTTTAAAATGCCTATCTCTCTCGTGCGCTCTTTTACGCTTACAAACAGAACATTCATTATGCCTATTCCACCAACTATGAACACTATTACGGCAACTGCCAATAGTAGCACCGAAAGTGTATTAGCGCTTTGCATAGCGGCGTCCATTGTTGCGCCTGCGTCCTCTACGGTGTATGTTGCGTTTGGGTTTGCCTGTGTTAGCACCAACTCAATATTCTCTATTACAGCGGGCACCGCATCAACGTTTGTTGCAAGCACCGATATTTGCGGCTGTGTATCACGCTCGAGCAAATATTTATCTGCAGTTGAATAAGGCATGAATATTGAATCATCGGGGTTTACCCCTGAAACAACAGTGCCCATTTGAGCAAGAACACCATTTACAACATACTCTCTGCCGTCTATTTCTACACGCGCATCGTATGCATATTGTGGCGAGCCGAAAAGCTCTATTGAGGCATTGTAACCCAAAACAACACTTCGTGTTTCATTCTCCACTTCTTCGTCTGTAATAAAACTGCCAATTAATAAGGATAAGTTTGAAATTTGAGCATAACTGCTTTGGGTAGCAATAATTTCGTATGATAAAGCTTCTTCTAAGTCATCACTTAATACGTCGCTTTCAACTGTTGCAAAAATTGCACCTGCTGTGATATCGGGCACAAAGTATATTATTTCCTCTAGGTTATCTTGTGTTAAGGTTGCACCCTCGGCCATAGGTAGCATTGATGCACTGCGCGAGCCGCCGCCCGTTGTGCCGCCTCTGTCACCGCCACCACCGGACATTGTGCCACCTGTTGTGCCACCTGTTGTGCCGCCGCCGCTGGGCATTGTGCCGCCCGATGGCATTCCGCCACCCATTGCGCCCATAGCACCCATCATGCTTTCCATATCTAAGCCGCCGCTTGTAACTGTTATTGTTCCTGCATTAAGGGTTTTAAACTGCTCTTCAACATCTTGTTTTCCGCCCTCGCCAATTGCTATAACCATTACAATTGTGGCAGCGCCTACTATAATGCCAAGCGAGGTTAAAAACACTTTGAATTTGTTTTGCTTTAAATTTATAAAAACAAGGCGCATTATCTCGTTAAGCCGCATTTTGGCTCACCGCACTTTCGATTAATACTACATCGCCCTCTTTTAGCCCGCTTGTAATTTCAACGTCAAAGCCGTCTGAAAAACCTGTTGTAACTTCAACTTGTATAACGTCTCCATTTTCATCGTACATTTTAACATACTGCTTTGAGTCTATAGCTTCTACGCATTTATTAGAAATAACAAGTACTTCTAAAACTTGCTTTTCAACAAATGTAACATCTGCCGTCATGCCCTCAAAAATCACCATGCCTTCAAATGCACCAACATATACTTCCATGCCAACGGTATAGTTCACACTGCTGGACATTCCACCGGACGGTGTAAGCGATATACTGTCTACAACCGCTGTTACAATATTATCTTCATAAGCATCAAAAACTATATTTACAGGCATATCTATTTCTATGTCTGCAATATCCTCTTGGGGTATACTAACATACACATTTGCTGTTGTGCTATTGGCTATTGTTGCAATAGTTCCATTTGCATTTACTGTTGCACCCTCTTCTTGAATGCTTAAAATATAACCGCTTGTTGTGGCAATAACTGTGCCATCTGTTGCAAGCTTTGTTAGTGCGTCTACTTCCGCTTGCAATTCTTGCACTTTAAGCTCTGCTTCATCAAGTTGATTGTTTGCAGTTTGCACTGTTACACTATACTGTGTGCTTGCAGTATTATATGTTTGAATTGACTTTTCATATTCCTGGTAGTAATCAAGCTTTCTTAATTCCATAGTTGAAGCATAAGTATCGCGCTCTGAATATTTTTGGCTTACGCTTGCAACAACTTGTGCAAGTTGGTCTTCAAGGCTTTGCGAGGTTGAGCCGCTTGTGCCTGATGAACCGCTACTTTGCTGTGTGCCCTCGGCTGTTTGAATTTCCGCTTCTTTATTTGCTATTTCAGCTTCTTTATCTGTTTTGTTTTGTGTTAGCACATCTCTATCAAGTGTGCTTATCAGCGAATCGCCGCTTGCATCAGCTCCTGCAAGGGCAGCGGGGTCTGTAGGGTCTGTAATATTTTGTTGCAGTAAAAACTCCACATTTAGCAGTATTTTTTCAATATCATCACGCTGAGTTTCAAGCGTTGCAAGCTCGCCCTTAAGCACATTAACCGCTGCAATTTGATTTTCAAGCGCTGCTTTTTGCGCTTCAAGGCTTGTAATTTCAGCTAAAATTTCGTTATAGCCGCTCTCTAATTCCGCTATATTCAAATTATATACATTTTGGGCATTTTCACCGTTAATTATATTATCATCATAAGTTTGGCTGGCGTTTAAAGATGTTGTTTGTAGGCTTAATTGCTCTTGAGACAGCGAAAGCTCTGCACTTTCAAGCTCAGTCATCGCTGCTGCATATTGTTCTTCAAACAGTTCGGGGTCTATAAACGCAATTGTTTCGCCCTGCTCTACATATTGGCCGGGTTTCGCAACAACCTCAAGTATAGTTGTTTGAAACTCAAAAGATATTTCATTGCTAAGTAGGCTTGAAGAACCCATTTCCGTTACGCCCACAACAATATCTGATACTGTAACCACTTCTTCCATATACATATTATTTTGGGAAGAATTCAAATTTACACCCATCATTGCGCCGGCACTAACATTATTTTGCGAAGGAAATATAAAGTTATATGCTATTACCGCTAAAATAATAATAGCAAGAGCCGCGGCAATAATAACAATAAATTTTTTGCTATTTAACCTTGCTCTTTTATTTTTTCGGCTATCATCCTGTTTAGTATTTACATCTTCTTTCACACTTTGCATTTGCTCTTTGCCCGTCATAATACTCCTCCAACATTAAACCATTTTTATATATTTTTTCTGCCTTAATGTGTTTAAAAGCTAAAAACATTCAAAAAGGCATAGTGTAAATACTTAAATCTAAGCGTATCTTTCAGCTTAGCTTAATTGCACTATCCCTTTTGTTTTTCGCTAAAAACACATATACATTAAAACTGTACTTTAAAGTTTATCACCACTTTGTGAAATAAATTCGCTTAAAATGTGGCAAAGTTGTGGCAAAGTTGTTTTAGGCGCTTTCCCTTTAGCCAAAAGAGAAAGCGCCTTCTTGTTTTTATTCATTTATATAGCAAGGCGGCTATAGCGTAATTAACATCTCTTTAATAATCGCCTTTTAAATAACAATGAAAAAATATTTAGTTTTACACCTATTGCCACCCTTCAATTATCTTCACTTAATGCAAATAACAATGTTGCTAAAGCAAGTAAAATGATGTTTGTGCAAAAAAATACCATAAAAAACACAAAGACGGGATAAAATAGATGTTATCTATTTTATCCCGTCTTCTTGGCGCAGAAGGAGAGACTCGAACTCTCGCACCGGTTTCCCAGCCTACGCCCTTAGCAGGGGCGCCTCGTCACCAACTTGAGTACTTCTGCATGGTAAGCGTATAAACCTATTAAATTAAATGCTATTGCTAAATAATAATGTGTGTATTGTTACACGAGCAAAACTTATAAAAAGTTGGCGGAGATGGTAGGATTTGAACCCACGGACCTGTTACAGTCAACGGTTTTCAAGACCGCCTCTTTCAACCACTCAGACACATCTCCATGTAAACTTTACATTAGCCGCCGGGAAGTATTGCTAGCGGCCACTCACATTAAACATAATGCAATGCTTAAATATTCTATCATAATACTTTCTTAAAGTCAATAAAAAATAGAAATTATTTATTAAAATCACATGCTATGTTTAAATTATCCATCTTCGCCCACTTTTTACAGTTAAATTAAATAAATTTGCTATTTCTGTTTATAAATTCATGGTTATGCCGGCAAAGATTAAGCCCATGGGTCGTCTTTTGCTCGCGTTCTAACGCCCATCATAATGCCGCTGTATTCCCATGCAAACCATTCGCTGCCCTTTTGGCGCAGTTTTATTGCCCTTGGCGTATCAAAAGCAGGCGTTTTTATATATAAGCGAATATAGCCTTCTTCGCAATCTTGCGGGCGAGGGTCGCTTGTAAACGTTAATGTGTATGGCATTGTTGGGGTATAGCTATTTTCAGGAGTTGAACCGTTAAAATAAGCCATGGGTAAATAAAGTTTATCGCCTATTCTGTCTTTAAACCAAGCTATGTCACGCAAAGAAAGCGGCGCAGGCCCTTTAAGCAAATTAATAGCGTCAATTCCCGCCTGCCTATCTTGCGACAAAATATGTATTGCGCAAATAAAAAGTGCCGCTGTTCTTTCCGGTTTATCAAGCCCCGCCTTTACAAGCATCTCAAATTCTTGCACTGTGCTCGGAAGTTTTTGGAAATTTACTGTCATTATTTAAAGCTCCTAACTTGTTTTAAATATTTTGTAAACTTGCTAAAATTTTAAGCGTTGCCATGTGATATTCTTATGCATATTTTTATTATACTTTAATTGTAAATCTATGTCAATTGTTGCGCTAACATTAAAAAAGCCTTTTTGCTTTTATATTATTTTACAATTAAAAATTAGCAAATTTAGCTTTGAAAACTAATTTAAATATAGCTTTTATTATAAAAAACTCAAAGACAAGTATTGCTAAAGCAACACCCTTTTCAGGTTTTCTTTATTCGCCCTTAATGTTTTTTGTTTTTTACCCCAAAACACTTGCGATTTTAAGCTTAAAATGTTAAAATAAATTTAATAAAGATAATCGGAGGTTTTTTATGCGACTAGTTACAAGGTCTGATTTTGACGGTTTAGCTTGCGCTGCACTTTTAAAAAAAGTTGGTGTTATTGATAATTGGATTTTTGCGCATCCGAAAGATTTACAAGACGGTTTAGTTGAAATTACAGAAAATGATTGTTTAGCAAATGTGCCTTACGTGCCCGGCTGTGGTTTATGGTTTGACCACCACTCAAGCGAGCACGAGAGAAATGAATTAGAAGGCAAATATAAAGGCGAAAGCCGCCTTGCTCCTTCATGCGCCAGAATAATATACGACTACTATGGCGGTGCCAAAACGTTTGAGGACCTTGAAGAAATGATGTGGGGCGTTGATAAAGTTGACTCGGCCGATTTAACTATAGATGAAATACAAAACCCCACAGGCTGGATTTTAATGGGCTTTTTGATGGACCCCAGAACAGGCCTTGGCCGTTGGCGCAATTTCACAATATCTAACTATGCACTTATGGAAAAATTGATTGATGCATGCATTACCATGAGCATAGAAGAAATGCTTGCACTGCCCGATGTTAAAGAGCGTGTAGACGTTTATATAGAGCAAAATGCAAAATTTATAGACATGGTTAAAGCTCACACTCACACTGAAGGCGACGCAATTATAAGCGATTTGCGCGGAATTGACCCTATTTACTCAGGCAACCGCTTTTTAGTTTACAGCTTATTCCCAAAACAAAACATATCTGTTTGGATTGTTAGCGGGCGCGGCGGCAAAGGTTGTAGCTGTGCTGTTGGGTACTCTGTTGTTAACCGCACATCTAATGTAGATGTTGGCAGCTTAATGTTAAAATACGGCGGCGGCGGCCATAAAGCTGTTGGCACGTGTCAGTTCACCGATGAAGTTATGAACGAAAACATAAAAAGCTTAATTAGCGATATAGTTAATTATTAATTTAAGCTATTAAATGTGCGCTATACATAACAGTATAGCGCACGTTTTAAGTTAATACTTTAAATAAAAAACTAGGCATTAATGTAAAAACATTATCGCCTAGTTTGCAATTTAAGCGATGCTACAACAAAATATTGAAAGCACAAACATATATATTAAATTTGTATTATTATTTATTGGAGTTATGCATGTAAATTGCCGAGGAATTGCCTTGGTGCAACATGCTGGATTGCGCTGCAAATAATTCCTGCTGGTATGTGTCTGAAAAGGAGCGGTGCAGCCATTTATCAAGGCCTTCTTCCAAAAGCCTTTCCCATGATACTGCCTGCCTACCTTGCAAAATAGGATAACATAGAACACCACTTTGTTGTGATGCCACCATAACGTCGTGTGTGCTGCCAACAACAAGCACTTGTTTTGGTTGATATCCGCATGTAAGAACAGTTTTTAAAAGTGCACTTTGGCTGGAAAGCTTCGCACCCAAAAAACAATCAGGGCTGGGTAGCCTCCATTGTTGCCAATGCATTTTTAAAGATACAACACCTTCTTTGCTGCAAACTACTACATCTGCCACACGTTGCACGCTGTGCAACATTTCTAAAACGCCGTCGTATACTATTCTGCTTTGTGGCGGCGCCAAGCAGTTTTCATCAATATCCAGCCAGAATAAAAATTCGCGTACCTTTTTGTAACTCTTTGCGCTCATTTTAATACCCCATCTCTTTTTGTGCGCTGTACGGTACATATTCGGCTTCTTTATATACATTGTACATGGTTTTAATGCTATATTCTATATGCAAAAGCACCAATCTTTATTAGCTATAATGTATGAAAAATATGACGTTTTGTCAATAAAAATTTGTATTTTACCTATTTTTATAATATATGTTACAAATTATGCGTACAAACATCTTGAAAGTGATGAAATCTTGTGTTAAAATTAGTATGTTGCACTTTTGCAATAATAGATTAGTATAAAAAATCAACGATAACAAGTATTAAAATAAACAGAAAATTAAAGAACGGGGATAGTTTATGTTTAAAAACAACAACAATCAAGGCTATAACAAGGAAATGTTTGGTGAAGATGGCAAACAATATGATGTACACAATGACGGTTTTTCACAAAATAGCGGCAATAATAACCTAGAATTTGCAATTCAAGACAATACAGCTCAAACGCTTAACGAATATACCACTAAAACGTTTTTATGGATGTTTTTAGGGCTTATTGCTACATTCGCAACATCTATTACATTTTTAGTAAGCGGGCTATGGCTAACTGTTTTCTCCATACCATTAGCGCCTTATATTCTTTTAATAGCAGAAGTTTTAGTAGTAATATCACTTAGCGCAAGCTTACACAGAATACAGTCAAGCACAGCTGTGCTTTTGTTTTTCACATATGCTATATTAAACGGCGTAACATTCACAACATTTTTCATACTATACGATGTTGCCTTTCTAATATTTGTATTTGGTTTAACCGCATTGTTTTTTGCCGGCCTTTCAGCATACGGCTATTTCACAAAAAGAGATTTAACAAGCCTTGGCCCAATATTATTTGGCGGCTTAATATTTATATTGGTATACTATGTAATTGGCATGTTTATTAATTTATCAACATTCGATTTGGTAATTTCAATTATTGGCCTTGTAATATTTATGGGCTTAACCGCTTACGACACACAAAAAATTAAAGCTTATTATGCAGCTTATGGCTCAAATAGTGAAATGGCTAAAAAAACAAGCATAATATGTGCACTTCAACTTTATTTAGACTTTATAAATATATTTATATATCTATTAAGAATATTAGGGCGCAGAAAATAATAGTTCTTGGAGGCAATAGTTTTGTATTTTGCGAAATTTTGCACATTAAATTCAAAATACGTTCACGCCAGCCTTGCGCCTTATTATTTGGCAGTAGCGGTAAACTTGCACAGCAAAGGGAATATAAAAGCTGTTGCATATGAAAGCACTGTAAAAGAAGCAAGCGCAAATTTAAGCGGTATAGTAAATGCAATTTTAACCGATAAACCAAAGTTTATCGGTTTTTCTTGTTATATATGGAATATTGAAGCAACATTAAAGCTTGCCAAAGCTATTAAAGAAGAAAACGCGGATATTGTTATTGCACTGGGCGGCCCCGAGGCAGGCTATAACGCAAATGCTATTTTAAACGAGCACAATTATATTGAATATGTACTCTCAGGCGAGGGCGAAGAGAGCGTGCCCGAGCTTATAAATTGCCTATATTCAGGCGAGGGCCCGCAAAAGGGGCAAATTAGCGGTTTAAACACAAAGGCATACAGTTCAAAGCCATGTGAGTTAAAAGCAAAACATTCGCTTTTAAACCCATATACAAGCGAGTATTTGCAAAGTTTAAAGGGCAGGATAGCCTATATTGAAACATCGAGGAATTGCCCTTTCAATTGTGCGTTTTGCCTTTCAGGCGTCAGTGAAAAACCACGCTATTTTAGCGATGAGCAAATATTTGAAAACATAGTAACTCTTTCAAATAGCATGGCTAAAACCGTTAAATTCATAGATAGAACTTTTAACGCAAACACAGAGCACGCTAATAAAATATTGCGCTTTATTAAAGAGAATATAGGCAAGAGAATTAACGAGGAAACCTGCTTTCATTTTGAAATAGCGGCTGATATTTTAAGCGAAAGCACAATGCAAATTTTAAGCGAAATGCCAACAGGCAGCGTGCAACTGGAAATTGGAATGCAATCTTTCAACGAGAAAACGCTTTGTGCGGTGAACAGAAAAACCAACACACAAAAGCTTAAAGAAAACATTAAAAGGCTTGTTGAATGTGGAAATATGCATATACATATAGATTTAATTGCGGGGCTTCCTTTTGAGGATATACACTCATTCAAAAACAGTTTTAATGAGGGGTATGCGCTTAATGCAAATGTAATGCAATTGGGCTTTTTGAAAATTTTGCACGGAAGCGAAATGCGCACTAACGCACAAAATTACCCTTGCACCTTTAATGAAAAACCCCCTTACGAGATTATAAACACCCCTTGGCTTTGCGAAAAGGATATAAAAGTGCTTAAATATTGCGAAGATGCCCTTGAAAGATTATATAACAGCGGCCGCTTTACTCGAACCGCAAAGTATGCAATAGAGCAAAGTGGCAAGACCCCTTTCGACTTTTATTGCGAAATTGGCATAAAAGCAAATGAGAAAAATATAGCGACACATCATGTAGATTTAGATATGTATACAAAGTTTTTGTACGATATACTGCCACAAATATGCGATTTAAACAAGGATTTGCTCCGAGATGAGATGATTCGGGATAGGCTGGCAACAAATGCAGCAGGTAGAATTCCAAAGGCACTTCAAATAAAAGACAGCCTTCTTGCAAAAGCAAGTGAATTATTAGAAAAGAACTACGCGCGAAGCAAAGGAGTAAAGCGCGGTGTAGCGTTGCTTTATGGCGCACAAAGCGTTTGCTTTGTAGATTATAGGCCTGAAAATTTACTAAAAAACACATATAAACTTACAGAAATTCCTTTTGCTAATTTAGGCTTGCAAATTTAGCTGTTAGAACGTTGAAAAAAATATTTGCGAATGAGATTTTTCTATAATGCGTTATTTTTGTAACATATATCATAATTTGTGTAGCTTTAAAATGAACGCTTTTGCATATAATGGCAAAAATGCTACAAATTATTGTAAAGTGTTGAAAAATATATTACAATATAGATGACAAGTAAACGTGTTAACATCAATAAATTGTCAAGCAAACGAAAGGGGGCTTGTAAAATGACAAGGTCAGAAATGATCACACATGTGGCAAAATCGACAAGGCTGCCCGTTTCTGATGTGGACTCGGTTATCGACACAATGTTAGATAGCATAATGGAAACCCTAGCAACCGGAGAAAAGGTAACTCTTAGTGGGTTTGGGCGCTTTGAAATGCGTGAGAGAGCACCAAAAACTTATGTGAACCCCAGAACTAAAGAGGTGCGCACACTTGAGCAAGCTATTACTCCCGGGTTTAAGCCGAGCGGCATTATGAAACAACGCACATCAAGCAAAGATTAACATAAATTAGTGCGAGTTCGATTATTAACCACAGCCGATTGCGTTAGCAATCGGCTTTCTTTTTTGCACATTTGTTAAATTTAAATTATAAAGCGTTAATAAGTTTTGCAAAGGCAAATGAACATTAGCCAAATAACACAAAAAAAGAAATTATTTCAAGCATAATAAACGCTTAAAACCGCCATTGCAAATGCAATAGCGGTTTTGTTATATTTCTTATAAAAACTAAGGTTCTGCAATATAGCCCCTTGGGTTAACAAGCGAGCCGTTAACTGTAATCTCTATGTGTAAATGGTTGCCAAATGAGACGCCTGTATTACCAACAAGGCCAATTTGTGTACCTTGCTGAACATTAACACCCGGTGCAACATCAAGCCTTGAGCAGTGGGCATACAATGTGGTAATACCGTTGCCGTGGTCTATAAGCACATAGTAACCCCAACTGTAATGCCAGCCTGCCTCTGTTACGGTGCCTGTATCACACGCGTATATCGGCGTGCCTGAAGGCGCCGCAATATCAAGCGCACGGTGCCCACCTTCCCCAAATTCAACAGTTGTCATGGTGTATGCAGGCACCGGCCAAATAAATGTGCCTGTTCCGGCTATAACATCGCCTGTGTAAGAGCCTGCGCCACTTGTGTTTTGCCTTGTTCCGTTAAGCGTAATTTGTGTTCTTGCTTCGCGCACAACTTCTTCGCTTAAATATACTCTGCCAACTTCTACGCCATCAATATAAATTACGTCCTCTGTTACGTTTACAATGCCGTTTATGCCGCTTTGAGATATTATGCTTGTGCCGGTGTAGTAAAGCTCGCTGTCTTGGGTTTCTTGTGCAAAAGGAATAATTTCCTCGCGCACTTGCGTAACTGTTATTTGCGTTTGCAAGTAGTTTCCTCGAATTAAGCTGCTTTCAACTTGCGCTGTATTTGTAATAGATTCAGTGTAATAAAGCCCGTCTTCAAGCCTTAACTCGTGAACAAAATCAACTCTAGCCTCGGGGTTTTCCTGGATAACTAAATTTAAGTGTGTGTCTAAAATAAGCTGCATCTCATCTTTTTGCACAGATACCGCAACAAGAACATCGCCTGCATATATACCGGTAGCCCATGCAATTTGCTCGCTGCTTTCCTCTATTATTCTATCTGCAAGTTGCGTTGATGTGAGAATTTGTTCTTCGCTAACTGCCGCCAGTGTGAAAGTAGGTGTAATGTCTAAAGATTGCTGCTCGTGGGCAGCCCTAACACGGCTTTCAACAGTTTTTTCGGCCTCGTCCCACACGGTGTCGTTTTGAATATAGCCAAGGAAAACACCATCTTGCGTTGCCGCAAGCGAATAAGGAGTGGAGAGGCTTAAATAAATGGTTAGCACAAAAACAGTGCCTGCACCTATTGGCAGTAAATATTTTAAAGAGTGTAAAAATGATAGCGCTACTTCTTTTTTTGTCAAATGCACTTTTTCGGCTTTTTCGTTTTTTGGCCGCGAAAAGCTATGATAAATGCCTATAAAAGGCGATGCTAAATCTCGCAATATACCTCTTAAAAAGGCGAAAAGTGGGCGCATTAAAGTTAAAAACAATAAATTTATTGTTTTTATGCTTGTTACAAAAACAAAACTTAAAGCTCTGTAAAAGCGCAAAAAGCTATATTCAACAAAAAAGCCTGTTTCATACAAAAATTGCCCTAAAGCGTTTACTATAAGCCCTTTTCTCTCGTTTCTATAGAGAAGCGCAGTTTCATTTTCACCGCGCTGAAATGTTTTGGCTATTTTAATAATATTCTCTGTTGCCTTTTTTTGTTTAGGCGCTTTTTTATTGTTTTCTGCTTTTTTATTCTCTTTTTTAATTACAGCAGTTTTTTCGGGGGTTTGCTTATCGCTGTTAGTTATTGCATTTTGCTCCCCTTTATTTTTTGCCATAAAATCTCCTTTTTTTAAAGCCGCTTTAGTTATGTGCTGGGCTATCCTTTATTGTAAATGCCAGATGTACCATCTTGTAAAAGGTGTGGGTTAATGCTAATATTGCCTATGCGAACTTCATAGTGCAAATGGTCGCCTGTGGAATAACCTGTGGTGCCCATACCGCCTATAACATCGCCAAGTTGCACCATCGCGCCGTTTTCAACATAAATTTCGTTTAAATGGTAATAGTAAGTTTTTAAACCTGCACCGTGTTCTATTACCACAGTGTTTCCTGTAACATCCAAAAAGCTTGCAAATACAACTCTTCCGTTATTAGCTGCATAAATATTGTCGTCTTGCTCGCCGTCATAGTCAATTCCCGCATGGCGTTCATAGCTGCTTGAGCCGTTGGTGTAACGGTAAATGCCATACTCGGTGTTTATTTTGTCGCCGTCAACAGGTTTCATAAAAGGCTCTTGCCAATAAATTACGTCATCAAAAGTTTCATAAAGCGGGTAAATTGCATCTCTGTAAGCTTGTAAATGCTCTGCACCGCTTGTGTTTGCAACAGTTGTCGAGCTAATTGTTAAATCTTGCCTGCCATATTCAGCAGCGCCAATTGTAATAACTTCATTAACACTTACATCGCCTAACATAACATTTAAATTATATGTTCCGGGGTTTACCAAATAGCCTGTGCCTATTTGTGCTGTGTAATTTCGGCCGTCTTTTGCAAAAAATGCAGGTGCTATATTTTGTTGCATTGTTGGCAACTCAAGCTCGCCTATGCCCGACACAGTTATATTAATTACATCGCCTTGCACAATATTTGTTGAAGAAATGTGAATAGATGGCACAACATTAACTGTAAATTCACCGTCTATTGTAAATGTGCCATACTCAGAATTTTGTGTTTTTGGGCGGCTTAAAACAATATTATAAGAATATACACCGTTTTTGCTCATTAAAGCGTTCCAAACGCCGGGCTCTTGAGCACCGTTTATAATTTGGCCGCTACTATCTTTAACAACAATTTCCGATTGATACTCTGCAGGGGTGTTTATAACTACATTCGGTGTTGTTAACACTAAGCCACCTTCAGGTGAATTTGAGGGTGTTGTATTAAAATAATCTTTATATATATATCCGCCAAAAACAGGTGTATGCCAAGCAACACTTTGCTTGCTGTTTGAAATTTGGCTGTTTATGCTCACTTCAATATTGGGAACTATATCTGCCCTAACATTAGAATAATGATAGTATAGCGCGCCGCCTATTGCACCAAGCGAAATTAAAAGCACAAAAAATATAAAGGAAAAGCTTTTAGCTATTTTTATAAATGATTTCATACATATCTCCGTTTTAATATAGTGAGATTATAGATTAAATTAGCCTTTATTTTTGCGTAAAGTCTAAAATATTATAACATAAACAACCGATTTTTGCAAATTTATATTATAAGCTCTATTATTTAACTTTATTCGTTTAACATTCAATTTATGCGCATTAACTAAAGGCAACAAAAAGCCGTGCGCTTGCTTTTTTAGCATAGCGCACGGCTTTTATATATTTATTTAGTCATCTCTGGATTTTGCCAAGTAGAACACGGCAATTGCACCTTGCCCTGCGTGCCCACCAATAACCGGCCCTATTAAATTAATTACGATATCTTTTGGCACTGCTTCGTATTTAATTTTATTTTCTATGTATTTTGCATCTTCTTCACAATTTGCATGGCTTATAAAAATTACTTGGTCGTTTATATTCTCAGCTTTTTGAAGAACTTTATCTACAAGCACATCAAGGCTTTGCTTTCTTCCACGCACTTTGCTGTTTGGCACAAGTTTGCCATCATCTGCAATATATAAAATAGGTTTAATGCCCATAACTGTTCCAATTGCGGCTGAAGCGCCCGATAGCCTACCGCCACGTTTTAAATGGAACAAATCTTCAACTGTGAACCAATGTGCAACTTTTAAGCGGTTATCTAAAACCCATTTTTCAACTTCTTCTATGCTTTTGCCCTCTTTTTGCATTAAAGCAGCATAATAAACAAGTAAACCCTCGCCCATTGAAACAGAAAGGGTATCAATCATAATAATTTTGCGCTCGGGGTATTCTTCGCGCAAATCGTGCGCCGCTATAGAGCAAGTGCTGAATGTTCCTGAAAGTGCTGATGAAAAACCTATATATAGCACATCTAAGCCCGCGTCTAAATATGGGCAAATTTCCTTGCGAAACTGTTCCATAGAAATTTGAGCTGTTGTTGTCATGTGCCCTTCTTTTAATCTATCGTAAAACTCCAGATGGTTAAGTTCTCTTCCATCCGCATAGTTTTTATACTCTTTATCGCATTGCGTAAAAAGCATAGGAATTGCATGAATGTTTAAATCGTCAATGGCCTTTTGAGATAAATCAGTATTTGTTTCTGTTACTATTTTATAATTAGACAAAAATAACACCCTTTCATATTATAATCTGCTTATTGCTTTATAATTTCCAAAGCACAAGCTATATTATATCACTAATTGAATAATTTTTCCAGTGCTAATTCAAACTATTTAAATTAATTGTACCAATTTTACATTATTTGGCAATTTCCGCTATCAGCGCATGTGTTAAAAGGCCTTGCTCCGCAAACATATTTTCATGCTCTGTTCGAATATTTTCAATGGGGAACTCTTTTTCGTTTGCATGCAAATCCCAAGCTTGCCAAACAATATTAAAGCCTGCCTGTTCAAAATAGTCTAAACTATCTGTAAATAGGTTATCATCGTCGCACTTAAAGAAAATTTGTGCATCTTTTGCCATAAACTGCTTATATAAATTAAGCTGGCGTGTATAAGTTAGCCTATGCTTTTTTTGCCCGCCTTTTCTATTCCATGGGTTGCAAAAATTTATGTAAATTCTGCTTATCTCATCTGCGCTTGAAAGCATGGTATCAATGCGCTCTATATCAAATGCTGTTATAACAACATTATCAATTATACGCTGTTTTATGCTAAACTCACGCTCAATATTGCGCTTTGCAAGCACCAGCACTTTATCGGTAATATCAATTGCCAAATAATTGATATCCTCGTTTTTTGCGGCATGTTTTGCAACAAAACTGCCTTTTCCACAGCCAAGCTCTAAATAAAGCTTTTGCTCTTTTCTTGCAAAAGCCTCATTCCATTTGCCTCTCATAGCCCCGGCATCTCGCACGCAAGGCGCCCATGCGTCAAGCTCGGGGCCAGCATATTTTTTGAATCTCATTCGCATAATTGTTTCTCGCTTTATATTAATTATATTTCTATAAATTCGTGCATTATTTATATTAGATTTAAAAGAAATCTAATATAAATTGTCCATTTGCTCGGTTGTCGCAGAGCGACGAGAGCAAGGACTTCAAAATCGCCCCTGCGAGGAATATGAATAATTGGAACGCAGTGGAGATTATTTATATTATAAGAGGCACGAATATAATATAAATTGGCATGTGGGGCATCCTTGCCCCACGCCATAAAATAAGATATGAATAATCGAAGCAAAGCGAAGATTATTTATATTATACTTATCTCTTCTATTATAATATTAACCGCCAAAAACCCAGCGTTCGTCTGTGCTTAAAACTGCTTTTCTTTCTTTCATGCTCTTTGGCACATCTATTATTCGCTGGTTTTCACTGCCCTTAAAGCGCAAACTTAAATTGAGCTTTGCCAAAACAAACCTGCCGTCAATAAGCACATCTATCATATTTAGCAATTGCTCTTGCTGTGCGCCGAGCTTTAAAAGCTCTTCAAATGTATAGCCGCTATAGCTTGCAATTTCGTAGTTTTGCGCTTTAAGCAGCTTTGCAAGCTCATAAAAAGCATCTGCTTGGCAAAACGGCTCGCCACCTGTAAATGTTACCGATTTGCAAAGCTTGTTTTTTTGAATTTCCTCAAACACTTCTTCAACGCTCATTAATATATTATTCTCAAAAGGTAGGCTTTGAGGGTTATGGCACCCCAAACAAGCGTGAGGACAGCCCTGGCAAAATATGCTTATGCGCATACCGGGACCGTCCACAATTGAATCATGAATTATATTTGCTATGTTAAATACGCTCATGTATTAAAAGCCTTATTTGTGCTTAACGCGCTCAGATTCTTCCGCTTTTTTTGCGTCGTTCCATTTATCCATAGTGCCTACCAAATAGCCTGTTATTCTGCGAATTCTCTCGAATTCAACATCTTTTCCGTTTTTCGCCGCTATGTTTGTATTAATATCGTTTGCCATTTTATACCTCCGTTTTTGTAATATTATGTTATTTTATTACTTATAGTATAATAACTCTATTATACTATTTACATCAAATTCGCTTTTTCCTTGCTGCTTTATTTGCACTTTTATTGTTCTAAACGCTGTTCATTATAAATAATATTATTTATATAATCGCAAATTATCATTATACAGTTTGTAATATTAAGCAATATGATACTTTTAGTATTACAAACATATAGTAAATATTAATTCATCATCGTTCCGGTGCTGTTAGGGAATTTCTTGCGCAGTTCTGCAATTTTTTCTTCGCTTAATGCCTCGCCTGTGCGCCTGCCGCAACGAGGGCAAACATCGCCAATAACACCCACATAACCGCAAACGGGGTCTCTATCTACCGGGTGGTTGATGCTGCCATATCCTATGCCGGCATCGTGCATGCAGCGCACAACGCTTTCAAATGCTTCAAGGTTATTTGAAACGTCGCCGTCAAGTTCCACATAGCTTATATGCCCTGAATTTGTAAGCGCATGATATGGCGCTTCTTTGTTTATTTTGTCGTAAATTGCAATGTCGTAATAAACAGGCACATGGAAAGAGTTTGTGTAATAATCGTGGTCGGTTACACCCTCTATTTTACCATAGCGCTTTTTGTCCATTTTAATAAATCTGCCGCTAAGGCCTTCAGCCGGTGTTGCAAGCAAGCCATAATTTAAAGCCTCTTCTTTGCCCCTATTATCGCAAAACTCGCGCATAAAACCAACAATTTTCAAGCCTTTTTCCTGCATTTCATCTGAATGGCCGTGGTGCTTACCGTAAAGCGCAACTAAAGTTTCCGCAAGGCCAATAAAGCCAATTGATAAGCTACCATGCCTTAAAACTTGCCTTACTTCATCTGCCGGGCCAAGTTTATCACTGTCAAGCCAAACACCTTGCCCCATTAAAAACGGGTAGTTGTAAACACGCTTTTTGCCTTGCAATTCAAACCTATCACGCAGTTGACGTGCAACAAAATCAAGTTTCTCGCTAAGCATTTCAAAGAACTTATCTTCATTGCCTTTTGCCTCAATAGCAAGGCGCGGCAAGTTAATTGAAGTGAACGATAAATTCCCACGTGAGTTTGAAATTTCGCTATTGGGGTAAGCCGTGTTTGCCATAACACGAGTGCGGCAACCCATTGTTGCAACTTCTGTTTCAGGGCAGCCCTCTTTATAATATTGCAAATTAAACGGGCTGTCTAAGAAAATATAATTTGGGAAAAGGCGCTTTGCACTAACCCTGAAAGAAAGCTTGAATAAATCGTAATTTACATCTTCCTTATTATAGTTTACGCCCTCTTTAACTTTAAATATATGTATTGGGAAAATTGCCGTTTCGCCATGCCCAAGCCCATTTTCGGTTGCGAGCAAAATATTTTTTATAACCATGCGCCCCTCAGGCGAAGTATCTGTTCCGTAATTTATTGAGGAAAACGGCGTTTGTGCGCCCGCCCTTGAATGCATTGTGTTTAAATTATGCACAAAGCCTTCCATGGCCTGGAATGTTTCACGCTCTGTTTGAGCGCTTGCCCTGCGGCGAGTGTTTTGCACAATGCTATTTGCGCAAGGCTCGTCTGCCTTTGTGTTTTTCAAAACATAATCTTTTACCGCATCGTCGAATTTTTCCTCTTGTATTAAAAGCCTTGCCTGTTTAACATTGCATTCATCACAAGCATATTTAACCGCATTTTTTGCAATTTCACTTGCATTCTCAATTAATAGCACATCTTCAAGCGCATTTTCAAGGCGTGTTACATAAGCTTTTGCAAATGTTTTTTTAACGCCGTCTGCCATTGCATAGTCAAAATTAGGCACGCCTTGGCCGCCGTGTTGGTCGTTTTGGTTAGATTGAATAGCTATTGCCGCAAGCGCCGCATAGCTAGCTATGCTTTTTGGCTCTCTCAAAAAGCCATGGCCTGTTGAAAAACCGCCGTCAAACAGCTTTAATAAATCTATTTGGCAACATGTTGTTGTAAGGGCGTAAAAATCGAAATCGTGAATATGGATATCGCCGTTTGCATAAGCCTCAGCTTGCTCGGGCGTAAGCAAATTAAGCACATTATATGCCTTTGCGCCCGCCGTTCCTATTTGCAACATGCTTCCCATTGCCGTGTTACCGTCTATATTTGCGTTGTCGCGCTTCATGTCGCTAATTCGCGCGTCAACGGTTGTTATTTCATCAATTGTTTTCATAAGCGAGGTGTTTGCCTCTCTTATTCTTGTGCGCTGCGCACGGTATAATATATACATTTTAGCCGCTTTTTCAAAACCCGCACGCATCATTTCATACTCAACGGTATCTTGAATTTGCTCAATAAGCGGCGGCTCAGCACCGCATTTTTCTTCAAGGTTTTTACCCACATTATCTGCAATAATTGCTGCTTGTGTTGCATCGCCCTCTGCTGCTGCTTGCATCGCCTTTAAAATAGCCTGTGCTATTTTAACATCATTATATAGAACAACGCGCCCATCGCGCTTTTTAACACTTTTAATCACTTTTCTCCCCCTAATTGCGTATGCAAGCCATAATATTTTAAGCTTTACAGCCTAACTTAGCATTTCTTCTTTAACTAAATATTGTAAATATTTAGTGTACATTTAATTATAATCACTATATATAGTAAATGTCAATAGTCAAAACACAATTAATTGTAAAAATATCGCAATGTTACTTAAATGTTACATTGCGTAATACTAAAGTATTTTTTAATAATATTTGCACGCTTAAAATTATTATTGTATAATAAGCAATAGCTAAAAAAATATTCAAAACAGGTGAATACATGCAAAGTGAACCAAAAGAGTATTTCGCAGGGGAATTAAAATATACCTTAACAAAAAAGCGCATTAAAAACATAAATTTGCGCATAAATAAAAACGGCGACGTTTATGTTTCTGCGCCACTTCGCTGCACTGTAAAAGAAGTGGAGAGTTTTCTGCTGTCTAAAAGCAGTTGGATAGAAAAAACCCAAGCAAAAATGCTTTATACACAGCAAAGCACCATAGTAATAGATAAAGCGCGCACAAACGAAGCGCAAGCGCTTTTTGAAGATATTAGCATGCAAATTTTCCCACTGTTTAGCGAAGTGTTAAACAAAGAACTGCCTAAAATAAAAGTGCGAAATATGAAAAGCCGCTGGGGCGTTTGCCACATAAGCAAAAAATATATAACATTAAATTTGCAATTGCTAAGCAAGCCGCACAAATGCATTGAATATGTTGTTTTACACGAGTATGCGCATTTTGTTCAGCCAAACCACAGCAAAAAGTTTTGGGATATTGTGCAAATTCATATGCCCGATTACAAAGAGTGGCGAAAAGCTTTAAAAAACGGAAATTAAGCAAAAAACCAAGGCGTAAACGCAAATTGCTTTACACTTATTTTTTAAATTTTTGCACTAAATGCAATTAAAAGTAATTTTCGCCAATAATAAATTTTTACAGCAAGGCTTAAGCCGCCAATATTTTACTAAATATTTTTAAAAAATTTTAGCGCTATGTAAAGCAATTATAAAATTTAACTGTGTTAATAATATATTGAGGAAAAGCAAAAAAAACACATTTTTGTAAAAACCAAAGGGAGCTAATTTTTCAATGGATAACAAATACAAACGCTTAGTATCTAACACCGCGCTTTTTGCAATTAGCCAGTTTTCGTCACGGCTTTTGTTCTTTATTATGGCGCCGCTTTTCAGCTACTGGTTTGATTCACAGGCATTAAACGGTGTGAGAGACTTATTAAACCAGCTTGCAAATTTCGCCATACCTATTGTTAGCCTTGGCATAAGCAACGCCATAGTGCGCTTTGGGCTTGAAAAAGAAAACGATAAAAAGCATGTTTACACAAACGGTATTCTCGCTATAATTTTAGGCAGCCTTTTGCTTTTCGCGCTCTCGCCGCTTATTGCGCAAATTGAATGGTATAAAGATTACATCATTCTACTTTGCATTTATGTGCCCGTTAGCTGTTTAAGAACGCTTAATTGCCAATTTACAAGGGCAATGCAAAAAGTGCGCCTTTATGCTATTGACGGCATTATAACAACTGTAGTAACTTGCCTTTTATATGTTTTGCTTTTGCGCAATATGCAACTTGGCCCAACAGGTTATTTGCTTGCGGTTATTTTAGCCGACGCCTTTAGCGTTTTGTTTTTGTTTATTTCTCTTAAACTGTGGCGGTTTATCAGCTTCACAAAAAAGAGCCTGCCCTTATTAAAGCGTATGCTCGCCTACTCGTTGCCGCTTGTGCCGGCAAGCATATTTTGGTGGGTTACAAATGCAAGCGACCAATTATTTGTTGCGGCTATGCTGGAGGACGGCGAAAGCTGGACGGCAATTTACTCGGCTAGTTACCGCTTGCCAACTATTTTAACCATAGTGGCTACCATATTCACCGAAGCGTGGCAAATTAGCGCTGTTACAGATAGCGATAAGCTCACAAGGGCGAAGTTTTTTTCAACAGTGTTCAAAGCTTACCAGGGCGTTATGTTTGTTAGCGGCGCAGGGCTAATTTTAATTGCACAGCCCTTTATGCTTTTGTACAGAAGCGATTATTTCATAGGCTGGGTTTTTATTCCGTTCTTGGTTGTGGCAACTGTTTTTTCGTCGCTTTCAAATTTTTTAAACAGCGTTTATATGGTAGAAAAGCGCAGTATGCTATCGCTGTTTACAATGATGGCAGCAGCTGTTACAAATTGCATTTTAAACTTTGCCTTAATTCCGCTTTGGGGCGTTAACGGCGCTGTTATTGCAACATTGGCAAGCTATGTTCTTGTGTTTGTTTTGCGCATGATTAGCACAAAGGGAATAATATCTATGAATTTTTCAAGCAAAGTGCTATTGATAAACACCGTTTTAATAACCGCACAAGCACTTATTACAATTTACCAAGTGAATTATTGGGTGCTTTTAAGCATCCTTATATGCGCTTTGATATTTGTGTTTAATTTAAAAAGCCTGTGGGGCACAGTTCAAAATATTATAAAACGCAAAAGATAATGTATATTTACAGCAGTGTTCTCACACTAAATATTCCACTTTTTATGCGCAAAACTTTGAAAAACTAATTTACGCTTTATTCACAAAAAACACATTGTAAATTTGCTTTAATTATTATATAATTTTTAGTAAAACCGAATAAAAACAGGAGGCAATTATGGACTTTAACACAGCTTTAAAAGAATTTAGGGCACACCAAAATAAAATGGACGCCTACAAGCATGCAATGGGGCTATTGCACTTTGATTCTGAAACTATTATGCCAAAAGGCGCTTTTGAAAACTACGGCACAACAATAGGGGTTTTAACCGAAGAAGTTTACAAATTAGAGATGAGCGATGAATATTCAAATGTTTTAAAGGTAATGAAAGAAAACGAAGAGCAGCTGGATAAACAAACAAAAAAAGAGCTTTCAGAGCTTTTAATTGACCGTGAAAAAATAGAAAAAATACCCATGGATGAATATGTTGAGTATCAAGTTTTATGCAGCAAAACGCATGCAGATTGGGTAAAAGCTAAAGACACAAACAACTACGAGCTTTTTAAACCCGCCCTTGCACAAATTATAGAATATAATAAAAAGTTTGCAAAATATGTTAAGCCCGATGAAACCAATATTTACAACACAATGCTAAACGATTTCGAGCGCGGCTTAACCACAGACGAAGCCGATAAATATTTTGCTAAAGTGCGCAGCGAATTAGTGCCGCTTATAGCACAAATTAAAGAAAAGCCCGAGCCCAGAACAGACTTTTTATATAGGCACTACCCTATTGAAGGGCAAATGAAACTTGCAGAATATTTGATGAGCTTTTTAAACCTAAATAAAGATAACTGCATATTTGCGCAAACAGAGCACCCGTTTGAAACTAATTTTTCCAACAAAGATGTTCGTATAACAACACATTTTTATGAAAACTTCCTTGCAAGCAGCCTTTACAGCGTTATGCACGAGGGCGGCCACGCTATGTATGAGCTTAACACAAGCGACGAGCTTAGCAAAACAGTGCTTGCAAGCGGCACAAGCATGGGCGTGCATGAATCGCAATCGCGCTTTTGGGAAAATGTAGTTGGGCGCAGTAAAGAATTTTGCTATTTTGTGTTCCCAAAACTGCAAGAACTTTTCAAAGAGCAGCTGAGCGACGTTACCGCTGAAGAATTTTACAAAGCCGTTAATATTGCAAAACCCGGCCTTATAAGAATTGAGGCAGACGAGCTTACATATTCCATGCATGTTTTAATTCGCTATGAAATTGAAAAGAAAATCATGCTTGAAAACGCTGACATAAACGAGCTACCGGCGCTTTGGAACAAGCTTTATAAAGAGTATTTGGGCGTTGATGTTCCAAACGACAGCAAAGGTGTTTTGCAAGATGTGCACTGGTCGCAAGGTATGTTTGGCTATTTCCCCAGCTATTCTATCGGCAGCGCTTATGCCGCGCAAATAACAAAAAGCCTTGAAAAAGAAGTTAACATAAAAGAGGCCATCACAAAAGGCGACATTAAGCCTGTAGCCGATTGGCTTATAGAGCATATTTACAAGCACGGAACAATGCTAACGCCACAAGAAGTAATGCAAAACTGCTGCAATGAAAATTTCAGCGCACATTACTATGTAGATTACTTAAAACAAAAATTCACAGAGCTTTACGATTTATAATATTTTTTCCATTAAATATAAAAGCCGTGCAAAGCAAACTTGCTTTGCACGGCTTTTATTGATATCATCTTTTTAAATTTCAGTTATTATACACAGCAAAGCAAAAACACCCTCTTTATTAGCGTTTTATATTGACATTCCAAGCAATAAAATGTAGAATTAATGTGTTGTGTTTTTCAGCCACTTATTGCATTATAATAATAACTTTGCGCTATTAAACACAAAATATATCCCGCAATTTTTCAAAGTCAATTGCATATATTTATACTGCAAGGGCTTTACCAATAAATTATAAAGGAACAAACTTATGTTAAAAATTATTATCGGCGGCTTTATTGTGGGCATTGCCAATATCATTCCCGGTGTTAGCGGCGGCACAATGATGGTTATCTTCGGCATTTTCGGCCCGGTTATGACGGCAATTAGCGAAATTTTATCCAAAAGCAGTTTGCAAAGCAAAATGAAGCACTTTAAATTTATAGGCATATTGCTTATAGGCGTTGTTTTAGGGCTTGTTATTTTTGCAAATATTATGGAACTTGCACTTTTGCATATTCCCACACAAACAAAATTTTGCTTTGTTGGTATGATAGCCTTTTCTATTCCCCTTTTAAAGCGCAAAGAAATGGCAAGCGACAAAATAAGCATAATACCTTTTATTATCGGCTGTGCTATAATTGTTGCAATGGTGCTTTTAGCGCCCGAGGAAACAAATATGATAATTACAGATTTCCCTGCTATTGATTTATTATATTTAGTTAAAATGATATTCCTCGGCGTTATTGCAGGCGCTGCAATGTTTATTCCCGGCGTTAGCGGCAGTATGCTTTTGCTCATTTTAGGTGAATATTATCTTTTCAATTCGCTATTGGCGAATGTTACTTCTTTTGAAACTAATGTGCTTATTCCCCTTGCATTTATGGCTTTGGGCATTTTAACAGGCATTGTTTTAAGCAGTAAATTAACGGCATTCGCCCTTAACAAAAGCCGCAAAGCTACAATGAGCTTAATATTCGGCCTTGTTATTGCAAGCTGCATTATGATAATACCGTTCGATGCCTCTTACGACATTATGACTATTGTAACAAGTGCTGTTGCGCTCGTTATTGGTGGCGGTGTTGTTTTAGGAATTGAAAAATTAGTGCGATAGAAAGAGTTAGCAAAATTAATATGAATAAAGAAAAAAGTGTTGCAAACACAAATAAAAATAAAAAAGGCAAAACCGCATTAATAATTATAGCAATTATAGTTATTATATACGCATTACTTCAAATTTTGCCTTATGCAGGTTTTAGCGGTAGCTCTAAATTTTTAATAGAAGAAGGCGAAGCGCCAATGGTTATAGCCCACGGTGGCGCTAAGCACCTTTACCCCGAAAATACAGTTATGGCATTTGAAGAGAGCTTTGCAATGGGTGTAGACGTGCTTGAAACAGACCTTTGCATTACAAAAGACGGCGTTTTAATTACACACCATAATTTAACCGTTGACGCAACGGCAAACGCAAGCGGCAGTGTTAATAGCTTTACACTTAAAGAGATAAACGAAATGAATTTCGGCTATCACTTTGTTGATTTAAACGGTGAAAAGCCCTATGAAAATGAAAGCGATGAAGAAACGCTAAGCCGTTTAATACCAATGACGGTAGAGCAAATGTTTCAAACATTCGGCACGGATACTCTTTATGTTATGGAAATAAAAGATGCAGGTGAAACAGGCATTGCCGCCGCAGAGGAGCTTAACCGCCTTATAGAGCATTATAATTTACAAGAATATGTTTGTGTGGCTTCTTTCCACGCAGAAGTTATAGAGCATTTTAGTAAAATTAAAGATGACAATGTTAATATCTCTATGGATTACGACACGTCTTTTCAATTTATCTTGCTAAATTATTTAGGTTTTGGCATGTTTACAGGCTATGAGCACGCAGGTTTGCAGCTTCCCCCATCAAACAGCGGTGTGCCCCTTGATAACTCTTACCTTTCTTATAAAGTGCACCACAACAATATGTTTTTGCACTATTGGACAATAAACGATAAAGAGCAAATGAGAGAATTAATTGAAATAGGTTGCGATGGTATAATTACAGATAGGCCCGATTTAATGTTTGAGCTATTAAACGAAATGGGCTTTAGCCGCTAAAAATTAAGTTATATAATAAAAAAGGGTTCCCTCTTAAAAGCGGGAACCCTTTTTTATTATATTTATAGCTTTTTCATGTTTTTATATTCTCAAGCAAACCTACCACTTAAGCAAATTATAGCCCATTGAACCAAGAACGCTCATAGCGCTTTCATGCTTTTCTTTTGTTAGGCCGGCACACAAATTTTCATACACATTAATTTTTGCATCCACAAATTTGCTGTGCAGTAAAACCGCATTACTTAAAACGCAAATTTCACTAACAACACCGCAAACGCTCACTTCTTCTGGGTGCTCGCCTAATATTTTCTCAATTTCATTTGGAATACAATAACCGCCAAACGCAAATTTATTAAAAACAAAAACTCTGCCTGTTTTATCTTGCTTTACTATATTTTCAAGGCTTTCGTGTAACTCGTGCCCTTTTGTACCCTGCATACAATGCTCTAACGGAATATGCTTGCCTTCGCGTGTTTGCAAATAATTTTCTTCATGCGTGTCTTTTGTAAACACAACATAATCACCTTCATTTAGCGTTTGCTTTACAAGCTGCTCTATACCCCCGGCAAGTGGCTCTGCTAGTGGGTTTGCCAAGGCTCCGTCTATAAAATCATTTTGATAATCTACAACTACCAATACTTTTTTGCTGCTCATTATTTTTCTCCTTACATAATTCACTGTTTAATTTATCATTACGACTAGTATTAACAAAACAAAATATACATTTCGTATAACGCATCAAGCTTGTTAATCTAAATAGTCTACAAAGCTAATTTCTTTTTTGTCTTTTATATAAACGCGCGGCACTCTTCGCCCAACGCCGCAAATAATTTCATAGTTTAATGTGTTTGCCATGTTTGCTACATCTGTAACGCTATTAAAGGCACCTGCGCCAAAAAGTGTTGCTATATCGCCTTCTTTAACATTGTCAATTTCGCTAACGTCTACCATTAATTGGTCCATACACACCCTGCCAATAACTTTAGCCGGCTTTTCATTTATTTTCACAGTGCCCACATTAGACATAGCCCTCGGGTAGCCGTCGGCATAACCGGCGCACACTGTTGCAATTTTCATGTCTTTTTCTGCGCAAAATGTGCGGCCATAGCTTTCAAAACTACCCTTTTTAATATTTTTAACTTGCGATACAATAGCCTTTAATTTTATTGCAGGTTTAAGCTGTTTAATGTTCATATCTTTTGAAGGGTTTTCGCCATAAAGCGCAATGCCCGCACGCACAAGGTTATTTGTAAATTGCGGATACATGAACGCCGCCGCAGAATTGCAGCAATGCACCAAATTAAAATTTACACCCCTTTGTTTTAGGGTATCAATTGTCTTAGTAAAAATTTCATGTTGGTTTTGGGTGTAAAGCACATCTGCTTGCTGCTTACTGTCGGCAGCTGCAAAATGTGTGAAAATGCCCGTTGCCTTTAAATTGCTTAATTTACAAACCGCCTCAATTTCATCACACGCATTTTGCACATTATCTCTTGCGGCAAAGCCCAAGCGCCCCATACCTGTATCAACTTTAATTTGCACGTTTAGGTAAACATTGTTTTGTTTTGCTAAATCGTTCAAATTATGCGCATATTGCAAATTGTAAACAGTTTGCTGTATATTGTTTTGTGCTAAATCTAAAGCGGCACTTTCAGCTGTGTAGCCGAATATTAAAATTTCGGCTTCTATACCGTTTTTTCTAAGCTCTAAAGCTTCTTGAAGGCCACTAACGCCAAAATAATTTGCCCCGTTTTGCCAAAGATGCTTTGCAGTTGTAACTGCACCATGCCCATAAGCATCTGCCTTTACAACAGCCATAACATGTGCGCCGTTTACTGCGTTTTTAATGCAGTTGTAATTGTTAATAATTGCATCTAAATCTATTTGTGCAAAACAGCGTCTTTTAAATTGCATTGTTTTCTCCCTGTTAATTTCATTGTGTATAATAGCACATAAACATTATAGCATATAAATTATAAAATTAAAGTATATTATTGTATATATTTTTTTAAATATTTGTGATATAATGCTAATAATATAAATAAAGGCACGGGAGCATTTAAAATGAAAAAAGTAATTACAATAAGCAGGCAATTTTCAAGTGGTGGGCGAGAAGTTGGCAAGCGCCTCGCCGATGCCCTTAACATAGCCTATTACGACAAGGAACTTATTGCAAGAATTGCAAAGGAAACAAATTTACACCCCGATTATATAGCGACTTTTCAAGATGCCAGCGTATCTCGTAATTATAATTTTATTTACGGGCGCAGCTTTTATGCGCCACAGCCCATCTATAATGCTAATGATGAAATAATGATAGCGCAAAAGAACATTATAACGCAAATTGCGAGCGAGCAAGATTGTGTTATTGTTGGCAGATGCGCAGATTATTTTTTAAGCGACATTGCTTTTAAAGTTTTTGTATACAGCAGTGATATGCAAATGCGCATTAAGCGCTGTATTGAAAAAGTGCCCGAGGATGCCAACAAAGCCGAGAAAGAGTTAACAAAAGAAATATTGAACATAGACAAAAACAGGCAGCGCTACTATAGCTTTTACACAGGCAAAGAGTGGAAAAACCTTGATAATTACGACCTTTGTGTTAATACAGCTGCGCTCGGAATTAATAAATCGGTGCAGGCAATAATGGCGGCTTTATAATTTACTAAAAGCTTTATATAAAGCTTTTCTTTATTACATAATTTACAAAGTGCTATGGCAAATTCAGCTTATAAAAAAGTGGTGCTCACAATAGTGAGCACCACTTTTTAAATAACTTTAACCGTTTTAATGTGAGGCTGTGCCGCTTAATATATTAGCTTTCCCACGCTTTACTTTCTTCAAATAAGTTAAGCAGTTTTTTATCCAGCTTGCCCTCATTCACCATGGCATACATTATTTCAAACACTTTTTTAATAGGTGTTGGCTCTTTATAGGGCCTATCTACCGCAGAAAGCCCATCGAAAACGTCAATAATTGTAATAAGCCTTGTCATAGTGTCGAGCTGGCCGTTTTTCAGCTTTTTCGGGTAGCCGCTGCCGTCTAAAAACTCGTGGTGGTTAGCCGCCCAAATAGGAACATCTTTATACTCGTTCTTAAACTCCATTTTAGCGAGAATTTGCTCTGTCATCACAACATGGTTTTGCATTATTTCACGCTCTTTAGGTGTTAATGTGCCCCTAACAATAAGCAAATCTTCAATTTCATCGTCTGTAAACCAAGGCAGTTTGTTTTTGTTTTCATCTTCGTAGAACCTGTTTTTCAAAGCGTGCACAAGCCTTAAAACATCATCGTCTAAAAACGGCTGTACATTTATTTCATATATGAAATCTCTAACTTTTTCTATTTCCTCTATTTTTTCAGTGCAATCGCTATTTTCTTTCATGCAGTTAAGCTTAGTTGTAAGCGAAATCATATCAAGCCTAGTCATAACTTTTTCTAATTTTGTGCTAAGCCTTGTCGCTTTATCCATTACCTTTAAAGGCACCGCAACTTTTCCAACATCGTGGAGCCAAATGCTCATATAAAACATCTGCGCTTTTTCTTCGCTAATCTCAACAGGCGGTTTTTCTTGTTGCCACAGCCAATTAATAAAACGTTCTGCATACTTTTGCATATTAACAGTATGCGATACATTATAAGGTGTTCTTAAATATATTATTTCAGAGAATGTTTTAACAATATTCTCCATAAGCTCTTTAATCTCAATGGTATAGTTTAAATTAGTGAGCTTTATGGCGGTTTGCGAGGCAATTGCCGTAATTATTTCCTCTTTTTCTTTGCTAAAACTTATAATATTACCCTGCTCGTCTTGGGCGTTTAACAGCTGAATTACACCTAAAATTTGCTGTTTATCGTCCACCATAGGTATAACCATTATGGATTTTGTGCGGTAATTTGTCATTTTATCGTAGTTTTTAGGGCCTGAAAAATCGAACAATTCACTTTTGTAAACATCGGGTATGTTTACAGATTTTCGCTCAAGCACACTATATGCGCAAACATTGCTTCGTTTCATTTCAACATCAGGCAAATTTATTTTACCTGTTTTGCTGTTGCTTTTAATGTTTAAAGACCTAGTTATCATCAACTTAAATTGCAATTTGTTTTCATTTAATATGTAAAGCGTTGCGCCATCGCAATTTGTTAAATCTATAATATCGCTAACAATATTATCTATTAACATATCGCTGTCGTCTGTGGCGTAAATCATATTAGACGTTTTTAAAAGGCGGCTTAAGTCGTTTTCTATCAAACTATTATCTCCTCTCCTTTTTTAGCAAACACAAATTTTTTACTCTCTTTTATTTGTGTGGTTTCAATGTCGAACAAACAATCGTCGTTGCTGTAAGGGTCGTGATGAATTATATATAATTTCTTGCAATTTGCTTTTTTTGCAACTATAATAGCGTCTTCCCAGCACGAATGCCCAAAGCCCGCTTTCAATTCAAGCTCATTTCTGCTATACTGCCCATCGCAAATCAAAATATCTGCATTTTGAGAAAAATTGATTAAATAATCTATATTATCTTCTTTAATTTCATAATCTGTTGCATAAACAATGCATTTTTCTTCCACGAACGCTTTGTATATGGTGCAGCCGCCCGGGTGGCGGCCTTCTGCGCACACAATTTTCACATCGTCCACTGTTATGGTGTCTTTTATATCGTGGTAGTGCACATTCGCCTTAAAAACGTCGCTGTTTACAGGCCAATTAGGCGCAGACATAAACTTATCTATTTGCTGTTTCACCGATAAATTCTCTCTCACTGCCCCATAAATATGAACAGTTACATTAGGGTCGAACATTATATCGCAGGCAACAATGCCCATAACATGGTCGAAGTGAGTGTGTGAAATAAATAAATGTATACACGCTTTGTTATTCTCATCAAATTCAATATAATTTCTTATTTCCAAAAAGCCACTGCCTGCATCGAACACAATATTAGTTCCGTTTGCATTAATAGCAGCACACATTGTTGAGCCGCCGTATAGCCTATATTTTGGGTCGTCTACCGCAACCGAGCCCCTTGTGCCCAGAAAATTCAATTTTAGCGCCATTACTTAAAAACCTCTTTATTCTATTATAATGCTAAAATAAAAAAACCGCTTTAAAAGGGAAACCCCTTTCACATTTAAGCGGTTTTTAATTTAGCCTAAACTCGTAAATTTATTTTGCCTGCTTAATATATTCGCTTAGCCAATCATGAATAACCCTAATTTATTTATGCTCAATTCATTTGAAAGAGCACTGTAAGGCGTAAAGCCTATAGTTGTTGTCGCTTGTATATAAATGCTCAAATTATTTTCATTCAATGCTTCAAAATGATTAAATATTTCATTCGGTAAACTATATGCCATTTGCAAATCTTTAATTGCATTTGCATTTGTTAGCGCATTTTCAATATCTGCAGTATTGCTTATTGTGATGCGTGAATACCTTTGCGCGCCCGATGGAGTTGAAGCGTCAATTGCAAGCATACTTTTTTCACCGGTAACTACATCTGTATTTAAATAGTATGCGCCATCACTATCTTCATAGTAAACAAAAAGCTCCATTTGCCTACTAATTTCGTTTTCATCTTGCAGCTTTATATTAATTTTTTTGTTGCCTTCTGTTAGCAAAAGGGTGTCGGCCCCTGTTGCCGATATGCTTTCCCTATAAATTGTGGGAATTAAAATATTGCTCATTTCATTTGCGCCTGTACTGTCTGTTATTTGAATTACAGGCTCTTTTGCGTTAAATGATAAGCTTAAAATTTGCCTTATTGCAGCCGCCATTGTTATTTCGCTAGGCATATAGTAATCTGCTGGAGCTGCTGCGCTACCCAGCGCCTGCCTTCTTAGCTCGTTTTCTTCTTCTATTGCGCTATATACTTCATAATAGGGTGCAGTTTCTGCATTTGTTAATGCATCGCCAAAATCTAAGTTAAAGCCGCCTGTTGCCAGGTGTGCTCTGCTTGCATCAGGTGTAAAGCAATATACATTGCCACTTACAAAGCCGTTTGCTGCATCACTATCGCTAATTAAAGCTCTTGCTAGTATGGCAATATTAGTAGGCTCTGTTTCACTGCCTGTTGTTTTTTCAACTTCTTCAATTCTACTGTCAAGCACAATGGCTTTACCGTCGTTTACTGCGTCCTCAATTATTCTAGCTTGTGCCACGGTTAAATCATTTGTCTCATAGCCGCTTTCCATGCTATTTGCAGAAGAACTTGTAATATTTAGGCCTGCTGATATTACTATTAAATCAGCACTTGCTATTTGTGCGCTTAAAACAGCTTCATCTGTGCTAAGCCCGTTTGGTGTAAGGCTATTCACCTTTATGCTTTTGGCGCTGGTTGCATCGCCTAAAACAAAGCTATTGAACCAGTTGTTGTTTGTGTAAGCACTATTTATATAATAATTATTATAGCTAACGGTTGCTGTAGTTCCTGTGCCTTCGGCAAAATCATAACCGCCGCCTGTGCCAACATATTCATAGCTATTAACACCTGTTAAATCAAATGCACCATCGTCATCCGGCTTTTCTGTAAATGTGCCTGTTATATCAACCGTTTGTGCACTTGTAGGTGTAATTTCCACCGCACCGCTCGGCACTGTTTGCCACGGGTAAATGCGCTGTGCAGGTGAAAGCGGCGCAGAGCCATCTGTTTTATAAAGGCCTGCTGCAGTTAAATTGTTCACTTTTTCATTGTATTCAGCTACACTTGTAATAGCCGCGCTCGTGCTCTCTTGCCCTTTTATATAAAAGCCTATGCTGCCCGAGCCCGCCACAGGCACAATTTCAAGTATAACAAACTCATCTGCGCTATTTTTTATCATTTCAATTCCGTTAAACGACGTGTAAGCAAATGCATTTATGCTAAAAGCGCCACAAAAAATTGCGGCCACTAACAAAAGAGCGCACGCTTTTCTCGTGTAATATTTCATTTTTTCTTTAGTCCTCGCCATTAATAACTCCCAAAATTCATAAAATTAATTTAATCTTCATTTAATGTACTAAGCAAATCATTTAAGTCATCGGAATAATAAGGTGTGTTTTTCAGCGCAATAACTTGGTAAACCGCCTGTACTCTTGTGCTTTTTTCAAAGCCTATGCCAAGCGAAACGCTTTCTATTTGCCCGCTAGTATTCGATGGGTCTATGCTTAATTGTGATATATTTTGCGATAATATGTCGCTTAAATTGCTTGTATCGTTCATAAAATTAGTAAGCGTAATATCATCGGGCGACACTGCCGACGTAGAAACCGTGCCGTAAAGTATTTCGTCCTCACTTACAATGTAAGCGTGCAAAGTTTTTGTGCCGTCGTCATTTAAATTAACAATGCTAAGTGTGCTTTGTGCGCTGTCCCAAGCTATGCCGCCATTGCAATTCACAAGCCGCTCGCTCAATTGGGTAGCAACAATTTGTGAATTATATTGCAAATTAACCGTGTTGTAAAGCGATGCGTAAGTGCGCGATGATGTATTCATAATTGTGGTAACGCCTAAAATTAAAAAAGCCGATAAGGCAAGAGCAATCACAACTTCAACAAGCGTAAAGCCCTTGTTATTTTCCATTTTTTTCATGCTCTTGTCCTTTCATTAAATTTAAAACAACGCTAAATATTAAACAATTTCGTGGTAACCCGTTGATGTTGTAATTTCAATAACCAAAGTTTCATAGCCTGTAATTACCGAAATGCTTTTGTGGTTATCAGGGTCTTTTATAGTGCCATTAGATAAAAACGCAATGCTATAACTATGTGTGTCTGTTATAGGCGTATTATCACCGGCGGCGTTTGTATGCGAAAGTTCAACATCGGCATCGCCAATTTTTTCGCTGTGAATTTGCTCATAATCGCCTTGCGCGTTTTTTGCGTAAACAGTGCCATATGTTTTATTATCTACAATGCTAATTTCCAAATAAGGCTCTATTTTTCCGCTTAATGTTGAAACGCGCGTGTATGAAAGCAGCGAAGAAATTACATTTGCGCTTTCTTCACCAACTATTGAGGCTGTATGCGATAAGCTTGTAGCCACTACCGAGCCCGCAATTGCAATAATTGATATTGTAATAATAAGCTCAACCAGTGTAAACCCTTTTGAATTTTTCATCTATTGCCCCTTACTGTTTATTCCAGTTTTCAAAAACAACATAATCGTTTATGTCCATATCGTTCAAAACATTTTCCTCGCCGCTCACAGCAAAATTGCCCTGCGCTGTTAATAGCGAAGAGAATAAAGCCTCACCACGAGCTGCGCTATAAGCATCTTGCACGCCTTGCGGGTTTGAGCTTATATTAGCCGTTGTTGCAACGGTAAGCTCTCCGTCGCATAAAATAAGCCCTGTAAAGTTTCCTGTTACGGTTAAATCGCCTGTAGAAATAATTAGCTCTAAATTATTATATTCCGAGCCATTCAATGTATAGCCGGTAGCTGAAGTAATTGCGCCTGCGTTTATTATAATTGCAACAACTTCGCCACTTGTATTTTCAAATTCAATAACCGGCGTTGCTTGCAAATTATTGTTATTTATAAAATCGCGCACAGCAATTTCATCTACAATAAACTCATACGGATTTTGCGAGGAGCTGTTTGTATTTTCAAGCGTTTTGCACACATTGCTATATGCATTTTGCATATATAATGCCGATTGCTCATTAACTGCGTTAATTGTGGGTAAGTTGTAATTGCCGGCATCTTGCTCTATTATATTACCGCTTGTTTGGCTACTGCCGCCTATAGTATTTAAATCAGTGTAAAGGTCTAAATACTCTTGCATGCCAGTATAATTCACTGCGAAATAATCTTTGAAATATGCATTTGCGTTTTGAACGCTATCAAATTCCAAGAAATAGTACACTGCCCTGTTAGTTGGCGCAAATGGCAACGGATATGACATTGCAACAACTTTTGCGCCATAACTGCTTAAAGATTTATTAACTCCGCCCACGGTTAAAATTGTGGCAGCTTCATCATAAGTTAGCGTTGGTAGCGCCGCGTTAACGCTCATTACATGCGGGTTTGTTTCAATTTGCGGTGTTGTGCTTAAAATGCTTAAAGGCGCAAGGTATGCCATTTGGTTTGGCCTAATGGAAATAGACTCGCCCATTAAAACCCCACTGCCCTGTTCGCCTGAAAGCGGCAGAACAAAGCTGTTGCCGGCTAGCATTAGCCGCTGAATATTCTCAAGGTTCAGCGTTGTATCCTGCCCGTTTACTACAATAGTACTGCTCTCTAGCGCATTATCTGTACTGTTGCCAAAGCCATATAAGTTGCCGTTTATTTCAGCGCTTGAACCGTTTCCGTTCAGCCTCAAATCGTCTGCAAGGTAAATATTGCTGTTTGCTTGCGATGTTAAAGAAGCGTTGCCGTTTAGCACAATGGAATTTGCCCAAAGCTCGCTATTTTCATTTAGCGTTACGCTGTGCAAATTAGATATGATTAAATCTGTTGGTGTGATATAAGTGCCATTTATAGTTGCATTTGATGCGCTTAAATTAATTGAGTTTGCATAAACGCTTGCATCGCCTAAATTGCCAATAACATTTAAGCTCTCTGTTGCTATAATTGCATAATCTTGCGCTGTGGAAAAATCTAAAAATACGCCTGCTGCGTTATTGTTGAAATAATCGGGTATTTTTATTACTATATCCGATGTTATTTGTGTTTTAAAGCCCGAAGTTGTATTGGTATAGGTAATGGTAATATCTTTAAAAGATATTTGCTCGTTATCAATTACAACTTCGCCTGAATTAATAAACATATTCGGGGGCGCCGGGTCTAATATGCCGCCACTTATATGAATAGGCGCACTTTCATCGCCGCTTGTGTCCCCTACAACATAAATACTGCTTTCATCTACGCCTGCTTGCATTAAAAAATTTTTGAATATAGCAGTGTTATACCTATATTGGTCAGTACCTGTTTGCTGGGCCAAAGGAATTGCAGGGCTTGGCAGCGCCTCGGGAATTTGCCAATTAATTACATTGTCTGCAATTGCGGCATTAAATGTTTGGCTATTATAGTTGATTAAAGATTCTTCATAAGCTGCACTAACACTATCTGAGGCTACTTCGTGGAAAGACGCCTTTAAAATGTTCATTATTTCGTCTGCCGCATAATATGTTTGCGTGCCTTTTGCTTGCGTTTGCTTTATTAAAACGCCGGTATAGCTCATGCTCAGTATTGTTACGCTTATAGATGTTAAAAAAAACATTGTTATAATCACCGTAACAAGGCTTGCACCTTTATTGTTAAAAGCAAGGGAATTCATTGCGCTTTTTATTTTGTTTAAAAGTTTACTCATCGCTATATTTTTCAATGTTTCCCTCCTTTTAAGATTATATGCTCTGTTTTATTAATTACAAAAATTTTATGCGGCTTAAACCTATTGTTTATTACTTTTGAATATTATTGAACAACTGTTGTTGATAAAGTGTAAACCGCGCCGCTTGCATAATCGCTTGTACCATCGGCATTTATATCGAAAAGCTCAATAGTAACGTTAAAAACACGCTCGCTTTGCGCTTTTGATGTTAAGCTTTCAGGTGTGAAGTCAACTGTTCCGTATGAATGCTTAACATTCGTTATAGGCACATTGCTATTAAGGTCTGCTAAATTTTTTGACAAATTGCTTCTTATAACCGTGTTTTTAACTTCTTGGCTTACATATCTGTCAAAAACATTAAGCCTCGCTTTGTAGCTGCTTTCTTTTTGGGCAAAGTCAACCAAGTCCAAAGCAATTTGCTCATCAATTTGCTTTACAACTGCTAAATCTATAGGTAAATTATCCGGATTATTCACTATTATATTATCGCTGCCCGTTTCGCTATACCAAGGGTAAAAAAGCATGTAAAACGATAATTTTTCACCGCTTGCAGGCATATTTAAGCCGTTTTCGGGCGTTAAAGATACTGTTGAAATGTTATCGAGATTGAACTGTGTTCCCACAACGCTTGCGTCAACGCTCTCGCCTGCCACAGCAGCAGGGTAAGTGAATATATATGAATAATTTGCGCTAACCTCAACTTTGCCTGAATTGTCAGTTACATCAACCGTAATTGTCCTAGTTGAATTTACAACCCTTTCTTTAAAGGCCGCCTCATCAGAAACACTATACCCTTCGCCAGTGCACTCAAGCATAAACGCTTGCCACGCTAAAGTGTCCGGGTCTTGCGTGGGCACTCTGTTTTGCACAGCCATATAATCCATGCTTATATCATCAAAAAGCTCTGCATTATTAAGCTGCGCATAGCCATCTGTTTGTAAAGTTACAACCGCGTTATACTCTGAATAGCCTGCATTTACGGCATTAAAGCTTATATAATAAGGTGCATTTTCAGGCTGTACTGCGCCTATATACCCCACAGCAGGCGATACAGCAGGGGTAACAAAACTGCCCGTTACCATGCCGCTTTGCGATTGCAAGCGCACTGCGCCGCCCTCTTGCCACTCTTCAAAATCCATAGCGCTGAATTGCTCTGCTATATTGTTTGCAATTTGCGTTTTACCGCCAACTTCTTCGCTTGTGCTAACAAATTGCGCCGAGGCAAAAAACAAATATGCAATTGGCGCTATTATTATTGATAGTATTGTTATTGCTATTAATATTTCCACAAGGCTAAAGCCTTTATTATTCATTTTTTCTTTCAAACAAAGGCCTCCTTTTTGGCTTTATAATGCTTAATAATAAATTACTCTGTTGCTTGTTGAGCCGACACTCTGAAAGGATTTTCAACGCCCAAAGATACATCGGGAATTGTAAGCGGCTCGTAAATTGCGCCCGGATAGCTTAAATAAAAGCGTGAGAACGCAAAATCTGCAACAATTTGGGCAGAGGTAGCATCATAAGAAATGCTCACCGAATTAATGCCCATTCTATCGGGCTGCGCGTAAATTGTGTCGAGCGTGTTTTTAAAGTTGCCATATTCAAACTGCGAGTTAAACGCCACGTCAACACTATAAGCTTCCATTGCCACAAGGTTAGCATCTTGCTCGGGGTTTGCAAATGCATTGAAACTAACAAGCAAATTATGCGGGCTAAATACAACCTGATTAGATTCACCGTCAATTAAATCGTTAAAATATATATGCCACATAATAGCATCTTCTTCTGTGATATCTGCAGGGTAAAGCGGCAATTGCGACTGCACATATTGCCTGCTTGCCGCTATTTCCTCTTCATAAACAGAAAGCTTTGCCTCATACCCTTCAAGCACTGCTATATCTGCGTTCAAAGTGTCAATTTCTAAATTGTTTGCCTGCGATTGCTCGTTGAGCGGCATGAAAACAAAAGTAATTACACCCACTAAAACTAAAACGCCGATGACCATAATTATTAAATTATTATTACTTTTTTTAACCATAATTTACTCCTCACCTGTAACAAGAGCGTCAACATCATCGAGATATTCATCTACACTTTCGCCCTCGGAACCGCCTTCGCTTCCTTCGGTTGATTCGCCTTCGGTTAATTCGCCTTCACCTGTAGTTTCTTGCTCGCTTGCAACATAAGAGCACACAAGCGAGAAACTTGCCGCTGTGCCGCCTGCGCCATTTTCAATTTCGGTTATGGAGCTTACAGACAGTTCAACAATGCTCTCAAATGTTCTAAGCTGCGATATTGTTTTTGCGGCTTCTTCTAATGATGCTGTTTGCACATTCATCGTAACGCCAAAATTATCGCAATTTGCCGAGAGCACAGATAAGTTTGTTGGCATTTTATCTTCAAGCTCTTCTAAAAATGCCCTAATTTGCGCGTTATTATTTACTGCGGTGTTTTCAATTATTTCAAAATTATTTGCCATTGCATCGTATTGAACATATAAATCATATGTTTGCTGAACCGGCTGTAACTGTTCTAACCTCGCTTGTGCTTGAGCTAGCTGTGTGCTGGTTTGAAAATATGTTATTACGCTTACTGCGCTTACAACAACACTAATTGCAATGCAGGCCACTAAAAACATCACTGCCGTTTTGCCCTCTTTTAATTTGGGCTTTGCCGCTTTAGACGCTTTACCGCCGCTTGAAATGCCTGTAAACGCTATATTTGCAGGGTTTATTAACGCCAGGGCGCATGACGCAAATTTTGTTATGTCTTGCCCTGTAACAGCTTTCTTAACGCCGCTAATTTCATCTAAAATCACAACTTCAACTTGAAGCACATTAGATATTGCTTGCTTAAAGCCGTAAATATTAGCGCATGTATCTAGCAAAACAACCCTTTTAATATCAAGCGATTTAAAAGAGGATTTAAAAAAATCGGCTGCGCGTTCAATAGCGCTTACAACCCTATTAACCATGCCGGCATAATTGTCTTTGCTGAAATTTTCAACAATCCATTTATCGTCTGCACATAGCTCTAGGGCTCTTGCAACCATATTTTCTTCATAATTTGCAATATTCAAAACGCTGTTTATTATTTCGTCGCCGCCAAATGGCACAGCGCGCTGTAAAAGCATATTAGTGCCTTCCATAAATGTAGCATTGCTTTGCCTTGTATCTATGCTAACATACATGGTAACGCCATCGAGCGCAAGGTTTTTAAACAGCTGGAATTGCGTATTTTGGCTATAATCGAACCACTGTATTTCAAGCGAGCACTCTTGCGCCAATTTTACATAGCTTAAAAGCAATTGCTTTGGCATTGCTGTTACAAGCACTTGCGAGTCGCCGTTTCTTTTTGGGTTTTTCTCAATTATGGTATGTGTAACTTGGTAATTTGTTAAATCAATAGGGAAATAATCAGAGGAATTAGACGCAACAATTGCGGCAATTTGCTTATCTTTATTTGATGGCAAAGACACTTTACGGCTTACAATTTTAGGCGAATTTAATACAAACACCACATTACTTGTAACAAACATATTATTTGCTGTTATCGTTTGCATTAACTCTTTTGAAAGAACGTCGGGCTGAGTAATTTGCCCGTCTAAAACGCAATTATCCGGCGTTGCAAAACTAAGTGATTGTTGCACATTTGTAGTTTGTCCTTTTTTGCTTAAAAGGCATACTTTCGATAGTCGCTCACCAATTTCAATACTTAATAAAAATTTATCCATAAGAATTTTCCTTTAACTATTATTACTTAGCCAATCCGATGTAATCCGAACTCGCCTAAAAACGCATAAATTGCACATCTAACTGCGTTATCCTCCTAGACAAACGCTAGTGTGCCGTCGTCGTCTGCCTTGTTATATGCACAATTTATGTGCTTTTAGGTCTATAGATTTTATGGCAAAGGGGTGGGCTTTATAGCAAGGAAAAGCCTTGCAGTAATGCTTTCGCCTTACAAAAGGCTTTGACGCCGATAGAAAGTTCACCCCTTTGTTATAAAACGGGTTCGTATTGCATCGGTTTGGCTAACATGTTAATATTCTAATTTATTCCCAATAGTGCAAAGTACCATTTTAAAATGCTCTCGCCCCATAGATAAGCGATAAAAACGCCAACGCAAAGGTATGGCCCCATAGCAAGCACCCGGCCTTTGCCAAAAAATTTCATGCGAATTACATGAATTACCGAGCCTATTACACATGCCATTACAAACGCTAATATTGTATTTTCAAGCCCTAAAAGCAAACCACAACCTGCCATTAATTTCACATCGCCGCCGCCTATAGCGCCGCCTTTAGATATAAAAAACAACAACATAAGAAATGCCGTTATCGCCGCAAAGCCCAATATATAATTGGTGAAATTACTTAAATTGAAAAGTAAATTTATTACAGCTATAACAAAAATGAAAATGTTAATTTTTGGCGGTATTTCGTTTGTGCGCTCGTCTATTACACTTAAAACCAGAAAAGCGCTAGCTAGCAAAGCACCCAGCGCAAATTGCAAACTAAGCCCATATACACTAAAAACTATAACCCATAAAACGCCGTTTATAAGCTCTATTATAGGGTATTGGGCTGAAATTTTGCTTTTGCAATAAGCACATTTGCCCCGTAAAAACAAATAACTGAAAAGGGGAACTAAGTGCCAAAAGCGCAGTTTCTTATTACACTTTGTGCAATGTGATGGCGTGGTTATAATGCTTTCGTTTTGCGGTATTCGCAAAATGCAAACATTGCAAAAACTTCCCACAACTATACCAAAAAGCGCAATATAGATATACATTAAAATTTCAATTAAAGGCATTAAAGGCTATCCTTTTAATTTTTTGTGTTTTTTTGTGTTTAAGTTTGCGCAAAAACTTAAACTTAAGTAATGTTAAATTGAGCGCAAAGAACTTATTTCACAGTGTAGCGCACTTTTTGCGCTACACTGTGAATTATATGTTAGCTATAATTGTTATGCTTACCGCGCTTTGCGGCTTTTGTTTTGCTAAGCTTTGCTATTAAGCAGCTGAGTCAACGCCGATGTCTGTTACCCAACCGCTTGTTGTTGCTGTCCCGCCTGTTGTTCCTACTTGAACTTCTATTCTTCCTGTTGCAATCGCAATTTCGAATACGAAATTTTCTCCGCTACCTACTGCAGATTGTGCATCATCAACTTGAGTTTTATCATAAACGCCAGCTGTTGTTACCCAGCCTAAAACACTCGAAATAGAATCAAGCATCTCTTTGTTTTCATCATCGGTTCCACCATCAACAGAAAGCTCAGGAGCGTCGGTTGAAGTCGTCCAAGTAACTGTAAAAGTTGCATTCGCCGGTAAATCAAGCTGAGGGTCAGCCGCAGCAACAGTTGCTGCACGTGTTATTGTTGTTGCAACTTGTAAGTCGTTGCTCTCGCGTGAACGCTCTACATAGCGTATGTATTGCGGCGCAAGAACTGTTGCCAATATTGCAATAACAGCTACAACTATAATAAGTTCAACCAGTGTAAAACCTTTGTTTGCGTTTTCTTTTTTTGCTTTTAAAATGTTTTTCATAAATTTTTCCTTTCGCTTTTTGCTTTTTATATAATATTAATACATGTTTTCATATACTAATAAATTACCGTTTTAATTTTTATTTGCTTTGCAATGTGTCGTTTTCGCTCTGAATAACACAGGAAAAGCCGCTCTTATTTCTCAGCTTTGCTTTAAATGACAGGATAATTTTACAAATTATCAAGCCCGTCGTAAATAGCTGTCATCGGGAGCATAACGCCCATAACTATTGTTATTATTATGCCCGCTAAGAACACAATTATCATAGGCTCTAATGCAGCCATAACAGTTGCCGTTGTGTTTTCAACTTCTTCGTCATAATAATCGGCAAGTTTTGTTAGCATACCCTCAAGGTCGCCGCTTTCCTCGCCAATTTTCATCATATGGCACACCATTTTCGGGAATAAGTTTGCCCTAAACAGCGGCTCTGATAACGGCATACCCATTGCTACTTCGTCTTTTGCGCTTAAAAGGCATTCTTTATAGCGCATATTCGACATCGTGTTTGCGGATATTTCAATTGCATCTATAAGCGGCACGCCTGCGCTTACAAGCGTTGCCAATGTGCGGCAAGCCCTTGCCGAGGCTGTTTTAACTGCCAGCGTTTTGAACAAAGGCAGCATCAGTTGAATATTACTGAAAACATTCTTGCCGCTTTTTGTTCTTGAATAGCTGATTAAACCGCCTACTATTGCAGCAATAGCAATAACAACAATTACCCAGTTTGCCTGCATAAATTTACCCGCGCCTATAACTGCAACAGAGAACGCCGGCATGTCTGTGCCCAAATCTAATAAAAGTTCTTCAAAGTTTGGAACAACAAAGCCCAAAAGTACAATAACAACAACAACAGCTATAACCAAAACAACCGACGGATACGCCGCCGAGCGCACTATAAGCGCTTTTAGCTTTGCATCTTTTTCAAATTGCGTTGCCATACGTGTGAACGAAACTTCAAGGTTACCCGTTGCCTCGCCTGCGGCAACCATTGTAATAAGCAAGCTGTTAAAAACTTTCGGGTGCTCGCTCATCGCCTCTGAAAGCGACATGCCTTGGCGTATTGAAAGGCAACATTCCTCTATCGCTTTCCTTAAAATACCGTTCTCGGTTTGCTCTGCAAGCATTTCAAATGCAGATATAACAGGCACACCGGCAGTTGTAATACTAACAAATTGGCGGCAAAATATAGCCAGTTCACGGGGTTTTGGTTTTTTCTCAAATAAAGTTATATTTAAGCTTTGGTTAATTTTTCCCGATTCGCTAATTGAAACAATTGTGTTGCCTTCATTTTTAATGGCAGACGTTGCTTGCGCTATATCTGTAGCTTCAATCATTCCTTTTAAATTTTTGCCGCTTGAACTTATTGCTGTATATGAAAAATTCGGCAATACATCACGCTCCTAAATTTGTTGTGATTAATTATAACAGTTTTTCTACATAAACCTTTTTGCAAGCGTTGCACGGTCTTGTGCATAAGATAGCGCCGTTTCAGGGGTTATTTCACCCATTTGGCAAAGTTCAAAAAGAGAATCGTCCATAGTTTTCATTCCAAGTTTTGCGTTTGTTTGCATTGTAGAAGGTATTTGATATGTTTTACCCTCGCGAATATTAGCGCGAATAGCGCTATTTGCAACCATCACTTCAAAGGCGGCTGTGCGCCCTTTTCCGCTTGCAATCGGCATAAGCTGCTGTGATACAACACATTCAACAACCTCTGCAAGTTGTGTGCGAATTTGTTGCTGTTGGTGCGGTGGGAAAACGTCTATAATACGGTCTATAGTATTTGCGGCACCTATTGTGTGCAATGTTGAAAAAACCAAATGGCCTGTTTCAGCCGCTGTTACCGCTATTGATATAGTTTCTAAATCGCGCATCTCGCCAACGAGGATAACGTCCGGGTCTTGCCTTAAGGCCGCCCTAAGTGCATTGGGAAAACTTTGAGTATCGCCGCCAAGCTCGCGCTGGTTTACAATAGAGCGGTTATGGGTGTGGCGGTACTCTATAGGGTCTTCCATTGTAATAATATGCCTGTTATAGCGCTGGTTTATCTCGTTTATAAGGCTTGCAAGCGTTGTTGATTTTCCGCTTCCCGTTGGGCCCGTTACTAAAACAAGCCCACGCCTTTTATCGCACATATTTATAATAGCCCTTGGCAGATTAAGCTGTGTGGGCGTTGGAATTTGCGTGTTAAGCATACGAGCGGCAATAGCATGTGTAAAATTTTGCATAAACACATTTATTCTAAAACGCCCAATATTTTCTATTGCATAAGCAAAGTCTGTCTCACCCTTTTCCGTTAAAGTGGAGTGATGAATAGGCGAAATAACATCTTTTACAAGCCTGTGTGTATCCTCGGGCGTTAAAACATTCTCAACTAAAGGGATAAGTTTACCGTTTAAACGCACCATAGGAGGCAAACCTGCACTAATATGCAAGTCGGAAGCGCCGTGTTTAGAGGCTAAAACCAAAAGCTCTTGAAATTTTTGCATAATTACTCCTTTGAAGATGAATTTGCTCACACAAATTAAAAATTAGCTATCGAAAGATACTTTCAAAAGTTCATCAAAAGTTGAAACACCTTTAAGCACCAAAGTGGCAGCGCTTGTGAATAGCGAGCGCATACCGTTTTTAACCGCTATTTCTTTTATTTGCTCTGTAGACATATGGTTTAAAATTGCGCGCCTAATTTCAGGTGTCATCTCTAAAATTTCATAAACACCAATTCGCTCGTAATAACCTGTGTTATTACAAAAGTGGCAACCAACCGCATCATATATTTTTATATTTTTATCAGCGGGTATTCGCATAAGCTCTTTTTCCGGGATAGTAGCCGCCCTTGGCCTTTTGCACGAGTTGCACAGACGCCTAACAAGCCTTTGTGCAATTATTCCCACGATAGAGTCTGCAAGCAAATACTCTTCAACGCCCATTTCAAGCAGCCTTGTTATAGTTGCCGCGCTGTTATTTGTGTGCAATGTGCTAACAACTAAGTGGCCTGTAATAGACGCTTGAACCGCTATTGTTGCGGTTTCTCTATCACGAATTTCACCAATCATAATAACGTCCGGGTCGTGCCTTAGAATGCTGCGAAGTGAATTTGCGAATGTTAAATCTGCCTTATTATTAACTTGAACTTGGTTAACGCCGGCTATATTTGCCTCTACAGGGTCTTCAATAGTAACAATATTACTCTCCTCTTTATTAAGCGCTGTAAGCGCCGCGTAAAGCGTTGTACTTTTACCGCTACCTGTTGGGCCTGTTGCCAAAATAATGCCGTTGGGCCTTGAAAGTATACTATCGAATGTTTTAAGCTCGTAATCTTCCATGCCAAGTTGAGATTTATCTCTTAATATACCTGTTTTCGACGATAGACGCATAACTATTTTTTCGCCATATGCTGTTGGAATAATAGCCACACGAACGTCGTGCTCGCCACGGTCGATATTTATACTGAACCTACCGTCTTGCGGGCGGCGGCGCTCGGAAATATCCATGCCGCTCATAATTTTAACACGCGTGGTAAGCGCAGGCAGCAAGTTTAAATCGTATAGCATTTTTTCGGTTAAAACACCGTCTACCCTATACCTAACACGCACTTGCTTTTCAAGCGCATCGAAGTGAATATCACTTGCACGTTGGCGCACAGCTTGCTCTATAACAGAACGCACCAATTGAACAATAGGGGCATTTTCAAGCTCTTGCTCGGTAATTTCTTGCTCCTCTTGCTCTTGTAAAAGTTGTTCTTCACGCTCTTTAACATATTGCTCGGCAACACTCATTGCCTCGCCTGTGCCAAAATATTTATCCAGAACGCTATTAATTTCACCTATAGTCGCAATTCTTGGCTCTATAAGCTTATTTGTTATAATTGCTATATCGTCTTGCGCTGTCATATCCAGCGGATTAGACATAGCCAATATTAAAACATTTTGGTTCTCATCGCTTAATTTAACAGGCAAAACATTGTGCTTTCTCAAAACACTACCGTTAATTAAACTTATAATTTCATGTTCTATTCTAACGCCGCGCAAATTTATACGAGGTATTCCAAGCTGCAACTCAAGAACATTTGCTATATCATCATCTGTAACCATGCCCAGCTCAATTAGGCAGTCTCCCAACCAGCGGTGCATCTTTTTTTGTAATTCAAGCGCTTGTGCAAGTTGTTCTTGTGTAATTATCTCTTTATATACAAGTAAATCGCCTAATCTATATCTTTTTATAGATTCATTATGCATTCAAACACAACCTTACCACTTTATTAAATTTATCTTAACTTCATTCGACATAAATTTACATACAACCGCTACATTTAAAAAGCGAATTTTTTATGTACTCGCATACAGCTAAAAACAAAAAAATCACTTTATGATTACATTTAAGCTATAAATGTATTTATGACAATATTTTAACATAAAGGCAGTGCAATGTCAAATTAAGCAAGCTCCTATTTTAATATTTTATGCCCATAATTTCACGTTATTCATGCGCTGCTAAAAACCCTCGTAAAGGCGCATAAAAACTGTAATTAAGCATATTGCAATTTGCTTTTTTTGCAGTTTTATAACGATATATCACTAAATAAACACAACGCACTATTAAAGCTTGTTTTATAGCCTATTTATATGCGCTGTGATGTTCATTTTTTTGTTTTTGCAGTCTTCCAATATGTATTCAGCGGCAAACGCATGTAATTTCGCTTTAAGTTCTCACTAAATATTTCACAAAAAAATCATATTTTTTCAAAGTAATATTTTATTAGATTTTGTCGATAACATGCAAATCACAACAAATAAAGCGCCTATATATTATAATTTAACATGAAAAATTTGCCCATATATATTGACTTTACTCGCATTGGGGAGTATAGTAAATAACACAAGAACAAAAATTGCAAAATGTTATTTTGATGTAACATCTACGCTTTTAACATGTTACATAATTAAACCGGTTTTCAATTTTTTAAAAATATTTTTAAAATCATGCAATATTTTTTGCATTAATTGCATTAATATAATACAAAGCTAGTTTTTTTGGCTTTTAAAATGCCAAAAAACAATATAAAACTATTTAAAATGGGAACAAGTGCGCTAAAAATAATTATTATGCTTACTTGCTAAACGCAAAAAACGAGGGGAATTATGAAAAAGAAAGCTTCGCTAATAGCAATATCTATAGTTGCAATATTAATTTGCACTTTTACAATTGCGAGTTATAGCGACCACAATCTTACTGCTGCAATTATAAGGGCTTCTGAAATAAGCGGCACTGTAACGGTTTATAACGAAAACAACGAAGTTGTTGAACTTTCAAAAGATATGAAAGTTTATTCGGGTTACACCATTAAAACAGATGCTCAAAGCTATATCTACCTTGATTTAGATAGCAGTAAAGTTGTGAAATTAGATAACCAAAGCAGCTGTGTTATAAATAAAGACGGCGATAATATTTCTATTGAACTTTTAAGCGGAAGCCTGTTTTACAATGTTTCAAAACCACTTACCGAAGACGAGCTTTTTGAAATAGCTACTTCAACAACCGTTACAAGCATAAGGGGAACGTCCGGCACAATAGAAAAAAATGCACACACAGTTATAATTTCACAATTAAGCGGTTTTACGCAAAATTCGCCTAAAAACCCATCCTTAGATAAACATACAGATTTTATTTTAAAACCCGGTGACGTTACACAAATTAGAACAAATTTATCCAGCGGAACACAAGATGTTATATTTATGAGTATTGAAACCGAGGAATTCCCCGGTTTCGCTATTGATGCTATTTTAGAAGAAAATTTACTGCAAACAGTTGCACAAAGTTTAAACTCTACTGGCAATTACGAAACATTTGAAGAACTTTTGAAAAACAATATCTTAAGTGCTGAAGAATTAGACGATTTGAATAATATTATTAGCCAAGGCAATGTTGACGATGACGATGACGATGATGACGATGACGAAAACGACGAAAATGACGGCAGCGATGAAGATGTTGACGGTGAAAAAACGAACAGCGGCGGCAATAATAACGATGGTGACGGCGAAAAAACAAATAGCAACAGCAATAGCGCCGATGCTAACAGCTCAAAAACGAATAATAACGATGACGACGATGGCGATGACGATGACAACGAAGCTGATGGCGAAGCATTGAACAGTGACGACGATGATGATACAAACAACTCATTAGATAGCTTTAATTCCACTAACAATACAACAAACGAAAACGTCACTACTTCCGTTCCTGAGCCTACCCCTGCGCCTACGCCTACACCCACTCCTGCGCCTGCTCCTACACCCACTCCTGCTCCTGCGCCTACTCCTGCGCCTACACCCAACTTAAGCGATGATGATGATGGTGATGATGGTGATGATGGTGATGATGGCGATGATGGCGATGACGATGATTAATGCATTATATTATAAAATATTGCTTATGGGCAAAGGTATTTAAATGAAAAAGATTTTATTAAAAATTGCAGCGGCTTTTGCCGTTGCAATTGCTGTGTATATTACGATAAGCTCACAAATATTTCTACCGCTTTCAAATGCGGTATCCGATGAATATTACCAAACTCCTACAACCCCTGATAGCAGAATTGTTATAATAGGAATAGACGACCTCGCCCTTGATACATACGGCAATTTACCTTGGGACAGAGATGTTTTGGCACAGGCAATTTCAGTGCTAAACAATAATGAAGATGAAAAACCTGCCGTTATAGGAATAGATTTATTGCTTTCAGACGAAAGCGAAAACGACGAAGAACTTTTGCAGGTTTGCGAGAGCTCAAACAATGTTGTATTTGCGTCTCATGCGATTTTTGGCACAGAGCTTATTGGCCAAGACACCGATAATTTCCATTTAAACACATATTTTGTAGAGCAGTACGAGCCACCTTTCAATGAGCTTTCAGAGCTTGTTATGCAAGGGCATGTAAACGCGATGATAGACACAGACGGCGTATTGCGCCATTCCATTTGGCAAATTGAACTGCAAAGCGGCGAAATTATACCTTCTTTCAGCAGAGTAATTGCGCAGCACTACTTAACGCTTAACGGCGAGGGCACTCTAAAAGCGCCTGTAACAGATTCACGGCACCGCTGGTATGTTGTTCAGCAGGCAAGCCCCGGCGGCTATTACGATAATAAATCTGTTGCCGATTTAATAAACGGCAACATAGACCCCTCTTATTTCAAGGATAAAATTGTGCTTATCGGCCCTTATGCCGTGGGTTTGCAAGATAATTACGACACGCCTATTTCAAGCACACAAAAAATGTATGGTGTTGAATACCAGGCCAATGCAATTTCTGCACTGTTAAATGAGGAAACCGTTTTTCAAGTTTCTTTAGAATTTACAAGCATAATAACGTCTATTCTCATTTTCTTTTTTGCTATATATTGTTTTAGGCGCAAATTTATGCACGCTATCCTTGCATTAATTTTAAGCAATACCATGTGGTTTATAGGCGCTTTGCTTTTGTTTAACGAAGGCTATATGCTACAAGTTTTCTACTATCCGTTTTTCTCAACTGCTGTATTTGTGGTTTTCGTTGGAATTAACTACACCTTTTTATCTATGGAAAAAGCAAAAGTGGCAAAAACATTTGAAAGATATGTTGCGCCGCAAGTTGTAAAAGAACTTTTATCTGAAGACGAAAACGTAATGCAACTTGGCGGTAAGCTTGTAGATATAGCGGTTATGTTCGCAGATATCCGTGAGTTTACATCGCTAACGGAAAAGCTTGCACCGAAAAAATCTGTTGAAATTGTAAACAGCTATTTATCAATGTTTAGCGAATGTGTTTTCGAGAGCGAGGGCACATTAGACAAATATATAGGCGACTGTATAATGGCATTTTGGGGCGCACCTCTTGCGCAAAAAGATAGTTGCCACAGAGCCGCATTAACTGCAATAAGTATTCTAAAGCAAACAAAAGATATTTCAAAGCGCTTTAAAAAAGAACTTGGCTTTGAAATTGAAGTTGGTATAGGCATAGCTTTTGGCGCAGCAGTTGTTGGCAATATAGGCGGCGGTAAAAGGCTTGATTACACCGTTATAGGCGACACTGTAAACACCGCTTCAAGGCTTGAGGGCGCTGTGCCCGGCGGGCAAATTTATATAGACAAAAACATGGCAGATAGCTTAAAAGATAAATTTAAAACAGAATTAGTGCCCGGCATAAAATTAAAGGGTAAATCTGAAAACTTTGAAGTTTACAGGCTTTTATTTGACGATTAAGCCCTGAAAACTTTAGCTATCAACTCTTTACAGCAAAAAATCGAAAAAGAGCAAAGCGAACTTAACTCGCTTTGCTCTTTTTTTATAAAATTTAATTTGATTTGGGTTTAATTAGCTCTAATTTTATCTTGGCCTGTCTTGGTCACCGTCTGCTTTAAACATTGTAAAGTTTTCGTCATTATTCGTGAAAAAATAATACTCGGTATTCTCATAAAGGGGCGGGCTTAAATAATTGGGTATAATTATCTCATCGCTCTCATTTCGAGCGCTAAAGCCAATTTGCCTAAAAGCTCTCTCGCTAATTCCATAACAATAGCAATCGGCATATTCTGCGTTTTGTTCTTGCATAAGCTTATCAATTGCACTCGCACACTCGCAAAAGCTCTCTTCAGTGCCTATATAGTCCATTATTCTAAGCACATTTACATTATTTGCCTTAACTGTGCGCATAACGAAAAGCGCGCTTGCTTTGCCATTTATATAAACGCCGTAAATATTATACTTTTGGCGCGGATAGTTGAAATACCTGCGCTTTATATACCACAAATCTTTATTGGGCGTATGAAAATTCACACTATCTAAAAACGCAAAATCGCTTTGCAAAACTTGTTCATTTTCAAGCGGCTTTAATATTGCATTGCCACTTTCAAACGGCAAAATTTCTGCGTTTTTTACTTTTGCCAGTTTATATTCGCTGCGCTTTGCAAGCCTGTAATAATGCGGCAAACGCCCCGTGGTATACCCTAAAAAATTGTAAAACGGCATTGTGTTTTTGCGAATATTATTGCAAGCCATAACGCTTGCTTTTGTAAGCCTTGGCAAGGCATCCATAAGCTCTAAGCCCACGCCGTTTTTGCCCTTTTTAGCGCACCAAATAGACACCCATATTTGCGCATTTTCACTGCTGTTTGCATAAATATAGCCTGCAACAGCTAATATTTCATCATTTTGAATTGCAATTGCAAATTGCAATTCATCGTTATTTTTTGCTTTATAGTAAAAATTAAAAAATTCTTCATTGTGCAAAAGCTCATGCTTTTCGCCCCAGTTTTCGTCCATAAACTTTTTAATTTTAAATTCATCTTTTGCAGTGCACAGCAAAAATTGAATGCTCATAATATAGCGCTCCCGCCTGTTATTGGCAGGCTAACGCCCGTTATAAAACGCGCCTCATCGCTTAGCAAAAACGCCATCACCGGCACAACATCGTCTACTGTTGCGTTGCGTTTTAGAGGATGCGCCTGTGCGGCGGCCTCTATAATTAAATCGCTGGTTTCATCTAAAAACGCAGTTTGCATCATAGACGGCATTACGCTGTTTACAGTTATGCCAAAGCTTGCATAATCGGCGGCAAGGCTTTTTGCAAGGCCTTGCAGGGCGCTTTTTGCCATTATATATGCCGCTGTGTTTTTTGGCGGCGCACCCATTAAATAGGAAGTTAGCATAAAAAGCACGCGCCCTTTTTTTGCCTTTGCCATAAGCGGCAAAAACGCCTTGCAAATTTGCACAGCGCTTGTAATTTGCACATTCATATCAAGCGCAAAACGCTGCTCATCAAACTTTTTAAACTTAGCATTTATTACCCTAAGCGCCGGCAAATGAACTAAATGTGTTGGCTCATTTCCATTTTGCAAAACATCGTTTACAAATTTATCAATCTCGTTTTCATTTGTTAAATCAACGTCATAAGTTATTAAAGCATCGCCAAGCTTTTGCTTTAAAGGTGCAAGTTTTTGCAAATCGTTACTGCCTTGCGCAATAAAAATATCGCCATCTTTATATAAGTATTCAATGAGCGCTGTGCCAACATCACTGCTTGCGCCCGTAATTAGATAAATGTTTTTTGCATCGCTCATTTTTAACATTCCTTTTTAAATTAGTAATACACAGCAAAAATTTATAATGCAACGCCCGCTTTTATTACACCGCGCGTCACTTTTACATTTTGCTCGTTTGTAATTTGCGCTTTAATTGTTATGGTTTTAAAAGTATCGTTAACTTCTGTTACTTCGCCTTTTACCGTTAGCACATCGCCTATGAAAACCGGCTTTATAAACTTGCTTTCAACGCTGTGCAAAAGGCAGTGCTCGCCCGGAATATAAACACCGGCAAGTGTTGAAAAAAGGCTTGCGCCAAGCATTCCATAAACAACTCTGCCGTTAAAACCCCTTTGCTTTGCATAGTCTTCACTCATGTGTATGGGGCTGTAATCTCCTGTTATATCGTGGAAAAGGCGCATTTTCTCCTCGGTAATTTCGCTTTTAAACTCGGCTTTTAAGCCAACATAAATATCGCTGAATTTATAACTGTTCAATTTTACCATTCCTTAAATATTTTTCGGCTATTGCTCAAAACATATTTTTATTTTTTGCTGTTGTAAAAGCGCAAAAATTAACCCTTTAAGCGCTCGATTAAATTTAATAAATCGCCAACATTTTCAAGGTTGCGCACATCTTCAAGTTTAAACTTAAGCTCAAATTTTTTCTCCATAGCTGTAAGCAAGTTAATTTGCTCTAAACTATCCCAATCTTCTATATCCTCGGCATTGGTCTGCCTTGTTATAACTAATTCGTCATCGTCAAAATTATCCCTAAAAATTTGTTGTACATCGCTTAAAACTTGTTGCATATCCATTTAAATTGCTCCTTTAATTTACATTTATTACTTCATTTAAATTTTTATAATCCGCTAATTTTTCAAAAACATATTCTTTGTTGCCATTTTCTTTTTCGTCTGTTTTATCAAAGCCTATACTATCATAAAACTCTTTAACGGGCAAGTTTTTTGCACTTTTGTAAAAACTGCCCTTTACTTTTTTAACATTCGCTTTCTTACATTTATTAATAAATTCATCAAAAACAGCATATTCCAAATGCCTTTTAAAAGTGCGGCAACTCATTACCCATAAAAGTATCTGCGCTGTGTCACCCTCTATTTTCGCTATAAATGCGCTAACAATGCCATTATCGCCAAATTTATCTGCAAGGCGCGCGTAAAGGCATATATGCTCGCCGTCGTTTATAAGCGCGCTAACTTCTTCGGGCGTATAGCGGCGCGTTGTTAAATTAAACTGGTTTGTTTTATTTATAAGCTGGGTTATTCGCTCGGCGTGCTCGCTGCTGAACGCTTTAATTTCGGCATTCATATCAAGGCTTAGCAAATACTGCTTATAGTCGGCAAAGTTTTCTTCGCTTTGCGCCGCTGCCCTTTGTAAGTTTTGCTTATACATCTGCGTGCGCTTTTTATCGTCTTGCGATAAGCTTGTAACTTCAAAATAGCCCGACCTATCCAGTGTTTTTATAAAGTGCTCGGGCGCACTCATCTCTGGCACAGCTATGCCGTTTATATGCGTTTTAACAATTTCTCGCTCTGCCGGGTTATCGTCTACAAAAACAAAACTATCGGCGCCCACATTAATTTCTTTTGCTATATCTTGTATGTTTAAGTGCTTGGGCTGCCAGTTTGCTTTAAAGCATAAAAAGTCGTCCTTTTTAAGAACACTCTCCGCTCTTTCAAAGCCTGTAAGCGCTGTTTCCTCTTCGTTTTTACTGCACACATGAAGCATAACGCCAAGCTCTGAAACTCGCTTAATATACTCTTGGAACTCGCTATAAGCAAGGCCCTCGGGGCTTTCTTTACCAAGCGCTATGCCCTGTGCCCCATCGTCGCCTATAACTCCGCCCCAAAGCGTGTTATCTAAATCCAGCACCAAGCCCTTTTTGTTTTTGCCGTAAATGCTTTTTATTATATTTGCTATATTATGGCATAAATCTGCTATATAAGGCGTGTTCACCGTGTATTTATAAGCGTAGTAAACGCTTTCGTTATACCAGTTATCAAGGCCTATGCACGCCGAAAGGTATTGAATATCGTTAATGTAAAAACCTGGGGTGTCTTTTGCATAATCGGCAAATTTTGCGTTGAGCATATTCACAAAGCGAAGCGCGCCCTGCGGCAAAACAGCATCGCTGTTGCCCAAAACGCGGTATGATAATTGCTCGAAGTTGTTTTGAATTATAGGGCAGTTAAATTGCAATGCCGCCTGCCACATGCGCTCAAAACGTGCAAACGTGCTATTTAAAAGCTCGTTTACCTCTTGCTCGCTCTCGTTTATATTAGGAAATGCATCTATATTATGCACGCTTGTGTGTATGTAAATAATATCGGGTGCAAATTCCTTTAAGCTGCCGTCATCAAAAACTAGGTTTTCATAGTACAGCCCATAGCTGCCCTCGTAAAATTCGGGTTTTATGCCGCTATTAAGTAAAAACAGCTCTAATATATTTTTAATATCGCCAATGGTAGAGCCGCTCATAATAGCCACTTTTTTACTAATTAAGTTTTCGTTTTGCAATAATGCGCGCTTCAAACTGCGCTTTTTTTGCAAAATATAAGCGCCGTCAAAAGGGTATGTAAGCTCTTGCAATTTAAAACTCCTCTCGCTTGCAAAAAATAAAATTACCGGTAAACCATTTTCATTGATTATTGGTACATTCCTCTTATTATTTAATGCTTTTCTAAAATAAATTTCAAGAAACAATATATTTCATTGTAATATTTTAACATAAATTTATGAAAATTTGTAGTGTTTTGTAATAATTTTTATCTTGTTTATAAATGTGAAAACAAGTATACTATTAAACAGAACAATTAAATTGAGGTTATTATGCCATAAATTTACATAATAACCTTAGAAATTAAAGGAGCTTTTATAATGGAATTTACTTTCAAACACAATAATATAAATGTTGCAAATATGGAAAAAAGCTTAGATTTTTATGAAAAAGCTTTGAATTTAAAGCCAATTAAGCGCATAGATAAAGAAGCTTTTACCATTGTTTATTTAAGCGACGGTTCTTCAGCCCATAAACTTGAGCTAACATGTATGAAAAACCACCCCGAGGCATATAATTTGGGCGAAAACGAAATTCACCTTGCACTTAGCGCAAGCGATTACGAGGCAGCCCACGCTTTGCATAAAGAAATGGGCTGCATATGCTATGAGAACGATTCTATGGGCATTTACTTCATTGTAGACCCCGACGGCTACTGGGTAGAAATTTTGCCCGATGGCAGAGGCTAATTGCTAGCGCTTTTATTATAGGCCAAAATCTTCAAGCACTTTTTGCGCAGAGGCATAATCTTTTACTTTTATGCCCTCTTCAAGGGCTTTAACATCTGTTTTAGGCAATAAAACCGTGTATATTTCATAATGGAACAGCGGCTCGTCGCTGCCCTGCTCGTACAGCACCACTTGCCCGTCTTTTGCGCTAATTATATAAACGGGCTCGTACTGAGGGCGCGGAAAGAAAAATGTGTATATAAGCATTGTTAACACAATTGTGGCTACAGCGGCACAGGGTATTACAATCCAATGTTTTTGCATAAATTTCACCTCTTATTGCAGTATGAGCATAATTTGAACTAATATTCAGTATAATATACAATATAATGTGAATTATAAAACAAACATTATTATTTATTGCCTTTTGAAAAACACTTGTTTTAAATATTCACAGCAGCCAGCACAAAGAACATTATACCTTTTTGTATTGTGCGCGAAGATAACACCGCACAGTTCATAAATTAACCCGAAATAGGCGGGCTTGAGCTAGCGAATAAAGGCATATTCCTTCGCATATATCTTTGCAATAAACACTGCCTTGAATTACTTCCAATAGCAAGTGCACTACCTATTTTGTAGTAATTTTAATTTTAGTATATTCAAATTGCAAAATATATGTTATAATATTACTTTGCACGCTTTAATATTATTAGTTTTTTGCTTTTGTTACAAAGCTCAACAAAATATTAAATATTTTAAATATATATTCACACGGAGGCGATTAAAATAGAAAACAAGAATATTCAAAACAGCCCAAATTCAAATATGCCGGGCAAAAAGCCGAGCATTTCAAGGGCTAAAAAAACCACTGATAAAAAGCCAAAGAAAAAAAAGAGGAATATATTCCTCACTTTGTTTTTGCTTTTAATTAAATTCCTTGTAGTTTTAGCTTGCCTTGGCATAATTGCAGGCTCTACAATTGCGGTTATGCTTAGCATGTATTTAGTTGAAGCCACAGCAGGCGACGACGCCCTTTTAGATTTAGAGCAGCTCGACTTAGCTTATACCAGTATAATTTACTACAGAGATACAAACGAGCAGGGCCAAGAAGTTTGGCATGAATACCAAAGGCTTGACAGCCCTGTTGAAAACCGTGTGTGGGTAGATTTACCCGATATTGACGATAACTTGCTTAATGCTTTTATCGCTATTGAAGACCAAACATATTGGGAACACGAGGGCATTAATATTAGGCGTACTATATACGCTATATTAAACGAGCTTTCTCTCACTTTAACGGGCAGTTATTTACGCGGCTCGCAAGAGGGTGCTTCCACTATAACACAGCAGCTTATTAAAAATATCACCGATGATGACGAAGATGAAGGAACAGCCGGTTATCTTCGCAAAATACGCGAAATTTTTCGTGCTATAACGCTTGAAAACCGTTTCAGTAAAAGCACCATATTGGAGGCCTATTTAAACACAATAAGCCTAACGGGTAATATTGGCGGCGTTCAGGCAGGTGCAAACAGGTATTTTAATAAATATGTGGGCACTGAGGACAGCCTCGCTAATGGCGCAGAGCCCTTAACAATAGCACAGTGCGCAACAATTGCTTGTATTACAAAAAACCCCACAGCTTACAGCCCCATAACAAACCCCGAGCAACACCTTGCAAGGCGCGATTTGGTTATTTGGGAAATGTACGACCAAGGCTATATAACCGAGGCTGAATACAACGAAGCTTTGGCAGAACCTCTTAGCATTTACGAAACGATTATTGATGAAGACGCCGCAACAACTTCTAATAACGACTATTTTGTAGACACATTAATAAACGAATTATTAGATGATTATGAAGAGCAAAACGGCTCTACAGAAAGCCAAGCACTTGATTGGCTATACAACGGCGGCCTTCGCATTTATGCAACGGTTGACCCAACTTTGCAAGACACCATGGAAGATGTGTTCTTGCGCGGTGAGTACTGGGCAGAGTACCCTATTGAAGACTGGCAACCTACAGATGCTTACGGCAATATTATTTTAAACGCCGACGGCACAGAGCCCGAGCCTCAAACTATAACAACGCAAGCGGCCGGCGCTACTGTTAACTATAAAGGCGAGCTTGTCGCGATAGTGGGCGGCCTTGGGCAAAAAACAGCAGACAGAACCCTTAATCGCGGCGCGGATATGCAGCGCTCCATAGGTTCGTCAATGAAAGGTATAACAGTTTACCCGCTTGCAATTGAGTATGATATAGCAACATATTCCTCAACAAGGGTAGATAAACCATATGACACCACACATGTAGATGCCGACGGCAAAGAGCGCGGCTGGCCCAACAACTTTAGCTTAACTTACACCTATGCACCTATGACGGTTTGGGAAGCTGTGCACCAATCTATCAACACAATAGCTGTTAGCTTTGCCTCTCTTGTTGGTGTTGATGTTATGTATAGCTTTTTGGAAGACACCCTTGAAGTAGACACTCTTGTTGATGGCGCAAACGGCGACAGAAACTTAAGCCCTCTGGCTTTAGGCTCTATGGCGCACGGTATGTCGCCTTATGCGGTAGCAGCCTCTTATATAATGCACGGCAACGGCGGGCAGTTTTATTCACCGCACGCTTATGTTAGCGTTGAAGATGCCTATGGCAGAATTGAGCTGCAACCCGATATCAACCGCGTGCAAGCTATAAGCGAAGACACAGCTTATATTATGAACCGCTTGCTTCGTGAAGTTATGACAGTTGGTACAGGTGTTGGCATGAGCGCAGACGATGCCGGAATGGACAGCATTGGTAAAACAGGTACCACAAACGGAAGCCGAGATATTTGGTTTGTTGGCTTAACACCATATTATTCAAGCGCATTTTGGTATGGCTATGATGAAAACGTGGATATGAACAGATATGTGCCCGGCTCTTACTACCACCCAGGCATTTTAGCATGGCGTGAGATTATGGATACAGAGCAAGCCGACACCGAGCAGTACCCCGTTATAGATTTCCCACAAGCACCGCTTGAAAACGGCGACGTTGTTATACGCTCGTTCTGCACTGTTTCAGGTGCGGCGGCAGGCGCCTCTTGTCCGGCAAGAAACGGTTACTACAAAGATGAAACCGTTTTGGGAACATGCCCAATTCACACAGGCGCAGTGGCAACACCATAAGCAGCATTTCACTATTGTTTAAACTTTTAATTATATTATTAAAAAAAGAGTAGTTCACTTGAGCTGCTCTTTTTAAATTGTGTATAAAAGCATTTTCTATGCCGCTGTGCTATAAACTCAATTTAACAAATTTTTCACAATTTAAGTGCAATAAATCAATGTGCAAAAACGTATATTAATCAGCAAACAAAAAACAATATAATAAAGTGCAAATAATTTATTAAGCGCTTTATTGAATTTAAGGAGAAAAATATGAAAAAAGTTTTATCAATTTTACTTGCAGTGCTTATGATGGGCTCTCTAATAGCTTGCACAAGCAACGAGGGCACTACAAGCGAGGGCACAGGGCAAAGCAGCAGCGAGAGCGAAACGCAAACAAGCACTGTAAAAACAGCCGAAGAGCTTGCCGATATAATTGTAAACACAAGAAGCGAAGATGAAAACAGCGGCCTTAGTGTTATAGCGGGCGATGAAAACGGCATGCAAACACCACATAACCCTTTAGAGTTAACTGACGAAGATTTGCAAATGAACTCCGACATGATTTTGCAAAGCACCTCTTTCGACATTGAAAACTGCGAAAGTTATGCTTTCAGCGTTGCCGGCACAATAGTTAACGCTTACGGTGTAGGCATTTTCTACCCTAAAGAGGGCGCAGAGCAAAGCGTTAAAGAAAGCCTTGATGCTTTTGTTCTTCAAAAGCAAGGCGAATTTGAAAACTATTTGCCAGACCAATATGAAATAGCACAAAACGGCATAGTGCAAACAGCAGATAACGGCGCAATTATTTTAGTTGTTGCCGCAAATGCAGATGAAGTTTACAGCGCAATTAACGAGCAGTTAAACCAATAAAAACTCTTTAACCGCTTTGCTTTAAATGTATAAAAAACCATTTATTAGGCATATTAAAAGCCCTTGCTGAATAAGCAAGGGCTTTTAAATATTCTTATTAATTTTTTCGGCTTAATCTATATTTAGAAAACGCTAAACTTTTTAGCTAAAACAGCTATTTGCTTAAATTTTACACACGAATTTCTACATAACTAAAAATTCTGCGCTAACATAGTTTGTCATAAGCTGATTTATATACTCAATGCCAAACTGTGGCGCCCATGCGTTTATTCCATGCCCTTCGGCAAGCTCGGGCGTATAGTTTTCATACATATAAACACGAGCGTTTGAATAATTGCTATCATAATGCGTTATAACAGGCTTTATTTTCGGGTTTTCAACTCTAGTAACAGTTTCGCCCTCTTCATTTACCTCTTTTACAAATTCACATTCAAGTGCCGCACCCACCATTGTTTCAGGCTTGTTTTGTGTGCTTAAATAATTGCCAAGCGAATACGCCACAAAGGCTGTTCTACCATCTTCAGCTGTTAACCACTGCGCATTTTGCACTACATGAGGGTGTGTTCCCACAATTAAATCTGCGCCCCAGTTTGCCATATTTTGCGCAAGTTGCTTTTGTATGTCGTTTTCATAATGGCTGTACTCAGTACCCCAGTGTACATTCACAATAACTATATCAGCAAGGCTTCTTGCCAATTGTAATTGGCTTTGTATAATATCTGTTTGGCTTGTAAGCACAACATGATACTGTGAGCCCTGCGGTTTGGGCAAGCCGTTTGTCATCTCTGTATAAGCCAAATGTGCTATTTTCATACCGTTTACTTCTTGCACCGCTATATTTGTATAATCTGTGCCATCAGGGTATATGCCACTAATATATACATCCTCGGGCATTTGCTCCCAAAAGCTTACAGTTGCGCTTAAGCCTTGTGCGCCCTTATCATAAGTGTGATTATTTGAAAGGCTGAACACCTTAAACCCGGCGTCGTATAAATCGTGCCCCATTTGGCCGGGCGTTGAAAACATAGGGTAAGACGATGCCGGCAGTTCATCGTTCACAAGCGTTTCTTGGTTAATTTGGCTTACATCAAACGACTTAATATAATCTCTCACATTATCGTAGCAATATGAAAAATCATAGCCGCCACCACCGTGCCTTGCAGCAGCTTGCAAATAAATGCCATCGTGTATTAAATTATCGCCAACCGCAGAAAATGTAATTCTTATAGGCTCTGCCTGCGCTTGTTCTTCTATAACATTTTGCGGTAAAACTATAGGCTCTCTAACTTCGCTTTGCGCCACACTTTGCGCAGGGGCACCCGAGCAAGAGCTAAAAAGCATAACTATTATTAATAATATTACTGTTTTTTTCATTTTTCACCTTTTAAAAGCTATTTTTTATTACTTTATTATAACATTTTTCTATTAAAATTGGCAAGCAATAGTTTTTTTCGCCTAATAACGTACTTTTCATTTTATTAGCTATATCTTTATTGATCAATCGTGCAATATGCTAATTTATCGGCAATAAATTTGTACATTTTATTCATTGCTTTTAAAATTATTATATGTTATATTATATGAGTATGTTAATAAGTTTCAAGAGATTTAGAGAGAAACATAACTAAATGCAAGTAACAAAAAACACTTGCGTTTGTTTGGTTTCTTTTTTTATGTACCAAACATTCGTAGAAACGTAAAAACGTTAGAAAGCGGAGGATTTTATGGTTTATGATGTAGCCGTTATTGGCTGTGGCGTTATTGGAGCAAGCGCCGCTTATGCTTTGGCAAAATACAATGTTAACACAGTTATTTTGGAAATGCATAACGACGTTGCAATGGGCACCACAAAAGCAAACAGTGCAATTTTGCACGCAGGGTACGACCCTGAACCCGGCACCGACATGGCATATTTAAACGTTAAAGGCAGCGCCATGGCAAAGGACATTTGCAAAGCGTTAAATGTTCATTACAATCAAATAGGCTCGTTTGTTTTGGCATTTAGTGCAGAAGAAGATTTGCATGTAAAAAAACTATACGAGCATGGCGTAGCAAACGAAGTTCCCAATGTTCAAATTCTAACAGGCGATGAAGTTAGAAAAATGGACAAAAACCTTAGCGAGAACGTTACAAGTGCACTTTATGCGCCCAGTTGTGCTATTGTAGACCCTTGGGAATATGCGCTTGCAATGGCGCAAACTGCTGTGAAAAACGGCACACAAATTAAATTAAACACTAAAGTATTAGAAATTATCGCCCCCAAAAACGAGGGTGGAAATTACACTGTAAAAACAAATAACGGCGATTACGAAGCAAAATATATAATCAATGCCGCAGGTGTTTTTGCCGAGGAAGTTCACAATATGGTGGCAGCGCCAACATTTGAAATTACCGCAAGCAAAGGCCAATACTTCTTATTAGATAAAACAGAGGGCGAGCGTGTTAACCACGTTGTATTCCAATGTCCAACTAAAGTGGGCAAAGGCGTTTTGGTTTCACCTACCGTTCACGGCAACTTAATTGTTGGCCCTAACGCCAGCGATACAACTAAAACAGATTTATCTACAAGCACTGAAGGCTTAAATGAAGTTTCATCTGCTGCTGTAAAAAGCGTTCCAAGTGTTAATTTCAGGGAAAACATTCGCAGTTTCGCAGGGCTTAGGGCCATTGCAAACAGGGACGATTTCATTATAGAATTTGCAGCGCCTAATTTCTTAGATTTAGCCGGCATTAAATCCCCGGGTTTAAGCGCAGCTGCTGCAATTGGCGAGCGCGCTGTTACAATGCTTGGCGAAAAAGGCCTTGAATTACAAGAAAAAGCGAATTTTGACAACACAAGAAAGAAAACAAAATTCAACCATTTAAGCACAGAAGAAAAAGCAGAGCTTATTAAAAAAGACCCTGCATTCGGTAGGGTTATTTGCCGCTGTGTTACAGCAACAGAGGGCGAAATAATTGAGAGCATAAGGGCTGAAATACCACCTTGCTCAATAAACGGCGTTAAAAGGCGCACCAATTCAGGCATGGGCCGTTGCCAAGGCGGCTTTTGCGGCCCAAGGGTTGTTGAAATTTTAGCCAGAGAGCTTAATATTGACCCAATGGACATTCCTCAAGAGCAAGAGGGCACTTATGTTTTAACAGGGCGCACAAAAAATACTGTGGGAGGTGCAAAATAATGATTTATGATTTAATTGTTATCGGTGCGGGCCCCGCAGGCCTTGCCGCAGCTTTAAGCGCATACGAAAACGGGCTTAAAAATATTTTGCTTATCGAGCGCGATAAAGAAGAGGGCGGCATTCTAAACCAATGCATTCACAACGGCTTTGGCCTTCACTATTTTAAAGAAGAGCTAACAGGCCCCGAATATGCAGGCCGTTTTGCTAAAATGGTTGCAGACACTAATATTCATTTGCGTGTAGATACAATGGTTATAAGCCTTGAAGAAAACGCAAACAGCGAAAAAGTATTACACATTATGAGCCATGCAAAAGGCTATGAAATTATTCATGCGCACAGCATAGTTTTAGCTATGGGTTGCCGCGAGCGCACAAGAGGCGCTATAAATATTCCCGGCACACGCCCTGCAGGCGTTTTCACCGCCGGCACAGCACAACGCTATGTTAATATGGAAGGCTACATGGTTGGCAAGCGCGTTCTAATTTTGGGCAGTGGCGATATTGGCCTTATCATGGCGCGCCGCATGACATTAGAGGGTGCAAAAGTTCTTGCTTGCGTTGAGCTTATGCCCTATAGCGGCGGCCTAATGCGCAATATTGTTCAATGCCTTGAAGATTACGACATTCCTCTTTATTTATCACACACAATCACCAAAATAGAAGGCGAAGACCGTGTTGAGCGCGTTATGGTATCTAAAGTTGACGAAAACAGAAACCCAATTGAGGGCACTGAAATGGTTTTCGATTGCGACACTGTACTTTTAAGCGTTGGCCTTATTCCCGAAAACGAGCTTACACGCTCTGCAGGAATTGAAGTTGACATGCGCACAAGCGGCCCATTTGTTTATGAAGATATGCAAACAGGTATGCCCGGCGTTTTCGCTTGCGGCAACGTAGTTCACGTTCACGACCTTGTAGACTTTGTTACTATGGAAAGCATGGTTGCGGGTAAATCTGCCGCTGAATATGTTTTGGGTAAAAAAGATGTGAAAACAGAAGAAATTGTTGCATACACTTTGCAAAACGGAGATGGAATTTCATACACTGTGCCACAATATATTAGGCAAGAGGGCGACGAGAAAGTTGTTAATATTTTCTTTAGGGTTCGCCAAGTTTACAAAAAATGCGTTGTTAAAGTTATGAGCGGTGATGAGCAAATTGCAGAATTCAAACGTGCACACGCGGCTCCCGGCGAAATGGAAAAAATTGCACTTCCACGCGTTATGTTAGCAAAAGCAGACGTAAATAAGCCTTTAATTTTAAAAGTAGTTGAGGAGTAATATATGAAAGATTTGATTTGTATAGTATGCCCAAAAGGTTGCCGTATGAAAGTTGACGAAGAAAACGGATATGCGGTTACGGGCAACGAGTGTAAACGTGGGCAAGAGTATGCTGTAGCAGAGCTTTGTGCTCCTGTGCGTATGCTAACTTCAACCGTAACTGTTAATGGCGGCCTTTACCCAAGAGTAAGCGTTAAAACACAAAGCTCAATACCTAAAGGCGAAATTGAAAACGCTATGAAAGCAATTAACGATATTGAAATTGAAGCACCTGTAACACAAGGGCAAGTAATTATTAAAAACATATGCAATAGCAATGTAGATATAATTGCTACTAGGGATATGAAAAGAATTTAAGGGCAAGTAATTATTAAAAATATATGCAATAGCAATGTAGATATAATTGCTACTAGAGATATGAAAAGAGTTAAAGGAGAAAATTCATTATGGCGCGTTATATTTTATCGCTTGACCAAGGCACCACCAGTTCAAGGGCAATATTGTTTGACGATGCACAAAATATTGTTGAAATGGCACAAAGGGAATTTGCACAAATTTACCCTCGAGAGGGCTGGGTAGAGCATGATCCAATGGAAATTTGGGCATCGCAATATGCTGTTATGATGGAGGTTATTGCAAAAAGTGGCGTTAACACAGCAGATATTGCCGCTATAGGCATTACAAACCAGCGTGAAACAACAATTGTGTGGGACAAAGAAACAGGTCGCCCCATTTACAATGCAATTGTATGGCAATGCCGCCGCACAGCCCCTATTGTAGATAGCCTTGTTGAAAAAGGTTTAAAAGAGCATATTCAAAAAACAACCGGCCTTGTTCCGGACGCTTACTTCAGCGGCACAAAAATTAAATGGATACTTGATAATGTTGAGGGCGCACGCGAAAGGGCACAAAAAGGCGAGATAATTTTTGGAACGGTTGACACTTGGCTTTTATGGAAGCTTACAAACGGCGCTGTGCATTTAACCGATAGAACAAATGCCAGCCGCACCATGATTTTTGACATACACAACCTTAAATGGGACGATGTTATGTTAAAAGAGCTTGATATACCAAGAGAAATGCTACCTGAAGTTGTTTCTTCAAGTGAAGTTTACGGCATGGCTAATGTGGGCGGTATTACAATACCGGTTGCAGGCATAGCGGGTGACCAACAAGCTGCGCTTTTCGGGCAATGCTGCTTTGATAAGGGCGAGGCTAAAAACACATACGGCACAGGTTGTTTCTTGCTTATGAACACAGGTAGCGATGCATTTTTAAGTAGCAACGGCCTTTTAACAACAATTGCCGCAAGTGAAAAGCACGAGGTGCAATATGCGCTTGAGGGCAGTGTTTTCGTTGGTGGTGCAGTTATTCAATGGCTTCGCGATGAAATGCGCTTTTTTAATGAGAGCAGAGACGCTGAGTACTATGCGCAAAAGGTTAAAGATACAGGCGGCGTTTATGTTGTTCCTGCATTTACAGGCCTTGGTGCACCGCACTGGGATATGTATGCGCGCGGCACTATTGTTGGCATGACAAGGGGCACAAAGCGCGAGCACATAATTCGTGCAGCGCAAGAGAGCATAGCCTACCAAAGCGCAGACCTTGTTCGTGCAATTGAAAAAGACACTAACACAAAAATGGCCGAGCTAAACGTAGACGGTGGCGCAAGCCGCGATGCATTTTTAATGCAATTCCAAGCTGATGTATTAGGCGTTGGCGTTCGCCGCCCTATGATTAGAGAAACCACAGCTTTGGGAGCCGCATATTTAGCAGGCCTTGCAACAGGTGTTTGGAAAAACAAGCAAGAGCTTAAAGGCCTTTGGACACACGACGTTCAGTTTGAGCCTAAAATGGATAAAGACGAGCGCGATAAACTTAACAGAGGCTGGACAAAAGCGGTTGGCCGCAGCTTAGATTGGCTTGACCACGACTAAAAATTTGTATTAACTTTAATTAAATTTAATAAAGCTTTTACATAAATTAAAACTACCTGAAACACATATATGTGTTTGATGTGACCCCAAAAAGTTAGACTTGATAGTGTAGTGACGAGAGTTGCTACACT
>CAYJEU010000006.1:0-125457 GCA_964369565.1 uncultured Bacteroides sp. | reverse complement strand
CAAGCAAAGCCCATAACCTTTTGCTTCTTTTCACGCTGAAAAGAAGGGCGAACCATAAAACTTAGCCACTAAAGCTAACAAACAAACAAGGCGCAACCCTTACGAAAAAACAAAAAAGCCGAGCTTAAATTCTAAGAACAACAAAAAAGCCGAGCTTAAATACTAAGAACAACAAAAAAACCAAAACAGGAGAAAAATATGTCGGTTAATGTACAATTGCTAACACACACGCCCGAGCCTGAAAAAGTTGTTGCGGCGGCCGCCAAATTGTGTTATTCAAACAGTGAAATAAACACACTTATGGCAGGTTTAACACCTGAAAAAACAACAAAGTTTATTGAAATGCTCGCTTCGCTCGGCCACTCAAGCCCAACAGAGCACGCTAACTTCACTTTTGGCATAGAGGGCGTTTCACGTGCACTTTTAGCGCAGATAACACGCCACAGAATAGCATCTTACAGCGTGCAAAGCCAGCGCTATGTGCGCCTTGAGGATTTCAGCTATGTTACACCGCCGCATATAGAAGAAAATGAACAGGCAAAGCATGCGTTTGAAAGCGCAGTTAAAAACCAAGCACAGCAATATAAAGAAATAGCGCAAATATTGAAAGACGGGCATATACACCGCCTTATGAAAGAGGGCTTAAGCGAGCAAGAAGCAAGCCGAAAAGCCGAAAAGCTTGCAATAGAAGATGCAAGGTTTATTTTGCCGAACGCATGCGATACAAAAATGATTGTAACAATGAACACACGCAGTTTAAACAACTTTTTCGAGCACAGGTGTTGTAACCGTGCACAGTGGGAAATTAAATCTTTGGCCGATGAAATGTTAAAACTTGTTTTGAAAGTTGCACCGTCTCTATTTTGCAATTCGGGCGCACCTTGTGTAAGCGGGCCATGCCCCGAGGGTAAAATGACATGCGGCAAAATTAAAGAGGTGCGTGAATATTACGAAAAGTTGAAAGCAGAGGTAAAGGCAAATGGGTAAGCTTATTGTGTTTGAAGGCCTAGACGGCAGCGGTAAAGCAACACAGGCTAAGCTATTGTATTCCGCTTTAAAGGCAGAGGGCCAAAAAGTTATGCTTATAACTTTCCCGGATTATGAAAGCCCGTCGAGCGCCCTTGTTAAAATGTACTTAGGCGGCGAATTCGGCAGGCGCGCTGAAGATGTAAACGCATACACAGCCTCGCTTTTTTACAGCGTTGATAGGTTTGCTTCTTTCAAAAAAAGCTGGGGCGAATTTTACGCAGACGGCGGCATAATTATAGCCGATAGATACACAACTTCAAACGCTGTGCACCAGTGTAGTAAAACGCCTAAAAAGCAGTGGGATAATTTTTTAGATTGGCTTTTTAAAACAGAATATGAGCTTATAGGAATTCCAAAGCCCAACCTTGTTTTCTATTTGAATGTAAAACCTGAAACGTCGCAAAAATTGATGCTTGAAAGGTACAAAGGCGAGGAGAGCAAAAAAGATATTCACGAAAGAGATTTAGTATACTTAAAAATGAGCTATAAAGCTGCTGTTTATTGCGCCAAAAAATACAATTGGCTTAATGTTAATTGTGTAAAAGACGAACAAATGCGCAGTATAAACGACATTCATTTTGAGATAATAAAACTATATAAGAAATTAATAGGCATTTAATAAGAGGTGCATTATGAAAATAGCATTTTTTGATGCCAAACCCTAGCCGTTAGGGAATAATACGAACTCGGATTACTCCCTAACGGCTATGCTTACGACTTTTTCGAAAAATTTGCTAAGGCTTTGGCATGAAAGTTATCGCTTATGATATGTACCCAAACAAAGAGCTTGATATAGAATATGAAAGCCTTGATTTTTTGCTTCAAAATGCAAGCGATTTTGAAAACGGCAATGCGCTTTTAAACGAAGTAAAATAAAGGCGCCTTACAATAAATGAGGTAAAAATGAAACTGCAAATATCTGATAAATTCACTTACAGTAGGTTAATTAAATTCACAGCACCCTCTATTGTAATGATGATAATAACGTCAATTTACGGCGTAATAGACGGCTTATTCGTAAGCAATTATGTGGGCGAAGTGGAATTTGCCGCATTAAACTTAATTTACCCGTTGCTTATGGTTATGAGCTCGTTCGGGTTTATGATTGGCACAGGCGGCTGTGCATTAATAGCAAAATACTTAGGCGAGGGCAAAAGGCAAAAAGCAAACGAAATTTTCGCAATGCTTGTAATGCTATTAATTTTACTGGGAACAGCGCTTGCAACAATTTCTATAATTTTTATAAAACCTATTTCCCTTCTTTTGGGCGCAACGCCCGAACTTTTAGGCGGCTGTATAACTTACGGCGTTATAATGCTAATAGCGCTACCGTTTTTTATGCTTCAAACTTCTTTTATGAGCTTTGCCGTTGTTGCGGAATTGCCTAAAATGGGCATGCAATTATCCATAGTTTCCGGCATAACTAATATTGTTTTAGATTATGTGTTAATTGTTGAATTTGAAATGGGGCTTGCAGGTGCAGCTTGGGCAACAGGGCTTAGCCAATTTGTGGGCGGTGTTTTCCCTCTTTTCTATTTTTTAAGCAAAAAGAACAACAGCAATTTGCGCCTTGTGAAATTTAAATGGGATTTTAAAGCTGTTGCGAGCACATGCACAAACGGCGCAAGCGAAATGATGTCTAGCATATCAGGCTCGCTCGTTAACATACTTTACAATATCCAGCTTATGCGCTATATAGGCGCCGACGGCGTATCTGCTTACGGCATAATTATGTACATAAGTTTCATTTTTGCCGCAGTGTTTATAGGCTATGCCATAGGTGTTTCACCTATTATAAGCTATCATTTCGGCGCAGGCGATAAACACGAATTGCAGTCACTTTTCAAAAAAAGCTTTATTATAATGATGGCGTCTTCAATTATTTTAACCGCTATCGCCATTGTGTTTGCAAGGCCTCTTTCCGCTATTTTTGTAAGCTATAATGCCGAGCTTTTAGCGCTGTCTATCAGAGCTATGATGATATATTCAATAGCTTATTTGTTCATGAGCGTAAATTATTTTTCTTCTGCATTTTTCACAGCGCTAAACAACGGCAAAGTTTCAGCGTTTGTATCGTTTTTGCGCACATTTGCCTTGCAAGTGCTATTCGTTTTCCTATTGCCGCCGCTTATGGGCTTAGACGGCATTTGGCTTTCAGTGGTTGTCGCTAATTTTATATGCTTTTTTGTTAGCCTTTTACTGTTTAAAATTTACGGTAAAACATATGGATATTTAAGCTCAAAACCGGCAATATCAACTAACTAACGCAAAATTTCACTTGAATTTACGCCGCTTTAAAATTTGCAAATGCGAAGGAGAAGTTTATGCTACAAAATGAAATTGATACTATTTTAAGCAAAGCCTATTCTAAAGAGTTTTCACTTGCTCTACTTAAAAACTTCGAGGGCATAATAACCGGCTACAAAGCGAAAAATTTACAAAAAATTAACGAGCACTCGAGCGAATTTATCAAAATTATTGTAGGCACTTTATGGCAAAAACAAAGCAGCGAAGAATTTGCATTGCTAAACGGCCAAAGCTTGCTAAGCGAGCTTTGGCAAAGCGAAGATACAACACAAAATGCTTTCAAAAGCAATGTATTAAGCAGCTTAATTTTTATGCATAATTTGTCTTCGGATGATAGCATACAAAAAAGAGGCGAGCAAAGCAAAACAAGCGCACATATATTTATGCTCACAAACTGCTGCAAATTTATATTAGCGCAGCTTATAATAGAAAACAGCGATGCTCGCTTTAATTCTATAGACGAGCTTATTACCTCGCTACTGGAAAAAGATATTGTGCTTATTTGGAACACAGGCAAAACCATGAGGGCGCTTAACAACAAAATGCACTGCAAAGAAAAAGTTTTATGCCTTCTTTATATGAAAAATTTCCAAAGCACAAGCGAGCTTTTAGCAAGCACCGAATATGCAAATGAAACTGTTTTCAGAATGTACTTAAAAGAATTACACGAGCAAAAAATGATTGAGTACATAAACGATAAATGCAATATTTCTCCTTTGGGAAAAAGCGAGGCAGAAAAACTATTTTCTAAGTATTAACATGCAATTAAACCTTGCTTTTTTTGCGGTTTTATATTATAATTCTACAAGTATCGTTTTGTAAATTCCACAAAATAACAATATGTTTTAAGCTTTTAACTTTATTGTTTTATTTTTTCTGTTTTTATTTTTTTAAAAACTACCGCAAAAATCCAGCACAAAAAAACAGTTTTTTGCGCTTTTATCCCGTGTTTCAATCGGAGGTTTTTATGGGGCAATTACGTGAAATTTTTTCACTGTATATTCAGCGCTCAGATTGGTTTTTAGAGCTGCTAATAGATCATTTATCACTTTCGCTAACCGCTATAGCTTTAGCCGGTAGCTTAGGGCTGGTTTTGGGAATTGTAATTTCAGAATACCAAAAAGTAGCGCCCTTTATAATAGGTGTTTGCAATGTGTTTTACACCGTGCCTGCCATATCGCTTTTAGGTATGCTTATACCAATTACAGGTATAGGCAACCAAACAGCAATTGTGGCGCTAACTCTTTATGGCATGATGCCTATGGTGCGCAACACATACACAGGCTTAACCACTGTAAACAGCGATATTCTAGAATCGGCAAAAGGCATGGGAAGCACACGCTTTCAAACGCTTTACAAAGTAAAATTGCCTCTTGCTTTCGGTGTAATTTTAGCCGGCATAAGAAATATGGTAGTTATGAATATATCTGTTAGCAGCATAGCTTCTTTTGTTGGCGCAGGCGGCCTTGGCGTTGCCATTTACCGCGGCATAACTATTTACGACCCTGCTATGACAGCCGCAGGCAGTATTTTAATTGCCCTTTTGGCAATTACTTGCGATTTTCTTTTGGGCCTTTTGGAAAAACGCATAAAAAAATTCACTGTATAATATCAAAGCTTCACCGTTTTGGTATTATTTTTTTATATAAAACCGCTTTAACAAAAAGCAAAAATTTAATTAAAACAGGAGCTATTATATGTTAAACCATTTCAAAAAAACAATTGCCGTATTATGCATTTTTGCATTAACACTAAGCTTTGCCGCCTGCTCACAAAGCACGGCAAACGAGCCTATAAAAATTGCCACAAAGCCTATGACAGAGGGCTATATCCTAGGCGAAATGCTTTCGCTTTTAATTGAAAACTACACAGAATATGATGTTGAAATTACAAAAGGCATAGGCGGCGGCACATCAAATATCCACCCGGCTATGCTAAACGGAGATTTTGATTTATACCCTGAATACACCTCTAGCGGCTGGGTTCTTGTTTTAGAGCAAGAGCAAGCCGGCATTAGTGATGAAGAGATGTATGAGCAGCTAAACGCTATGTATAACGAGCAGTTTGATATGAGCTGGCTGGGCCTTTATGGCTTCAACAACACATATACTTTAGCCGTTAACGCAGATATAGCAAACGAGCACAATATTAAAACCACTTCAGACTTAGCCGCTGTTTCAAGCGAGCTTATTTTTGGCGGCAACCCCGACTACATAGAGCGTGCCGACGGCTTACAGCTTGTTATGGATACATATAATTTAAGCTTTGGAGATATTCAAGATATAGACATTGGCCTTAAATACACAGCGCTACAAAGCGGCGATATACATGTAACAAATGCGTTTACAACAGACGCACAGCTCGCGAGCGATGAAGTTTTAGCCTTAGAGGACGATAAAAACTTACAAGTTAATTATTATTGTTCCACAGTTGTTAGAAACGAAGCGCTTGAAAACTACGAGGGCCTTGAAGAGGCACTTTCAAAAATGGATAATATTTTAACCGATAGTGATATGGCAATGCTTAACTACCAAGTTGAAGTTGAAAAGCTGGATGAAAGAGATGTAGCAATGCAATTTTTAATTGAAAAGGGCATTTTGGAGGCATAGTAATGAGTGAATACGCCATACAATTTCGCAATGTAAAAAAAGCGTATGGAGATGTGAAAGTTTTAAACAACTTTTCACTGAATATTGAAAAGAATTCTTTTGTAACAATTATAGGGCGCTCGGGCTGCGGAAAAACAACGGCGCTTAAGCTTATAAATGCGCTTATAGCGCCCGACGATGGGCAGGTTTTTGTACAGGGCACAGATGTTACAAAAACAAACCCTATTGAGCTGCGCAGAAAGCTGGGCTATGCCATTCAAGGCATAGGGCTTTTTCCCCACATGACAGTTGGGCAAAACATTGCCTACGTTCCGAATTTATCCAAGCTTTGGAGTAGAGCTGAGCAAAAAGAGCAAGTGGCGCAAAGGCTTGAAAAAGTGGGGCTTGATTCAAGCCTTGCGAAAAGATACCCGCGCGAATTATCGGGCGGCCAGCGCCAGCGTGTGGGCGTTGCACGCGCGCTTGCGGCAGACCCCGCCATTGTTCTTATGGACGAGCCCTTCGGCGCAGTGGACGGCATTACCAGAAAAGCCCTGCAAGAAGAGCTTTTAAATCTGCACAAAACAAGAGATATGACAATTGTTTTTGTAACGCACGATATAAGTGAAGCTATTAATTTAGGCACCCATTTATTAGTTATGGAAAAAGGCGAAGTTGTTCAATATGACAGCCCAAAAAATATTGTTGCAAACCCTAAAAATGAATTTGTTGCAAACTTAGTAAAAGCCGATTAACACTCGGCTTTTACTTTTGTTAAATTTTTAGCAAATTGCACAGTTTTATTAACAAAAAATATACAATTATTTTTTGTTAAATGTATTGTGCTTTTTTTGAAAATTAGATATAATTAATCTTGATAGGGTTTTATACACCATTAAATCAACTTAAGCTATGAGGTTATATTAAAATTATTACTGAATATCGCTTAAAAATAAGGAAAGAGGTAAAAAAATGACACAAAACAAAAATGTTTTAACATGGGTTGAAGAAGTTAGCGCTTTAACAAAACCCGACAAAGTTGTTTGGATAGACGGTAGCGAAGCTCAATTGCTTGCTTTGCGCGACGAAGCTGTTGCAAATGGCGAAGTTAGCCTTCTAAACCAAGAAAAACTTCCCGGTTGTCTTTATCATCGCACAAACCCCAACGACGTTGCTCGCGTTGAGGACCGCACATTTATTTGCACAGATAACAAAGACGATGCCGCTCCTATAAATAACTGGATGGCTTCAAAAGACATGTATGCCAAATTAACACCCCTTTTCTCAGGCGCTATGCAAGGCCGCACAATGTATGTAATTCCTTACTGCATGGGCCCTCTAGGCAGCAAATTCAGCAAAGTTGGCGTTGAAGTAACAGACAGCATTTATGTTGTTCTTAACATGGATATTATGGCTCGCATTGGCCAAGGCGCATTAGACCAACTTGGCCCTGAAAGCAACGACTTCGTTCGCGGCTTACATGCAAAAGCTGATATAGACCCTGAAAACCGCTACATTGCACACTTCCCACAAGATAACGCTATTTGGAGCATTAACTCCGGCTACGGCGGCAATGTTCTTCTAGGTAAAAAATGCTTTGCGCTTCGCATTGCTTCTTACCAAGGTTATAAAGAGGGTTGGATGGCAGAGCACATGCTAATTTTAGGCATTGAAAACCCACAAGGCGAAGTTAAATATGTTTGCGGCGCGTTCCCATCTGCTTGCGGCAAAACTAACCTAGCTATGTTAATTCCACCTGAATACCTATTAAATGAAGGCTACAAAGTATGGACAGTTGGCGATGATATCGCTTGGCTTCACATCGGCGAAGATGGCCAATTATACGCTATTAACCCTGAAAGCGGTTTCTTCGGCGTTGCTCCCGGCACAAACGATAAATCTAACTACAACGCTTTGATGAGCACAATGAAAAACACAATTTTCACAAACGTTGTTGTTAATAACGATGATAACACAATTTGGTGGGAAGGCCTTGACAAAAACCCACCGGAAAATGCTACAGATTGGCTTGGCAACAAAGTTAACGGCAAAGAGGAAATGGCTGCCGGCAAGAAAATGGCTCACCCTAACAGCCGCTTCACAGCACCTGCAATTAACTGCCCTTGCCTAAGCAAAGAGTGGGAAAATCCAAACGGTGTTCCTGTTAGCGCAATTGTTTTCGGCGGCCGCCGTGCAAAAACAGCACCGCTTGTATATCAATCATTCGATTGGAACCATGGCGTTTATGTTGGCTCTTCAATGGCCAGCGAAACAACAGCAGCTGCTATGAGCGCAGTTGGCGTTGTTAGGCGCGACCCAATGGCTATGCGCCCGTTCACAGGCTACAATATGGGCGATTACTTCTCACATTGGTTCAAAATGGGCGAAAAACTTGGCGATAAAGCGCCTAAAATCTTCAACGTTAACTGGTTCAGAACTGACGATGAAGGCAAATTTATTTGGCCGGGCTTCGGCGATAACATGCGCGTTCTAACTTGGATACTAGACCGCTGCGAAGATAAAGTAGAAGCTGTTAAAACTCCTATCGGCTATATACCAAATGCCGAGGATATTGATATCAGCGGCCTTGAGGGCATAACACTGGATACAATTAAAGGCCTATTGGAAATTGACAATGCACTTTGGCTTGAAGACATCAAAGGTGTTGAAGAGCTTTATGCTGAAATTGGCGAGCGTTTGCCAAATGAGCTTAAAGAGCAATTGGCAGCTTTCAAAGCAAGGCTTGCATAATTTATAAATTTTTAAGTAAGGGAGCCTTAGGGCTCCCTTATTAAAACTTTTACATTTAAAGGAGTTTATTATGGACCCCGATAGTCTTTTAGGCTATACTTACCTTATTCTTTCAATACTGGGCGCAGGGTTTTGCCTTGTGCTATCTTGGAGCGCGGGCTCGCTGTGCTCTAACGACACCGAAAAAGAGCAGCGTTTAAGCCTTGGTTTCTCCACAAGAATTTGTGGCGTTGTTTCATGCTTTTTAATTAGTTTAGTTATTGCCATTTACAGCATTATACAAATTGTGCCAAATGTAATAGGCCCGCTAATTCTGCTTGCTCTTTTCTTAGTGTACACTGTGCTTTTAGTTTTAGCGTTTGCCATTGGCGGCGTTCACGGTAAGGACGACGAGCATAATTTTGCGTTTTTTAGGCCGTTTGGCGTGCTATTCAGCGCGCTTTCTTCTATTGTGTTTAAAGCGGCAAATTTGCGTGTACACGAAGATGTTACCGAAGAAGATTTTTTAAACCTTGTTGATGATGTTGCAGAAGATGAAGTTATAGATGAACATCAAAAAGAGATGATTACGAATATAGTTGAGTTAAACGATGTGTCAGCAGGCGAGATAATGACACACAGAACCGAGCTTATAAGTGTTTCAACAACGGCAAAAGCAAGCGAAATTATACCGCTTATAACAAAGAACGGTGTAAGCCGCTTGCCTGTCTACGCAAAGAATATAGATGAAATTGCAGGCATACTTTATGCCAAAGATTTACTTATGCTTTGGGGCGAAGAAAACGCTGAGGACTTAGAAGTTTCAAAGCTTATGCGCACAGATATAATTTTTGTGCCCGAGGCGCGCCCTGCAAGTGAACTTTTAGTGGATTTTAGAACAAAGCGCACACAAATTGCAATTGTTGTAGATGAATACGGCGGTACAAGCGGCGTTGTTACCATGGAAGATATTTTAGAAGAGATAGTTGGTAATATTCAAGACGAGTTTGATAACGAAACAGAAGAAATGCAAATAATAGACAGCGACAATATTCTTGCAAGCGGCTCTGCGGATTTAGAAGATTTATTCGACGCTTTTGATATGAGCATGCCCGAAACCGAGGCGGATTCCATAGGTGGCCTTGTTGCCGACACCTTAGGGCGTATACCTGTTTTGGAAGAGAATGCAAAAATTATATTTGGAGATATACTATTTAGCGTTAAAGAAGTTGGCGAGCGCCATATAGAGAGCGTTTTATGCACAAAGCAATACCCTAGCGAAGAAAGCGGAGATAGCGATGATCAATAACAACAATGCAGTAACAGAAGAGCAAATAAGCACAAAAACCGAATTTAAAGGCCGCGTAATAAGCGTTAGCACCGACGATGTTTTGCTATCAAACGGGCAAAAAGCAAAGCGTGAGGTTGTGCACCACTCGGGCGGCGCCGCTGCTATAGCAATTGACGAAGAGGATAATATTTACCTTATTCGCCAATTTAGATATGCGCTTGGCAGAATTATGACAGAAATACCTGCCGGCAAGCTTGAAGTGGGCGAGAACCCAAAACAGGCGGCTATGCGCGAGCTAACAGAGGAAACAGGCATAACAGCTAAAGAGTTTACAGCTTTGGCAAGCGTTGTTCCAACTTGCGGTTATTGTGATGAAATAATATATATTTACCTGGCTAAAGGCCTTAGCTTTGGACAAACAAATTTAGACGAAGGCGAATTTGTAAATACATTTAAAATAAGCCTTGAAAAGGCCGTGCAAATGGTTTTAAACGCTGAAATTATAGACAGCAAAACCGTTAGCGCAATTTTACAAGTGCATTTATTAAAACAGCAAGGTAAACTATAATAAAAAAGCAACTAAAATCCCCTCTTTGCAGTGCAAAGAGGGGATTTTTATTTAAAGTATTAAATTTATGTTGCCACATCAAACTGGTTTACAGGAGCATTAACTTTTTCGCCATACACAACATTTTGTGCACGCGGTAAACCAATTGCTTTAACAGGGCAAACCTCTACACATTTGCGGCAACCTGTGCATTTTTCATGGTCTATAATTGCCACATTGTCTTTAACATGTATTGCGTCAAATTCGCAAGTTTTTTGGCATTTCATACAGCCTATACAGCCTGCTGTACAGGCTTTTCTCGTCATAGCGCCGCGGTCTTTATTCTCGCATAGCACAACGGGGATATCGCTATCGGGCAATACTTGTATAATGCTTTTTGGGCAAGCTTTCTCACATGCGCCACAGCCTGTGCAAAGCTCTTGGTCTATCACAGCAACGCCATTTTCAATAGTAACAGCGTCATAAACGCAAACGCTTTTGCAATCGCCAAAGCCCATACAGCCGTAAGGGCATATTGCATTGCCGCCATAAAGTTCTGAACATGCGCTACAAGTTTTTATGCCTTGGTAGCGGTATTTATCTTGTGTGTTATCATAATTACCTTGGCAAGCAACAACCGCAGTTCTTTTTTGCACGCCACCTGCCTCAACGCCCATAATAGCGGCGGCATCGCCAGCGCATTTTGCGCCGCCGGGTATACATAAGTTAACAGCTGCACCCTCAACAATTGCCTTTGCATAATCGGCACAGCCTGCATAGCCGCAAGCGCCACAGTTAGCACCGGGCATAACATCAAGCACTAACGCAATTCTTTCGTCTTCATGCACATACATTATATGTGCAACAACAACAAGCACACCTGCGCCCACAAGCCCTAAGGCAGTAACTATTAATACAGGGGTTAGAATTGTCATAATTAAAACCTCCTTCTTCTACGCAAACAGCGTTTCGATTATGCCGCCAAAGCCCATGAATGAAAGGCTTACCATAGCGGCGCTAACAAGCGTTAAGGGCAAGCCCTCAAACGATTTTGGCGGCTTTGAGTTTTCAAGGCGCCCGCGCACACCGGCAAAAAGCACCATTGCTATCATAAAGCCTATGCCTGCGCCAACAGCGGAGACTAAGCTTTCAACAAAGCTGTGGCCACTGTCTACATTCAAAATAGTAACGCCCAAAACGGCGCAGTTTGTTGTTATAAGCGGCAAGAACACACCAAGCGCTTTATAAAGCGGCGGCATAATCTTTTTAACTGTTATTTCAACAACTTGTACCAAAACGGCTATTGTTAGAATAAATACAATTGTTCGCAAATATTGAAAGCCGAATGGATCTAAAACATAAGTGTAAACAGGCCAAGTTACAAGTGTTGCCAGCACCATAACAAATATAACCGCGCCCGACATGCCAACAGCACTGTTTAATTTTTTGCTAACGCCCAAGAACGGGCATATACCTAAAAATTGCACTAAAACATAGTTGTTTACTAAAATCATCGCAAAGAATATTGCGGCAAGTTCTGTCATATTCATGCTTGTTGCACCTCATCTTTCAAACCGCAAGCGGGGCTAACAGGGCAATTTTCGCAACCTGTTTTGCGTTTAATGGGCTTGCCGGCTTTAACTTCAAGCCATACAACAAGTGCCATCAAAATGCCAAATACGAAAAACCCGCCCGCAGGTAGTATAAATATGCTCATGGGGGCTATGCCCTCAAAGAAACTGCCAACGCCAAAAACAGTGCCCTCGCCGTAAATTTGAACGCCGAATATACTGCCTGCGCCAAAGAATTCACGAACACAGCCCATCATAACAAGCGCCAGCGTAAAGCCAAGGCCCATGCCAATGCCGTCCAGAGCAGAGTCTAAAACATTGTTTTTGCTTGCAAACATCTCTGCCCTACCTAAAATAATGCAGTTAACAACTATAAGCGGCAAAAACACGCCAAGGCTCTCTGCCAAAGAAGGTAAAAACGCTTGCATAAGCATTTCAAGAACAGTAACGAATGTTGCAATTATTGTTATAAAGGCAGGAAGCCTAACTTTGCCGGGAATAATATTGCGAAGCAGCGATACCACTATATTACTGCATATTAAAACAAACATTGCCGCAACGCCCATGCCAAGGCCGTTCATTGCGAGCGTTGTAACCGCTAAAACAGGGCAAGTGCCAAGAATAAGCCTAAAAACGGGGTTTTCTTTTATAAGGCCGTTTGTAAGAATTTTCATTTTAGTCATGCCTAAGCACCCCCTTTAATTTGCTGTTCATAAATATCGCAAGCGGTTTTCACAGCCTGAACAGCGGCATTAGATGAAGTTGTTGCGCCTGCTATTATTTCATAGCTGTCTTTCTCTGCGCCTATAAACTGTTGTAAAAACGCTTCGTTTTCTGTAACTTGGCTTCCATAGCCATCCGATTCATTTTCAGCGTTAAACCATACGCCTTTTATAGTTCCGTCATCGTTAAAACCAACAACCGCTGTTAACGGTTTTGCAAAAAATCCGTTTTCGCTAACATACAAAATTGTGCCGTAGCTCTCGCCTTTATATGCCTTATCTGCGCCGTTTACTTCTATTTCGGTAAGCGCGCCGCTATCGGGCAGTACAAAATCGTGAACTTCTTGCTCTGTGAATGCGGCGTAATCTATAGCCGCGCCCTCGCCCGACAGTTCTAAATAAGCGGCTACTGCGCTATTCACTGCAGCTATTGCGGCATTTGTTGAAATTGTTGCACCCGCAATAACATCTATATCGCTAAGTGTTAAAACGCCTGCGTCTAATTGTGTGAATTGCTCTTTAAATTTATCATCGCGAACTTTTTGGCCAAGGCCGGGTGTTTCTGTGTTAGCTAGGAAAGTTGTTCCTAATATTTTGCCGTCTGCAATGGCAACCATAACCGGAACATCGCCGGAATAACCTTTCGCCGCAGCGCTTATAACATAGCCGCTGCCATCAGTTGCCTTGTAAACTTCGCTAACGCCATCAAATTCACCCTCTACAAGCTCAAAACCCTCGGCCGGCAAAAGCGCCATTCTTGCCTCGTTTGCCGTGCGTATATTATTATCTTCTATTATTGGCGCTGTAACATCATTTGTTAGCGCTAAAAGTGCACTGGTAGTTGCGCATATAACAGATAAAATAACAGCAGGTTTAATAAAATCTACCCATATTTTCATTGTTTAGCACCTCCCAGCGGCCTTTGCCTTGTGAGGTTATTTAAGAAAGGCACCACTAAATTCATTAAAAGCAGTGCAAAACTTGCACCCTCGGGGTAAGAGCCGTAAAAACGTATTAAGCACATTATAATGCCTATTGATACGCCGAATATTATTTTGCCCACAAAGGAGAATGGGCTTGTTGTGTAATCTGTTGCCATGAAGAACGCCATGAATATTAAGCCGCCGCTGAAAACCTGCAGTATAACATCTTGCCCTAAAACTAAGCTTAATATCACCACAGTTCCTATTATTGAAACAGGAATTGTAGGGCTTATCACTTTAGTTGCAATTAGGTAAATGCCGCCTAAAGCAAGCGTTAAAGCACATGTTTCGCCAAGCATACCGCCATGTGTACCCAGTAGTAAATCCATAAACATTGCGCTGCCGCCAACAGAGTTACCTGCAACAAGCGGTGTTGCACTTGCAAGGGCCTCTACTTTTGATATATTTGGGAATGTGTAAGTTGTCATATAGCCGGTAAAGCCTAAAAACAAAGCTATGCGCCCAACAAGTGCAGGGTTAGCAAAGTTATAGCCTATGCCGCCAAAAAGCATTTTTGTAACAATTATTGCAGTGAATGCACCTATAATTGCAATGTAGTATGGCAGAGCAGGTGGGTAGTTGAAAGCCAGAATTAAACCTGTTACAACCGCTGAGAAATCGCCCACACTTTGCGGCCTTTTTAACAGAATATTATACAGCGCCTCAAAACCCACACATGCCGCAACGGTTATGCCCGTTAGCAAAAGCGCACGCAAGCCAAATATTAAACTTGCCGCTACAAGCGTTGGCAAAAGCGCAAAGCTAACATTAAGCATAATGCCCCTTGTTGAGGAATTATCGTTAATATGTGGCGAGGGGGTTACAAGCAATTTTACGTTTTCCATCTACTTGCCCTCCTTATCACTTTTTAATTTCAATAGTTTTGCCAAAACCACGCTTTGGCTAACGTCTCTTTTTGCAGGACATACAAAGCTGCATGTGCCGCAAGCTATGCATAAGTCTGCCATCATTTTATCAATAGCCGCAATGTCTTGAATTTCACGTGCACAGCTAATTTCTACAGGTGAAAGGCTCATAGGGCATGCATCCACACACCTACCACACCTAATGCACGGTGAAGGCTCGCTCAAAATAGCGTCTTTTTCAGCAAGGGCAATAATTGCGTTGTTTTGCTTAACAATTGGGAAATCGTCGTTGCAAATAGCGCTTCCCATCATAGGCCCACCGCTTATTATTTTGCCCGGCGCCTCTTTATAGCCGCCGCAAAAATCCACAATGTCTTTTATAGAAGTGCCTATAATCGCCTTAACATTTTGCGGTGTGTTAACTGCGCTACCATCGATTGTAAGCCTTTTTGTTACAAGCGGCATACCTGTTTTAATATAATCACCCAAAGCGCCTGCTGTTGTAACATTCATAACAATAACGCCAACATCGCCCGGAAGTTTACCCCTTGGCACCTCACGTTTTGTTGTTTTGTAAATAAGCACTTTTTCTGCGCCTTGCGGGTAAATGCTCTTTAGAGGGTGCACTTTGTATTCGGGGTTGTTTTTTGTTGTGGCAAAAAGCAAATCTATAGCCTCGGGCTTATTGCGCTCTATACCTATAACAACATTTTTAATATTTAATGCATTTTTAACCGCCTCTATGCCAAGCATAACATTAGCGCAGTTTTCTAAAATTTCACGGTTATCTGCCGTTATATACGGCTCGCACTCAGCTGCATTAATAACAAGGGTGTCTATTTTGCTTAAATCTTTTGGGGAAAATTTCACAGCTGTTGGAAAGCCCGCGCCGCCAAGCCCTACAAGGCCGCAGTTTTGCGCCGCTTTAACCAGTTGCTCGGCATTTTCCACTTTAAACGGCTTAACGCTCTCATCAAGTGTTTGCTCGCCGTTTGTTGTAATAACAACTGCTGAACATTTACTGCCGTTTGTAAAGCTGACCTGTGTAATTTCTTTCACAACGCCTGAAACGCCGCTGTGAATATCCGCACTAACAAAGCCGCCGGCTTTGCCAAGCAAAGTGCCCACATGCACTTCATCGCCTTTTTTCACAACACATTCACACGGCGCGCCTATATGCATTTGCATTGGCACAACAATTTGCCCGGGAACCGGCATTGTAACTGTTTGCATGTTTGTTGTGTTCTTGTGGTGGGGGGTTTTAGCCCCCAAAGCAGGACCCATCAATTAACATTCCTCTTTTCCTTTACCAATAAACTCATAACTGTTAATATTAACGCTTTAATATTAACTTTCGATAGTTTATTGAACATTTTCTTGCTGCTATCTTAATTATTGCCATTATTTTATTTTTTAATTAAAACACCAGCGTAATTACACACTCTTATATAATATACCTTTATTGGCTTATAGTCAATATTTCTTAGCAAATATTAGTGATAATTAGCGAAAATTAATGCCATAAACAAATTCTACCAATATGTGCTTTATCCATAGCCTATTCGGGCATAAAATACTTGTGTGAAAATATTACTTATGCTATAATAAGTTAACCTTTAGCGCTATTTTTCGCATTACCCACTGCAAAAACAATAAACTACAGCAAAGGAGCACAACATTGGCTTTTTTTGTAACAGACAGCGGCAGCGAGCTTTTTACCGACACCCTCCCCGCTCTTAAAATAAAACATTATTACGGCAAGCCAGCAAGGGACAATGTTTATTCTTATGTGCGGCTTTATTTTTATAAAGGGTCTTTGCGCGGGGCTTTCACTTCTTTTGATGAAAAGCCGCTTTTAACAAATAAAATGTCGCTTTGCTTAAAAAGCGAGCACAGCGAAGAAACGCTTGTTATAAGCATAGGCAAAAATTTAAAAGCGCATGTTTACAAAACGTGCGAGCCGCCGGGCGAGCAAAAACAAGATATAACACATTTTACAGCCGATAATATTATAACAGGTGAAGACGAGCAAGGCGCATTTTGGAGCGTTAATTTTAATATTAGCTCAAATGCCATAAAAAAAGCGCTGGGCAAAGCCATATGCGCCGGCGATATTTTAGCGTGCAATTTATATTTGCACAGCGACGAGGAAAGCGCTTTTGCCTGTGTGTTCAAGCCCGATGAAATTACGCAGCCTTTAAAGCTTAGTGCAAAAGGCGGGCAAATAATTGTAGTTCCCTATTAAATATATAAGTTAATAAGAAAACAATGCGAAAATTTTAATAACTTAACAGCTAAACTGAATAATATAATTAAAAATGCCACAAACTTATTTTGAGTTTGTGGCATTTTTAATTGCAAAAAACAAATTACAGTTTATTTGCTTTATAAAAGTAATTTATAAATAAGCCTTTGCATATATTTAAAAAAAGACGTTAAAAAGCGAGGGCACAAAATGAAGAAATCTTTTATAGAAAAAGCAATTACGCCAATTATTGCGCTATTTGTAATTTGCAATATTGCATTTAGCGCAATTATTATTGCGCCACACCAAAACTTAAAAGACGGTGCACTTTTTTTAACAACATTTTTAAATTCGCCTGTATCCGCTTTAAAGGCAGCTGCTCAAAATGCACAGCAAATTGAAAATGACGAGCCTGTGCATACTGTGCAAAACATGCCCTCTTTTGCCGAAAGCGACAGCCTGCCCATACAGGAGTTTTCGCAGGAGCAAGAAGCACAACAGCAAGAAAATTCTACTGCCTCAGCGCAAGAACAGCAAGCGCCGAATATAGAGTATAGCACACAAGCGCCAACGCCGCCCGTGCAAAACCCACCAAGCACCATACCCGAGGGCTCTGTTGCCATAGCCGCAAGAATGTTTACAAACTCTGAGAGCGCTTCATATATAAAAACCGGCAATGCCAGCATACAAAATTTCACTCAATTGCCCGATAGCTTTATAGAAAGCTATGTTGGAAGCGCTTTACCTTTCAGTATAGAGTTAAACAGCACCGAGCCGCAAGTTTTAATTATGCACACACACGCCACAGAAACTTATGAAATTGAAAATGAATATTATACAAATGCAAACTTTACAGCCAGAAGCACAAACAGCGACATTAACGTTTTAAACATAGGCGCTATAATTGCAAAAACACTGAATGAAAACGCTATAAATACAATACAAGATACCTCTTTGCATGATTACCCAAGCTATAACGGCTCTTACGAGCGCAGTTATAAAACCGTTAGCGATTATTTGCAAGCGCACCCAAGCATTAAAGTTGTTATAGACGTTCACCGCGACGCTTTGCAAGAAGCCGACGGCACACGCATAAAACCGCTTGCGCTAATTAACGGGCAAAACACAGCGCAAGTTATGATTATTTGCGGCGCAGACTTGAACGGAAATTTACCTAATTACACAGAGAACTTAAAATTTGCAAGCGCTTGGCAAGCGCAAATGGAAGGCCAATACCCCGGCTTAACAAGGCCTGTTTTATTTGATTACCGCTATTACAACCAAGATTTAACCACAGGCAGTTTACTTTTAGAGGTTGGCGGGCACGCAAACACGCTTGCAGAGGCGCAAAGGGCGGCAGAACTTGCCGCTATAGCGCTTGTTAACACATTGCTAAACGCTTAAAATTATTTTTGCCTTACAGCTTCACCCTCTACTCGCCCCTTGTGGCTATCCAGTATTTCATCATGCTGAAATTTTCATCATAGGTCATATCTTTACCCAAAAACGGCGGCGCTATGAAATCTTCAGCTTCCTGCACACTGTCAAATTCCACTTCGGCATAGTAAAATTCGTTTTTTGTCCCCTTGTCTACACAGCTAACCTCAAGCAAATGCCCGCTTTGCAATTTATATATTTTTATATGCTTTTCAATAAGGTTTTTGCCAGAGAGCTCGCAAAGTTCTTTGAAATGCTCCTCGCTTATTTCTATTTCAATTTCCTCTCGCACAAGTGTACCCTTAGATTTAAAGCATAAAATATAATTTGGCGCTTTGCCTTTCGCATAAGTGCTTCTAATGCGCACACAAGGCTTTGTTGCAATATACCCTTGGTGCATTTGCGCATCAAAAACACACTCAAGGCCCTGTTCATTCGGGAATGCATCAATTAACCATTTTCTCTCTATTTCCATAAAAACTCCATCCTTTGCACAGCGCAAACAGTTTTAAAAAGCGCCCGAATAAACTACAAAGTTTTTGGCATGCGCCTCTTTAACGGCACGCCATAGCATAAGCTATTATCGTGATTTTTCAAGCTAAACTTCATTATAAGGTTGTGAATTATGTTTGCACTGCACTATGTTTTTTATATATTAATAGCCACTGCTTTTATTGCGCTTCCTGTAATTACCGTTTCCTGTCTTGCTTTAAGCATAGCAAATTTTATGCAAAAAATTAAACGGTAATATAGCATTTAAAAGCGGCATTCTTTCAAAACTGCTATTATAACTAAAAAGGGCAAAGCTACAAAACCCATTCGTTTGGATTTTTATAGCTTTGCCGTTAAAATTATGCTAATTATTGTGCTAAAGCTTCAGCTTCAAAAGCGGCCTCGTCAATATCATCAAAACTGTCTTCAGGCATTTCTTCATAGTTGAAATCCTCGTTGAACAGCATTTGCTCATATTCGTAAACCTCTTGCTCGCGGCGGCGCAAATAAATATACATTGTAACAAGCGCACCGGCAATAGCTGCAAAAACAACGAACAAGCTTATGAATGCGGTTTTTTTCATAATAATACGTCCTTTCCGGTGCGCAGCACCTGATGAAATTTTATAATTGGCTCTTTAAATTTTTCAAACCCTTTAAATGCCAATAAATAATCCTTAGATTACTTATATTATTATACCTCATTATTGCGCATTTTACAACAGCTATATGTTAAATTAATTTAAATTTTGCTTTTTGCTTTTCGCTAAAAGTTAACAAATGTGTTTTGTAAAAGAATTAATTCACAAATGCTATAAGCTAAAAAGCTCAATTAAGATATAATAAAATTTAGCTCGTCTATAGTTAGCGCATGTTGCAGCGCTTTATTTATGCACATTGCAAGCATAGTCGAAGCGTTTTTGTTTATCTCGTTTATATCTTTACAAGTCATTAAATATTGCTTATTTTGCATTTTTGCGTTAATTGCAATTGCGCTTGGCACGCCTATTGCCAAAACAGGTGCGCCTAAAGTTGTTTTATTTAGCACTTCCCCGTCCTTTTTGGAAAGCCCTGTATTTGATATTTGCACAAGTGCCCCAAGGCGTGCAATATTATTTGTGCATATACTATCTACTAAAATTATGCACGACGGCGCACAAAGCATTGCCATAGCGTGTATGGCCCTTGCGGTTTTTATGCCTGTTGCGCCGCTTACGCCCGGCACAGTGCACATAACTTGCCTTAGCGGCAGGCCCAAATTGTTTTTGCCGTTTGTTACAAAAATTTTCTCTGCCGTTAAAGGGCCTAATGCGTCGGGTGCAACCGCCCTATTGCCTATGCCAACCACAAGCACTTTGCCGTCTTCACTTGGCAAAAATGCGCGAATTTGTTTTGAAACCGCCTTAATGCATTCTTCGCCGCAAGGGTTTAAAAAAGCGCCGTTTTCCATTTCTATTGTAATATAGCGCCCTTTTTCCCTGTTTAGCCCATTTTTTAAAATATCAACTTGTACAATGTTCAAATTTGCCAGTTTTTCTTGTTTTATTTTTACACCGCTTGGAATTTTCCCCTTCGATTTTTCATATATTTCACACGCTATATCTGTATAAATTCTATTCATTTTAGCTCCCGTTAAAAAAAATTATGCTTTTTTTATAAAAATTTTAAAAAAACACTTGAAGAATGACAAAAAAAGTGGTATTATTAATTGCAACTGTTTAGGTACAAGGAGGTGGTACGATGCCTAACATTAAATCTCAAAAAGACCGTGTATTGCAAACTAAAAAGGAAGCGGCACGCAACAAAGCTATTAAGTCAAACCTGAAAACAGTCGTCAAAAAGGCTGACGCCGCCATCTCACACAAAAGTGATGATAAAGACGCAGCAGTTAAAGCGGCAGTTTCAACAATTGACAAAGCTAAAAGCAAAGGTGTTTTGCACAAAAACACAGCGTCGCGTAAAGTTTCGCGTCTTGCAAAAGCATCAAATGCTGCAAAATAATTTTTATGGCGTGAGTTAAGCTCGCGCCATTTTTTTGCCTTTCGCCGCCTTTTGGGCGGCTTTTTGTTTTTTAAAGCACGCTTACAAATGCTTATTACTATGCTATTTTATTTAATTTTGGTCTTTACTTTTTGCTAAGGCGCTCATTAAAAAGCCCACAACTAAACAAGCGCTTATTCCGCCTGCACTATTTGTTAAGCCGCCCGTTAAAGCGCCCAAAAGCCCAATTGTATCCACAGCCTCGCGCACACCTTGCGCCAGCAAATGCCCAAAACCTATAAGCGGCACACTTGCGCCTGCGCCTGCAAATTCTACGAAGGGCTCGTAAATGCCAACTGCACTTAAAAACACACCCGTAACCACAAACAGCACTAATATTCTGGCAGGCGTCATTTTAGTGTAGTCTATTAATAATTGGCCTAAAACGCAAATAGCGCCGCCTATAAAAAACGCTAAAAAGTAGTTCAATGTTATAATTCTCCTTTTTTGCTTTTCCAAAGCGCATTTTTTATTTTGCTTTGTTTTTCAGCTAAGGGTGACAATGCTTAACCCTAAATTTTTACTGCAATTGTAAAACTATATTGCTATTTCTACCAAATGCGCTATTGCTGGTATGCTCTCGCCTTGTAAAAATGTTGTTTGGCTCATAAGTGCACCTGTAGATATAAATAAAATGCGCTTTAATTTCTTTGCTGCAAGCTTTGGTAATATTTCAGCGCACAAAACGCAGGCACTGCACGCAGCGCCACTGCCGCCTGCCATTACATTTTGGTTTTGTCTGTCATAAATAATAAGCCCGCAATCTTTATGATTTAATAGCGCTATATTCTCTTTTTCTAATATTTTGTGCAAAAGCTCGGTGCCAACTGCGCCTAAATCTCCCGTGTAAATAACATCATAATCTAAAGGCTTTGTATTTGTGTTTTTCAAATGGCGCATAATTGTGCTTGCCGCCGCAGGCGCCATTGCCGCGCCCATATTAGTTATATCTTTAACGCCTAAATCTACCACATTTCCAAATGTTACACTTTTTATATGCGCCGCTGAATATTCATATTCATCTTTAATTATTACACAGCCGGCGCCTGTAACTGTCCACTGTGCTGTAGGCGTGCGTTTTACGCCATATACAAGCGGCGTTCTATACTGCCTTTCAGCCGCACAAAAATGGCTGCTGCTAATAGCCGCAACCGCTTTTAATTCACCGCCGCTTGCAAAAATTGCGCCCATTGCCAAGCCCTGTGCCATCGTGCTGCAAGCGCCGTATATACCAATTAAAGGCACGTTGAAATCTCGCATTGCAAAATGTGTTGCTGTGCACTGGTTTTGCAAATCCCCCGATATAATAGCGTTTAACTGCTCTTCATTCATATTTGCTTTTTGCAAGGCTATTTGCAAAGCTTTTTTTATAATTTCACTTTCTGCCTTTTCCCACTGCGTATATCCAAGGCTATTGTCGGGGCATATTAAATCAAACTTATGCTTCAAAGGCCCCTCACCCTCTTTTTTGCCGCCAACGCATGCATAAGATGTTATATACACAGGTTTATTTAGCACTATTGTATTGCTTACATCGTTCAAGGTGCACCCCCAACAAAAAAGTAAATAACACCGTAAAGAGCGCTTGCAAGCACGCCATACAAAATAACCGGGCCCGCTATTACAAATATTTTAGCGCCAACGCCTGTAATAAAGCCTTCGCATTTAAACTCTATAGCAGGCGCTACAATTGCATTTGCAAAGCCCGTTATCGGCACAAGTGTTCCCGCCCCCGCTTTTGCCGCAATTTTTCTGTAAATGCCAAGGGCCGTAAAAATTCCGCTTAGGGCAATTAGGCTTGAGCTTACCAGCAAAGAGGCATCTGCACTGCAAAAGCCCAGAAAAACAAACGCTGTGTGTAGCCCCTCGCCCAAAAGGCAAATAATTCCGCCTGTAAAAAATGCCCATGTGCAGTTTTTTAGCGACGGTGAAGACGGCTCGCTTTTTTTAACATATTTCAAATACTCTTGTTTTTTAATCATAATTCCTCCTTGCGCTAAGTATGAATTGCCGTGCTCTCAATAACGCGCTATATTATATTAAATTTTGCCCAATTTAATTTTTATTATGCTATAAATTTGTTTTACCCTTTTTTATTTTGTTAATTTATGATAAAATGATATTAAGTATGACAAAAAAGAGTAGCCTTCTTCGTTAAAGCAAGCTTTATAGTTTATTTTTTGCTTAGTGTAACAGCTTTAATTTAAAACGGCTAGCGCGTTATATAGTGTAATAATTGGTGCAATAGCCAAAAGAAGGAGATATTGATGGGTGGTGCAATAAGCGTTGCGTTTTGGGCGGTTTTTCCGCTTGTTTGTTTAATTGCCATAGGGTGCTTTTTGCGTATGCGGGGTTTTTTCAACGACGATAATATAGTGCACCCGAACAACTTGTGTTTTAAAGTTTTTTTGCCTGCAACATTGTTTAGTAATATTTATTCAAGTGATTTCAGCACAGATTTCAACGCAACACTTATTATATTTGCTTTATCGTGCATTGTAATTTCATTTGTTTCACTAATGCTTTTTATCCCTAAAATAGAAAACGACGATAAAAAAAGAGCAGTTATGATACAAGGTATTTTCCGCAGTAATTTTTTATTTTTCGGCTTATCGGTAGTTGGCTCTATTTTTGGCGAGAGCGGCATTTCAATTTCTTCTATTTTAGGCGCATTTGTAATTCCGTCTTATAACGCTCTTAGCGTTTTTGTTCTTGAGAAATATTGCGGCAAAAAACCGGGAGTTAAAAATTTATTAGTGAGCATGTCAAAAAACCCTTTAATTGTATCTTCAATAATTGCATTTGCTTTTGTTGCAACAGGCATTAAATTACCTGTTCCAATAGTAGATTTAATAGGTGATATAGGCAGTGTTAGCACGCCTTTAGCCCTTATATTAATCGGCGGTGGCTTTAAACTTGTTTCAACAAAAGGCTTTTTAAGGCAACTTGTAATTTCGGTTATAGGCAAGCTGATTATTGTGCCGTTAGTTTTTGTTCCCATTGCATTTTTCATGAACTTTTCAGGCCAAGAGCTAACCGCTTTATTAATAATGTTTGCAAGCCCCACAGCAGTTTCAAGCTATACCATGGCGCAAAATGCACGCGCAGCGCCTGAGCTTGCAGGCCAAATTGTTGTATTCACTACAGCCGTTTCGCTTTTCACAATATTCAGCGCTATAGTGCTTTTTGGTATGCTGGGTATTATATAATATTTTATTGTTTGCTTTATTTGAGTTTTTAGTGTAATATATTTTAACAATGTAAATTAAGCATATTGCTTTTTATACTATTTAACGGCGGTTTTTCGCTTTAGTTTTAACGTGTAAAAAGCAGTTTTGCTAATTATAAAAAAACAAAAAGGGGAGTATAAATTGAACAAGAAAACATTTAGTATAAAACAATTGGCCGTTATTGGGCTTTTAAGCGCGCTTGTATTTGTGTTTAGTTGGATGCAAGTGCCTATTGGCAGCGTTGCACGCATTCATTTAGGCAATGTTTTTTGCGCATTAGCCGGGCTTTTATTCGGGCCGTTAATAGGTGGCCTTTCAGCAGGCATTGGCAGCATGTTTTTCGATTTCACTAACCCTGCTTACATTGCCGAAAGCTGGATTACTTTCATCACAAAATTCATGCTCGGTTTTGTTGCAGGCGCTGTAACTCATTCTAAAATTTTAGGCAAGCAATCAATGAAAGACATTATAGGCGCAATTTGCGGAAGTTTTACCTATGTTGTTTTATATTTGCTCAAATCTTTCATTATGATGTATTTTATCGAGAGGCAAGCAATGGGCGCTGTTCAAGTGCAGCTGTTAACAAAAGGTGTAACTTCTTTAACAAATGCGCTTTTAGCGGTAATAGCCTCTGTAATTTTAGCGCAAATGCTCAGGCCCTACTTAAAAAAGGCAGGAATACTAACATAGCAACTATATAATTAAAGCGGAGGTTTTTATGTATCTTGCTCTTGATATAGGTAATACAAATATTGTAATGGGCGTTTATGAAAACGATGCATTGCTTTTTTCAACGCGTATTTCCACAGATAAAGCATTGGAAGCAGACCAATACGCCTTGCAAATTAACGGCATTTTAAAATTGCACAATATAGAGCGCTCTAAAATAAAGGGCGCCATAGTTTCAAGTGTTGTTTTACAAATTACACATGCTATTGTAAGCGCGCTTAAAACGCTGCTTAATATAGAGCCTTTGCTTCTTACCGGCACACATAATAGCGGTATTACCATAAAAATAGACAGCCCAAAAGAGCTTGGAATAGATTTAATTGCAGGTGTTTTAGGCGCAAAGTACAAATACAGTTTACCTGCCATTATTGTAGATTTAGGCACCGCTACTAAAATAACCGCTGTAAATGAAAAAGGCGAAATACTGGGGTGTAGTATAATGCCCGGCGTATTTATTAGTTTAAACGCTTTAACAGGCGCAGCAAGCGCTTTAAACGGCATTGCACTAAATGCGCCCGAAAACGGCAAAGCAATAGGCACAAACACACAAAACAGCATGAAAAGCGGCATTGTATACGGCACCGCTTGCATGATAAACGGCATGGTAGAGCGTTTTAGCAAAGAAATGGGCGCAAATGCACTTGTTCTTGCAACAGGCGGCGCGGCAAGCTTTATTGCGCCACATTGCAAAAGCGAAATTATTTATGCACCTAATTTGATTTTAGACGGTTTATATTCTGTTTTGAAAAGTGAGAAAAACAATGAAGAGCGTTAATATTACAAAAGGCAGCATCCCAAAAGCGATGTTTGCATATTTTATACCCGTTTGGATTGGTACGTTTTTCCAGTATTTTTATAACACTGCCGATGCCTTAATAGTTGGTAATTTTTTAGGAAAAGATGCTCTTGCCGCAGTTGGCGGCCCTGCCGCTATGATGGTTAATTTATTCGTGGGCTTTTTCGTGGGGCTAGGCTCGGGCGCTAGTGTTTTGGTTTCGCAATTCTTTGGCGCAAGAGATGTTAAAAACACACACCTTGCAGTGCACACCGCTATGGCTCTCGGTATTATATCCGGGGTTATAATGTCTGTTTTGGGCATATCGCTCTCACCTGTTTTATTAAAGCTAACAGGCACACCGCCCGAGCTTATAGACATGTGTTTGCAATATATTACCATATATTTTGCCGGTATTGTTTTTATGGTTATTTACAATTTAGGCAGTAGCATTTTGCGCGCTATAGGCGATTCTCGCAGGCCTTTAATATTTCTAATAATCGCAAGTATAATCAATATTGTATTAGACATTGTTTTTATTGTTATAATTCCCCTTGGCGTTGCAGGCGTTGCACTTGCAACAGTTATTTCACAATCTGTTAGCGCTGTTTGCGTTGTAATTGTTTTATCAAGAAGTAACGAGTGCTATAAATTATACATAAAAAGAATACGCCCACATTTAGATATACTTAAAGGAATGCTTAGAATAGGTGTGCCTGCAGGCCTTCAAGTTAGCGTTTACACAATATCCAACCTTTTAATTCAAAGCAAAATAAATTCGTTTGGAACAGATACAATTGCCGCATGGTCTGCTTACGCTAAAATAGACGGCATTATATGGATGACCCTTAGTGCCGTTGGCATAACTATGACAACTTTTTCAGGGCAAAACTTTGGCGCAAGGGATGTTTTGCGCATTAAGAAAAGCGTTAAAATATCCCTGGGCTTTTCCTTTGCTGTGTGTGCTGTAATGGGCGCTATTATGCTGGCGTTTTCGTCAACATTCCTAAGCTTATTTGTAAGCGACGCAAATGTTATTGCCATTGGCGCCACAATGATGCTGTGCATAATTCCCTTTTATATTCTTTGGGCGCCCGTTGAAGTATTCGGCAGTGTTTTAAGGGGTGCCGGCGATACTTTAATTCCAACAATTGTTCAACTTTTTGGAGTTTGTATTCTTAGAATTGTATGGATGTATGTTGTTTTGCCAATGAACAACTCCATAGAGCTTTTATGCTTTGGCTACCCTATTTCCTGGTTTGCAACATCTTTTGTTATAATAGCTTATTATCTTAAAGGTAATTGGGTGCAAAACGGGCTTAAACGCCTAGATAAAATTGTTAAATAAAGAGGTACTTTCTTATGAAAGCAGATTTATTGCGTGAAAAATTGAAAAAATTCCCTATAATAGCTGCAGTTAAAAATGCAGATGGGCTTAGTAAATGTGTAAAGTGCAAATGTGCTGTTTGTTTTATACTGTATGGAAACATAAATAATATAAGCGAAATTGTTGAAACAGTTCAAAGCAGTGGCAAGGCGGCTTTTGTGCATTTAGATTTAATAGAAGGCCTTTCTTCAAAGGAAGCAGCTGTGGATTTTATAGCAAAAACCACTAAGGCAGATGGCGTATTAAGCACAAAGCCCTCCTTGATTAAATATGCAAAAAACGCAGGCCTTTTAACGGTGCAACGCTATTTTGTATTAGATAGCCTCGCGCTTGAAAATGTGCTTCGCAATGATAGGCAAAGCAACGCAGATTTTATTGAAATTTTACCGGGCCTTATGCCGAAAATAATTAACAAATTGAGCAACCAAATGAAACACCCCATTATAGCTGGCGGTTTAATAAACGAAAAGCAAGATGTTAAAACCGCACTGGATTCCGGCGCTTTGGGTGTTTCCAGTACTTGCGAAAATATTTGGTTTCAGCCCTAATTTATTTTAAGAATTACCGTAAAATAATTGTTAATTTTGCACTATTTCACTTTACAAAAGCCTTTAAAAATATTATTATATATAGTGAGGGGTTTTGTAGTTTTTTATTGTATGCTCATTTTAGAAATTTATATGTAAATCAAATGTATTATGTATGCAATTTACTTTATTTAAATACAATATTAAATATACAAGCATTTAAAAATCAAATGAATTTAGGAGAAAATTATGCAGATGAAACGAATAATTAGTTTAATATTAGTTTGTGTGTTCATGCTTTTCATGCTTGCGGCTTGCTCTCAAAACGAAAGCGACCCACAAACTGAAAACCCACAAGAGCAAACACAAAGCGAAAGTGCGCCCGCACCGCAAGAGCCCGAAGAGCCACCTTATGAGCCGGCTGTTTTAACGGGCGAAAAGTACGAGGGCGATTACCCACAAGAAAGCCGCTTTGTTGCGGCGATGATTAACAATATTTCAAACAATTTTTCGCATGATGTTCGCCCACAAAGCGGTTTAAGCGAAGCAGATATATTAATTGAAATTATGGTAGAGGGCGGCATAACACGCTTTGTTGCGCTTTTCCCCGATTATGAAAACCTGCCCGAAAAATTCGGCCCTATCCGCAGTGCACGCGACCAATTCTTCCAATTATTTTTGCCGTTCCAACCGCTTTATGTTCACATTGGTGAAAGCGGCGTGCAAACAACATTTAAAGAGCTATACGAATATGAAGATATGGATATAGACTTAGACCATACAGGCCACCGTTTTACAGACCAAACCTTAGCCTCACAAGGCAAAGAAACTTGGGAAATTGCCTATACCACAAATGATATGGTAAACGAAGCCATAGAAATGACAGATAAAGACACCGAGCGCACATACACAAGCACATTTTTCAACTTTGTGCATTACGACGAGCCCGAGCGCCAGCTTACAGGCAACATAGACGGCGCAAACAGCATTGCTGACAGAATTGACATTCACCATTCAGACAGCTATGCAACATTTTTCGACTATGACGAAGCTAAAGGCAAATATTTAATGAGCCAATACAGCCAAGCAAAAGGTGGCGAGCACACAACAGTTGATGCAAATAACAACCAGCAGCTTGAATTTGAAAATGTTATAGTACTTTTCACTGATATTTACCTTGCACCCGGGCATGAAGAATCGGGCCTTCAATATGTTGATTACAATTTTGGCGGCGTAGGTTATTATTTCAGTAACGGCCAAGCGGAAGAAGTTCGCTGGAGCAAAGGCGCTGCTGCAAATGTTCTTCGTGTATTAGATAAATTCGGCAATGAAACAGACGTTCAAATTAATGTTGGTAAAACATATTTAACAATAGTAGATTTAAGCACATTTGAAAACGAAAACACATTATTCACATATTATAACAATAGCGCACAAGGGTAAAGCGATACAAGCACGACTTCCAGCACAGCTACAAGCACACCCTAAAGTAAGCCTTGTGCCTTTACCGGCAATTTTAAAAGGAGATGGTATTCATTAAACAGGCAAAAATATTTTTGCTTGCACTTGTATTATGCTTAACATTTGCTTCATGTGGGCAAAGCGCAGGTAATAACGCAAATGCGCAAAGTAATAATTCAAGCTCGTCTGACACGGTTGTTGTAAAAGAGATATTTGCCGATGCCGTAGAGCTTAGCGTAAACCCACTAACCGGCGAAGAATTAGCCTCAGGTGTTGAAAATGGCACTCGCCCTATTGCAATAATGGTGAACAATTCAAAAGTTAGTTTGCCGCAAAGAGGCGTTGCACAGGCACATGCCGTTGTAGAAATGGCTACAGAGGGCGGCATTACAAGGCTTATGGCTATGTATGCAGACCCTGCCAGTGTGCCACAAGTAGGCTCTGTTAGAAGCGCAAGAGACCAGCACCTGCAATTTGCAATGCCAACTAATGCAATAACAGTGCATATAGGCACAAGCATTTATGCAAATAATTTGCTTAACACTTATGGTTACAAAACCATAGATGGACACTATCAAGGCACAACATCGTTTTGGTTTGATGAGCTTCGTGCAACAACAAGGGCAAATGAGCACTGCTGGTATACAGACGCAGCTTTAATTGCAGCAGGTATAGAGCGCGAGCAATTACCCACAACCGGCGCTAGTTATACGCTTGTTAATTTTAAAAGCGCCGATGAAAATGCAATTATGCCCTCAGGCGGCGATGCTCCTAATGTAAGCTTTAGTTTTTCCGATACAAACACAGCACAATTTGTTTACGATAGCTCAACAGGCACATACAAAAAATTTGTATTTTCTGCCGAGCACCGCGACGAAGAGGGCGATCAATTAAGTTTTAGCAATGTGCTTGTTTTATTTGCTCAAATAGGCCTTAAAGATGATGAATACTGCCTAGATTACAACTTAAGCGGCGGTAGTGGTTATTATTTCACAAGCGGCAAATACGAGCAAATTACATGGGAAAAAGGCAATCCTGAAGACCCACTTATAATAAAAGATGTAAACGGCAATGTTTATAATATAAACACAGGTAAAACATATATTGGTATTGCACCAAACGAGCGAGCACAAAGCTTAGTTTTCGATTTTAACGCCGTAAGTTAATAACAAACAAAAAAGAGTTTCAGCGTCGACATAAGGCGCCGAAACTCTTTTTAATTCCCCTCTTTAACCGGCCTATGCCGCTTTCGTTATTCCGAAAACAAAACGCCCTATGAAAAACATTTGTTTTTCATAGGGCGTTTTAAATTGCTAAATAATTTATTTAATATTATTTACTGTACATTGCTGTTACAACCGGAGAGTAACCATTGTTTGCGCCACCGGTTGCCTCAACGCGGAATTGCACCTCTACACTGCTTAAGAATGCAGGCATTGTTAGTGCAACGCTTGCGCTTGTTGAAGTTTCATCAAGAACAGGGTCTTGCTCAGACATTGTCCAAGTAAAGCCGTTGTTGTATGATAGCCAAATTTCAACAGCCTCGGCGCCTGCTGCTGCATCAAACTCTAGTGTTGCTGTATCGCCTTCAATAGCAACTTCTAGGTTATCTATACCGCTTTCGCCCTGGGCACGGTAATGTAATTCAACACCGCTGATAGCATAAGGGAATATGCCTTCCCAGTTGTTAAGCCATTGTGGTAGGCGGTCATAAATAGGTTCTTCAGGTTGCATGTATGCTACCATAGAATCATCACCTTGAATATATAAGCCCAAGAATGCTGTGATAAAGTGCTTGTTAAAATCATTTAAGTGCACTTGGTTCCAAAGGCTCTCATACCTATCTTCGAATTCAGGCATATATTCCTCGCCAGCAAACCATGGTACAGGGTTTAAGCCAACGCTTGAACCTGCCAATGAGTAGCTTAATAGGTAACGGTCTGTTGTGTCCATACCCTCTAATGTGTTTTGAATGCTTGCAAGGCTTGTGTTGTCATCGCCTGTACCTGCCAATAACATAACAGGAACATCCTCAACCATCATAACTTCATCGCCATCTTCAAGAACAGGTGCTATTGCAATAACTGCGGCTAAGCCTTCTACTGCTTTATCTGCAGCAAGCTGTAGAACAGTATTGCCTTGCGCCCAGTTGCCAATTAATGTTACGCTGTCAAATGCAATTGCGCTAGGTGTTAGCGTTGCGCCATCGTCCATTGCAGCCATAGCTGTTACAGCAGCAGGAATATCTTGGCTTCCAACGCTTGCAACCGCATAACCTTTTGATGCAAGATTCTCAGCAAGGTATGTCATGCTAACAAGTGAACCGCTTTCGTCTGATAAAACTACAAGTGGGTATGCACTTGATGATGTCATAACATCTGCATTTTGGATTGCGCCGCCTGCAAATGCATAATTTTGCTCACCATAGCTGTCCCAATACATAGCATCGGCAGTTGCAGTGCTATCTGTTGGGTACCATAATTGCAACTCTGTATCTGAAATATTTACTCTGCGTGTACCAACTGCATATTCACCGGCATAAGCAAGTAAAGGTGAAGAAGTTCTTGTGTCGCCATAAACAAATTCAGATGAATATTCCATAGGTGTTACCCAGCCCTCTTGAGAGGTGAAGTACTCGCCGCCTGCTGTAACATCATATTCAACTGTTGTAACTTCTGCTTGGAATGCAGCCATGTTCATATCTGTGTAGCTAACGTCTATAGAGTGATCGTAAACAGGCAGTTCCACATACTCTACGCCGTTGTTATACAGCTCAAGGCCATCGTTATTTTCGCCTGTTAGGCCTTTCCATGGCTCATATTCAGAACCCTCTGCATAAACAGTAGAAGAAATTGGGTAAGAAACATTTAAGTATTCTTCCATGGAATCGTCGTTTTTAAGCTCTTTATCAAAGAAAGCTGTTGCATAGTGTTGAATTACATTATTCAAACGAGTGTGGTCCCACATAACTTCAACAAAGAATGTGTATTCTCTCCACAGGCTCCATGCATTTAGCATTTCTTCGCTTGCATCTTCCGGAGGAGTATAGTAATTAATTTCATCAAGTGTATGTAAAATTGCTAAATCATCAGAAGACATTCTGTATGCATAAGGGTCTGTATTAACTTCGTGCTGGCCGCCTTCAAAAATTAATTGGTAAGCTTCGTTGCCCGCCATATAATTGAAATTATATTTTTGAACAGCATAAGGAATTGTATCATCATGCGTACCTGTTATTGTTAAAGTAGGCACTGTAATATTTGCAAGGGCTGTGTGTAAATTCTCTTCTTCTTCACTAACATGCCCGCCAGACCAAGCATAACCTGCCGCAGGTGCTACGGCAACGCCGGCGCGAACCCTTGGGTCTGCCATGCCTTCAACAGCGTCGAAGCCTGCCATGTAAAGTGTGCCCACGCCGCCCATCGAGCGCCCTGAAACGCCACAATTTGTTATATCGCCTAGATTATATAAGAAGCTGCCCTCTGTTTTAACGGCATTTTCAATATTGTCTAGTACAAATGTTAAATCTTCATAGCGCATTCCGCCTGCGCCTTGTAGTGTTGCTGTGTTTCTTGAGTTACCTGTGTGGTTAACGCCAACAACTATATAGCCCTTAGAAGCTAAGTTTGTAATATAGTTTGTGTAATGCGCTGCAGAACCTGTTGAACCATGTGAATAAAGGATAATTGGGAAGCCGCCTTCCGGCATACCTTCATTTGAGGGCTCTGCATCTCTTAGTGCGCGAACTGTTATAGGATAAGTGCTTGAAGGGCGAAGCTCATCGCCGATGCTGTTACCATACCAGCTATCAACCCATGCAAGTTCCTGAGCTCCGTCGGGAATGCTTGCAGGATAATAAATATCCAGTAAGTAATCTTCATAGCCTTCTTCAGCTTCAGGGTCTGCAACAGTTACAGCCCTAACACCAACGCCATAATCACCTCTTGCTGCAAGTTCAGGTGCGTCAAAACGCTCGTCGCCAAACAAGAAGTCATCTTGGTAAATTGTTGCATTGTTATAGTCATTTACCATTGCGTCAATGCTTAAATCTGAATAAGTAGCACCATCTTCTGCGAATGTTTGTATTGCATCTGCAATAACTAAGCTACCCTCGCCGCCTTCAGGGGAAGTGCCTGAGTTAGTTGAACCGGATGCTGAACCCGATTCGGGTGTTTGCCCGCAAGCTGCCAAAGATAATAGCATAGCTAAAACAATGATAACGGACAAAATAGATTTTTTGTTTTTCAAAATTATTCCTCCTCTTTTTAATGTAATGTAACTTAACCGGTAAAAATATTATATTTCGCCTACACTTGTAAGTAACATTTTATCATTATATCGTTAAATTTTTTTAAATACAAGCGTTTTAATTAATTTGTGCTATTTTTTGGTTACTATGCTTACTAAAAAAATTTTTAGTTGTGTAAAACGTCAAATTTTTTATGGCAAAATCGGAAAATATTACCAATAGTGTAATTGTGCTTAGCACTAGAATTAAAACGCTAACTTTCTATGATTTTAGCGCAGTTTATGAGCCGGGTAATACTATTTGGCGTAAAGCGGTTTAATATATAGCAGCGCATACGAGTTTATTAAAAAGTAGCGTCAATTATGTCATCCATACAACTAAGGGGCAGCGCCTCTTTGTTGTTAATTTAATATGTTGGTGGTATAATGGGCTTAATACAGATTATTTACACAAGAAGGATTATGGTATGAAAATAAAAAAACAATACACTTGTGCATTACTATTATCAATGGACTTATTAGGCGGAAAATGGAAAATGAGGATTTTATGGCATATATTAAATGGTGATAACCGTTTTTCACTATTGCAAAAAGGCATACCGGATATAACACATAAAATGCTTGTAACACAGCTGAAAGAACTTGAACAAAGTAATATATTAGTAAGGACTGTTGTATGCGAGAAGCCACTTAATGTGGTATATTCACTCTCAACACAATATAAGGGCCTTATTCCGTTAGTGGAGGGTTTTTGTAATTTTTCAAAGGAATATGCCGGTGAAAACGAAATAACTCTTGAAGATATATAGGTACAAAAAAGTACGTTATTGTCTAAGTTGTTGTATTTATAATATAATTAAATTACAACAAATAGGAGGTAACGAAAATGAATTATCCAAGAGCATTTTCACATATAGGTTTGTCTGTGCCTAATTTAGAGCAGGCAGTTAAATTTTACAGCGAGGTAATGGGTTGGTATATTGTAATGGAGCCATCTGTTATCAAGGAAGAAAATAGTTCTGCAATAGGAATTATGTGCGAAGAAGTATTTGGCAAAGGGCATGGAGATTTTAAAATTGCTCACATGGTTACTTCAAACTCTATTGGAATAGAGCTTTTTGAATTTGTAGATAACAACAAAGAAAAGCAACCATTTGAGTTTAAAAACACAGGCCTTTTCCATTTTTCTGTGCAAGACCCGGATATTGAAGGCATGATTGAAAAAATTGTAGCTCATGGCGGGAAACAGCGTATGCCAATTAAGGAATACTATCCAAATGAAAAGCCATATAAAATGTGTTATGTTGAAGATCCATTTGGCATTGTATTTGAAATTTATACTCATAGCTATGAGGTAACTTACTCTAAAGGCGCTTACTAACAAAACTAACAAAACTAAGCCGAACATCGCATTGCGATGTTCGGCTTAGTTTGTCTGGGCTTTACAAAATAGATAGCAAAAAGCACAGTGCCGCAGGCACAAACCGAAAATGCGGTTCTGCTTAAAAAGCATAATAAACGCAGAAAGAAGATGTCACAAAAAATGACATCTTCTTTTTTATCATGCTAAATTATATCAGTGTGTGTAAACCCCTGTTTGCGGTGAAAGAGCGGGGTTGTATGTTTCGGTTGTACCTGTACTCGGGGTTGGTGTTGGAGTTGGGGTTGGAGTTGGGGTGAATTGCGAAATGCTGCCGCTGTAAGGTTCGCCATTGGCCACTCCCCCGTTGCCGCCGGTCATAGTTATGTTTGTGGAACCGCCTATTGTTCCCGTCGGCGTTATTACGTTTCCGGCTACCCCGTCGCCGCCATTTCCAATTTGGCCAGAGGCGGAGCCGCTTCTGCTCTCGCCGCCCTTTATTTCTATAATTGTTGCGGTGGTAGAAATTGTAACATTCCCTGTTACCCCGTTGCCGCCATTAAGATGATGTCCGGTTCCGCCTTGTATGGTTACACTTGTTCCTCCGGATATTGTAACATTGCTAAAGTGTATCCCATGGCCGCCATATGAGCTAATGTTATTGGCACTTCCTCCTTTTATATCCACTTCTCCGTCATTTATGATAACCGAACCACCGGAAATCCCATGGCCGCCATTTGCACCGCCACCGTTTCCGTTACCACCCCAAATATCTACTTCTCCGCCATTTATGGTGGCAGCGCCTGTAAGCAAAAGCCCATCGCCGCCAAATGCTGCTGCGTTCGTTTCTCCGCCTTGTATTTTTACAACCCCGGCGCTCACAATAATGCCGCCCGCCTTAACGCCTAAAGCTCCGGAAGCTCCTCCTCCGCTGTAATTATAGCTACCGCCGTTTGCGGTTATAGAAGGGCCGTTAAAGGTTATTGTCCCTGTGCAATCAATTGCAGTTGTTGGTCTCTCACTACCGCTGCTATCAAAACCATCAACGGTTAAACTTCCGCTGCCGGTAAACGTTAAATTGCCATCCACATATAATGCGCTTTGTCCGGTTGTGGGGGAGGTGATAACGTTTGTTCTGTTAACTACTATCGTTATGTCGCCGATTATGCTGATTGAGTAATTATTATACATACTCTGATCAGCAGGATTATAATCTGTAAGGGTTAAGGTGTTTGCGTCAGTCCATACCATACCCGGTTGCATCGTATAGGGAAAACCAATCGTACTATCAGTTGTATAAACATTTGTACCATCCGTAGTAGTTATTTCCGTAGCCGCAAAAGCCTTTGGCGACAGCGCAAGCATGGAAAGCACCATAACCGCTGTAAGCGCAAACACCGCCGTAATATTCCTTAACTTAGATAGTTGTTTCATATTTCCCTCACAATTTTAAATCGTTTATAGATTTCGTTTTTTTATCGTTATTCGTATTTTATTATAACTGATGAATGGAATTTTTGCAAGGAAAATACCACCCACAAAGTGAAATTGTCAAGTAAAAGTAGACAGAAAAAACAAAAATCAGCCGAACATCGGAATGCGATGTTCGGCTTATTTTGTGTGGGCTTTGCAAAATAGATACCCGAAATCTGGGTTTAACCCGAAAAAAGGTGGTAGCGACAGACTTTCGTCGTGAGGGCGTTTACAACCGAACAGAAAATCCGAGCGTGCCTTTTTTCGGAAAAGGAGGAGCGACGCAATGGTGTGAGCGATGACTTTTATAATTTTACAAAAAATCGTCGCGAACTAAATGTAGTCCGCGACGACGTGGTTGGGTTAGAAGGATTCGCAAGCCGCGCACTAAAAAACAGCACGCTGTGCTGTTTTTTGCCATTTGCGAATGGCACGTGCTGTTCTCATCGCTTCACTCCAAAACAAAAATCAGCCGAACATCGGAATGCGATGTTCGGCTTATTTTGGTTGGGTTAGAAGGATTCGAACCTTCGAATGACGGAGTCAAAGTCCGTTGCCTTACCGCTTGGCGATAACCCAGTATAACCGGCGGTTTTGAATGCTTGCCGGTATTTATGTGTGCAAAGCACATGGGGTGGATAATGGGATTCGAACCCACGACATTCAGAACCACAATCTGACGCTCTAACCAGCTGAACTACATCCACCATATGGCGCGCCCAAAGGGATTCGAACCCCTGGCCTACTGCTTAGAAGGCAGTTGCTCTATCCTGCTGAGCTATGGGCGCAAAACAAGCCCTTTAATAAGACTGCTTTTATATTTTACTATAACAGCAATGCTTTGTCAATAAAAAAACGCTAATTTATTTGTTTACTTGCTATTTATTTTTATGCAGAGCATTTTATTAATAAAATATTAGTGCTTCGCATTTCGGCTACATTAATAAAATTAAAAATTAGTTGCTTTTTAACAATTAGCTTTAATAAAAAAAGCGATATGCTAAAAAAACAACTAATTTCTATCAGTTAATATCTAATGCCTAATTACCAAAGCTCTGTTACTTCTTTGTAAAGTTGCACATAGCTTTTTGCGCTTGCGCTCCAGCTATTATCACACTGCATAGCACGCTTAACAAGTGCTTGCCACTCTTTTTTATTCTCGTAGCTGTTTTTTGCACGCATAATGGCATCTACCATATCCTCAGGCGTATATGTTAAAAATGTAAAACCGTTGCCTTTGCCGTCGCCGCTGTCTTGCACGCTGTCTTTAAGGCCGCCTGTTTGTCGCACTATAGGCAGTGTTCCATAGCGCAAAGAAAGCATTTGCGAAAGCCCACACGGCTCGCTTTTGCTGGGCATTAAGAACATATCAGCACCGGCGTATATTTGCCTTGATACCGCAGGTATAAACGCAATTTGCACGCCCACATTATCGGGGTTTTTTGCGGCGAAATCGCTGAAAAACTCCTGATACTCTGCATCGCCTGTTCCAAGCATTACAAACTGCATGCCGCTATCTACTATGGCTTGCATTGCGCTTCGCACAAGGTCTACACCTTTATGGCCAACAAGCCTTGTTACCATTGCCACAAGAGGCTTGTTTTCATCTTTTAGGCCAAAGTGCTTTAAAAGTGCCTTTTTATTCGCTTCTTTGCCTTTTTGCGCTGTTGTCACTGTATAGTTTTTAGTAATGTTTTTATCCGTTTCGGGGTTATAACTCTTTATATCTATACCGTTCAAAATTCCGCAAAGCTTATACTGCTTTTCCTTCAATAGGCCGTCTAATTCGTGGCTAAACCAAGGGTCTAGTATTTCTTTTGCATAAGTTTGCGAAACTGTGGTAACTTTATCACTGCACTCTATAGCGCCTTTCATAAAGTTTATGCACTTATCATATTCCAATATATGCGCATCGTTTTTGCTTATAGATAAAATTTCTTCTAAAAGCTCGTAGCCATATTTGCCCTGATATTGTATGTTATGAATTGTAAATATAGTTTTAATTTGTGCAAACTCTCGCAAGTGGCGATAGAACAAGTTTAAGTAAACCGGCACAAGCGCTGTTTGCCAATCGTTTGTGTGAATTATATCGGGCACAAAATCTATATGGAACAGCGTTTCAAGTATTGCGCGTGAGAAAAAAGCAAAGCGCTCTGCATCGTCGTAAAAGCCATATAGGCCGTCACGGCTAAAATAGTATTCGTTATCTAAAAAATAGTACACAACGCCATCGTGCGTTAACGAGAAAACGCCGCAATACTGTGTGCGCCAGCCCACAGGCACAGTAAAATTAGTTATATATTGCAGCTTATCTTTGTACTCTTGCTTCATATCTTTATAAAGCGGCATAATTACCCTAAGCGCTACTCTTCTGTTGCGAATAGCTTTAGGCAGGCTGCCGGCAACATCGCCAAGCCCACCCGAGGCCGCAAAAGGAACAGCTTCACTTGTGCAAAACAAAACATTCATTTGAAAACTCCTTTATTGTGCAAGGGCGCTTTAATTTAATTGCCCTTTAAAATATATTAATACCCATTTAAAACGCAAAGCGAGCGCAACCACAATACAGTTCACCTTAAACCGAACTTATGCAGTGCCTCTCGCTTTTAGCGGTATAACACCTTTAAGCCTACAGCGCTTAAACCACGGTGTTTTTCTCTATGAAAACAGGGTAATTATCATTGCCGTGTAAAACTTTACCCCTTGTTATTTTAACGTTTTTATCTGTAACTGTGTTTGTTAAATTAACATCTTCCTCAATAATGGTGCCCTGCATTAAAACACAATTGCGCACGCAAGCTCCCCTGCTTATTTTTACGCCGCGGAATAAAATGCAGTTTTCTGCCTCGCCCTCAATTAAACAGCCGTCTGCAACTGTGCAGTTATTTGCCTTGCTGTCCATTGTGTAGCGCACAGGTGCTTCGTCGCGCACTTTTGTGTAAACAGTGTGCCCACTGCCAAAAAGCTCATTTAAATTATCGCTATTCAAAAGGCGCATGTTTTCATCAAAATAGCTTTTCAAATTGTAAATTCTCGCACGGTAGCCTTTGTATTCATAGCCCCTTGCATTCATTTTTTTAAGTAAAGGCGCAATAACTTCACGCTCAAAATCAGTGTAATTTTGAGTTAAAGCATTTTTTATCATTAAAATTAATGTTTCCCTGTCCATAACCATAACATTCATGGAAACATTGTGCTCGCCGCTGCGATATTCATTAAAGCAAATTTGTGTAATTTGGCCCTCATCGTCCATAACAAGTGTTTGGTTATCTTCTTTAAGCTCGTTTGGTATTTCAGATTTCTCATAAACTATTGTTAAATCTGCTTTATTTTTAGTGTGCGCATCAATTAAATCGGTGTAATTTAATGCACTTGCTATATTGCAATCGCTTATAATAACATGTTTTTCTTTTTTATCTTCTAAAAACGGAAGTATATTGGCAAGCGAGCCAATTCTACCGCTGTTATTTGAATTTGCTTTGTTTGCGCTAGGCGGCACAATAGAAAGGCCCCCGCGTTTTCTTGCTAAATCCCATTCGCGCCCGTTTCCTAAGTGGTCCATAAGCGATAAGAAATTATCTTGCACTAAAACGTTCACGCTTGCAACGCCGGCGTTTACCATGCCTGAAAGGCAAAAGTCAATCATTCTGTATCTGCCTGCAAATGGAACGCTCGCCATAGGGCGCTTGCGCACAAGCGCGGGCACAAGTGTATCGTAAGTATTAGGGAAAATAATGCCTATTGCGTCTACGTTTGCGTTAATCATAATGTTTCACCCTCCTGTGCGTCTTTTTCAATCATTGCCTTTGGTGCAATAACAGCATTTTCATCAATTTCTACTTCCGCCCCAACAACGGCAACGCCCCAGTTTTCAATGCCTTGCTCGCTCATTTCTTCAGGCTTTGCGCCTATTTTTGCGCCTTTGTTTATAATAACATTCTCTGCAATAATTGCATATTCAACTTTTGCGCCCTCTTTAACAATTACGTCCGGCATAATAATGCTGCTTTCCACAACTGCGCCTTTTTCAACTTTTGCGCCTGCAAAAATTATGCTGTTATACACTTCGCCTTCAATAACACAGCCCTCTGTTAGCATAGAGTTATCCAGCTTTGCACTTTGGCCTATATAGTGCGGCGGGTTACCGTGTGTGCGCGAGAATATCCTCCAGTTGGGGTTCCATACATCAAGGGGCACGCTCGGGTTTAACAAATCCATATTAGCTTCCCATAGGCTATCAATTGTGCCAACATCTTTCCAGTAGCCATCGAAAGCCCAAGCTATAAGTTTTTGGTTCTCTTTAAGCATTGCAGGTATTATATTTTTGCCAAAATCGTTATCCGATGTTTTATCGTTTTCATCTTGTGTTAAGTATTTGCGAAGTTTTTCCCATGTGAATATATAAATGCCCATGCTCGCAAGTGTAGATTTCGGCTCTTTTGGCTTCTCTTCAAATTTAGTGATATTCCCCTGTTCGTCTGCCGTCATAATTCCAAAGCGCGACGCCTCTGCCAAAGGCACATCAAGCACAGCTATTGTGCAATCTGCCTCGCTTTCTTTGTGCTTTGCAAGCATATCGCTGTAATCCATTTTATATATATGGTCGCCCGACAATATAAGCACATACTCAGGGTCGTAGCGCTCTATAAAATCTATATTTTGGTATATTGCATTCGCTGTTCCCTTGTACCAATCGCTGCCGCTTGCTTTTTGGTAGGGCGGTAAAACATGTACACCTCCGTAAAGGCGGTCTAAGTCCCACGGTTGGCCGTTGCCTATGTATTCGTTTAGCAAAAGGGGCTGATACTGTGTTAATATACCAACTGTGTCTATGCCTGAATTAACACAATTGGATAGCGGAAAATCTATTATGCGATATTTCCCTCCAAACGGAACTGCTGGTTTCGCAAGTTTTTTTGTTAGCGCATATAAGCGCGAACCTTGGCCGCCGGCAAGCAGCATTGCAATACACTCTTTCATTTTATTCTCCTCTTTATAGTTTGTTTAGGCACGTGCAAAATACCCTTGCAGTGAATTTATTATGCTTTTAAACAATTTAAATATTTCTTATATAATTTGTTTTTTAGCGCCTTCGCATTTCACTTTTAGTTCTTCACATTATGTGTTTTGCACATGGCTATTGTTTGTTATTATTTTCGTTTTAATATTTCACTTGCTTTTTTTCGCTGTGGCTTTTGTGGTTTTGCCCGGTTTTTCCTTAACTTCTATTTGATTTTTTGCCTGTGGTGTGCTTAAATACAAAACGCTAAGCGCAGGAATTTGCACCGAAATTTGATGCTCAAAATTGTGCAAATTACCTTTTTTAGAGCGCATCGCTTTAATTTTAGTGCCCTCGCCGCCAAATTGCGTTTCATCCGAGTTAAATATAACATTATATGTTCCCTGCCTGGGTACGCCAAATTTGTAATCGCTATGCGCTACAGGTGTGAAATTACATATTGCTATAATTTCCTTGCCGCTGTTATCGCGCCTTATAAACACAATAATGCTTTGGCTGTCATCGTCCGGCACAATCCACTGAAAACCGCCCCATGTGAAATCATCTTGCCACATTGCGCATGTTTGCTTGTAAAACTTGTTAAGTTCTTTCACATAGTTTTGCATTTGCTTGTGCTTTTCAAACTCTAAAAGCGTCCAATCTAACTGCTTATACTCCGACCATTCCGCAAACTGCGCAAACTCTTGGCCCATAAACATAAGCTTTTTGCCGGGGTGCGCCATCATATAGCCGAAAAACGTGCGCATATTGGCAAACTTCTCTTCGTAATCTCCGGGCATTTTATTTATTAAACTGCCTTTGCCGTGCACAACTTCATCGTGGCTAACCGGCAAAAGGAAATTTTCACTAAAAGCGTAAAAAAAGCTAAAAGTAACTTTATGGTGGTTGCCTTTTCTAAATAGAGGGTCTGTTTTGATATAACTTAGCATATCGTTCATCCAGCCCATATTCCACTTGAAGTTAAAGCCAAGGCCGCCATCTTCTGTTGGGTAAGTTACAAGCGGAAACGCCGTGCTTTCCTCCGCTATCATAAGCGCATTGGGAAAGCGCAAAAACACTTGCTCGTTAAGCTTTTGCAAAAAGGCTATAGCCTCTAAATTTTTATTGTCGCCGTAAATATTAGGCAGCCACTCGCCGTCGTTTCTGTTGTAATCTAAGTAGAGCATGCTTGCAACAGCGTCTACCCTCAGGCCGTCTATATGGTATTCACTAAGCCAAAACAGCGCAGAGCTTATTAAAAAGCATTGCACTTCATTGTTGCCGAAATCAAAAACCATCGTGCCCCACTCTTTATGCTCAGAGCGAGGAATTATTTTGTCTTCATAGCATAAAGTGCCATCAAATTTGTAAAGGCCAAATTCATCTTTCGGGAAATGGGATGGAACCCAGTCCATAATAACATAAAGGCCTGCTTTGTGGCACTCGTCTATAAAATATTTAAAATCGTGAGGTGTGCCAAAGCGGCTTGTGGGCGCAAAATAACCGCTAACTTGGTAACCCCAGCTACCATCGTAAGGGTATTCCGTAATAGGCATAAGCTCCACATGCGTGTAATTCATTTCGCATAAATACGGTATTAACTCTGCGGCTAAATCCCTATAGCTAAACGGCTCACCGTCATCATGTATGCGCCAACTGGCAACGTGAAGCTCGTATATATTCATTGGCACTGAAAGCGGGTTTTGCTTCGCTGTTTTTTCAAGCCATGCGCCATCGCCCCATTTATAGCCGCTTAAATCGTAAACTTTGCTAGCATTAGACGGCCTTGTTTCTGTGTGGAAAGCATAAGGGTCTGCCTTGTTTACAAACTCGCCCTTTTGTGTTTGCACGCAGTACTTATATGCATCATACTGTTTTACATTCTCAATAAAGCACTCAAATATTCCACTGCCCTCTACAGTTTGCATTATATTTGCACTTGGGTTCCAATCATTAAAACAGCCAATTACACTAACGCTTTTTGCCTTTGGCGCCCAAACACAAAACCTAACACCTTGAACTTTGCCCCTTTTTTCAAAATGAGCACCAAAAAAACTGTGGCAATTAAAATTCTCGCCTTTTTTATATAAGTAAACAGGTAAGTCGCTATTTTTTTCTTGCAAATTTTTATTGTTTTCACTTTGAGTGCTTTTCTTATTCAAGTTATGCCTCCATTCAATTTTTCAATATAAATAAACAAGTTAAAAGCACAATGTATTTAAATTAAGGCCGCCTATAAATTGTTTGAATTTCTCACTAACGCCATTCATATTATAAACTATATTATATGCCGAAAAAAAGCACTATTTAAGCCTTTGTTTTTCGCCATTCAAAATTGTTTAAATTTGTTACAAAATAATGTATTTTTGTTTTCATTTTTTTACTAAAACAACAAATTTATTATGCAACTTGTACTAAATGCCTAAATAACCACTTAAGTTTTAGTGCATAGTATAGCATTTATAAACTTATTACTATTATATTAACCTTTTTTAAAGTTTATTTCAAGTATTTTCAATAAATATTTAACAATATTTAGTTAATTTTTTATAAAACTTCCAAAAAAAATAAGGTGAAGTTTTCCTTCACCTTAACTAAATTTATTTTAGCCTACAACTAATAAAAATTATATGCAGGTTTTATTTTGCCTTACAGCTTACAAAGCAAGCGCCAAAAAGCACCCTATTAATAAAAATATTCAAGCCTTTTCAATAACTAACCACACTTAAAGTTTAGCAATCAAAGCCATTTATTTTTCTTCATAACGAAAACCGCAACAGACGTTATAACAATAGCTATTGCAAGCACAACCCAAAAGCCAAAAGGCGAATTTTGCAAAGGCACAGGCACATTACTGCCCCAAAGCCCAAACACAATTGTTGGTATTGTTAAAATAATTGTAAGCGCCGCAAGCAATTTCATAACCATATTCAAATTGTTAGAAATTATAGAGGCAAACGCATCCATTGTGCCGCTTAAAATATCCCTGTAAATATTGCTCATTTCAATAGCTTGCTTGTTTTCAATAATAACATCTTCAAGCAGTTCTCTGTCGTCGGGGTAATCGCGCACAAAATCCATGCGAAGAAGGCGCTCTAAAACAATTTCGTTAGATTTAAGCGACGTTGAAAAATAAACAAGGCTTTTTTCAAGGCCAAGCATTTGTATAAGCTCTTTGTTTTTCATAGATAAATGCAGCCTGCTTTCAACTATATTGCTCGCCCTTTCAACTTCCCTAAGGTAATCTAAAAACAATGTTGAGTTGCGGTATAGCATTTGAAGTGTCATTCTGTTTTTCTTTTTAGCAGAAAAACTCTTTATTGCGCCCCTAATAAACGAAAGGCTTAAAGCACTTTCTTTAAGGCAAACTGTTATTATATTTTCTTTTGTAATAATTATGCCGTAAGGCAAAGTGCTGTAAGGCAAAGTGCTGTAAACACCAGCGTGCTCACCCTCAGAGTTTACGGTTGGCGTATCCACAAGCACAAGCATGTCGTCATTCTCAAAGTCAATTCTACTGCGCTCCTCTTCGTCAAGGGCGGCGCAAAGCAAACCCATATCAATATTAAGCGTGTTTTGAACAAGCTCAAGTTCTTTCTTTGTGGGCTCATATATATCCACCCATGTGTCGGGAGCTATATTGTTAACTTTTACAGGTTTGCCCTTTGATGTTGCGTAAATATTTATCATGTAAAGCTCGCTTTCTGCGCTTTACACCGCAAAACAAAAAACGGTGTGTGCGCTTTTTTTAGTATTGGGATAATCATCTATACTTTCCAATGCGCACACACCTTTCATTATTAAAATTTATTTGTATTAATGTTTACAAAGCAATTAGTATGCAACGCCCTGTGCTATCATAGCTTCGCTTAATTTTTCAAACGCCGCTAAGTTTGCACCAAGCACTAAATTGCCGGCATCGCCGTATTTCTGTGACGCTGCATTTGCGCTTGCAAAAATATTTGTCATAATATTTTTCAGTTTACCATCAACTTCCTCAAAGCTCCAAGCTGTTCTCATAGAGTTTTGGCTCATTTCAAGGCCTGAAACAGCAACGCCGCCTGCATTTGCCGCTTTCGCCGGCCCAAACAGAACGCCTGCGCTTTGGAAAGCTTCAACAGCCTCTGGTGTGCAAGGCATATTAGCGCCCTCTGCAACAGCTATGCAGCCGTTTTCAATAAGCATTTTTGCCTCTTCGCCGTTAAGCTCATTTTGTGTTGCGCAAGGCAATGCTATATCGCACTTAACGCTCCAAATTCCGCGGCAACCCTCTGTGTAAACGCTGCCGTTTACCCTGTTTGCATACTCGCTTATGCGTTTGCCCTCAACTTCTTTAATTTGTTTTACCACATCTAAATTTATGCCGTTTGCATCGTAAATGTACCCTTGTGAATCTGAAAGAGCCACAACTTTAGCGCCAAGCTGATAAGCTTTCTCTGTTGCGTAAATAGCAACATTACCACTGCCCGAAATAACAACGGTTTTGCCTTCAAAGCTATCTTTCTTTAAGTTAGTTAGCATTTCTTGTGTGAAGTAGCAAGTGCCGTAGCCTGTAGCTTCTTTTCTTGCAAGCGAGCCGCCATAAGTTAGCCCTTTGCCTGTTAAAACGCCTGTAAACTCGTTTTGAAGGCGCTTGTATTGCCCGTATAAAAAGCCTATTTCACGCGCACCAACGCCAATATCGCCTGCAGGCACGTCAGTATTCGGGCCAATATGTTTTGCAAGCTCTGTCATAAAGCTTTGGCAAAAACGCATAATTTCAAAATCGCTTTTACCTTTGGGGTCGAAATCGCTTCCGCCTTTGCCGCCGCCCATTGGCAGGCCTGTTAATGTGTTTTTAAATATTTGCTCAAAACCCAAGAATTTTATAACGCTTGCCGTAACTGTTGGGTGAAAACGCAAGCCGCCTTTGTAAGGGCCAATTGCAGAATTAAACTGCACCCTAAAACCGCGGTTAACTTGCACATTGTTGTTATCATCAAGCCAAGACACCCTAAATTGTACAAACCTTTCAGGCTCTACAACTCTGTCTATAACGCCTGTTTTTTCAAGCGCCGGGTTTAATTTAAGCGCAGGCTCAAACGATAAAAGCACCTCTTCTACCGCTTGCAAAAATTCGCTTTCTCCTGCGTTTCTTTTTTGCACCGTATCGTACACTTTTTGTAAATAACTGTTTTCAAATTTCATTTTTTACCCTCCTGTTTTTTACTTTTTAGTTTTTGGCATTGTTTAGCAAATTAACAGCGGCCCTTTGCGGGCAAATTATAAAAGCCTTTGCTACATTGCCTAAACTTCCCTCTATAATATTATATTGCTAAATACAATTAAAAGTCAATACAAAATATTATATTATATATTGTTTAATACTATATTCTATAGGTGTTTTAAAAAAATTAGTATGCAATCGCACTATGTACAAAAATATTTGTGCAATAATTCATATAATATTTACTAAATTTTTATAGTAGTAAGCGCATATATATGTTATAATTAGTATTGTAAACAACGTGAGAAAACACATTATTTACGCTAAACAAATTCTATAAAATACAAAGGTATTAATATGAATATATTATTTTTTTTAACACCGAAAATCGAAGTTGAATATCTTGAAGATTGTTACACACTGCGCCAAGCGCTTGAGAAAATGGAGTATCACAGGTATTCCTCTATACCTATATTAAACAAAAGCGGCGAATACATAGGCACCATAACAGAGGGCGATTTGCTTTGGGCTATTAAAACAAAAGGCAATTTAAGCATACAAGCGGCTGAAAACATACCCATTATGAATGTGCCGCGCAAAAAAGATTATAGATGTGTTGATGTTGACACAAGCATGAACGATTTGGTAAAAGCGGCATTAACGCAGAATTTTGTGCCTGTTATCGACGGTAAAAATAGTTTCATAGGCATTGTTAAACGCAACAGCATTATAGAATATTTATACAATAAACAAAATGATTAAAACGCTTGCAATTTAAAAAGTAATGTGCTATAATATTATGGCAATCATGTGCAGTGCATTAGCATTTGGCAATTTAGGTTGTGACGCAGGCATGTCAAAAAATATGCCGCATAATGTCAAACCGGAAAGAGGTGAACAAAATGAAAGAAGGTATTCACCCGAAGTATGAGGCAGCTCACGTTGTCTGTGCTTGCGGAAACGAGTTCGATACTCGCTCTACAAAAAGCGAAATTCGTGTTGAGGTGTGTGCAAAATGCCACCCATTTTACACGGGCAAGCAAAAATTGGTTGATACAGGCGGCCGTGTAGACCGTTTCAACAAACGCTTTAATATGAAAGATAAATAAAGTTTAAGCCGGCTTATAGCCGGCTTTTTGTTTTAAAAAAGCCTTGCCATTCCGAGCGCAGCCGTTCCCCTTTTGCCATTCCGAGCGCAGCCGAGGACGCACCGCAGTGCTAATGCCGGCGAGCAGCAGGCGCATAGCGAGGGCGCTTTGCGAATGGCTGAATTTGTTAACACCAACAGCTCAAGCACACTATAAAGGAGCCACCAATGCAAACTTACCTTACAATTAACGGCACAGCGTGCGCAGAAATTGAAGAAAAAAAATCTGTTTTTATTGCAAATATTGGCTTTGTAAGCAGCGAAAGCGCCGCTATGCAGTTTTTGCAAAGCATTAAAGCGCAGCACCGCACGGCAAACCATAATGTATATGCCTATATATTAAACGAGGGCAATAAGGAAAAGTACTCCGACGACGGCGAGCCTGCCAAAACCGCAGGCCTACCTATTTTGCAGCTAATACACCACGCAAATTTGAAAGACTGTATTATTGTTGTTACACGCTACTTTGGCGGCACATTGCTTGGCACGGGCGGCCTTGTGCGTGCTTACAGCACAGCGGCAAAAGCGGCAATTGAAAAGGCTGATATAGTTAGCATGAAGCAGTGCACAAGCGGCACTTTGCTTTTAGACTACCCCCTCTACGAGCAAGCGGCGCGCATTTTAAAGGAAAACGGCGCACAAATTGACGATGTCGATTTTACAAGCACCGTTAAAATTATTTTTTTGCTTCGCATTGAAGATTGCGAGCGCATAAAAGCACTTTTAAACGAGCTTAGCAAAGGAAAAGCAAACCTTGAATTTACAAAGCCATTTTTTGCTCCCTTTTAATATGTATAATATAATTTATAAATTTAACATTTTGCAATAATTGTAAATTATTTAGAAAATTCATGTTTTTGCTTTATGCAATTATGGCATTCAAACAAAATTGTATAATTTTTTAATGTAATTAAAGTAACATAGTAAAAAAAATTTTGAAAAGCCCTTAACTTTTTTAAAATTGTGGCGATATAATTAATGAACGGTAAAGCAAATGCATTTGCCGCAAGACGTTTTAGGGTGTAAGGCCTTCGCCCTAAAAAAATAAAAATTATGTAGGGTAAGATGGACCTTACCCGGAAAATTTGGAGGATTTAACCATGCGTATACAAAATAATATTATGGCGATGAATGCTTATCGCAACTACACAGTAAACACAAACGCTATTAGCGGAAACCTAGAGAAATTATCTTCAGGTTACAAAGTTAACCGCGCAGGCGACGACGCTGCAGGCCTTGCTATTTCTGAGAAAATGCGCGCACAAATCACAGGCCTTGACGTTGCACAAAAAAATGCTAACGACGGCATTAGCTTAGTTCAAACAGCTGAGGGTGCTTTAACAGAGGTTCACAGCATGCTTAACCGTATGTACGAGCTTGCTAACCAATCTGCTAACGGAACTTATGATGACGCAGTTGACCGCACAAACCTACAAAAAGAAATTACAGCTCTTACAAGCGAAATTAACCGTATAGCTGATAGCGCTAACTTCAATGGCATTAACCTACTTGATGGTAGCTTAACAGCAGGTGCAGCTTTAACTCCTGAAAAAGTTACAGTTAATATGCTTGAAACAAAATCTACAACTTATAAAGCAGCAAGCTTTAAAGTAGATTTAACTTCTATATCTGATTTGAAAACTACTGGTGCAATTGCAAATGATGTTGCAGCATTAACAGTTACTGTTGGCGGAACAGATGTTCACCTAAATCTATCTACTGCCGTTGCTGCCGGTAGTGAAGGCGCAATAGCTTGGGGAGATTTTGCATTATCACCAGCAGCTAATTTAAGTGGTAGCGTAGGCACAGACGCAAATGTGTTTGAAATTGGCGATGCATTCTTTGAAGCAAGTTATGATGCAGGTGTTATTACATTCACACAAACAGGTAATACCGATGGACTTACTTCTACTGCTGCCCTTGACAATGCTGATTTAACTGCATTTAATGCTGCTGATATAACTGTTGAAGTTGCTGCAGAAGCTAATGTTCACAGTGATAAACTTACAAACGATTTAACAGCAAGCTACGCTCCTTCAATTCAAATTACAGAACCTGGTGCGATAGAAGGCGCTGGCGACTTTGCTCAAGTTGAAGTTGACCTTAATGCAGATGCTATCCGTGACCTTGTTGAAGGTAAACGCTCATTAAAAGTTGGAGATGTTTCCGTTGCATTTAGCAAAGAAGCTTCTCCCGCATCACCTGCTGCAGGAACTGTATACTTAGGAGACTTAGTAACAAACTTCGACAACATTACAGATGCTGAAGCTACAGAAATCGGCAACAGAATTACTCAAGCGCTAAGCGATGTTAAAGTAACAGGCGCTGATGGTGCAACATTTGCAGTTGGCTATGCAGCCGACAAATTAACAGTTCAACAAACAGGAGCTGCAACGGCTGGTGTATCATTTGAAACTGATGCAAAAGCAAGTGCTTTAATTCAATTAAGCGGCGCAGTTGGCGAAGAGCTAACGCTACAAGTTGGCGATACATCTGAAAGCTTCAACCAATTGAAAGTTGCTGTTGGCGATATGCACGCAAACGCTTTGGGAATAGGCGATATCAACATTGCTAACCAAGCAGACGCAGCTTTGGCAACAGACGCTATCAAAGCAGCTATCAACAGCGTATCTTCAACTCGCGGCGACTTGGGTGCTATCCAAAACCGTTTGGATCACACAATCAACAACTTAAGCGTAATGGAAGAGAACATCCAAAACGCTGAAAGCGCAATCCGTGACACAGACGTTGCTGAAGAGATGATGGCATACACCAAAAACAACATCTTAATCCAAAGTGCACAAGCTATGCTAGCACAAGCAAACCAAATTCCTCAAGGTGTTCTACAACTATTAGGCTAATATTTATTAGCATTAATAAAGCAAAAGCAGGCGGAAATATCCGCCTGCTTTTTTGTTTTATAATATGCACTTTGCTCATAAAAAACGAAAGGTAATTTTCATTACCTTTCGTTTTTTAAGCTTATTCTATAACAAATTCTTCTTTGTCATTTACCGTCACATCAATATTTGCGTCCATGCTGCCCTCTATAATTTTTTGCGCTATTTTCTCTTCAATTTCTTTGCGCACAACGCGCCTTAAATCTCTTGCGCCATATTTGCCGCCCATTGCTTTTTTGCAAAGCAGCGCTAAAACGTCGTCGTTCCATGTTAGCTCGGCGCCCTTTAATTTAAGCGGCTCTATATACTCACTTAGCATTAAACTCGCAACTTCTTTAAGCTCTTCTTCGCCAAGCGGCTCGAAAACCACAACTTCGTCTACACGGCTTAAAAACTCGGGACGAAGGAAATCTTGCAGGGCTTTCATCATTTTGTTTTTGTTCACTTGCGAGGCTGTTTTGTTAAAGCCTGCCTCGCCTGTTTTATCGTTACTGCCGGCGTTGCTTGTCATTGCAATAACTGTGTTTTCAAAGTTCACGGTGCGCCCTTGTGCGTCGTTAATTTTGCCCTCGTCTAATATTTGCAAAAGCACATTCATAACGTCGGGGTGGGCTTTCTCCATCTCATCGAAAAGCACAACGCTGTAAGGCTTGCGGCGCACTTTTTCCGTTAGCTGGCCTGCCTCGTCAAAGCCAACATACCCCGGCGGCGAGCCTATAAGCCTTGAAACGGCGTGTTTTTCCATAAACTCGCTCATGTCTAAGCGAATTAATGGGTCTACCGTGTCGAAAAGTTGCAGGGCAAGCTGTTTAACAAGCTCTGTTTTACCAACGCCTGTTGGCCCCACAAATATAAAGCTTGCAGGGCGGCGGCGCGCAGAAATATCCGCGCGGCTGCGCTTAATTGCATTCGATACTAAATTCACAGCCTCTTTTTGCCCTATAACAACTTTATTCAAATTCTCTTCAAGCATTAAAAGCTTTGTGTGCTCATTCTCTTTAATTTTTGCCGCAGGAATACCCGTCCAAAGTTCTATAACTTTTGAAACGTCGTCCATAGTAACATTTATTTCACGAACATTATCTTTTTGCTTTTGCAATTCTTGCTCTATGCGCAAAATTTCACTTTTAATATTCGCAAGGCTCTCATAGTCAATTTCCTGTTTTTGCTCTATTTGGCTTTCCATATGGTTTTCTATTTCAAGCTCTTTGCTTTTTAATTTCTCTAACTGCTTAGTATTTTCAACGTAATCTGCAATTTCAGGGTGGCGAAGCGAGCAACAAGCACAAGCTTCGTCTAAAAGGTCTATAGCTTTATCGGGCAAAAACCTATCTGTTATATAGCGCTCTGCCAAAGTTACCGTGCTGCTAACTATCATGTCGCTAACTTTAACATGGTGGTAGTCTTCATAGTAATCTTTAATTCCAAGCATAACTTGTGTGGCATCGCTAATGGAAGGCTCTTCAACCTTAACAGGCTGGAAACGGCGCTCTAGGGCTTGGTCTTTCTCTATATATTTGCGGTATTCCGCAAAAGTTGTTGCGCCAATAACCTGTATTTCACCGCGCGATAAAGCAGGCTTTAATATATTGGCCGCGTTCATTGCGCCCTCGGAATCGCCCGCGCCTGTAATATTGTGTATTTCGTCAATAAACAATATTATATTGCCTGCCTCTTTAACCTCGTTAATAAGCCCTTTTACCCTGCTTTCAAATTGGCCGCGGAACTGTGTGCCCGCAACAAGGCTTGTTAAATCGAGCAAATATATCTCTTTATTGCGCAGCCCTGCCGGCACTGTGCCGTTTGCAATATGCAAGGCTGTGCCCTCGGCAATTGCCGTTTTGCCAACGCCTGCCTCGCCTATAAGGCATGGGTTGTTCTTTTGGCGGCGAGATAAAATTTGAATTGTTCTGTAAATTTCCTTATCGCGGCCAATAACTCTATCAACTTTGCCCTCTTTGGCTTTTCCCGTTAGGTTTTCGCAATAATTATCTAAAAACTTGCGGTTTTTAGCTTTGTCGTTCTTAGCTTTTCCCTTTTTATCGCCATCTTCTTTTTTATTTTTGCTGCTGAAAATGCTAAAAGGAAATGTGCCTGCGCCGCCGGGAGCAAAATCTTCATCTTCGCTGTCGTCTTGTTCTTGTGCGCTCGCCTTAATTTCTTTCGCTATTTCTTCGGCGTTTGCACCTTTAAGGCCTTGCATCATTTCGCCAAGGTCCATGTCGCCACTTTCCATCATGTCTGTCATTCTTTCTTCCATGGCTTCAAATTCTTCAGGTGAAATGCCGAAATTTTTAAGCATATCGTCCATAGGCTTTAGGCCTATTTCACGCGCGCAAGAAAGGCAATAGCCCTCTGCCCCTGCGCTTTTATTTTCCATTCTTTGCACAAAAACAATTGCCGGTTTCTTTTTGCATTTAATACAAATCATTAAATAATAACCCCTGTTCTAAATTTAACGGATTCAACTCCATGAATGTGCTGTAAAGTATACTATTGTCGAATATATTGCCGCTACCCGGCACTATAACCATATCGAAAACTTGTACCACGAACCAAACTATAACAAGCAAAATAACAGTTTGAATTGCAGCGCACGCTACGCCAACAACAATTCCAAGCCCTTTATTAGCTTTACCAAGTACCGGTATTTTATCAATAACTTTTGTTGTTTTTGCCAATACTTTAATTAATACCATTATTATTATGAATATTAGAATAAAGAACAGCACTGCCATTGCTTGCACAACAATTGGTTGCACAAGGTTTTGAATAATGCCTGCTGTTAAATCGTCTGTAACTTGCGATAAGCCTGTGCCGGCTGAATCTGTTAAAAAATCGCGCATAAAACCCGGTAGATTTGCAGCGTTGCTGTTCAAATACTCATCAAGCGTTTGCGAGCCCATATCGCTAACGAGCCCTGAAACATAATTTGTTAAAGGGGTTTGTAACAATTTTTCGTAAATGAACTCTGATAGAGGCATGCTTGCAAAAAATGCTACGAGCAAAGCGGCAATTTTACCTATAAAGTCTATAAAACTTTTCACAAAACCTTGCTTTACAAAGTATACCACTGTTAATGCGAACACCAATATAAATACTGCATCTAAAACATAACCGAACCAACTAACCATAATTTTCATCCTTTTCTATATCCCAAATGGGTTTATTAATTATTTTGCGCATTGAATATTTCAATGCTGTTTTGTGTTAATAAAAGCAAATCTTTTGCTTTTATTAATTGTACGGGCGTTTTTTGTGTGCTAACTTCTTCAACAAATACTGCGTTTTCATCATAAATTAGCACGCTATTTTGTAAATAAATATATATAAAGCTGTTTATATAATCTATAGAGCGCACGGTTTGTCCCACATATTCGCTCGCAACGCTCTCGAGATTATTGTTTAAAACAACTATTTGCGTTATTAAAGGGTAGCTTTTATCGCCAAACAAAAGAACAATTTCGCCGCTTTCGTTTATGCTTGCGCTTTGGAATATTTTCTCATCATAATTGTACCTTGCAATTTCTTCACCTGTGTTTTTATTGTAGAAAGCTGTGAATGTATCGTAAATTACAAGCAAACCGTTATTGGTATATTGCATTTTTATAGGTATGCCCTCGCTGTTTTCTATGCTTGCAATCTTTTCGTTTTTATTTGTGCTATAAAAAATTATATCTGTTGTAAGCTTTCCGCTTTGCGTATTTAACAGCGCTACAGCGAAGTTTTTATTGTTATCATCGAAGCTTAGCGCCAATGGTATTTCGCTAATATCGCTCCATTTCCATATGCTTTCATACATTTCATTAAATATTTCAAGGCTGTTTTGTGTGAAAACCGCAAGCTTTCCGCTTTCGCTCATTTGCGCATATAGAACGCCTGTGTCAAATGTGTGTGAAAACAGCGTTTTATCTCTGCCCTCTACTAAAATTTCATCGTCACCTATACTGTAAAGGCATATTCTTGTATCGCTCGCACTCATAACCGGCTGAACAAAACCGTGTGGTATGCGCCGCAGTACATTGCCTGTATCATTATATATAATAACTTCCCTATCGCCTAAAACCGCAAAGCCGCCCGTTACTTTTTGCGCTTGCTTAATGCCCTCTACGGGCACATTAACAGGGAATTCTTGCGCGCTCATGAAATAGTATGTAACAGTGTTTGCAAATTCGCCTGCGCTTGAAATAACCCTCTCGAAAAGGCCCAAAAAATAGCAGAACACCAGAACAATGCTAACAACAAGCGCAATTAATATTTTTGCCCTTCTCGCCTTTTTTTGCCGCCTTATTTCCATAATGCGAGGGTTATGATGTGTAAAAGATATTGGTTTTTTGCCTTGTTTTCTTGCCACATTATACCCCCATTATCAATAATTTACCTTATATAAAAATAAGCCGTGTGCCGGGGCTGTATCGCCCGCGTTTTCCCTTTGCTTGCTAAGCATTGCGTTATAGGCATCTTTAGCGCTCATTCTTTTTGCGCCCACTTCAATTAATGTGCCCACCATTATTCTAACCATATTATATAAAAAGCCGTCTGCGCATATGTGAAGCTTAATATAATCGCCCTCTTTTTGAACGGTGAAAAAATGCACAGTGCGTATTGTGTCTTCTATATCGCTTTTAGTGTTCATAAACGCAGCATAATCGTTTGTGCCACAAAGCAATTTTGCCGCCTCTTGCATGGCACTTATATCAAGGCTGTAGGGCACCCTATAGCTGAAATCGCAATTAAAAACATCTTCTATAGCGCTGTTGTGAATATTGTAAATATACTCTTTACTTTTTGCACTGTACCTTGCGTGGAAATCTTCGCTAACTTGCTTTGCACTTTGCACCCTTATATCTTTTGGTAAAAAGCGGTTTAACGCAAGCGGTAATTTATACTCGTTTATGGCTTTTGGCTGAATATAGCTTACGCAATAACCTAAAGCATGCACGCCGCTATCAGTTCTTGAGCACCCTTTAACGGCAGGGCGGGTTTTATATAGCTTTTCCATTGCATCTTGCAATTGTTCGCAAATGCTTTTAGCGTTATTTTGAACTTGGAAGCCGCAATATGCCTTGCCGTTAAACTGCAAAACTATCATAACATGCATTTTACACCCCTATACGTGCAAAAAACAGCGAAGTTGCACCCATTACTACAAAAACAAGCACTGCTACGGCACACACAAAAATATCTTTTGGCTTTAAGTGCAATTGTTTTAAGCGTGTTCTTCCCTCGCCACCGTTATAACAGCGGCACTCCATTGCCATTGCAAGCTCGTCTGCACGCCTGAACGCCGAAACAAAAAGCGGCACTAAAACAGGTATAAGCGCTTTGATTCTGCTTTTTAAATTGCCTGAATCCAGTTGTGCGCCTCTGGCTTTTTGCGCATTCATAATTTTTTCGGTTTCCTCTATTAAAAGCGGTATAAAACGAAGTGCTATTGTCATTATCATAGCAAGCTCGTGCACGGGCAAGCGAATTTTAGAAAGAGGCGCAAGCAGTTGTTCAATGGCATCTGTTAGCGCTATTGGGCTTGTTGTGTATGTTAAAAGGCTTGTGCCTGCTATTAGGCAAATTATTCTAAGCGCTATCATAATAGCATAATTGATGCCCTCTAGGTATATTTTAAATATCCAAAAAGCAAAAACAGGCTCGCTTTCACCTTGCATGAAAAATAAGTTTAAAACAGAAGTAAATAATATTATAGGAATAATTGGTTTTAAGCTTTTCAAAATTACTTTTAGCGGTATTTTTGCAATTGCATAAAGCGCTGTTAAAATCAAAACGCTAAAGCCCAGTGCGCCGAAGTTTGGCACTGCGAAAAGCATTATTATATAAACTATACTAAGAACAATTTTCGCTCTGGGGTCTAGTTTGTGAAGGGTTGAGTTGCCCGGGAAATGCTGGCCTATTGTAATATCTCTAAGCATTTAACCACCTGCGCTTTCTTTCATTTTTTCAAGCACGGTTTTAACTGCATAGTTAACTGTGTAAACATCTGTTTTAATGTCAACGCCCATTTGCTTTAATTGCAAGAAAATTTTTGTTACTTGTGGCACGCTTAAACCAAGCTCTAAAAGCTCGTTTGCGCGCGCAAAAACATTTTCTGTTTTATCATACATAACAATTTGCCCTGCGTTCATAACAATAACTTTATCGGCATATTTTGCTATATCTTCCATAGAGTGGCTAACAAGAATTATAGTGCCGCCGTTTTGCTCGTGGTACTTTTTTATTTGCCCTAAAATCATGTCTCTGCCTGAGGGGTCTAGCCCTGCGGCAGGCTCGTCTAGCACAAGCAGTTTTGGCTGCATTGCAAGAACACCAGCAATGGCAACCCTTCGCTTTTGGCCACCGGAAAGCTCGAAAGGGCTTTTGTTTAGCATTTCTTCGTCTATGCCGCAAAAGCGCGCTGCAAACATAACTCTATTTTGTATTTCTTCATTTGATAGCTGCATATTCTGCGGCCCGAACGCTATATCTTTATAGACGGTTTCTTCAAAAAGCTGGTATTCGGGGTACTGGAAAACAAGCCCTACCATAAAGCGGAAATTCAAAATATTTTTCGGCTCTTGCCAAATATCATTGCCGTTTATAAAAACTTTACCGCTTGTGGGCTTATTAAGGCCGTTAAAATGCGACACAAGCGTAGATTTCCCACAGCCCGTTGAACCGATAACACCAATAAATTCACCCTCGTTTATGCTTAAATCAATATTATCAAGCGCTAAAGTTTCATCGGGCATACCTTTATTATACACATAGCTTAAATTTTCGGTGCGAACTATCTCTTTAATTATATTTTCACTCATTTTTCGGCACCTGTGCTTTCAAAAAGCTTATAAAGTTCCTGTGCACATTCTTCGAAAGTAATAATGTCTTTTGGTAAATTAGCGCCGTGCTCGTTTAGTAAAAAGCAAAGCTCTGCCGCTTGGGGCACATCTATTTTATAAGAGCGCACTTTTTCAATTTGGCTAAACACCTCTTTTGGCGTTCCTTGCATTGCAATTTCGCCCTCGTGCATTACAATAACTCTATCTGCCAAAACCGCCTCTTCCATATAGTGGGTTATGTGCACAACTGTCATATTAAACTCTTTGTTCAATTTTTTAACTGTGCTCATAACTTTTTCCCTACCTATAGGGTCTAGCATGGCCGTTGCTTCGTCGAGCACAAGGCAGCCCGGGCGCATTGCTATTACGCCGGCAATTGCAACACGCTGTTTTTGCCCGCCCGAAAGCTTATGCGGCGCTTTATCTTTATGCTTTATAATGCCCGCCATAAGCATAGCTTCATCAACTCGCGCCCTAAGCTCGCTTTGCGGCACACCAAGGTTTTCAGGCGCAAATGCAACATCTTCCTCAACAATTGTTGCCACAATTTGATTGTCGGGGTTTTGAAAAACCATGCCCACTTTTTGGCGCAATTCAATAAGCCTTTCTTCATCGAATGTGGATATATCCATAACGCTTACATTGCCTTTTTGCGGCAGTAAAATTGCATTAAAATGCTTTGCAAGCGTGCTTTTTCCACAGCCGTTTGCACCTAAAACAGCAACAAATTCGCCTTTTTCAACTACCATGCTCAAATTGCGCACAGCTTTGTTTTTGCCCTGCGAATAGCTGAATGTTATATTGTTAACTTCTATCATATTTTGCTTATTTTCCAATGTTTTTCCCCACTGTTTTTGCTTTATCACTTATTTTTTATTATATAAGGCTTCATATTCATCTTTTAAAATAGACATGCAAATTAGATGTGCATATTCGTTTTTATTTAAAATGGCATTTCTTAGTTTGCCCTCTACTACAAAACCGCTTTTCTCATAAACTTTCATAGCCCTATCGTTATAAGAAAAAACCTCAAGGCCTACCCTTTGCAAGCTTAAATTATCGAAGGCAAAGTTTAAAATAGATTTTGTTGCAAAAGAGCCTATGCCCTTGTTGAAATACTCTGAATAAAAAATGCATATTCTAAAATGGGCACTTTTAACATCGCTGTCTATTTCGTTTAAAACCACTTCACCTATAATTTTATTTTCATCGAATATTAAAAAATCATATCTGCTGTCATCTTCTAAGCATTTAAGAAAAAACTCTTCTATTTGTTTTTCTGTAAAAGTTTCGAAAGAGCCTGTGTAATAATTAGCTTCCTCGTCACAGTTCATAGCCGCTTTGATGTAATTTTGCATGTTTTCGCTTTTTGCTATTGCCATTTTATAGCTTCTATCGCTATACTCTACGCTTGTTTTCATTTATATTTGTGCTCCGTTTATAATTTTTTCGTGCCAGCTTTCTATACGGCATTATCATTTTCGCATTTAACGCCGCAAGAGGTGCTTTATTTCGCTCTCCTTCGAGCAAATAGAAAGTGCCTATTGCAAGGCAAAAAGAAATGACGCAAAGGGCGCATACTTTTGTATGTAACCGAAGCGGCCTTTCGCATTTAACGCCGCAAGAGGTGCTTTTACTTCGCTCTCCTTCGAGCAAATAGAAAGTGCCTATTGCAAGGCAAAAAGAAATGACGCAAAGGGCGCATACTTTTGTATGTAACCGAAGCGGCCTTTCGCATTTAACGCCGCAAGAGGTGCTTTATATTTGCTCGCAAAGCCACCACGAGGTAGACCCACAAGCCAGCGCCCCCTTCGTTTCCCTAACAGGCAGGCCTATTTCATCGCTTTTTGTTATGCCGCCGTATTTTTTTTGCAAAACTGATTGCAATACATAGCCGGTTACGCTTGGCGATATGCCTGTTGTGTAGCTGTTTAGGGCGAAGAACAGGGGCTCGTCGCTTAGAACTTTCTCGCAAAGCAGTATGAAATCGTATATATTATCTTCAAATTTCCAAATTTCGCCGCCGGGGCCTCTGCCGTAGCTTGGAGGGTCCATAATTACAGCGTCGTATTTTACGCCGCGTTTTATTTCGCGGGCAACGAATTTTGCGCAGTCGTCCACTATCCAGCGTATGGGCTTATCACTAAGGCCGCTTAGGGCGGCGTTTTCTTTGCCCCAGGCTACCATGCCTTTGCTGGCATCGACATGGCACACATGGGCACCTTGGGCGGCGCATGCTAGGCTTGCAATACCTGTGTAGCCAAACAAATTAAGCACTTTAACCGCTTTGTTTGTTTTTTGCATACGCTGCTTAATTAACTGCCTATATGTGTCCCAGTTTACGGCTTGCTCGGGGAAAACGCCTGTGTGCTTAAAATTTGTGGGCGAAACTATCATGCGCAAATCTTTATAGTTTATATGCCACTTTTGCGGCATGCTTCGCTTTTGCTCCCACTCGCCGCCGCCTGTTGCAGAGCGGTGGTAAACAGCATTTGCGCTGTGCCACAATTTATTTTTCTTTTCGCTTTTCCATATAACTTGAGGGTCGGGCCTAACTAAAACAACATCGCCCCAGCGCTCTAATCTATTATGGTTTGTGGCGTCTATAAGTTCATAGTCTTGCCAGTTTGTTGATATTTGCATTGTTTCTCCTTGTGAAGTGAGGGGTAAAATTAATATAGTTATAGCATATAACTGCTATTTCATTTGTTCGTTATCTAAGTTTTAAAAATATATAGGTTTTAATCATATATTAGTTTTATTTTGAAGTTTTCGCTATTCATAAACTTGCGAATTTCATTTTAAGTTTAATGTATTTGTTTTAAAACCTAATGCGTTTTATAAAAACCCAATAAACTAAATGCGCTCGGTTATTTTTTTGTAAATGCGCTGTGCTGCTGCCTCTATTTCGTTTTCATCTTTGCCCTCTACCATTATGCGAATTAGCGGCTCTGTGCCCGAGGCCCGCACAAGAACACGGCCAAGGCCCATTAGACTTTGTTGTTGGCTTTCTATAAAGCCTGCTATGTATTGGTCTTCTTTATATTTAGCCTTTTGCTCTTTATCTGCTTTCACATTTACAATAACCTGTGGGAAACGCTTGTAAACGCCGTTTAAATCGCTCATTTTACACTTGCACTCGGCAAGGGTGCGCAGCAGCATACCCGCTGTTAAAGCGCCGTCACCTGTTGAGGCAAAATTGTGCAATATTACATGGCCGCTTTGCTCGCCGCCAAGCACATAATCGTGCTCACGCATCTCTTCAAGAACATACCTATCGCCAACTGCCGTTATTGCAATTTTAATGCCTAAAGATTTAACATATTCCATAAAGCCTAAATTGCTCATAACGGTAACTGCAACTGTATCGTTTTTCAGCTGTTTTACCTCTTTAAGCTGCTTTGCCAATATTGCAATAATTTTATCGCCGTCCATCTCTTCGCCTTTTTCGTCTACCGCAAGGCATCTGTCGGCATCGCCATCAAAAGCTATGCCGCAATCGAGCTTATTTTTCACAACAAACTGCGCCAAATTTTTTAGGTGGGTAGAGCCGCAATCTTTATTAATATTGATGCCGTTTGGTTCATCGCCTATAAATGTGCAGTTTGCACCCAGCTCGCAAAACAGCTCTTTCGCTATTTCATAAGATGCGCCGTTTGCGCAATCTATAGCAACATTAATGCCACTTAAATCGGCATTTAGTGCCTGTATTAAATGCTGTTTATAATCTTGAAGTGCTGTGCGCACAACTTTAAGCCTTCCAATATCTTCGCCTGTGCAAAGCTTAATTTCTTCGCCATCGTTGAATATATGGCGCTCTATTTCATTTTCTACATCATCGGGTAATTTATAGCCCTCGCAGCCAAAAAGCTTAATGCCGTTAAATTCAACAGGGTTATGAGAAGCGGAAATTACAACGCCTGCGTCTGCACCGTATTTGCGCACGAGAAACGCTATTGCAGGGGTTGGCACAACGCCCAAAAGCTCTACATCTGCGCCAACGCTGCAAAGGCCTGCGGCAAGCGCACTTTCAAGCATATCGCCTGATATTCTGGTGTCTTTACCAATAATAAAGCGCGGTTTATGCTTTGTTTTCCCCGCTAAAACCGTTGCCGCGGCACGCCCTATATTCATTGCGAGTTCAGGGGTTAAATCTTGCCCTGCTATGCCCCTTACGCCGTCTGTTCCAAATATTTTTCCCATAATTGCCTCCGATAATCTTTCGTTTAATATTTATATGCTCGGTTTATGTTTATAATCTACTAATTGATTATACTAACAAAATGTTAAATTTTTTCGTGTTTTTTGTGTAAAAAATTTATTGCGCCTTTAAATACAATTTTCTCCGTTACAGGACAAACAACAAAAGGTAAACTTACTTGCTTTGCCAAAAACGGCGAGCTATTAAGCTAGCCTTATTCACAGCCGCCTGATAAGCGCTTTAATGAATTTGCCCCTACACTTCCAAAAAACTTTGTTGAACTGCCATATTTTCATCTGAAAATTTAGCGGGCAGTTTTTTATTTAAGTGCTCATAAGCAAGCCTTGTTGCACACCTGCCACGCAGCGTTCTCGCCAAAAAGCCAAGTTGCATTAAATAAGGCTCGCAAATATCTTCAAGCGTAATTGCCTCTTCACCAAGCGCAGCCGCTAAAGTTTCAAGCCCCACAGGACCACCCGAATAAACCTCAATTATAACCCTTAGTAGGTTCCTATCAAGTTCATCAAGGCCCATAGCGTCTATATCCATGCGTTTAAGCGCCGTTTTTGCCGCTTGTTCATCTATTTCGCCCGTTCCCAAAACGCTTGCAAAATCTCGCACCCTACGAAGAAGCCTGTTTGCAACACGAGGCGTGCCCCTTGAGCAAATTGCCATTTCTTTTGCGCCCTCGCTTGTGCACACAACATTTAAAATGCCTGCACTGCGTTTAATTATTCGGCTGAGCTCTTCGGGGGAGTAAAGCTCTAATTTTAAAAGCACACCAAACCTATCTCGCAGTGGGCTTGTTAGCTGGCCGGCCCTTGTTGTTGCGCCCACAAGCGTGAATTTAGGCAAGTTTATGCGAATACTCTGCGCTGAGGGGCCTTTGCCTATCATAATATCCAGCGCATAGTCTTCAAGCGCGGGGTATAAAACCTCTTCCACTTGCCTTGACAGACGGTGAATTTCGTCTATAAAAAGCACGTCGCCCTCTTGTAAGTTTGTTAAAAGGGCGGCTAAATCGCCCGGTTTTTCAATTGCTGGGCCGCTTGTTATGCGTATATGCACGCCCATTTCTTTTGCAACAATGCACGCTAATGTTGTTTTACCCAGCCCCGGCGGGCCGTATAAAAGCAAGTGGTCTAATGGCTCGTTTCTGTTTTTTGCCGCCTGTAAATACACGCGTAAATTTTCTTTAACTTTTTCTTGCCCTATATATTCATCAAGTGTTTGCGGCCTAAGGCCTGCCTCTACTTCAAAATCCAGCTCGCTCGCCTGTGGGGCAATAATTCTGGTATCTTCTTTTTCTTGCGTATTATTTGCACTAACGCTTTCAATCGCCATTCATCATTTCCCCTTCCCTATGCTTTGCAGCGCAAGGCGTATAATTTCAGCTGTTGGCAAACTATCGTCAACATCTCTAAGTGCCGCCGCCGCTTGTGCACCGCTATAACCAAGCCCTGTTAGCGCCGCCATAGCCTGCGCTGTGCCGCTGCTGTTTTCGCCGGAGTTTATGTTTAAATCTTCAAGGCTTATTGGCGTTTTTGTGCCTTTTGTAATTTTGTCTTTAAGCTCTAAAACAATGCGCTGTGCAAGTTTTGGGCCAACGCCGTTTGCCGCTGTTAGCGTTTTAAAATCGCTTGCGCTAAGTGCAAGGGCAATTTGCCTGCACTGCAACGCGCTTAATATTGCAAGGCCCACTTTTGGCCCAACGCCCGAAACGCTTGTTAGCATTTCAAACATAGCCTTGCTCTCTATATCTGCAAAGCCGTAAAGCGCAACGTCGTTTTCGCTAACGTGCATGCTTGTATACAGCGTTGTTTCTTTGCCTATTGCCGGCAGCGCCCCTAAGCTTGAAGTGGGTATATTCGCAAGATAACCCACACCACCGCAACTTATAACAGCTGTTGTAGCTGTTTTTTCTACTAAAATGCCCGTTAAGCAGTATATCATTATGCGCTCCTCTATTATAGCTGTTTTTGCTGTTTTTTGCGTTTTCGCTGTTTTTGCACGGCACTTATTAAAAATTACCCTCGGCTTATGTTATCTTAAACACAATTAACATTTAAGCCGCTTTGCTTTTTAAAACGCAAGTTTTTAATAATAGCCTTGGCTTTGCCTTTTTGTTTTACTTATGCCGTATTGCAGTGAATTAAAGCTGTAGGCGTGGCACACGGCAATCGCCAAAGCGTCTGCGGCATCGTCGGGTTTCGGTATGCTTTGCAAATTTAAAATGCGCCGTGTCATTTCTTGCACCTGCTTTTTTGTTGCCTTGCCATAGCCTGAAACGCTTTGCTTCACTTGCATTGGCGTATACTCAAACACAGGCACTTGTAATTTTTTAGCCGCAAGCAATATAACGCCTCTCGCCTGCGCAACTGCCATTGCCGTTTTTTGGTTACTTGTAAAAAACAGGCTTTCAAGCGCTAAATAATCTGGCTTCTCTTCGCTTATAATATGCGTTAAATCGCTATATATTTCTTCTAACCTATCAGAAAAATCTGTGTGCGATTTTGTTGTTATCGCGCCATAGCGTAAAGCTTTAAATTTCCTTGTGTTATACTCTATAACGCCAAAGCCAACAATAGCATAACCCGGGTCAATGCCAATAATTCGCATTAATTTCTCCTTTATACTCTAATAAAAGACATATTTATAATATTATACCACAAAAAGCCTTTTATTTCAATAATTATAATTATGCTTAACCCTATTTCGTTTTAGTGTAAACAGGTTTATTCTATAGGTTTTTTGCACTTTTTAAGTTTCTCAAGAAATTACACTTTGCACCTTATGCCGGCATATGAAAAAGCTTTAACCGTCACAGCAAAAAGGAAGCTGCACCGCAGCCCCCTTTTTGCTCGTTATCTCGTTATTAAAACAAGAATTTTTTGTTTATAGGCACCCGCAAATAAGCAATTTACACCTAGCGTTTACAAATTATCATAAATTGTATAAATGCTGTCCCAAGTTAATTTATCCACAAAACCTGTAACGGGTATCGCCAAATTAGTTTGAAACTCTTTAACAGCGTTTAACGTTTGAATGTCAAATATGCCGTCAACAGGTGTGAAATTTGCAACGCAATAGCGCACTGCAATAGCGTCCATATAAGTTTGCAGGCGGTAAACTTGCAGGCCTACGCTGCCAAGTAAAAGCACATTCCCTGCATATTCACCATCGGGCACCTCGTTTTGCCTAAGCGCTTCAGATGCACTGGTTAAAAAGATAATCGCCATAGTGTCCCATGTGTTTTCATCTACAACACCGCTGCTTTCCAAACTAAATTCCTCTTGGAAACTTAAAACCGCGGTTTTTAATCCACTGCCGAACACGCCGTCTATTTCACCTATTGGTGTGATGCTTTGGAAGAAATTGCCTATATATTTTAGCATATATTGAACAAATGCAACGCTATCGCCTTGCGAGCCCTCTATTAAATCAAAACCGGGGTACTCAAAAACTTCAAGACCTGCAACAGGCCCGTCTAGCGTGCGCAATTTCGAAAACTGGCTGTAAATACTGCTCCAAGTTGCAGGCCCTACAATTCCGTCTACGCTAAGACCCTCTAACTCTTGCCATATTTCAACCGCGTTTTGTGTTGCCTGGCCAAAAACACCATCGTATACAATAGCAGGTAGCGGCGTGTAATATGCGCTTAACAAATATAAATAGTACTGCATTTCTTTAACATATATGCCTGTGCTTCCCAGCGCTAAAGCCGTTCCCGGATACGTTCCCGGGCGCGCACTTGGCGCGAGCAACTCGTTTATTAAATCTGTATACACTTCGTAAATTTTATCCCACGTTAAGTTGCCAACAATTCCGTCGGCACTAAGGCCATAGTAATTTTGGAATGCTATAACGCTTTGCTGTGTGCCTGAACCGAATATACCGTCTGCGCTTAAATCGGGCACATTAGGGTTGTTTCTTGCAACTATGCGCAAATAAAACTGCATGCGTTTAACGTCATCTCCGCGGCTACCAACGCTAAGCGCTGTTCCCGGGTATTCGCCAGGCGAAGTAATGCCCGGCGTTGTATCTAAAACGCCGCCTGTGTATTCCATGTAAATTTTATTCCATGTAATCTCGCCCACAACGCCGTCTACCGAAAGGCCGTATTTAAGCTGGAAAGCCTCAACTGCCGCTTTAGTGGCATTGCCGAAAATTCCGTCTACTGCAATATCGGGCAAATCGTTTGAAAACTGCGCTATCTCATCAAGCCAAAATTGCACTTGCAAAACATCGTCGCCCGTGCTACCAACTTGTAAAGCTGTGCCGGGGTACTCGCCGTCTACAAGCGTTCCCGATGGCTTTTCACCCTCTGAGGTTAGCTCTGCCAAGTCTTTAACAGAAACATAAATATAAGATATTTTATACCATGTACTGCGGCCAACAACGCCGTCTGCCGTTAGGCTGAAATGGCTTTGCAACCTTTTCACAACCTCTGCTGTTGCGGCGCCGTAAACGCCGTCTACCGAAACAGTGCCAAAGCCGGGGTAGTCTTCAGCAATACGGTTAAGCTGCCTTTGAATAATTTTAACATCTGTGCCTGTAGAGCCTATTGTTAGCGCACTGCCCGGGTAACTTTCAAATATTTCGGCTATATTTGTTGTTCTAACAACTTCTAAATCGTTGCCATAGTAACTGCGCAGTATTTCAATTGCGTTTAGGCCTTGCTGGGCCAGTGTAACGGTTCCCCACTGCTTCATGCCGGGGCAATCCACCAATTTTCCGTCGCAATACTCGGCAAAATACGGCTCTTCAAAGCCTTGGCGCCTTAAATATGTGTTAAATATTTCGTCGGCTATTACGCTCACGCTCTCGAAAATAGTGCGCCCGTGCACATAATATTGGTCGTAAGAGGTGGAATTTGTAATGTCGAAATCATACCCTTTGCTCTTATACCACTCTGTATAAAGCCTGTTCAAAATTATATTAATTTGCGCGTGTATATTCGCCCTTAAAGATTGCTCGGGCCATGTTGGGTATATTTCGCTGGACGCCACGTTTTTAACATAATCTATAAAATCCACAGTAACATCTTGCGCATAAGCGGTTGGCTTGCCAAGGTGCACGGTTACGGTTTTCGGTATTACAACGTCTTCCAAAATTTTCGCAGTAGGGCAATTTCCTATAGGGCCCATTGCGCTTCCGCCGCCGCCCGCGAAAAGGGCGTGTGGTGGGGTTTGCACAACATCGGGCAATGGCGCTACATCCCTTACATAGGGCGATAAATTAGCAGGCTGTAACAGCATATTAGCAAGCGATTTTTCGCCATCAAATACCTGAAAATTGTAAATTACAGCGTTGTTATAGCCCTCCACATCTGCATAAATATCATATTCAGCATACGGCTGTGCCTCGTTAAATTCATCAAGCGATAAATATTTCGGCGGGCAAGAAAGCGATAAATTGTCTAAAATTCCCTCACTATTTGTGTATAAATCGAATAAAACGTCGCTTGTGCCTGCACTTGTAACTTTTATGTGCACATTTGCTATAGGCAAAGCGTCAAAAGCGGCAGCAGTGCGCACACGCAAAACGCCTGTGCCGCCTAAAATAAATTGAGCCATGAAAAAGTCTCCTTCCAATTGTTAATGGTATGTGCTAATTTATCTTATTCAACTCAAAACAAACTTGCCACAAATTATGCAAATTTTTTACAGTTGCCACTTTAAATTTATTGCAATTTATAATATAATAGAAACATAAAAGTACCCCGTTTTATCATGAGCGAAAATATATAATTTTCACTCAACTTATGCTAAAGCAATCGAAAGTTTATATATTGTAATATTTTTAGCAAAAATTACACAATGTATAAATTTATTTAAATATATATACTATTCGTAATTTTTTCACATTATATTACACAAAGAAAGAGTTTCATATGAATATTAAAACTTTAACAGCGAATTATGATTTCAAAGTGCTTAACGAGGGCGAAAACCGTGAAATTGAAGGCGTTTTTTGCGGAGACTTGCTTTCTTGGGCCATAGGTAGGGCAAAAGAGGGCGATGCTTGGTGCACTGTTATGGGTAATGTAAACACGGTGGCAGTGGCACTTTTGGCTGATTGCGCTTGCATAATTTTATGCCATGGCAGCGCCGCAGACGAAGCTATGCTACAAAGGGCAAAGCAGCAAAATATTTGTTTGCTGGCCACAAATTTGCCCGAGTATGATGCATGCGTTTTGCTTAACAAAGCACTAAACGCATAATTGAAAGGCGCAATATGTTATACGATTTACATATACATTCGTGCCTATCGCCCTGTGCAGACGATGATATGACGCCTGCCACCATAGCCGGCATAGCAAAATTAGAGGGCGCAGATATTATAGCTATAACCGACCATAACTCGGCGCAAAATTTGCCTGCCGCAAAAGTAGCGTGCGATGAGTACGGCTTAAAATTACTGCCGGGCATAGAGGTAACAACCCAAGAAGAGGTGCATGTTTTGTGCTATTTCAGTTTGGTTGAAACAGCGCTAAAATTTAGTGATATGCTTTACAACTCGCTTATCGCTATACCTTACGATGAGAAAATTTGGGGCAAGCAGCTTATAGTAGATGAACACGATGATATAAAAGGCAGCGTGAGCAAACTTCTTTCGGGGCCTGTAGAGCTTGATATATACGAGGTGAAAAAACGCTGTGAAGAGCACGGTGGCATAGCTGTGCCGGCACATGTGGATAAAGACAGCACGTCTTTATGCTCGGTTTTAGGGTTTATGCCAAGTGATTTGGATTTTGATATTTTAGAGTATAAAGACAGCGAAAAGCTAAACGCTTTTATAGAAAAAAATTATTTGCCAAAAGGCAAAGAACTTCTTTCTTCTTCAGATGCGCATTGCATAAATAATATCGCAAACAATTTGCAAGGTTTAAGCAAAAACAGCGCTTTATTAAAATTGATAAAACAGCTGTAAGGCTTGTTTTTGGAATTGAAAATGTATGTTTTGATTGTAAAAATCAATTGTTAAAACTTATATGCTAAATACAAGCAACACCTATTTATTAAAGCTACCGCCTATGGTAACCGTCATAGGCAGTAGCTTTTTTGTTGATAACACGCATACAAAAACAGCAAAACAATATATTTTGTAAAAAAATAAAAATAAAAAAGGAAATTTAAACTTTTTAACGTATATATATAATAGAGATTATTTTAACGAGAAAGCAGGCGCGTTTATGGAAAACGGGTTTATAAGGAAAAGGGCAGAAAAGTTAGAACATAGCACTTTGTGTAGCAGCGCCGCTTTCAGCGATGAGAGTAAAGGGCGAAGCAAAGAAGAAAAACCTTGTGATTACAGAACTTGCTATCAGCGAGATAGAGACAGAATTATTCACAGCATGGCGTTTAGGCGTTTAAAGCAAAAAACTCAAGTGTTTTTATCGCCCGAGGACGACCACTACAGAACACGCTTAACCCATACATTTGAAGTTAGCCAAATTGCAAGAACCCTTGCACGCGCGCTTATGCTTAATGAAGACTTAACCGAAGCCATAGCCCTTGGGCACGATTTAGGCCACACACCTTTCGGCCACGCAGGCGAGAGAGTTTTAAACGCCCTTAATTCTGAGGGCTTTAGGCATTACGAGCAAAGTGTAAGAGTTGTTGAAGTTATAGAAAAAGACGGCATAGGCTTAAATTTATCGCATGAAGTTTTAGACGGAATACTCAACCACACAAAAGATGATTGGCCCGCTACAGGTGAGGGCATTTTAGTGCGCTACAGCGATAGAATAGCATATATAAACCACGATATCGAAGATGCTATTACAGCAGGTGTTTTAAAGCAAGAGCAATTACCCAAAGATGCGCTTAATGTTTTAGGCAACACTAAAAGCGAGCGCATAACAACTTTAATTGGGGATATTATCAATAGCAGTAACGGTGCCGATATTAAGATGTCGGCAAAAATTCACGCCGCTTACTTAGCTTTACATTCTTTTATGTACAGCACCGTTTATGTAGATGAAATTGCAAAGCGCGAGGAAAAAAAGGTTGATGGCTTAATTACGGTTTTATACGAGCACTTTACGAAAAGCCCTGAAGATATGCCAAAGCTTTTTGTTGCAATAAGCGAAAAAGAGGGCACGCAAAGGGCAGTAACCGATTATATATCAAGCATGAGCGATGAAATGGCAATTAAAGTTTTCGAGCGTGTTTTCGTTCCGCAAAAATGGCATGTTTTATCAGATATTTATTGATTGGGCGTTTATTTGTGCAAAGCCCTTATGGGCTACTATTAAACTTTTAAAAAACCAACAGCTAAAAGGGAGGTGCTGTGCGGGGTGATACCGCAAGAATATATACAAGAGCTCACACAGCGCAGTGATATTGTTAGCGTGGTGCAAAATTATGTGAGCCTTCGCCATAAAGGCAGAATTCACTCAGGGCTTTGCCCTTTTCACAGCGAAAAAACGCCCTCGTTTACAGTGTACCCCGAGAGCAATTCTTTTTACTGTTATGGTTGCCAAAGTGGCGGCAGCGCCATAAACTTCATACAAAAAATAGAGAATGTAAGCTATGTTGAGGCTATAAAATTCTTGGCCGAAAGAGTGGGCATGCCCCTTTTCGACGATGATAACGATGAACTTAAACTGCGCTCTAGGGTTCTTGAAGTTAATAAGGCTGCCGCACGCTTTTACTTTAAAACCATGAACGAGCAAAACGGCAAGAATGCCAGACTTTATTGGCGAAGCCGCGGCCTTTCAGACGACACAATTCGCCGTTTTGGGCTTGGCTTTGCGCCCGATAGCTTTAATGCGACAAGGGACTATCTCAAATCGCTTGGCTTTAAAGAAGAGGAGATGCTTAGCGCGGGCATTATAAGAGCCTCTGCCAAAGGGCACACTTTCGATTTTTTCAGGGGCCGCGCCATGATACCCATTTTCGATTTGCGCGGTAATGTTATAGCGTTTAGCGCGCGTAATATTAGCAAAGAGCAAAGCGGCGGCAAATATATAAACAGCCCCGAAACCATGGTGTATAAAAAAAGCAAAACGCTTTTCGCGCTTAATTTTGCAAGAAAGCAAAGCTCTAGGCGCTATATACTTTGCGAGGGCAATTTAGATGCAATTTCTTTACATCAAGCAGGTTTTACAACCGCTATAGCCGCTTGCGGCACAGCGCTTACAGCAGAGCAAGTTAAAGTGCTTGAAGAGTATGCAAATGAAGTTGTGCTTTGCTATGATATGGACGAAGCCGGGCAAAAAGCAACGCAAAAAGCGTTGCGCCTTTTTGAAAACTCGCCCGTTAAAGTTACGGTTTTGCAGCTGCAAAACGCAAAAGACCCTGATGAGTACTTACAAAAATTCGGCGCGGATAATTTCAGCTCACTTTTGGAGGGCGCAAACAATTCTTTGGAATATGCGCTGCTGCAAGCACGGCAAAAATACGATTTATCGCTGGACGATGGCAGAGTGGCATACCTAAAAGAGGCCGCAAACACGCTTAGCGGCAAAATAACACATGTAGAGCGCGACGTGTACGCAGGGCGCCTTGCAGAGCAAACAAATGTTAGTAAAGCGGCGGTTTTAGCGCAAATAGAAAGTGCACAAATAAGAAATGAAAAGCTTTTGAAAAAACAAAGAGATAATAATTTATATAAACAAGGTGTTGGCTACACTATTAATGTGCCCTACACAAAAGGCGGCCAAAAAGCGCTGGGCGTTGCCTATGCCGAGCAACAGCTCGTTGCCGCAATAATGCGTGTTCCCGAATATTTACAGCTTGTTTCACAGCATTTATCGCCAAAGCAATTCATAAGCGAAGAGATGGCGCAGGTTTTCGAGCTTATGCTCAATAATCCCGATGGCCCTTTTGATATATCCGCTTTCGAGCAAGAGCTATCTCTTGAAATAACACAGCTTTTAAGCCGCATTATAGCGCAAAATTATGAAACGTCGCTTAGCGAAGAAGATGTGCGCCAGTATATAAAGCGCATTGAGCAAAGTGTTCCACTTAGCACAAACGCCGCTCAAAAATCCACTGGTGAAATTAACGATTATTTAAGCAAATTGAAAAACGACAAAAAATAAACAATTAGATTAGGAGAAACAAAAATGCCGGATAGCAAAAAAAATATTATTTTAAGCCTTGTAGAAACAGGTAAGCGCAACGGAAAGCTAACCACAAAGGAAATTAACGATGCTATGGAAGAAGTGGGGCTTGAAGTTGAGCTGGTAGACCGCCTTTATGAAATGCTTGAAGTTAATATGGTAGACGTTGTGGACGAAAGCGATGCAAACGAAGAAGAATTTACGCTTACAGAAGAAACCGTAGACGTTTTGCAAACCGCACTAAGCGCCGAGGGCGTTAATATCGACGACCCCGTTAAGGTTTACTTAAAAGAAATAGGGCGCGTTCCCCTTCTTTCACCCGAGGAAGAAGTGCATTTAGCGCAAACCATAAAAGAGGGTGGCGAAGACGGCGATAAAGCAAAACAGCGTTTATCCGAGGCTAACTTACGGCTTGTTGTTTCAATTGCAAAGCGCTATGTAGGGCGTGGTATGCAGTTTTTAGATTTAATTCAAGAGGGCAATTTAGGGCTTATAAAAGCGGTTGAAAAATTCGATCATACTAAGGGCTTTAAATTTTCAACTTACGCCACTTGGTGGATTAGGCAAGCAATTACAAGGGCAATTGCAGACCAAGCAAGAACAATTCGCATACCTGTGCACATGGTGGAAACAATTAACAAAGTTAAAAAAATATCCAGCTTGCTGCTTCACCGCAACGGTCACGAGCCAACTGTGGAGGAAATATCACAAGAGCTTGATATGCCTATAGATAGGGTTAGGGAAATTATGCGTGTAGCGCAAGAGCCCGTTAGCCTTGAAACGCCTATTGGCGAAGAGGAAGACAGCCACCTTGGTGATTTTATCCCCGACGAAGACGCACCTGTTCCGGCAGAAGCCGCAAGCCATATTTTACTTAAAGAGCAGCTTGGCGGCGTTTTACAAACGCTAACCCCTCGTGAGGAGAAAGTTTTGCGCCTTCGTTTCGGCCTTCGTGATGGCAGGCCCCGCACTTTAGAAGAAGTTGGCAAAGAGTTCAATGTTACGCGCGAGCGCATAAGGCAAATTGAAGCAAAAGCGCTTCGCAAATTGCGCCACCCAAGCCGCAGCAAAAAATTGAGGGACTTTTTAGATTAATTTGCATTACATTTTAATAAAAATTTTCAAATATATTGTTTAAACAAATAAATGTTAAAAGCAATATTGTATTCATTTTTTGGCGGAGTAATATATACATGCACGAAATAAATTTTGGCAAATTAACCTTAAAAAAAGGCGCGGCGCTTGCGCCCATGGCCGGCGCTACAGATAAAAGCATGCGCATTTTATGCGAGAATTTTGGCGCAACATTCACCGTTAGCGAAATGGTAAGTGCAAAAGCGCTTACCATGGGCGATAAAAAAAGCCCGCATTTAATGGCATCTAGCGGCTTAAAAGCGCCCTATGGCATACAAATTTTCGGCGCAAATTCCGAGGATATGGGCCAAGCTGCATCGCTTATTTGCAGCGGCAAATATAAAGCCCCTTTCGATTTTTTAGATATAAATATGGGCTGCCCGGCGCCTAAAATTACCTCTAGCGGCGCCGGAAGTGCACTTTTAAAAACGCCGTCGCTCGCAGGCGATATCGCAAAAGCGGTTGTGAAAAGTGCCGAGGAATATAATATACCCGTCAGTGTTAAAATGCGCATTGGTTACACAAATGATGAAAAGAGTTACACAGGCGTTGAAGTTGCAAAAAGGTGCGAAGAGGCAGGCGTTTTGCTTTTAACCGTACACGGGCGCACGAGGCAAGAGATGTATGCGCCCGGAATACATGAAGACGAAATTGCCAAAATTAAAGCGGCTGTAAATATACCCGTTTTGGCAAACGGCGATATAATAAGCGCGCAAGATGCAAAAAACCTAATTGATAAAACAAATTGCGATAGCGTTGCAATAGCGCGCGGCGCGCTTGGCAACCCTTGGATTTTCAGCGAGATTAAAGCGCTGTTCAACGGCGAGGAAACACCGCCGCCGCCAAGCCTAAACAGCCGCTTTGAAGTGCTTAAAGAGCATATATATAATATGTGCGAGCACAAGGGCGAGTTTGTTGCTATGCAGCAGGCAAGGGGCCTTGCAGGCAAATATTTTAACGGCCTTAAAGGTGCGGCGGCCCTGAGAAGAGAGTGCAGCGGCATGAGAACTTTTGAAGATTTACTTAGCATAATTGAAAGGGCATATGCCTATCAAAAGTGATAGGTTTACTACAAAAACCCAGCCTCTCATAGCCTATATTTTATAGGCTGTTTTAATGTTAATCACTTGCTAAAGGAGTTAATAAATGCTTATACTCGGCATAGAAACAAGCTGCGATGATACTTGCGCCGCAGTGGTTGAAAACGGCTATAAAGTTCATTCAAACTGCATTGCCTCCAGCGCGAGCGAGCAGAATATTTACGGTGGCATTGTGCCCGAGATAGCCAGCCGCCGCCATATAGAATATATTAGCGACGTTGTTGAAAACGCTTTAAAGCAGGCAAATTGCACAATGAAAGACATAAGCGCTGTTGCTGTAACATTTGCGCCCGGCTTAATTGGCGCGCTTTTAGTTGGCACAAATTTTGCAAAAGGGCTAGCTTACAGCAATGATATTCCGCTAATACCTGTGCACCACTTGCGCGGGCATATAGCCTCGCTTTATATAACACACCCAAGTTTAAAGCCGCCGTTTTTATGTATGGTTGCAAGCGGCGGCCACAGCCACATTGTTTATGTTGAAAACTATACAAGCTTTGAAATTTTAGGGCGCACGGTAGACGATGCCGCAGGCGAAGCTTTTGATAAAGTAGCGCGCACTTTGAATTTAGGCTACCCCGGCGGCCCTATAGTTAGCAAAATGGCAAAGCAGGGCGATAAAAACGCTTATGCACTGCCAACGCCAAAGGTTCAAGGGCAATATAACGTAAGCTTTTCAGGGCTTAAAACTGCTGTTTTAAACACAATTAACAAAGCTAATATGCAAGGCGAACAAATAGACGTTTGCGGCATGTGCGCAAGTTTCGAGCACAGAATAACAAGCATTCTTTGCGAAAAGCTGCTGCTTGCCGCCAAAGATAAAAATGCAAAAAAAATAGCCCTTTCGGGCGGCGTGGCGGCAAATAGTGCTTTGAGAGATTTGCTAAGCGAGGGTGTAAAAAGCATGGATGCACAGCTTTTTTTGCCGCAAATTGAGCTTTGCACAGATAACGCCGCCATGATAGCCGCACAAGGCTACCACGAATATAAAAGCGGTAATATTGCAGATATAAAACTAAACTCTTTACCAACACTTGAAATAGATTACAGCCCACTTAAAAAAGCTTAATGCTTTTAGTGGGCTGTAATTTTTATATATAAAAAATTTATAAAATGTTTTATGCTAGGCATTAAAAAAACATGTATGCTTCAGTGGTTAAGCGTGCTTATAAGCGCTTTACCCCCTCTGTTCAAAGGCATAATTTCACGCTGTTAAAAAAGCAAAACATTGCTGTCTATTTCTTGCCAGCTCTGCGCGCTAAGCTCAAAATAATCGCCCTTGTTTTCAAGCAAAACCGTTATTTTAACAGGCTCTTCATAGCCTAAGCTCGCTAAATTTTGCTTTAGCTCATTAAGCATTGCATTTGCAAATTCATTTTCAAGCTCTTGCTCACTCAAATTATGCTGTGTGTAAATTTCCTCAATTTTTGCATCGTAAAAGTCCTGTGTAATGGTGTTTACAATAATATTAATTGGGTAAATTGTCATATTCACAGTGAAATTATCGCCGCTCTCTTCGCTTTCACCTATGTCGTATTTTGCGCTTTCATATATTGTTTTAAAAATACTCGCGCCGTTTTCTATAGTTTGCTCTGTTAAAATTTCAGTGTCCACACCGCAAGTTGCACTTAAAAAAAGCAGCGCATCGCGCTTCATGTTCTCGTTATAAGTTTCAATTAATGTTTGCTGGGTTATATCACTTGTATATATGTTTAACAGCTTATTGCTATATATATTCTTATAGCTTGCGTCCATTTCATATTGAATATACTCTTGCGGCGTTAAACCGCCTGCGCACGAAGTGAAACCGAGCAAAACAATTGTTAAAATAACTATAAATACCGTTTTGCCAAAAATTTTTCTCATTGCCATCTCCCGAATGCTTTATTTCGAAACATAAAAATAACTATAATGTTTTAATAATTGTTTTATCTGTTGTTTTTATTGCAATTTTATCTTTAAATTTATTACCTACGTTATTAATTATATCATGTTTTCAATATTATTCAATAATTAAAATGTGTAAGTTTGGTTAAACTTACTTAAAGGCTATAATGTTATTTCAAATTGCTATTGACAAATATAACAAAAACAGTATAATATAATTATCACTACCCCTCAGTGGGGGTGGTTGCAAGTGGGGCATTTTATTAAAAATACTTTTATTAAGTTATGCTTTCCTATTTGCAATTTAACATAACAAAAACAGAAGAGTGAGCATTATGGATAAAAAATATTATGATATTACAGGCATGACGTGCTCTGCGTGCAGTGCGCATGTAGAAAAAGCGGCAAGGGCGGTTAGCGGCGTTGAGAGCGTACAAGTGAACCTTTTAACTAACAGTATGGTGGTGCAAGGCGCAGTTAGCGAAAGTGAAATTGAAAGCGCTGTGCAAAAAGCAGGCTATGGCGCTAAGGCAAAAAGCACTTCTAAAAAGAAAAACGATAAACAAAAAGCACAAGAAGAACGCCAAAAGCAATTAGAGGAAAAACAACGGCAAATGCACATTAGGCTTTGGGTTTCCATTAGTTTTTTAGTTGTGCTTATGTATGTGTCTATGGGTGAAATGATAGGCCTTCCTCTACCCCCTTTTTTAGACGGAATGGAAAATGCCGTCAGCTTCGGCATGGCGCAGTTTTTGCTAACACTTCCTATTGTTTATGTTAACAGGGCGTTTTTCCAAAAAGGCTTCAAGGCGCTTTTCAACAAAACCCCTAATATGGATAGCCTTGTTGCCATGGGCAGTTCAGCGGCGCTAATCTACGGCGTTTTTGCCATAATGCGCATGGGCACAGGGCTTGGCACGGGCAACTTAGAGCTTGTACACACTTACCGCATGGATTTGTATTTTGAGAGCGCAGGCACTATTTTAACGCTTATAACGCTAGGCAAATATTTTGAAGAGCGCAGCAAGGGCAAAACAAGCAGTGCAATAACAAAATTAATGCAACTTGCGCCGCAAATTGCAACAGTTATAAGGAATGAATTTGAAGTTACAATTGATGTTGAAGATGTGCAAGCAGGCGATATTATAGTATTGCGCCCCGGGCAAAGCGTGCCTGTAGATGGCGTTATAACAAAGGGGCATTCTTCTTTTCAAGAGGCGGCGCTTACGGGCGAAAGTTTGCCAAGGGAAAAAACAATTGGCGAAAATGTGCTTGCAGGCAGCATAAACAACAGCGGTTTAATTCATTTTAAAGCCACAAAAGTTGGCGAAGATACAACAATAGCACAAATTATCCGCCTTGTGGAAGAGGCTACGGCAGGCAAAGCGCCAATAGCAAAAATTGCAGATAAAATAAGTGGTGTTTTTGTTCCCGTTGTAATGGCAATTGCATTAATAACCGCCATAGTGTGGCTTTTACTGGGCATGAGCGCTGAATTTGCGCTATCAAGCGCCATAGCAGTTTTGGTTATATCGTGCCCGTGTGCTTTAGGGCTTGCAACGCCTGTTGCCATAATGGTAGGCACAGGCAAAGGCGCAGAGCACGGCGTTTTGATAAAATCGGGCGAGGCACTTGAAAAAGCCCACAGCATAACCCATTTGGTTTTAGATAAAACAGGCACCGTTACAAAAGGCGAGCCTATAGTTACAGATATTTACTGTGTAGAAGGCGATGAATGGCTATCATGGGCTTACGGAATTGAAGAAGGCAGTGAACACCCACTTGCAAGCGCCGTTGTAAATTATGCAAAACAGCAATGCATAAAGCAAACAAGCGTGCAAGATATGGAAGCTGTTTTCGGAAAAGGCGTAAAGGCAACATTAAATGGCGAGCTAATTTTAAGCGGCAACGAAAAGCTTTTAAAAGACCACGATATTGAAATAAGCGAAGATTTAAAACAACGTGCACAGGAATATGCGAGCAGCGCAAAAACGCCGCTGTATTTTGCTAAAAACAAGCAAGTTTGCGGCATTATGGCAGTTGCAGATGTAATTAAAACCGGCGCAAAACAGCAAATTAAACAGCTTAAAGAAATGGGCCTTAATATAACACTTTTAACAGGCGATAATGAAAAAACCGCAAAGGCAATAGGCGCGCAGCTTGATATAAACGACGTTATAGCGCAGGTTTTGCCGCATGAAAAAGAGGGCAAAATTGCCGAGCTTCAAAAAAACGGCGCTATTGTGGGCATGGTTGGCGACGGCACAAACGATGCGCCCGCGCTTGCAAGGGCAGATGTTGGCATCGCCATAGGCGCAGGCACCGATATAGCAATAGACAGCGCCGACGTTGTTCTTATGAAAAACAGTTTAAGCGATGTTATAACAGCGCTAAGGCTTTCAAAAGCTGTTATAAGAAATATAAAGCAAAATTTATTCTGGGCGTTTTTCTATAATATGATAGGTATACCTCTTGCCGCAGGGCTTTTATATTTGCCGTTCTCACTGCGCCTATCGCCTATGTTTGGCGCGGCGGCTATGAGCTTATCCAGTATTTTTGTTGTAACAAATGCGCTAAGGCTTCGCAATTTCAAAGCAGATAGCGAGGCAATAAGCAAGCTTTCAAAACAAAACGCAAAAGGCGAACAATGCAGAGCGAGCACTGAAAAAACACAGGTAAGCACACCGGCAAAAAGCGAAGCAATCACTGAAAAAGGCACAGAAGTAAATGTAATTGTAAAAAGCGAAATTAAAGACAATGATATCAAGCAAAACAAACAAAAACAAACAGGAGAGGAAAAAACTATGAACACTTTAGAAATTAAGGTTGGCGGAATGACTTGCCCCCACTGTGTAAGGCACGTTAAAAATGCACTTGAGGCATTTGAGGGCGTTAGCGCAGATGTTATTTTAGAGGAAAACAAAGCCGTTTGCCAAAGCGAGGGGCAATTAGACGAAAGCGCGCTTAAAAAAGCCGTTGTAGACGCAGGTTACACAGCAGATTAGAGAGGAGCGCAATATGCAAGCAGATAAAACAGTTGTAAACAGTTTGCTTAAAACAGCTAAAGGGCAAATAGACGGCATACTCGGCATGGTTGAAGAAGACAGATACTGCATTGATATATCCAACCAATTATTAGCCGCGCAAAGCATAATAAAAAAGGCTAACAAAGAGGTTTTAAAAGCGCATTTAAAAACCTGTGTAGCCGACGCTATAAAAAGCAAAGACGATAAAAAAATTGAAGAAGTATTTGCTATTATAGATAAATTATGATGTTTTTTAAAAACAAATATTTTTCTAAAAACAAAAAAAGCTTTATTGCATTTTTTACTTTTCTAACACTAGCGGTTTTGCTTGCAATTTTGCACGATAATGTGCAATTTGCAAGCTTTGCTGTGCACTATATTACTAACCCTGTTAAAAAAGTTGTAGGCAGGATAACAGGCCTTTTCAGCTTTTCTCTTGCCGAGTGGGTTTATATTATTTTATTTTTATCGGCTATTGTGTTTGTTTTTTCAGCTATAAGAAAAATAATTAAAGCGCAAAAAGGCGAAAAAACTGTAATTGCAATTGGCAAAACGCTAAACGCTGTTACCGCAGGCCTTGTTATATATATAGTTTTTGTTTTGAGCTGGAATATTAATTATTACACTCAAAGCCCTGTTTCTAAAATGGGCGTTAATTCCGCTGAAATAAGCGTTGAGCAGCTAGAAGGGGCAACGCTTTTATTCATTGAAAAAGTGAACGAAGCAGCGCTAAATGTACAAAGGGATGAAAACGGCGTTTTTAATGCATCAAAAGCAGAAGTTTTTGCGGCAAGCGCAAGCGTTTATGATAATTTAGAAAGCGAATACCCTGTGCTTGAATGGCCGAATATAAAGGCAAAGCCCATGCTGTTTTCACGCTTTATGAGCGAGCTGAAATACACAGGCTTTTACTTTGGTTTCACGGGCGAGGCTAATGTTAACAGCCAGCAGCCAATGTGCTTTTTGCCCTCTACCATCGCACACGAGCTTGCGCATTTGCGCGGCGCGGCGCCCGAGCAAGACGCTAACTTTTTAGCGGTGCTTGCTTGCGAAACAAGCGGCGATATAAACTATGTTTATTCAGGCTATGTTTTGGCTTATGTTAATTTATCTAATGCGCTTTACTCTGCCGATAAGGCTAAATGGGAAAGCGCATATGCACAGTTGCACGATTATGTTAAAATAGATTTGCAGGCGAATAACGAATACTGGGCGCAGTTCGACAGCCCCGCCTCAGATATAGCAGACGCTGTTTATGAATCTTACTTACAAAGCAACGACCAACAGCACGGCCTGAAAAGCTACGGCAGAGTAGTTGATTTACTTGTAGATTACTACTTATAGCGCATATTAGCTTAACATTGCCTATTTTGCGCAAAATCACATGATATTATGTATTATCCTCTCTTGCAACACAAAAGCAGCACATATTATTACTTTGCCAAAGCTAACTTAATAAAAATATTTTAAAAAAGCGATGTGAAATTCACATCGCTTTTTTAGCTTTTATTACCGCACATAATAAATTCAGCCAATATTCTGCTCATTCAATTTTTCAAGTAAAAATTTCTTGTTATACTGTATTTTAGCAAAATCTAAAATCCTCTTTGTAAAAAACGCGTCAAATACTCCACCTACAGCGCCCACAATAGGAACCCCTTGCAAGAACTTCATGCATAAAAGCTCTGTTGAAAGAACATCTGAAACTTCATGTATCAGCTCTTGCCTATCGTAATTTTGCGGCAGGGTTTTACTTATTATAAATGCGTTTAATTCTTCGTTTTTTTGCATTGCACGCTCTTTTTCCATCAAGGAAATTGTAATTATGTTTAAAATAAAAAACCTGTCTTCCTCGCTTTTGTAATCATAACCATATTGCAATGCTATTTCGTAAATACCCTTAAGAACCATGCCTATAAAAACAGGAATATCGGGCAGGCCTATGCCCAAAAGCCCCATACCCACGCCTTTTGCGCCCGAAAGCAGCACATTTACACTTTGCGCTTTAAACGCTTCATTTTCAAACGCCTTAATGCGCTTATTGTCCGGCTTTATATTTAACGCATAACTATTAACTTTGTGCTTTAGCTCTATTTCATCTCTGTTAAAGCTCTTTTCAATAACAAGCGTTCCCTTCTCAAAAATAGTGTTGAAAGATTTTGCAAAAGCCATTTTTATTGTGCCTTGCAAATTTTGCGGCACTTTATCAGCAAGTAATGCGTTAATTTTAGCGCTGTTTTTACCTGTGGGCTTTTTAAAAAACGCTTGCTCTTTTTTATTGTTTGCTTGCAGCCTTTTTAATACTATATTATCGTTTGAATTAATCATAATTAAACTCACTTTTTATTTATTAATATTATTTTATATCTCTTCTTTATATTATAGTATCAGATTTTATTAAATGTATCAAATTATAAAAGCAAAAATTGCTTTATAAAAGATATTTAAAAGAAAGCCTGCACCTTTGAAACAGCAGGCAAGCTTTCTTTTTAATTAGCTTAAAACCTAAATATAAATTTTTAAAAAAATTTATCAAAAAAGCTTGACATATTGATTATTACAAGCTATAATAGTAATAGTTACTAATATTGTTTTAGATAAAGAGAATAAATTAACCTATAAAAGATATATTATATCTATAATATTATTAAGGAGGTAAATGTGAAAGCGCTTAAATACAGCAAGCAGCGAGAAGCAATTTATGAGTTTTTAAACTCTCGGCTCGATCACCCATCGGCCGATACTGTTTATGAAAATGTAAAAAAAGAGTTCCCCAACATTAGCCTTGGAACAGTTTACAGAAACTTAAACTTATTAGTTGAAATTGGCAGGGCTGTTAGAATAGTTACAAAAAACGGCTTTGACAGGTTTGATGCAAAAATTGCTCCCCACTATCATTTTATATGCGGCGATTGCGGCTGCATTAAAGATTTGCAAATACAGCCTATCAGTAACGTTGAAAACCAAGCAAACGCACTTACCGATGATGTTATTTTAGGGCATGAAATTAATTTTTTAGGCATATGCAAAAAATGCAAACCAAAGGCAAATTAAATGCATAAAAAGCATTGACAATCGTTATTTTTATGGTATAATAGTAACAATTCCTATTATTAAACTTGCCGCTTTAACTCAACTTTAAAACCATAGTTAATAATTAGGAAAACCAAGGCAATTATAAAACAAATCAATTTGCACTTAATTTTAGCAAAAAAGAAGAATACAAACCAAAAAACGAAAGGAATTTATCATGAAAAAAGAAATTAGTAAAGGTTTAAACAATTATTTGGCAGACGCAAGCGTTCTATACTTCAAATGGCACAATTTACACTGGAATGTAACAGGGCTTCAATTTAAAGCTGTGCACGAATACCTTGAAACACGTTACGATGCACTTGCACTTGTTTTAGACGAAGCTGCAGAGCTTTTGAAAATTAACGGCGAGGCTCCTTTAGCTTCAATGAAAGCCTTTTTGGCAGCTACTTCAATTAAAGAGCTTGACTCTGTTGAAATATCTGTTAAAGATACAGTAGACGTTCTTTTGGCAGATATGCTTTGCCTTAAAGAATCAGCTGAAAAGCTAAAAGCATTAGCAGACGAAGAAGGCGCATATGATGTTGTAAATATGCTTGAAGACCATTTAAGTGACAACAATAAAAACATCTGGTTTGTTAAAGCCATGTTGAAATAATTATAACGTAAACTACTGTTTATAGAGAAAGGATATACGCATGGCTAATATAGCAATTATTTATTGGAGCTCAACGGGTAACACCGAAAAAATGGCAGATGAAATAGCAAAGCATGTTTTAGCCGGTGGTAACACCCCCGAGCTAATAGAAGCCTCAAACTTCACAGCAGATTTAATTGGCAATTTCGACGCTTTAATATTCGGTTGCCCGGCATGTGGCACAGAAGAGCTTGATGATAGCGTATTTTTACCAATGTGGGATGATGTTAAAACGCAAATTTCCGATAAAAAAGTTGCGTTATTCGGCTCCTTCGGTTGGGGAGGCGGCGAATGGATGCAAACATGGAAAGAAGATTGCGCGGCTAATTCCGTAGAGGTAATTGACACTGTAATTTGTAACGGCGAGCCCGACGACGAAGCACTTAAAGCTTGCAAAGCTTTAGCCGGCAAATTTTAACAGTAATTATTTATAAATGTAAAATATAAAACAACTGCCTTGCGGCTTTTACCGCAAGGCAGTTGTTTTATTGTAAAAATGTATAATAACAATGTGCTTATACCGGCAATAAACCGGCAACAAACTTGATACTGCCACTTTTTTTAAAGCGCCTAAAGCTATTAGAACTTACCGCTGCGCCCCGAGAAACCACCGCTGCTAAAGCTTCGGCTGCTGCCACCGCCGCCGCCACCGCTACTTGTGTTAATTTTTGTGCGTGTGGTTGTTGTGTGTGTGTAAACATCTTGTTGTATGCGAATATTAACGCCACCTTTTGAAACATAATCTAAAGCGTTTTGCTTTTTCTTAAATGTATTAAGCGCTTTTTTATGGAATTTTATATCCATAAAAGCTATACCTAAAGACAGCACAAAAGCTATGAAAAGTATATTGATATCTATTGACCTCAATAATTTAAAAACAAAAAACATATTCGGCTCTTCATATGTATCTTCAAAAAAGCTTAAAAACCCACCATGAAAATCATTTACGGCAAAATACTCTAAAAAATTCTCCTCAATATAAATTCTGGCGCTCTCTGTAAAAATATCGTGTGTTCTATCGCCGTAAATTATATAGGTAAAATCTCTTTCTTTCATGCTTAGCATTAAAAGCGCGCCTTCTTTGCCCTCGCCATAACCAAGATTGTTATCCGTGTAAAACGCCATTGCGGCATCTTCTATATAATAACTCTCCTGTATTATATTGTAATCGTCTATCGTCATTATATAAGTTTGAATTTCATGCTCGCTTGCAATATTGTTTGCAATAGCTTGCAGTTCACTTTCTTGCTCTTCGCTCAATAAACCTGCAATGTCCATAACATTGGAAATTGTTATACTGTTCAACATTTGCTCATTTTGTGCATCTATTTGCTCTTGTTCTTGTATATAGTTTTCATTTATAGCATAAAAAGCTTGCGCAAAATCGTAATAAAAAGATGCCGCATAATATGCGTTTGTAATGTCATTGTCAAGGTCTAAGTAGGCATCTTTATAAGTGCTGCGATAAACAAAATAGCCATAGCTGTGGTCAAAATAAAGAAGCATGCCGTCTGTTTTTGTTAAACCGAGCCTATCCATATACTGTGATGAGCCCTCATATAAGCTGTCGTTGCCGGTTTCCTCATAAAGCTTGCTTACAACAATGTAAATAGGCACACCATATTGCTCGTAAATGCGGCTGCTTTCGCTGTTAAAATAAGCTTCTTCATCGTCTGTTAGAATATTTGCATCATCGATGATAAAATCAATATCCGCCTCGCTTGCAAACACAGGAATGCACAGCGTAAAAATAAATAAGCATAAAAACAAAGCTGCTAATTTTTTAAACATAAAAGCACCCCCTTAAAGCAAAAATGTTATTACGCCATAAGCTATAGCGGTAACAATTGCTGTTGTTGCGGCAAACCTTGAAAAATATCTTACCATATCTATAGGCAGTGTGCCGCTAATTAGCCCCGTTTGCCCATTCATTGCAAAAAGGTAAACTTTGCCTCGCCATTTAGTGGTTAAAAGCCATACAGGCACCATTGCATACCGAACATCGCCCCTTAACAAATTCACTGTTCTGCCGGTTTCTATGCACTTACTGTAGCCTTTAACGCTGTTTCTCATTTTTATAAGCGCAGCCTCCACGGCCCTTTCATCGGCACGCGGTGAACACTCCTGCACGCTAACATCATATTTATCGGCTAAAAAGCCCGGCATATATGCCATCGAAAAAGGCTTTAGCTCGCTATAATCATAAGGTTCTATGCTCTCCATATAAATATCGGGCATTTTGCTTGAAGAATCTACAGGTATATCTGAAAACGTCACTATGCCCTCGCGGTGAACATCGTAGTGCTTCGTTGTTGTAACTTTATAGCCGCCTGAGTTAACCGTGCTTGAATCGTCTGCTTTATACCTTACGTCTGCCTGTACCTGGCCGTCGAAAAGCCACACGGGAACATAAACTCCTTTAACTTCCTCTATATGTACATCTTTTGTAAAAAATTTGGGCAAAAGAACTTTGCCTTTACAATGCTTTTTAAGCGCCGTTTTAACATCTTCTTTATCAAGCTTAAACGGAATAACATAATCGGGCCTAAGCGAGCCGTCAAACTGCCCGGGCACAACGGTGTTGTTGCCGCAGTAAAGGCAACTTGTAGCGGCGGTAGTTGCATCACACATTATTTGCGCGCCGCAAGATGTGCAATTATACGCATGCATTTTTGCCGCATCTTCACCCCAGTTTGTGTTTAATGTTGCACTGTTCCAATCTTTATTAGCGTTTTGTGTTTGTGCAGCTTGCGCGCTTTTTTGCGCTGCTGCAGCATCTTTCTCGCTATACAATGCTTGAATTTGTGCCACGTCAAAACTGCTAGAGCAATAATCACACTGCAATTTTGAAATTTTACCATCATACCTAAGCGGAGCTGTGCAAGTTGGGCATTGATAATTTGTTGTGTTATCCATAATTACCTCGCTTAAAATAATATTATAAAAATAACTCGAAGCGTTATTTATTGGTATGTTTGGCAGCTGCCGCACCTGCGGCGAGCCGAACACCTTAAAATATTTATATTAGCTTAGCTAATATAAATTACATTAAATTCATTATAATATTATTTTACTGTTATATCAATGCTTTTACGCTATTTGCTAAGCATTATTTTCAAAAAGTTTTTTGCGGGCGTTTTGTTTTTATTCTAATAGCGTTTTAAGTTATTCATTAGCTTTAAAACCGCTTTTAAAACACAGTGCATATTTTAGTTTTTCATCTGCTTTTTTATGTTAATTATTTCGCTGTTTTTTGCCCTGGTTTTCTTTGTTTTTTTATGCTGTTTTTCGCTCTGTTTTTTTGCTTTTTTTGTTCTGTTTTTTCTGCTTTATTGTTTTGCTTTTTATGCTTTTTTACAACTGTTTATTTACGCAATTTTTCAAACTAATTTTAACCCTTATTTTATGTGCTTTTTTGTGCTGTTTTTTACAGCTGATTTTATACGCTTTTTATGCTGTTTTTCGCCGCTTATTTTATGCGCTTTTTTGTGCTGTTTTTTACAGCTGATTTTATGCGCTTTTTTATGCTGTTTTTTATAGCTGATTTTATACGCTTTTTTATGCTTTTTTTTGCCCTGTTATTTTGCTTTTTTTGTTCTGCTTTTTCATGCTGTTTTTTGCCGCTTTCTCTTTCGCTTTTTTCACGCTATAAAACTTCGTATAATAAGCATACTAATTCCATATTTCACTTGTTATTTTCAAAAGCTCTTTTTCAGAAAAAGTATTGAAAAAAGAGCGATAATTTGATATAATTAAATATAAATTTAATTATGGAGGCGTTATTATGTTAATTGTTACTTTAGAAAATATACCCGGCAAAAACATTGAAGCTTTAGGCATGGTTAAAGGTTCTACAATACAAAGCAAAAACATAGGCAGAGATATAGGCTCCAGCTTTAAAACACTTGTTGGCGGCGAGCTTGTTTCTTATACCGAGATGATGAACGAAGCAAGGGCGCTTGCAACAAAAAGAATGGTGCAAGAGGCCGAAGCTTTAGGCGCCGATGCTGTTTTGGCAATGCGTTATTCTTCAGCATCTGTTATGGCCGGTGCAGCTGAGGTTATGGCCTATGGCACAGCGGTGAAATTTGTATGATGGCAATGGGAAGCGCTTATATACCTTTTACCGCTTTTATTTTCATGGGAATAACCCTTTTTATTACACTGGTTTTACCCATAATTTTATGTGTGGTTTTATCCATCAAATATAAGGGCATTTCGTCCGCAATTATTGTGGGCGCTTTAGGCTTTTATGTGCCGCAAATGATAATAAGAATACCCCTATTGCAATTGGCAGGAACTTTGCCGCAATTTGTGCAATTTGTAAGCGAGAACACAGTGCTTTATGCGCTGCTTTTAGGCTTCACAGCGGCTCTTTTCGAAACAGGCGGAAGGCTCGTTGTTTTTTACTTTATGAAAAAGAAATTAAGCTACCAGTTTGGCCTTGGAGCAGGCGTTGGGCACGGCTCAATTGAGGCAATAGTTTTAGTGGGTTTAACTTATGTTAACAATATCATCATTGCCGCTATTCTTCAAATGCAAGGCATAGCAGGGCTTGCGCAGTTTTTAGCAAGCGAAGAGCTTGCATCAACTCTTGCAAACACTTTTGAGCAAACGGCACCTTATATGTATTTAGTTGCAGGGGCTGAAAGGATTTTTACAATTGTATTCCACATAGCGGCATCGCTTATTATTTGCTATGGTTTCGCGGCTAAAAAATTGCTTGTTTGCACCGCAGTTGTTATGATTTGGCACACTGTAATTGATGCGAGCGCCGTAATAATGAGCGTTAACGGTTTGAACGTTTTTATTATAGAATTATTTATTGCAGCAAACGCAGTTTTAGCGCTTTTTGTCGCTATAAAAATAAAGGGCAAATTCCCTCTAAAGCACATGCCCGAAGAAGAGGCAAAAACAGCAGTTGAGCAGGGTTATTAAGATATGAACAATGAGTATTTAAAACCTACTTCATAAAGCTTTAAGTTAAACAAAGCTATAAACTAAACTTTTTTAAAAAATTCCATAGTAAAAAGGGTAAGCGAACGCTTACCCTTTTTACTATAAGATAAAAGCGTTTTTAACATAAGCTAAAGCTAAATTTTTATAAAAGTGCTTTAAGCCATTTTCCCAAAAAAATAATTTCCACTTTGGCAAATTGTGAAAATTAGTTGTGTTTTTTTAACTATTGTTTGTGTTTTTCAACAAAAAAAGCACACTAAACTAACTTATTTTCTATTCTGTTTAAAATTTCACTGTTTTTTTAATTTTTTTGCCAAATATTTGCTTTTTTTTCAAAAAAACTGTTGCTTAATAAGCCAAAAGTATGGTAAACTATTTTAAACTTGCATATATTTAAATTGGTATTAAATATTTGTAATATAATGTTTTCATTGTTCTTTGAATAATTTCGTTTATTAACCATGGAACTTTCTCAATACATAAAGGCAGTTGAAAAGTTTTTAATATAATTCAAAAGCTTTGCAAATTTAAATTTGCATGGCAATTTTAGGAGGGTTTGTTTGCAGTATTATTCTTATATTGCCCGTAATTCTGAAGGCAGTGTTGTAAAAGGTATGCTTGAAGCTACGAGTCTGAGCGATTTTTTTAAGCTCATAGACGACCGTGGCCTTATTTGCATTGAATACGAGCAATCACAAAACAAGCAGCGCACAAATGTTAAAACCATTGCAAAAATTAAAAGCAAAGAGCTTATTCTGTTTTGTAAAAAAATGGGCACAATGATTGGCGCCGGCATGAGCATAACAAACAGCCTTGATATAATGATTAACGCTTCTCAAAACAAAAGCTATATTGAAATATATAAAAATATATATGAATCTGTGCGCGGTGGTACATCTCTTTCTCAGGCTATGTCTGAACAAGGAGAAAGTTTTCCGCCGCTTCTTTGTTATATGGTTGAAAGCGGCGAGGAAAGCGGTAATATTGAAGGCATATTCCGTAATATGTCGGAATACTACGACAAACAGGTTAAAACAGCCAGAAAAATCAACAGCGCTTCGGCATATCCAAAGCTTCTTGCTTTAGTTTCGGTTTTTGTTGTGCTCGCTCTTTTCGGTTTCGTTTTGCCAGACTTATTCGTTATGTTCGACGGCATGGAAATACCCCCGCTAACACAGTTCATGATATCTTTCTCAGATTTCGTTACAAATTTCTGGATAGTAATTCTTTTCGCAATGGGTATAGTTTATTTGTTGTTAATTTCGCTTTTCAAAATTCGCCCTGTTAAACGCGTGCTTGATGAAATAAAAATAAAAATACCCGGTATTGGCAAATTGCTAAACATGATATATTCAGCGCGTTTCAGCTCAACACTTTCCATGCTTTATGCGGCAGGCTTACCGCTACTTGAAACATTGAGGCTTTCTTCTAATGTAATAGAGAACATTTATTTACAAGAGAAGCTTGAAGCGGCAACCGAGGCTGTTGGCTCGGGCACGGCGCTTTCACAAGCTATTGAAGACCTTGACGCTTTTGACAAAATGCTTCCCAGCATGATTAGAATTGGCGAAGAAACAGGCGATTTAGACGGGCTTTTAGTTACAACCTCGGAATACTTTGAGGGCGAGAGCGACACAGCAATAGAATCGCTTCTTGCAATATTAGGCCCGGTATTGTTAATTATTCTGGCTATCATTGTAGCTTTAATACTTATATCGGTTATGGTTCCCATATACAATGGTTACGGTACTATTGCCGCAGGGTAAAATTTTTAAAAAGGTAGGAGTTTAATTTTGATTTGTATAGATTTTTCCGGTGATTACATTGATATTGTAGTTTTCCAAGGAACAAAAAAGAAACTGACGGTTGAAATGGGCGTTACCCTAAAAGCCCCGTCTGACGTGTTCACTTCAAACGGCAATGTAAACTTTGCCGTTCTTGAAAACTGTTTGCGCTCTACGCTTGACAAAATTGCAGAAAAACGAGTTGTTATGACATTCTCGTTTTTGCCTACAATTTGCTCTGTTTTAGAGTTACATAAAGAGCGTAATAAACAGCAACAAAGAATGGCAGTAGAGTCTCAAGTTTTTGCTAATATTTCACACGATGAATATTATGTAGATTACTTTGTATCTCCCAATAAAGCAGAAGACCCAAGCAAGCAAACTTATATTTCATATGCAATGTTAAAAAGCGTTGCAAATGAAAGCTATGAAATGATAACAAGGCTTAATAAAATTCCGCTTGCCCTTGTTCCCTCACAGTTTGCCTCTCAGTGCTTTATTGAGAATTTTTACGAGGATAAAACTGTTGCTCTTGCAAGAATGGGCAGCAAAAACATAACACTTCATTTATTAAACCCACCGGGCAATATTATAACAAGGGATATTGTTGTTAATTCTGCCTCCTCATCGCTCGATGTTCTTGCAAGCATAAATGCAGATAGCGAGCCTAAAACTGTTTTTGTTCAGAATATAGAAAAGTTAAACTCATATCAAAACATTAAATTCCCGGGCAAGCCTATTGATAAAACTTTAATTTTCGGGCACACAGCAAACGAGGAGCTTATATCTTATGTAAACAGCTCTCTTGGAATAAATTGCGAGCAGCTTCCGAAATTAGACGATGAGGTTTCTAATTCAGCCTCTGTTTACACTTTAGGTGCGGTTTTATCTCTTGGCCAGCAAGAAATAAACTTTTTCAACAAGAACAAACCCACAAAAACGCCCGAAAAAACTTATACAAAAAAAGCTAATATACCTTTAATTGTAGCTAGTACTATTGTAATTGTAAACATAGCTGTTGCGCTGGCGCTAGTAACTGTTCAAATGCAATCAGAGCAGCTTATAGAAGACCGTAACGCAGAGCTTAATTCTCCGCAAACAGTAGCTTTGATGGAAGAGTTTGGCAACTTGCGCTTAGACTTTGTAGCTAAACTAAAAAGCGAGCAAGCATTTTTAGGGCTTGAAAGTTCAATAGCGAGCATAGGCGAGTTCTCAAGGGCAACATTAAATGAAATAGTTGCCGCGGCCCCTGCCGGAGTAAGCGTTGCATCTGTTTCGTTCTCGGGTAATACATATAACTTAGTTTGCAACGGCCTAAACGAGCAACAAGCATCAGACTATGTGGCAATTTTAACAGATTTGGAAACATTCGGGTATGTAGGATATTTTGGTTACAGCGGAACGGATAATGAAGTTTCCTTTACCGTGGTATGCGAAACTAGGTAAATAATACCTTTTGTAAAAACAAAACAACATCGGAAAGGAATTACTGAAAATGAGCAAAAAAGAGCAATCTATTTTAATACTCGCCGTTACTATTTTAATTTTATTTGTGCTTAATTATTTTGTGTGTTTGCCCATGTATAATGCTTACAATGAAAACATGCAAGAAGTTGCGGTTTTAGACGAAGAGCTTGAAAAATTACAGCTTAATATCCAACAAGGCGAGGAACTTGAGGCAGCTATTCAAGAAGTTGACGAAAGATTAGCCTCATCAACCCTAGAGCAATATTATGATGAAAACTACAGCGTACATAACTTTTTTGTAGATACAGCCCAGCGCTTTGGCCTTGAAGTTTCTTCACTTAACCTTAGCCAAGTAGGCGCATATAGTTATTCTTCAACAGATACCACAGGTTCTGATATATCATCGCATACACTTATTTCAGGCCAAATGACACCTGATGAAATAGCAGCGGTACCTGCATACTATGAAGTTGTTTCACAAACAACAAGCCTTAGTGTAACAGGCACAATTGAAACTATTTTAGATTATGTGGATTACCTTGCAAAAGACGATGTTTATGTTGTAATACCATCTTTAGCATTATCAGATTTTGTAGATAATTTCGGCGAAGTTGACATGTCACTTCAATTTATACAGTATTATTACCAAGTTGTGCAAACCGAAGGCGCACAAACAGTAGTTTATTGACGTAATGCTGTCGATATAAGATTTTGAGAAAGGTTAGGCAATAATATGGCAGTTAAAAAACGTTTGGGAGATATGCTTGTAGAGGGCGGCTTAATTACACAAGAGCAACTACAAAGCGCACTTGAATATCAAAAAAATTCAGGCGGTAAAAAACTTGGCGACATATTGGTTGACAATGCGGTTGTTTCAGAAGATTCAGTACTTAATGTTCTGAAAAACGCGCTGCACATTGAATACATTTCTCTTGCAGATGCACTAATTCCGCAAAGCACAATAGCAACACTTTCAAGAGATATTGCCATTGAGCACAATGTTATACCTTACCGCCTAAAAGGCAACGAGCTTATACTTGCAACGTCAGACCCTCTCGATTACGACGTTCTAAGCATTGTAAGCACAGCAACAGGCAAAATTGTAACGCCTTGCCTAGCAACAAAAAGCGATATTGCAGGCAGCATAATAAGGCATTACGAGCGCAACAGAATTAGCTCGTCTGCAAACACGCTAAACTCTACCAGCAGCGTTGTTGATGAGGCAGAAAGGCTTGAAATAAGCGAGCTTGAGGCTGTTGAAAACCGCCTTGGCAATATGCCTGTTGTACAGTTTGTAAACAATCTATTTATTCAGGCATACAATAGTAATACAAGTGATATACATATAGAACCCACCGCAGACGATGTGCGAATTCGCTTCCGTATAGACGGCATTCTCTCGGAAATAGTGCGTATGCACTCAAGAACATTGCCCGGCATTGTAACACGTATAAAAATTATGTCGGAAATGGACATTGCCGAAAAACGCATACCTCTTGATGGGCGCTTTTCTATGGATATAAACGGCCGCGAGGTTTCTGCTCGTGTTGCAAGTATGCCAACTGTTTTTGGTGAGAAAATTGTTATACGTTTGCTTGCAGACAGCACCCTTGGCATAAAAAGCCTTGAAGAGCTTGGCTTTACCGAGCACGACGCTAAAGTTTTAAGAAAAGCTATTTCTCTTCCCAACGGCCTTGTTCTTATGACAGGCCCCACAGGTAGCGGTAAAACAACAACGCTTTATTCGCTTTTAGCAGAGCTTTCACATGTTAGCACAAATGTTCTAACAATTGAAGACCCGGTTGAAAAATATGTAGACGGCATTAACCAAACACAGGTTAATAACCGTGCGGGCCTAACATTCGCAAACGGCCTAAGGGCTATATTGCGTCAAGACCCGGATAAGCTTATGATAGGCGAAATTCGCGATACTGAAACTGCCGATATTGCGGCGCGTGCAGCTATAACCGGCCACCTTGTTTTGGCATCTATGCATACAAACAGTGCGGCTTCTGCGTTTTTGCGCATAGTTGATATGGGCGTTGAGCCTTATGTTGCGGCGTCTTCCATTGTGGCAACCGCTTCACAGCGCCTTGTAAAAAACCTTTGCCCACACTGCAAAGAGGAATATGCACCAAGCACTGTTGAACTTGCATTCTTAGAGCGCTATAACGCCACAGATATAACAAAACTATATAAAAGCCCAGGTTGCGCTAGGTGTGACGGGCTAGGCCATTTAGGCCGCCGCGCTGTTTGCGAAATTATAGCAACAGACGCCACTATCAGAAATATGATAGTTACACAAAGAAACACAGCGGATATTACAAATTATTTGCGTGAATCAAGAAATCAAAAATTCTTTATAGATGAAGCGGTAGACCTCGTTAGAAACGGCACAATCTCTATAAAAGAAGCGATGACTTTAAGCGAAAACATTGACTAAAACCGCAAAACACTGTGTAAAGGGGGCGTATTAAGTTTTTGAATATTAATGAATTAATAAAAACCACAAGGCAGCTGCGAGGAAGTGATTTGCACTTAATTGTGGGCGAGCCACCAACCGCAAGAATTGACGGAAAGGTACAGCGCCTTGACATGCCGCTTTTAACAAGCGCAGACTTAGAGGGCTTTGCAAAAGAGCTTTTAAGCGGCACAAAAATGCAATACAGCGCCGATACAACAGATTACGACTTTTGCTATGTTATGCCAAGCGGCACACGCCAGCGTGTTAATATGTTCAAGCAAAAGGGCGTGCGCGGTATAGTTCTTCGTATGCTAAACGATACCTTGCCGAATTTCGAGGCTTTGGGTTTGCCGCCAATTTTCAAAAATATAGCAAGTTTGCCGCGTGGGCTTGTTTTGGTAACAGGGCCTACAGGTAGCGGTAAAACAACAACGCTTGCCGCTATGGTAGATTACATTAACGAAACAAAGCGCGACCATATACTTACTATTGAAGACCCTATAGAATATTTACACACGTCGAAAAACTGCATAGTTAACCAGCGCGAAGTTGGCGTTGATGTTGACGATTTTGCCTTTGCGCTGCGCAGTGCACTTCGTGAAGACCCCGACGTTATTCTTGTGGGCGAGATGCGCGACCTTGAAACTATCTCGGCCGCCATAACAGCTGCCGAAACGGGCCACCTTGTTTTTGGCACATTACACACGGTTGGAACGGCCAAAACTATTGACCGTTTGATAGACGTTTTCCCCTCAGACCAACAACAGCAAATTCGAACACAACTCGCAACGGTTTTAAGGGCTGTTATAACACAGCAGCTTTTACCGAAAAAAGAAAGCAGCGGCCGTTTGCCTGCATTTGAAATAATGACGGTTAACGATGCTATAGCAAATTTAATACGCGAAAATAAGGCTTTCCAAATTAATGCTATCATACAAAGCAACGCAAAAAGCGGCATGATTCTTCTCGATTCATACCTTGCGGCGCTTGTGAAGCAGGGAGCTATCGACAGGGAGGTGGCACTCGACAGAGCGGCTGATAAACAGACGCTTGAAAAGCTACTGATGTGATAGTACTTATCGCAAAATTTTCGCAAATTCAAAAAATGATATGTAAATTAACAATTTACTTTCAAAAACCATTTACAAAGGAAGGAATAAACCTATGCAAAAACTCATTGAAATGAAAAACAAAAAGGGTTTTACCCTAATAGAGATGTTGATAGTTATTTTAATTATCGTTATTCTCTTAGCAATTGCCGTGCCTGCTGTTGCGGGTTATAGAAAAGACGCTCTAAGAACACAAGACGAGGGCGCAATCGAAACAATAAGAACAGCTATTGAGTCTGCAGTTATTCGTTCATTACCGGAAGATACTGTATCAGGCTCAGAAGTTGCTCATTCTTCAGGTAACCTTGACTACGATGAAATAGTAAGGTTATCCACCGACACTTCACTTACAGCTGAAACAAGAGAGTTTTATGAAGCGTTAGCAAGTTATTTAGGACCAAATTTCCAAGGCGGTTTTAGGTTTAAATACGATATTTACGCTTGGGGTGGTACTGTTCATAACCAACATTTAGATTATGTTGCATATTGGAGATCTGATTCGCAAACAAGTGATGAGTCCATTATGGTATATGAATATTACTTTGCAAACTCTTCCGCTGAGTTTAGAGAACCAGTATATCTTTCTGAAATAATGGAAATATATCCAGAAGATCCAGGAAACCATGCCGATGGGCGTGATTATGCACATTTAAGGCCAAGACCTTAATTGCATTATTTCTAAATTATGTTGTAGTTATAAATAATATGTAAATTGATAACGCAATGTATATGTTATGTATTATATTTAAACTATGTAAAAGTATATAAAAAAAAGAAAGGCTAATAGATATGCAAAAACTTATACAATTAAAAAACAAAAAAGGTTTTACTTTAATTGAAATGTTAATAGTTATTTTAATTATTGTAATACTTCTTGCTATTGCTGTACCCTCTGTTATTGCTTACCGCGAAGATTCTCAAAGAACTGCAGACCTTGGCGCGGCCAAAACAGTATACACCGCTTTAGAAGCCACGCTTACCACTTTTGGTGAGTTGCCCGGTACCCATGGCAACTGGTTTAAAACACAAACCGGTACAGATATTATTTATTATCAAAATTATAATAATGGCAACTTGAGGATTATAGCAGCCGGTGTTGTACCATATCACTTTGACTTTGGTATAGCTGTTAACTCACAATTAGGCGCAGACGTTCAGGGCAAATACAAATTCGGCTATGATACTACCACTAACAGCATTGCTTGGGTAAGCTATCACCAAAATGATTATACAACAAACGATACTTTGTACTACGCTCCAGACGCAAATGTTATGGTTTATGATATTGCTAATGGCGTTTCAGGTTATGCTGATGAATTAGGTGCACCTTATAATGCACTACCCTATTCACACGAATAATAATTACCGATAATTTCATATAAACATAATCAATAAAAATTATAAAATAAGAAAGGCAAGAAGTATGCAAAAACTAATACAACTTAAAAATAAAAAAGGTTTTACGCTAATTGAAATGCTAGTTGTAATTCTAATTATAGTTATACTTATAGCAATTGCTATTCCTGCTGTTGCAGGCTACCGTGCAGATGCAAACGAAACAGCAGATAAAGGCGCAGCAGAAACAATTTTCAACGCCTTAGAGGCAGCAACTACAAAATATCCTCCGTCAGAGCCAGCAAATATTACAGGTGCGCCAATCGGAACATCTACTACAAATAATGCTGCATATTCAAATGCAACAATTACAATTGGCAATACAACACAAATAACTGGCCCATACCTTGAAGCCGTACAAGAATTCTTGGGCACAAATGTGCAAGGCACATTTGATTTTAACGTTACTCTTTCAACAGGTAGTGTTAACTGGGTAACTTATGTTAGAGATGGTGCAGAAAACAACGACGCTAACACAATGCTTTACCATGCAGCAGAAGGTTTAACAGGCTACCTTGATGACCCTGTTATAACATCATCAGGCTTAAACATTAACGTTTTTAGACAAGATTAAAAAAACATATAATACAGGAATGTAAAAATTAATGGCAACTGCCGAATATGTTCGGCAGTTGCACCACTAACCTTACATCTGTAAAATCCGATAGCGCAAAGCGTCGGATTTATGCCTAAAACCCAAAGCACACGCCCTGTTTTAGGCATAAATGTTATGCTTTGCACTTTTTAAAGCAGTAAATTAATTTTACAGCTTTAAGACCCCTTAGCATATAATAAGCAAAAAGGAAAACAGCATGACTATATTTACAACATCAATATTTGCTCTTTTTGGCTTAATAATAGGCAGTTTTTTAAATGTTTGCATTTACCGCACGCCTTTAAAAATATCTGTTGCCAAAGGGCGCAGCTATTGCCCAAGTTGCAAAAATTCCCTTTCACCCATAGAGCTTGTTCCTGTTTTATCCTATGTGTTTTTGCGTGGCAAATGCAAAAATTGCAAGTGCAAAATATCGCCGCGCTACGCTATTATAGAGCTTTTAACCGCTGTGTTATTTGCGCTTTGCGGCTATGTTTTCGGCATAATGCAATTAGAGCTTGGTGTTATATACTCGCTGTTTTTTGCAATACTTATTGTTGTTTCTTTCATAGATTTAGACACAATGGAAGTGCCCGATACATTGCACATTCTAATAGCAATTTTGGCAATTGTTAAAATTGCACTGGGCACCCAAAATTTAGGCGAGCTTGTTTTGGGCGGCGTAATAGTAAGCGTTCCAATGCTTATTTTAGCGCTTATAACAAACGGCTTTGGCGGCGCAGATATAAAACTTATGGCCGCAAGTGGGCTTTTACTGGGCGCACAAAGCATAGTAGTTGCGTTTTTATTCGCTGTTTTTGTAATGGGCTCTTTCGGCGCAGTTTTGCTAATTCGCAAAAAGCTGTTTAAGCGCGAATATAAAAGCAAAGTTCCCTTTTGCCCGGCGCTTTGCCTTGGCTGTGTTCTCGGCGTTTTCCTTGGCGAATTTATTGCAAACTGGTATTTAAATTTAATTTTATTATAATTGAGGAGTAGCATGTTAAAAAAAGGTTTTACATTAATTGAAATGATAATTGTCATTTCTATAATAACAATATTAATGCTTATGGCTGCGCCCTCTGTTGTACGATATTTGGGCACGGCCGACCAAGTGAGCCGCACAGAAACCGCTAAAACAATATATTTAGCGGCGCAAAACCAGCTAACACAATTGCGCGCTCTTGGCCACTTAAAAAGTGCATACGGCGGTGAAATTTCAGGTAAATATTTTGAAACAGATGCCGATGGCAACTATACAGACGATTTGCTTGCAAGCGACGTAAACGAAAACAATGTTTACACTGCGCTAACTGCTACAAACTACCCTGCATACGATAGCGAAAACGGGCAGGCAAATTTTGTGCGCTATTTATCAAAGCCTGCTGGTATAGATGCATCAAACCCTCTTTACCAATTTTTAAAGCCTGCTATTATAGACGAAGATATATTAGAGGGCACAATTTTAATAGAATACAATATTTTAACAGGCAAAGTGCTAAGCGTTTTCTACAGCGAATTAGAAACTGTTAATGAATTTAACTATACAGCGCAGGACAATTCTTCGTCCGACATATTCGGTGCGCGCGCTGAAAGCTACAACTCTGTTGCAAATTCTCGCCAGCAGGGTTATTTCGGTGTGGATTACACAGGAAATGCGCCACCTGAATCCAGAACAGAAATAGCTATACATTTATACGACGGCTACGACGACGGCCACGACGATACCCTGATATTACCTGAGCTGAGCCGCTATAACAAGCCGCTTGATGCCATAAATGCAACGAACACCACCGAAACCCTTGAAAATGTTCTATATGCTGAAATATTTGTGGAAATACCTTTGCTCACAGACACAGCATTGCAATCTACTTACGATTTATCTATTGAACTTCCAAGTGGTACGTTTACAGTTTTAGAAGACTTTGATTTTTCAGCTTACACCGATGACGACGAAACTTTTGAAGACGCAATTGAATATTATAACAATGGCCTAGCAACAGCAAGACCTGCGCTTATTTACAGAAACGACCTTGCAGCTAACACCGATTTTGCACGCTTTATTTGGGTGCTGGATTATGTTGGCGGTGATATGTCGGCTGAAAACGCTGATAGGCACAAGTACTCCATAACACAAACCGAAGATGCAGCAGGAACTATAATAGATTTTGAAGGCTTAACTGAAATTACAGTTTCTATTTTAGATAATAATGATGTAGATGCATTGCCAATTACTTCAAACGCTAAAAACCCGCTGTTTGCCGATAATTCCAATAGCGCAACACCAGACCCGCTAGAAGCAAATATTGCCACAGCAAGGCATTTAAGCAATATACGCCACCAAGCAGCTTTTGCAGATGATACATATGTTTACACACAAATTGAAGATATTAACTTTGCAAGCGAAGACGGCTTTGTGGAAATTAACAGCACTTTTGCTGAAGATGCCGGCACTGATGATGCATGGAATTTAAAAATGCAGCCTCTGCCTGAACTAAAAGGTACATATACAGGCTTATATTCTGAATTAATTTCAGCAACCGATAGCGAAGACGGCGTGCACACTATTCAAAACTTGAATATATACAATGTCAACCTAGATACTACCGAAAGCATAATAAATAACCACTCTGTGGGCCTTTTTGAAGCAGTTTCAGGTGAAATTTCTCACCTTATGTTTATAGACCCATACCTCGAAATTGAAAACACAACTCGGAATAACGTAGCAGATGAAGGAAAATATGCCGGCGTTGTTACAGGTTATTTAAGCGGCACAGCCCACCATATAACTGTAATGTCAAGCAGTGAAACTTCGCCCATTGTTGATGATGACAGCGGCGTTGACATTAACCTTGATGCTCATATAGTAAACGACTATGTCGGCGGTGTTGTCGGTATGGTTAGCGGTAGCATTGCTGAAAACGCCATACATCATATTTTATACCTTGCTGTTGCTCCGTCTGAAACAATAGGCGAAGATGATAATGAAACATATTACGAAAGCCCTATTATCGGAACTAATTTGCGCGTAGGGCTTACAAATGCTTATTCTAATGTAGACGACCAAACTAACTTAGACGAAGCCGGCGAAAGCGGCCCTGTACAAACGGCTATTGATGATGATAGTTGTTATTACCTTTTAGGCACACAGCTGCGCCCTTATGATGATGATATAGATGACGACGGTACTCCCGATAGCCCTGCACCCGAGCACAGCAATTTAAATGTAAACACTGTTACAAACGGCTTCGGGCAAGGTATTAGCACTAACGACATGTATGAAGATATGCAAGACACTACAAGCGATTTTTATCAAAACTTCATGCTTGCAAATGACGGCACAGGCACAATTGAATATAGGTTTGTTGAAAATATTACAGAACCGCTTAAGGTTGATGACGAAGAAGATGCGCCCGATACAAACACAAACTATATTAGCTCGCTAGGCTACCCCTACCCATACTACGGCCATTTCTTGCCAAACGCAGATGCTATTGACGAAACAAGCACTGAGAAAGACCTTAACTTTATATGGCCTGTTGCCGAGCTAGAGCCATTTAAAGCTGAGTTTGTTTACTATGAGGTTTACGGCAATAAAAATGATACAGATGCGCCTGAAGTTGGCATTTACCAAGTAATTGTAAATGAAGACGCAAGTACAACTATTATAGACAGGTTAATAGACATAGATGCAAATCCCCAATACATGATTTTAAACGACGGCTACGCCATTAAAGTAAACCGCCCTTATTCTATGTTAGAAACAGGTGATTTCACTTTCTCCGTGAATGGCACAGCTTTAAGTGAAACCGAAATTGAAGCATGGCTTAACGTATACTCCGATAACGACCGCTATGATGAATTCACAAGCCATTTTAGAAGCGATGTAACATCTACACATATAGAATCTGTTTTCACAATTGATAATAGCACATTTGAAAGCGCAGTTAATAACACAGTTTATAACGACACTACAGATGTTATTGAGCTTAGCCTTACAAACGATAGGCAAGCGGCAAGTGTTGCGTATATTAACCCGCTGTTTGCCAAGGCAATTTACCTAGCCGATGCTACAAACGCCGCTAATATGACTTATTCCGTGCGCACAGCAAGGCATTTGAATAATATAGGCTTTTATGCAAATTCAGAATCTGTTAATTCAAGCTTCACGCAAGAATTAAACCTAGATTTATCTAATTTTGAAGGATTTCTCGTAGGCACTTCATTCGATTGGTATAATACAGATGACTGGTTTTACACAGTAACTAACCCTATACTTTACTACTCGAATTTGAAATACGGAACACAAGGTTATATATACGGCTCAGAGCTTAACTTTAGCGGAAGTGTTGCTGCAATAACAAGCGCATTTAACGGAAATTATGACGGCGGCGGCCACACTATAAGTAATTACACTAAAAGGGATAGCTCAGACACTGCTTTGTTTGAGGCAACAACGTCCTCTGCTACAATAGAAAACTTAAATATAGATAACTTTGATATAACCTCAACAGGCAGTGCCATAGCCGCGGCAGTTGTTGCCACAAATGCCGGCATATTGCAAAATATCAATGTAAATAATTCAAAAATCCATGCTACTTTTAACACTTACGCAAGCGGCACAGAGTATAACCGCCCATCAAATGTAGGCGGCGCAGTTGCCGAAAACAGCGGCACTTTAGATAATGTAGTTGTTTCAAATTCTGCTATAACTCGTGATGAAGTTGTCTCGCCCGTAACATATGGTCTTCTCAGTTATGGCGCAGGCGGCATTATTGGTAGCAATAGCGGCACGCTTAAAAATTCAGGCGCTGTAAACACAAGCGTTACTGTTCTTGATAACTTTGTTGGCGGCCTAGTTGGCATAGCAACAGGCACAGAAAGCGTAATTGAAGACAGCTACTTTGTGCACAACGGGCAAGATGCTACCGGCCTACCTGTATCACCTATTAGCTATGATGATACAGCTACGCTAAGCGGCACGAACCCACGCCAATCAATAGGCGGCATAGTGGGCGGTATTGTGTATGGTGAAGAAATATCTTCAGGCAATATTGTTAACGACGAAGCCACAATAAGCGATACACTCTTCCTTGCGCTTGCACCAAGTATGGATACAAATGCGGATACAACCCCTGATGAAAGCTACCCGTTAATGGGCACAAAAGCCGCGGGCTTTACTACTTTGCAAAATAATATTCACCTTGCAGGAAGCTATTATTCAAGCGATAACACTAGTTTTGAAGCTTTCGCCTATAATAGCGCATTACCTGTAAAACTACCTACAAGCCCTAAACCAAACGCGCTTGTAGCATTACCAAGCGAGAATATAGAGCTTAGCTGGCTTTCAGCCTTTGGAAACGGCCAATTAAGTGGCTGGACACTACAAACAGGTAGCGCATACCCAACGCCTAATAAAACTGTTATAGCAGCGGCACCTTATGCGGCAAACCGCCCAAAACAGCACACAACATTTACCGGCACGGGCACTGTAACACAGGCAGATGGCACTTTCAGCGCAAGGCTTTTATATGGCGATAGCGCAACAGCTTCTACTGAGGGCTTTGTAATGCCAAACGCTACTACACCGGTAACGCTTGAAATTACAAACACAACTGCAAGCGCTATTAATTTAGTAGATTTAACTACGCTTAAAATTGACTTTGGCAATTATGCCGATTATATTGACACTACCGCATTTGATTCTGCTACAACCCCTGTAAATGTGCAAGATAACTTAGGCGCAAATAGAGGCACTGTTACATATAGCTTTGATAATACAAGCAATGTAATGGCAATTGATATGGCTTCTATTTCAGATACCACATACACCGAGTTATTGCAAAATGAAAAAATTAGCTTTACATTTAATTTAACAGCTAAAAACGAATTTACAAGCGGCACATTCACCAATATTAGCACCGCTTATTACCACATTGCCATGCAGGCAAGTTTAGGCATTACAGTTAGCGGCGCAGAAAAAACAGCAACGCTCACAAGTGATAAGCTATATATTCAGCCCAAAACTTCAATTGCAACTACTTTTAACGGCGCTAATACCCCGATAGAAAACACAGACCCTGGTGTTGTTACTGTCACTATACCTGTAGAAAGCACTGTAGCAACATCAAATATAGGCAGCTATACCCAAAAAGGCATTATTACGCAAATAATACCAAGCGGCTTTGCTTTAGACGATAGCACTTTAGCATTAGAAGTAGACAGCGCAAGTGTTGCTTTAGTAAAAGACAATAATTACACAATAACATCAAATACCAACGGCACAACAACGCTTGAAATAAAGGGTATTGAGCCTAGCACTAGCGCAAAAATTGCTTATAATTTAACTTATATAGGCGCAGACGGAACATTTGATTTATTAACAAATTACAGCACCTATGTTTATAACGGCACAGTGCCGATTACAGGCAATGCATTTGCCAAAACCGATCAAGTTATAATAGAAGCACCACCGTCTCCTTCACCACCTGCTCCTGCTCCACCTGCACCTGCTTCGCTGAACGAGGATAACGAGCAACCCGTTCAGAGTACACCTCCGCAAGAAGGCGAAGGCGGCGAGTTAAAACAGCCCGAAGATTTAAGCAGTGGTAGCGGCGAGGACGGCAGCGGCGAGGGCGGCAGCGGCGAAAACGGCAGCGGTGAAAACGGCAGCGGCGAGGACGGCAGCGGTGAAAACGGCTAACAACTTTGCAAAAAAACAAAACACTTAAACAAATTCAAAACTATATGAACATAAAGCTAAATTATGCGAAAGGGGGCAAGGCCAAGTGGCTAGAATGATAAAAATACTTAAAAGCAAAAAAGGCGTTTCGCTGTTAATTGTTTTAACTATAATGATGTTCTTAATTACGCTGGCTTCAGTAACTTTAACTTCATCGCTGGGTGTTGCCTCTACAACGCAAACCCAGTGGAACAAAGTACAAATAGACCTTTTAGCACAATCTGTGCAAACTTCATTGCAAGATATGCTAAACTCAAACACAGAAATAGCAGGCTCAACCAATTTGCAAACTGCAATTATAAGCTCAGCTTATAATTACGCAAACCCCGCAGACCCTTTAGCACGTCCCCCACTATTTGATAAACTAACTATATCTGTTGACGAAGAGCTAAAAGACGCAGACGGCAACCCTGCAGGAACAATTACACACAGTGTTGAATGTGATTTAGAAATTAATTTGCAGTTCAGCGGCACTGACGTAACAGGCTTTATAGTGGTAGATGCAAATATTAACTTAAACGATGAAAACCAAGATAACCTTGCAGAAAAAGCAACATACCGCATGAGCTTTAAACTTGATACTGCTGCTGAATATGACGAAGCTGCAAACAGCGTTACAACTTACGGAAAGTGGGCATTGGTAGATTATGAAAAACTTACAAACTAAAATAGCTAATGCGCTTTTAAATAAAAAGGGCGAAATGCTTATAGAAACTATTATATCTATTATGCTTTTTACCTTTCTTATTGTTGGTGTAACAATGATAATAACCTCTGCAACCAGCGGCATTAGAACCACCCAGCGCCTGGCAGACACTGCGCAAGAAACGGCTAATATGATGTTAAACACAGCGGCATCATCCACAGCGCCAATTCCGAATGCTTCTATTAGCGTTACGCTTGAAGTTAGCGAAACAACACCGCCTGCGCCTGTTACAGTTACACCTGTAACGGTATCACATGATGGCAATCTTATATCACAAAACAGCATGATTTATTTTTACACTCAGCCTTAATTTAAGCAAAAGTTTATAGGAAAGGAGCGCTCGTCAGCTTGAAATTATTTAATAAAAGCGGCAATAATAAAGGTTTTACCCTTATAGAAATGGTTATTGTTCTTGCTGTTTTAGGAATTATTTTAACATTTATAACCGCTATTTTCGTTCAGATTATGCGCGTTGAAACAGAAATTGCAGATATTGCGCAAGTGGAAATTATAGCCGCTGAATCTACAGTTGAATTGATAGACGATTTGCGCTTCGCAAATGACATAGATATTATTTCCCCAAGTGAAGTTAAAATTACAACTGAGGATTATGTTGCAACTTACACTATTGATGCAACAAATGGCATTTTAATGCGCGAATTTGAAAACGACGACCCACCCGATGTTGCTTATCCTGTTCATGCGCAAGGTTTTTATATGGGCACAACAATGTCATTCACATGCACCGCGGCGGGAGATCCTGCAGATGGCACTTACACTGTTACGCTTGATGTAACATTTTACGAAGACGGCACAGACGAAATTTACAGCGAGCAATATGTAATTCACCCAACACTTATAAACGCTAACGGCTAATTTTTTAGCACTAGTGGGTTATTACTTTATTTTACTAAATTTATTATTCAAAAGTGCAGTAGCTTTAAAAGCTACTGCACTTTTTTGCCCCTCTTGCCATATGCAATCTATAGCAATTTGCCACTAAAGCTAAATAGCGCAAAAAAACAGAGCAGCGGCTTAAAGCCACTGCTCATTATTGCATGTGCAATTAGTTCATTATTGCAAGTTCTGTTTCAGGGTCAAACAAGTGTAATTTTTTAGTGTTAATAGCAACTTTAACGTCGTTGCCGTTTTTAGCTGTGCTTGTAGGTAATACACGAGCTGTTAATTTGTACTCTTTATATGTTAAGTACAAGTAAATTTCGCTACCCATTAGCTCGCTAACTTCAACATTAGCTGTTATTATAGAGTTAGGGTTCTTTGCTAAAAATTCATCGTCATCTTTAATATCTTCAGGGCGTATGCCTGCTTTAACTTTTTTGCCGATGTATTTTTCCATCTCTTCGTTAACTTTGCTCTCGTCTATTAGAAGTTTATCGCCCTCTAAATCAACATAGTATTTGCCATCTTCTTTAACTAATGTAGCATCTACAAGGTTCATTTGTGGGCTGCCGATAAAGCCTGCAACGAACATATTGCAAGGGTTATCATATAAGTTTTGAGGTGTATCCACTTGTTGAATAAAGCCGTCTTTCATAACAACAATGCGGTCGCCCATTGTCATAGCTTCTGTTTGGTCATGTGTAACATAAATAAATGTTGTGCCAAGCTTTTGGTGAAGCTTAATAATCTCTGTGCGCATAGCTGTACGAAGTTTAGCATCAAGGTTAGATAGTGGCTCGTCCAATAGGAAAACAGCAGGGTTACGAACCATAGCACGCCCTAAAGCAACACGTTGGCGTTGGCCGCCTGATAGTGCTTTTGGTTTACGGTCAAGCAAATGCTCTATATCAAGAATTTTAGCTGCTTCACGCACGCGTTTTTCAATTTCATCTTTAGGGGTTTTGCGAAGCTCTAAGCCGAAAGCCATGTTTTTGTAAACTGTCATGTGTGGGTAAAGCGCATAGTTTTGGAAAACCATTGCTATATCTCTATCTTTAGGGGGAACGTCATTCACAAGGCGGTCGCCTATGTAAAGTTCACCTTTAGATATCTCTTCAAGGCCTGCAATCATACGTAGAGTTGTAGATTTACCACAGCCTGATGGGCCTACCAAAATAACAAACTCTTTGTCTTCAATTTCAAGGTTGAAATCGCTAACAGCAGTAACGTCGCCCGGGTAAATTTTATAAATTTCTTTTAAACTAATACTTGCCATTTTTATGCCTCCTGTGTATTTTATTGATACTCTTGACGAGTTATCTTATTAATAATATAATAATAACAGGTACTAAACACAAAATAAATAGCAAAATATTGATGTGGAGTGTATATTTTTGATATTTGACAGTTTTGAAATAATTAATGTTGAATTTTGCATTAATGCGCAAAGTGAAGCTAATATAATTAAAGCAAGCGGCGCTGATTGTACAATTGTTTTTTTAAGCGAGGGCAGTGCACTAATAAGCGCAAGCGGCGAGGAAAGTTTGCTAACGGGCACGCTTAATATTTTTATAGCGCGCGGCGATATTGTTATAACGCCTGCGCCTGATTGCACGCTTTTTTGCGCCGGCATAAGCGGCATTGCGGCGCAAAAAGCCGCAAGCGCCTTGCACGAGCCTGTTGTAACAAGCGAAATGCATTGCAAGGGTGCAAAATTTGCACTGCAAAATGTTGTAAAAGCTTATAGCGATTATGATAAACAAACACAAAGCGAAAAAGCGTTCGAGCTTCTTTGCAGGCTTGCAAACGCCAACGAAAACAGCCTAAAGCCTGCAATGCCGGCTTTAGTTAGCCAAGCTGCATTGCATATGCAAAAATATTATTCGCAGCTTTACGGCATTGAAGAATTAAGCGATAATATGGGTGTTAGCAAAAACCATTTAGTTAGGGAATTTTCTAAATTCATGGGCACATCACCCGGTGCATATTTAACAAATATTAAACTTGAAAGCTCAAAGCAATTTTTGGCTCAAAGTGATTACAGCCTTGAAACAATAGCGTCACTTTGTGGCTTTTCGTGTGCTAATTATTTTTGCAAAGTGTTTAAAAAAAGCGTGGGAATATCGCCAGGGCAATTCAGGCTAAAACAAAAACAAGCTAACGAGCCGCAAAATGACGATGTTTTAAGCATGGAGCAAAATTTATTTGTATAAAAACCTATTATAAGGCAACACTTATTTATATCTTTATTAAAAAGCTATACGGGCGATAAAAACGATTAAAGAAATTTTTATGTATTAGCGCCCAAAACCATGAACGGAGATATAAATGGGCAAAGTCAAAGTATTTTTTTTAAGTTTTATAATAACATTACTTGCTATAACTCCCCTTTACGGCGCAGCTTACTATTTTAGTGTAGTTAAAAGTAAAACGCTGTATGCAAGCGAAACCCAGCCCGAGGTTTATATGGCACAGCCTGTGTTCACCGACACTGAAACTGTGCTCATATTAGTTGGCGAGGGTGATGTTCAAAGTGCTAGCAGTTATATGCTTATAAGCTTCAACGCTTACGAGAACACAGTTTCTATTCTTTGTATGCCGCCCGAAACGGTTATGGTGCAAAACAAACAGCCTATAACATTAAAAGAGGCTACACGCCTTGCAGGGCCCTCGCAAGCGGCAAACGCTATAAGCGAAACGCTTATGATAGAAGTGGATAAATATATATTCACCTCAGCGCAATTACTTTGGGAAGCTGCAGAAGCTTTTGGCAATATAACCATGCGTGTTTCGCAATATGCAAGCGAAGATAGCCTTAGCGCACTAGGCATAACACAAAGCGAAGCGCAAACACAAGTTTTAACGCCACGCTTTTTCGCTCAGGTTCTGAGCGAGGGCGCCTTTGCAAAGCAGAACGAATATGAAATGCGCGCGCTTGGGTATTCGCTGTTTTTATCAGCAGGGCACGGAAAACTTAGCACAACTTTAAGCGATTTTATAACGAAGAACAGCACAAAAATTGCCACAAATATTTCCGCAAGCGAGCTTTCAAGCTTTAAGCGCATTTGGCAGTTTTTAGACAGACAGCAACCAACATATAACGCCGCCGCCCTGCCCGGCGATTACTCTAACTATGGCGAGGAAATTTACGAGCTTAATGAAGAAAGCCTTAACATAGTAAAAGAATTCAGCTTTAAATTGATTAGTGAATAGTTGGTAGAAAAAAATGCTTCAAACTAATCTCTGCAAGCAGCGTTCGTGTTTTTACAGCTGCGAAATTCTACTAATGTTAAAATATTTATTATGAGCAGTAAGCTATATAAGCAGCATTATATTTAAAAAAAGCTTATAATGCACAAAGCCATTAACCGAAAAAACAAAAAGCCAAAAAAACAGCTGCAAAAAGCCCATAAATTTCAAAACTTTGAAATTTATGGGCTTTTAAAATAAATAGTGCAAATTTATAAAATGTTTATGAAGAAAAACGGCAACTAATCGCTTAAATTATTAGGGCCAAAAGCAAAGGGTAAAAGCTCTCCTAAAGTTGTTTTTATGTAATCGCTTTTGCTGTTTGCCATTAAAACTACTAAGTTTTCATTGCAAAACTCAAAAAGCATTTGGCGGCAAACACCGCACGGCGCGCACGGCTTTCCATTTGTGTTCACGCCGTTTTTTGCGCCTACAATAGCTATGGCCGAAAACTGCCTTTCTCCTTCGCTAACAGCTTTAAAAAGCGCTGTGCGCTCAGCGCAATTTGTTGGCGAGTATGCCGCGCTTTCAATATTGCAGCCTGTGTAAACTTTACCGCTTTTTGCTAAAAGTGCTGCGCCAACATGAAAGTTTGAATAGGGCGCATAAGCATTTTTTTGTGATAGTAAGGCTAATTCTATAAGCTTTTCGTCTTGCATATTAACCCCCTTTATTACACTAAAACAGTTCCAAGCGCTATTTCCATCATATCTGTAAAGCTTTTTTCGCGCTCTTGCGATGTTGTTGCTTTGTGTGTTACAAAACTATCGCTAATGGTAACAACACACGCCGCATTTTTATTAAGAACGCTTGCGTTATGAAATAAAGCAAAGCTCTCCATTTCTACCGCTACACAATTTTTTTCATCGCGCAGCTTTTGCCAATAAGGGGTGGTATCTTGCCTGTAGAAAACGTCGCTTGAATGTAAAACGCCTTCAATAAAAGGCTTATTTAAATTCTTAGCACTCTGTTTTAATTTCTCGTTCAAGCTTGCGCTTGGGTAAATAATATCTTCCTCGCGCTTACCCTGTACATATGCATAATTACTATCGCTATATGCACCGTTTGCAATAACAACATCGAATATCTTAGCACTCTCGCTATAAGAGCCTGCCGAGCCCACGCGAATTATATTTTCCACATCATAATTAGTATATAGCTCGTAAGAATAAATGCCTATAGACGGCATACCCATGCCACTGCCCATAACAGAAATTTTCTCGCCCTTATATGTGCCTGTAAAGCCGAGCATAGAGCGCACATTTGTAACTTCTTTAACATTTTCAAGGAAAGTTTGCGCTATGAATTTAGCACGAAGAGGGTCTCCGGGCATCAAAATTGTTTTTGCAAAATCGCCTTTGTTTGCATTAATGTGCGGTGTTGACATAATTATTCTCCTTTAAACTTATTTTTTAATCCACTAAATACTTCGCTTTCATTTCTTGTTGCATTTGCTTTGTGAAATTACACTCTTTTTCAAGGTAATCGCTGAAATCGCTATACTTTTCATCTATCGCATTTAATGCGGTTAATAATAATTCTTTTTCAACGCCTAAAACAGATTGAGCAACTTCGTTTATGTTTTCATCTTTTAATTTTGGCGCAACTCTTTTAATAAACATCTCGCGCGTTTTATCTCTATAAATATTTGTTAGCATATAATCTTCAAGTATAACCTCGTCGCTTACATCTAGCGCCCTTAAAACAAGCGCCGCTGCAACGCCTGTGCGGTCTTTTCCGGCTGTGCAATGAAATAAAAGCGGCACTTCATTTTTGCTTATAAAGCCAAATAAAAGCTTATATGCATTATTGTTAAACGGCATAAGGCTATAATGCTTAATTCCGTTTTTCGCCATGCCTGCCAGCTCCCATTTGTTCTCTTCAAAAATAGCTTTCATATCGAAATTTACTTCGTTGCCGTTTTCATCAAGCATTGCATTTTGTGCAATTTGTTTAATGCCCTCAAAAGTGGGCTCGGGGTTATAATCACGCTCATTTTCGCTTCTAAAGTCAATAATCGCCTTTATACCCAGCGAGTTAAACAGGCTTAAATCTTGCTCTGATTTTATTGTGCTAAGCATACTCGATCGAAAAAAAACGCCGTCCTTAACAAATTTCCCGTTTTTATTTTTATAGCCACCAAGTTCTCTAAAGTTTTCCGTTTCCTCAAACGGTAATGGTTTGCCAACATTTGTTTTATACATGTTTCCCTCCGCTTTTAAGCTTTTTGCTGTATTTATAATAGTAAAAGAATAGCAAGCTATTTTGCTTTTCAAGTTCTGTGGTTCGTGCTGTTTTTCAACATGAAAAGTAGCAAAAACCAATAGCTTTTTGTAATATTTAGGCTTGCCTTTTATGTTTTATACTTTTTCTTTTAGCAAGGTTTGTGCTTTGGTTCTTCGTTTGCTTAAACGGCTAAGTTTAGTAAGGCGTGCTACTTTTCAGCGTAAAAGTAGAACTAAGTTTAAATAAACATAACCCTAAAACTCATTTTTGTAAACAGGCAATGCCGCGGCTTCAGCAAAATCTTCACTGTCGAGCGTTAAATTTATATTGTAAAAAGCATCATTTACAAGCGCTTTTCCATAGCGCTGTTTTAAAAGCGCTTGCTCGCTGTTAAAACGCACCTTTTTTTGCTTATCTTTCTCATCAAGGCCTCTGCTTTTGCTCTCAAAATGGTACAATTGTGCATAAGGTGTATATAGCACTTTTTTGCCGCTGTTTAATACTCGCAAGCAAAAATCCACATCGTTAAACGCCACTTCAAACTGCTTATCAAAGCCGTTCATTTCATCAAATATTTTTGCCTTAGTAAGCATACAAGCGGCAGTTACGCCGCTAAAATTTTGCACGGTTGCAACCCTGAACATATAACCGCTACCCGTGCTTTTTGCATATTTATGGCTATGGCCGGCAAAGCCGCCAAGCCCTGTTATTATCCCTGCGTGTTGCAGGGTGTTATCATCATAAAGTAATTTTGCGCCAACAATTCCCACATGCTCTTGCATGCATAATTGAACCATTTCATAAAGCCAATCACCGTTAATTATTTGCACATCATTATTTAAAAAAAGCAATAATTCTCCATTTGCATATTCCCTTGCAAAATTATTAATTGCCGAGAAATTAAACCCGCCTTCATAATATACTATTTGTATATTATTTCTATTTTTCTCCAAATTGTTATAATAATCAAATGTGCTTTTCAATTCAGAATTATTTTCAACAATTATTATTTCATAATTTTTGTATGTTGTTTTTTGAAAAACAGAAGTAAGCGCTTTATCCAAATCATCAATATGGTCTTTATTGGGAATTATTATGCTTACAAGCGGTAAATTTTCTAAATCATACTCAACTTTATAAGTGCCCGAAAACAGCCCTTCTTTAACGCTTGCGCTTTTGCCTGTGCGCCTTAAATGCTCGCTAACGGCTTTTATGCCTGCCTCAATAACATAAGGTTTAGCGCCTGTGCCGCTTGAAGTTGAATTTTCATGCACTCTCCAATAATATAATACAGAGGGTATATGCACAGGCGTTGTTATCTCGCAAAGGCGCAAGAACAAATCGTGGTCTTGCGCGCCGTCAAAATCAGCGTTAAAACCGCCCAGTTCCTCAAAAAGTTGCCTTTCAACTGCGGCTAAATGGCATATATAATTGCACGCGCGCAAATAGTCCTCAGCATATTGCGGCTTAAAATGTGCCACATGTGCCTTTTTTATACTATTTGTAAATAATGCTTCGTCGCTGTACACAAATTTTGCGTTTGTGCTTTTAAACTTTTGCAAAACGGCAAAAACCGCATGTGGCGCAAGGGCGTCGTCGTGGTCTGCAAAGGCAATATACTCGCCTGTAGCAAAAGAGGCTGCGGCGTTTGTATTTTCGCTTATGCCCTCGTTATCAATTTTCTCGCATATAATACGCTCATCGCTATAGCTCATCACAATTTCTGCAACTTCAACGTGCTTATCGTCGCTTGCATTCACAAGGCAAAGTTGCCAGTTAGGGCATGTTTGGCCGAGAACGCTATCTATAAATTGGCGCAGATGCTTAGGGTTTGTGTTGTAAAGCGCCGTGCATATGCTCAAAGTTGGCCAAGTGCTGTAATCAAACGCTTTTTGCTCATTAAGCACTTTATTCGGTGGCAAAAACCTACCCTTTTTAGAGGCGAAACGCCTTTTAAAAAACTGTGTTGCACGCTTAAAGGTGGGCAAAAAACCATCTTGTTTAAGAGCTTGCACTCCATAGGCAAAAAGCTCTTTTATACGTTTTAACTTTAGCTTTAAGCGCATAGTTTCTCCTTTGCTGCCGTTTTGTTTTTGTAAATTGCCTTTAATATCAAAAGCTGTTTTATTGCATTTACGCCGGTTTTACACCTAAACAATTGCAAGTTTTGCTTTGCAAAGCATATGCTAAATAGCATTAATGGTAAAAGCACCGCAAAAGCTTTATTCTCAGTGCTGTATCGCACATTATTTATACCCGTAATTTTCATAAAGCATTGTAAAATGCGGGTTATAGTATTCATCACACTCTTCAAGCAGTTTTGCATATTTTTGCCTGAAATAATCTCGCTCTTTTTCATAGCGCTCTTGTTTTTGGCCGCCTGCATTTTCATCGTAGCCACGGCTTTTGCTCTCGTGGTGGTAAGCCACAGCAAAAGGTGTCATAACATTTAAAAGGCCCTTTTGCCTTAAACGAAGGCAAAAATCCACATCATTATATGCAACGGCAAAGTTCATGCCATCAAGGCCGCCAAGCTCTACATAAAGCTTCTTTTTAACCATTAAGCAAGCGCCTGTTACCGCGCTCATGTTTTGCGCTGTGCAAAGCCTGTACATATCGCCGCCACTGCTTGCAGGGTGGCTTTTATGGCTGTGCCCTGCCGAGCCGTTAATGCCTATAAAAACACCTGCGTGCTGTATTGTATCGTCGCTAAAAAGCAGTTTCGCGCCCACAGCGCCCACATCTTCGCGCTGTGAATAGCTAAGCATTTCTTCTATAAAGCCCTCGCTTTTAATTTGCACATCGTTATTCATTAAAAGTATGTGCTCGCCATCTGCTGAATTTACCGCTAAATTATTTATGGCAGAATAATTAAATTCGCCGCTATAACGCAGTATTTTTAAATTTCTAACTTTTGCTTTAAGTTGCTTGTAAAACTCAAAAGTTTTAGGCTCTTGCGAGTTATTCTCTACTACAATAATTTGCACATTATTATAGCCGCCAAATTTTAAAATACTGCCTATGCATTTGCGCAAATCGTCTACATGGTCTTTGTTCGGGATTATAACACTCACAAGCGGCCTGCTTTGCAGCGCATATTTAACACGGTAAGCGCCCGGATGATTTTTTTGCGCCGCAACCGAAACTTGCATGTTTTTGCGCTTAAAGTGCTCCTCTATAGCTTTTGCTCCCGCCTGTATTGCCTCGGGTTTAACGCTAATATCGCTAGCGGTAGATTGCGCATGCCTGCGCCAATAATAAAGCACTTTTGGTATATGCACAATATTTTTGGCAGCTTGTGTAAGGCGCAAAATCAAATCGTAATCTTGCGCGCCATCAAACTCGCTTTTAAATAGGCCTGTTTCGTTTAAAAGCTCCTTTTTAAAAGCGCATATATGCGTTATGTAATTGCAGTTTGCAAGGTAATCCGGCGAAAAATCGGGCTTAAAATGATATTCCGCAAGTTTTTTCATATCTTGATTAAGCACTATTTCATCGCTGTAAATAAAATCTGCATTTTTATCGTTTATTGCTTTTGCAATTTCAAACAATGCGTTTTTTGCAAGGCAATCGTCATGGTCGAGCAAAACAATGTAATCGCCCTCTGCCTCGTTGATGCCGATATTAGAATTTTCCGATATACCGTTATTTTTCGCTATACGAAACAATTCTATGCGCTTATCGCCAAAACTTTTCACAGTTTCGCTTACATATCTATTTTTAAAATCAGAGGCATCTACAAGCACAAGCTCAAAATGGCGGTAGCTTTGCTTTAAAACACTTTTAATCATATCTTTCAAAAAGGGCTTTGGCGTGTTATATAAAGGCACAATAATTGAAAAATACGGCTTAATTTTAAACGCCGCTTTGCGCTGCGCTTTAATTTCGCGCTCAAGCGGAATATCGGCCCTAAATTTCCAGCTCTCGCCTTTTGTCATTAAATCATACCTGTATGCGCCCTCGCGGTAAAGCGCCTCGGGGCCGCCAGTTTTAAGCGTTTTAAACGCACGCTTTGTAAGGCTGGCGGCGTGTTTAGGGTTTGAAACGCGCTTTAAAGCTTTAGATACGCTATCTTGCTCTGCCACATTTTTAGTGCTTTGCACTTTATTGTCACTTTTATTTTCCAATTAAATCGCTCCTCGCTTTACAAGGCTTTAGTTTTTACTCTAAGCTGTTATTGCAGCTTAGTTTTGTTAAAATATAATTTTATCATTACTGCGCTGTTTGCTACATATAGCCGCTTTATAGCTTTACGCCAAACAAATGTTTATGGGGGTTGCTGTGAATAATTTTCGCTTTTCACAGTGCACGGCAAACACAGCGGCTTTTTGTGGCTTTAATTTTTATTTAGAACTTATTTTATATTGAGCGCAAACTTCTGCTGCATTGCCGCTCATGCGCACTTTGCCTTTTTCAATCCATGTTACACGGTTGCAAAGGCGCTCTATTTGCTCTATAGAGTGGCTAACAAGAATTACTGTTGTGCCGCTTTCCATCATTTCTTTCATGCGCTGCTCGCATTTCTTTTGGAACAAGAAATCGCCAACAGAGAGAATTTCGTCGGCTATAAGAACATCTGGGTTTGTTATAGTTGCAATTGCAAACGCAATGCGCGACACCATACCCGACGAGTAGTTTTTAAGCGGCACATCTAAAAACTCTCTAAGCTCGCTGAATTCAACTATCTCGTCAAAGCGCTGTTTTATATATTTAGGCGTAAAGCCTAAAACCGTACCGTTTAAATATATATTTTCACGCCCGGTTAAATCCATATCGAAGCCGGCGCCAAGCTCTATTAAAGGGGCAATGCTTCCGTTTACAACAGCTTTGCCTTCTGTTGCTTTATAAACGCCTGCTATAATTTTTAGCAGTGTGCTTTTTCCGCTACCGTTAAGGCCTATAAGGCCGTAAAAATCGCCCTTTTCAACATTAAGCGATACATCCTTAAGCGCCCAAAATTCATCAAAGCGCAGTTTTCCTTTTACAAGTGCAACAAAATATTCCTTTAAGCTCTCGCTTTTCTCTTTCGCCATATTAAAGCGCATGGAAACATTATTTACTTCTATAATATTCGGCATTAAAAACTCCTTAGTATAAAAGACGCATAAGCGCACATTTTAGGCGGTATCGCCCTTTTCGCCGCCAATATTGTGCTAGCGGCATAGCACAGTAAAAATTTATAATAATTTAAACATATAAAACAAATTTATCTTGCTGTTTTTTAAACACTGCAAGCCCAAAAATTAGCATTATAACAGCTAACGCGCCACAAACCACATACATATTTTGCGTTAAATTTATGCCATAGAGCACAGGGTTTCTAAAAGCACTTATATACCAATAAATAGGGTTAAACCTAATAAATGTTTGAACAATTGATATGCCGCTGCCCTGCATGGAGAACGGGTCGTAAAAAACGGCGGAAAAATACATTAGCGCAGTGCAAAAAACACTCCACAGGTGAATGATATCCCTAAAAAACACGCTTAGAGAAGAAAGAACAAGCCCCACACCCAAACTGAAAATGAACATTGTGGCAATTGGGTATAGCACCAACAAAAACGTGGGGTAAAGCGTTGCACCGGTAAATATCATAACAATAAAAAGCGCAATAAAAGACGTTGCCGTATTAATAAGCGCAAAACAAACTTTCTCTAGCGGGAAAATATATTTAGGTATATATACTTTCCTTAAAAGCGGCGCGTTTAAAAGCACACTGCTCATTGATGTATTTGTGGCCTCTGCAAAAAAGTTCCACATTAACTGGCCTGTTAATATATAAAGCGTGAAATTTTCTATGCCGGCTGCACGAAAATCGAAAATACTTGAAAAAACCGCCCACATTACAAGACACATTAATAGAGGGTTTAAAACGCTCCACATTATACCTAAAACGCTGCGCCTGTATTTAAGCTTAAAATCTCTGCTAACTAAATTGTAAAGCAAAAATCTATAGCGCATAAAATCTTTAAAATAAGCTGCAATTCTCATCATATGCATCACCATTTTTCAAAAAACGAAAAATCTTGCCCGTTAAAACTCGGCAGTTTTGCGTCTTTTTCGCTTAAATTAAATTCACAGTTTCCAATGCTTGGCCATTTAATACCCACGGTTTCATCGTTGTATAAAATTCCGCCTTCGCTCTCTTGATGGTAAAAATCGCTGCATTTATATGCAAAAACCGCCTCGTCGCTAAGCACTAAAAAACCGTGTGCAAAGCCCTTTGGCACAAATAGCTGTTTTCTGTTTTCAGCGCTTAAAACTTCGCCAACCCACTTGCCGAAATTAGGGCTGTTTGGGCGGCAATCTACAGCGACGTCAAAAACCTCGCCTTGTAAAATACGCACAAGTTTATCTTGTGTGTGCTGTTTTTGAAAATGTAAGCCCCTTAAAACGCCTTTAGTGCTTTTACTTTCATTATCTTGCACAAAATCGCAAGTAATGCCTGCCTCTTTAAAAATTTCTTTTTGATATGTTTCGGTAAAATAACCGCGCTCATCGCCAAAAACTTGCGGTGTAACAACAATTACTTCCGGAATAGCTGTTTGTTCAAATTTAAATTTTTGCATAGTCCACCTATTATTATTTTTTTTCGCATAATTACATAATATTATGTTTAATGCAATTACTCATTATAGCATAGTTAGCCTAAAATGGCAAATGTTCTCGCCACTTTATATGTTAATTTTCACAAACAATAAACCGCTTTCACTTTTTTTAATAAAAAAGCAAGTTATAACAATTATGTAAAAGGTGAGCGTTTAAGCTTATCGAAAAAGCAAGCTAAAACAAAAGGGAGGGCTATTATGCCCTCCCTAAAAATTGTTTGCTTTTAGCTATAAAAAACCACATATCATTTCTATGACAGCTTAAAGTGCAAACACCTGTGCACTCGAAGATAATTTTCCGGCGGCTTTATAAGCAAATTGAAAATAAGCTTTAAGCTTATTCGTGCAAAACTAAAGCGGTATTCCATCGCCGTAAGGCAAGTTTTCCATCTCTTGGCTACTGCTTGCAATATGCGCAAGCTCCTCTAATGTTGAGGGCATTTGCGATGCCGCCATAACCGCAGTTTGAAGCTCGGGCGCCAATGCGTGGTAATAAACTAGCATTTCGGGGGTATAAGTGTTAAATTTGCCAAAATCATTGTCTTTTATCATAATTTTCACCTCTTTTTTATTATGCTCAGGGTGATAATTGTATATTCAGCTATAATTTTGCAATATTTTCTTTTTTGCTTGTTTATACCAAATTTAACTCTATTTTCAGCTCTTTATACTTAGATGATAGGGAGTAATAGGTTCTTAGAATTTTTTAAAACGCCTAATTTGCCCGCATAGCGGTGTTATCCGCCCAGTCAAACGTAAATTAGCGCCCTCTGCCTTGCTCTGCGCACAAAAATAGCACAAAGCCCTGCTTGCTTTGTGCTATAAGCTTTTATAAAAATTTCACTAATGTTTCGCAAAGTATTTATTTATTAAAAGCTTTGCATCACTTGCTACCTGCTAATGCTATTTCGCAAACTTGCTTTTGTGTGCTGGCAAAAAGCGTAGCACCCACATCTAAAAGCTGCTGTTTTGTTCTGTAGCCCCAAAGTGCACAGCACATATCAACACCTGCGTTTTTTGCCGCAAGAACGTCTGCCTCGCCATCGCCAACAAACAAAGCTTCATTTTGCTCTACATTCAGCTCTTTACATATTGTAATTAGGCCTTGAGGGTCGGGCTTTAGTTTCATGCCCTCAATATGCCCAAGGCTCATATCAAAGGCATCGTCAAAATGCTTTTGAACAAGCGAATTTGCAAGCACATTGTCTTTATTGCTGAAAACCGCAAGCTTTACGCCAGCGTTTTTTAAAACTTTAATCATTGTATTAGTTTTTTCAAACGGCTCGGTTTTATCTGCGCTGTGAAGGCTGTAATAGTTTTTGAACATTTGAAGCGCCATTTTTTCCATTTCGCCGCCCCTGGCGGTTGACGGCAACATGCTTGTTACCAAATTCTTTATACCGTGGCCTATCATATGTTTAAACTCTGCCTCTGTGCGCTGGCGCAAATTTAATTGCGATAGCACATAGTTTCCTGCATTCGCTAAATCTTTTGATGTATCCAATAAAGTTCCGTCTAAATCAAATATAACTGCTTTATACAAATTTCTTCCTCCGATTATTATCTAAAAAACGGCAAGCTCATTGCCCTTTCTATTTCTATTCCCCTAACGCGCAAATCATAGCCATAGGGCATATCTACACGCAAGTTTGAATTTTTATTTTTAACGTTAAATATATGCTGAAACACCCTGTATTTCACATTGTGTGTAAACACGCAAATTTCATGCCTTGTAAAAAACTTTGTGTAATAAAGTGATATTGTGCGGTTTTCGTTTTTGCTTACGCCTTCTTTAAAAAAGCCTTCTATTGAAACGGCAAGGCTCAATAAAACAAAAAACACAGGCAATGCCATAAGCGCTGCAAGCGGTATTTGCATATAGCTTAAAACCGCAAATGCAATTGCGCACAAAAAAAGGCAAAACATTTGTTTGTAAACATATTGAAATATAGATTTGCGCTTATAATCGCATAGTTTTTCCGAGGGCAAACTAAATTCAGAAAGTAAAATTTTCGGCCTGTCTTCATGCTCTTTTTTATAAACCAGCAGTGGGTAATCGCTGCTTTTATAGCTTCCCGCCGTTATATAAAGCGCTTTCCTTCCTATTAAGCGCGCTATCGGCGTAACTTTCACATCACATGCTAAAATGCAGTTTGTGTTAATTCTGCGCTCTGTTTTTGTTATTAGCCCGCCTTTGCACAATATAACGCCACCTGCGCGGCATACTCTAAGGCCCGCTGTGCGAAAAAACGAAAGCAGCACTGTTAAGCTTGCTATAAAAAACACAAGCGTTAATATAATTACAACACCCGCCGGTATAATATTTTTAACCATTGTGCTGATGCTTACTATATTATCCCTTGCCAGCATCGCAAGCTCTAAAGGGCTTTGCCCCAGTAAATTGCCAATATAATCGAGCGAAACATATATAAATGCGCCCGTGCTAATTATATTTGCACTTAAAAGCACAAGTATAACCCTTTGCACGCCTGCCGGCTCGAATGCTGCGTTTTTTTCTTTAACAGGCATAAGCGTGTTTGCCGCTTTAAGCGCTGCTTTTTTCGGCAAATAAAATTTAACTTTGCGCGGCAAGAAATTGTTCTTAAAATAAACTGTAAGCACTGAGGCGCCCAAAATTCTGTGAAACAAATTTCTTTCTATATCCAGCGCCGCAATACTGTTTTTTATATATACACTTTCACATTTAAAAACCAGGCCGCGCTTAACTGTTATTATGCCTTTTTCTATGCTAAAACTTGTAAAATACCACATTACAAAAGCCGCCACAAAACAAGCTAAAAACAAAAACGCACTTGTAAAAAACGCTATAAAAAACGAAGCTGCCGTAAAGCGAATTAAAGCTTGCAAAAACGAAACCACACTGAATATAAGCACATATTTAAAATATTTGAGCGTGAAAATTATATGAAAACGGCTTTTGTTTTCATCAATTTTATTGCTGAAAAATATAATTTCCACCACCCTTTGCTTTTATAGTTTGCTGTTTTTAACCGTTAGGGAGTAATCTGCACACGCCTATTTTGGGCAAATTTATGCGTTATGCTGCGTTATCCTCACTCGCAATACAAAAAGTATTACTCGCTCGTCTGCCTTGCCTTTCACTAAATTTGCACACAATAGGTTCGAAGAATTTTTTATAATGCCAAAAGTTCTAAAACAAGAAAGTGCGGTGAAGTAAGGCTTTCGCCTTACGAGGTGCACTGCCGCTGTTTTTGGGATTTTGGCTAAATAAAAAACGTGTTCGTATTATTCCCTAACGGTTCACCGTTTTTTGCAAAAGCTCATTTGCAAAATATTCATCTGCGCCGGGAAAAATAAAAAAGCCGCCTGCGTATAGCAAAATAATTATACAGCTTTTTGTGCGCCTTTGCATAGGGCTTGAAAAAACACGGCAAGACGAAACAAAACGAAGCGGCACCCTATGCACAAACCTAAAGAGAATGCCATGCCTTAAAGATATATGCTCGCTTGCAATGTGCATTTTAAATGTGCAAAGATAAATGCTTGCAAAAACGCCGAAAATTAAAAACCAAACAGCGAAAAAAATTACACTTGCAATAAAAGATAACACACTTATAACTGCAGCGCAAGCTAAGCCCAAAATGCAAAGCCACAAACAAATTATCACTGCATTTTTAAATTTAATTTTTGCGTACAAGGAAGGCCCCCTTTCATATGCTGTTTTTTAATTTTAAATTGCCTCTGTTTTTTTGCTTTGCCAATTTGCAAAGCAAAAAAACAATTGCCCCACTAAAAAATTTCTGTTGAAAAAGCATTAATCGGCATCCGCCAATTCCCACATTTTTGCCAATTCTGAAAACGCCTCGTTTTTTGCTAAAACCGTAACTTTATCGCCAATCATAATTTTCGTGTTACCTCTTGGTATTTCAAACTCGCCTTTACGCGTTACGCTAATAATAACAACCTCTCCCGGTATTGGCAGCTGTGCTATAGTGCTGCCGTTATATGGGAAATTGCTTGGCACTTCAATTCGGCTTAAAGATGTTGTTCCGGCATCTAAACTTAAAAGATGTTGCATAGCCGCCGCTTCAACTTCCCTTTCAATAGTTCTTGCTATATTATCTGTACTTGACACCACAATATCCACGCTAAGCATTTTTAATATCGCTGTATTTTTGGGGTTATTTACCCTTGCAACAGTGCGCTTTATTTTATAAACTTTTTTTGCTATTTGGCACGCGATTAAATTTGTTTCATCGTTACCTGTAACCGCAACGAAAGAATCGAACGGCTCTTTCGAATTTAGCGCTAATGCTAAAACATTCGGGCGCGAGCCGTCCCCGTCTATAACTTGTATGTCGAGCGAGTCTGCAATATGTGCACACGTTTCGTGGTCGTCCTCTATAATCATAGGCTCGTGCTCATGCTCAAGCATGGTTTTTGCAAGATAATAGCCAATTTTGCCGCCCCCAACTATGCATATTTTCATAGCTAAAACTCCTTAAATATTATTTGCTTAAAAAGTGCACCTTGTGGTGCCTACATAAGCTGCAAGCAGCTAATCTGCCAATTGCGAGTAAACAATATAATCACCTGCGCGCACGTTGATATTGCTTTCTTGCGTATAAAGCTCAAAAGACCCATTAGCGCGCAAAATTCCAAAAACCATCATATCTTGAATTGGTTTGCTAGCCTGTAAAAGCGGCAAGCCATATTGCTCTTCCTTAGCTAAAACTTTTGTAAACTCCACTGTGCTTGAGGCAATTGTAATGCGCACAGATACCTCGTCATCGGCATTCTCCACATTTTGCAATAGGCCAGCAACAATTGCTTGCGCTGTTAAATTTGTTCCGCAAACGGTGTGCATTCCAAAGCGCTCGCTATAAATATTTTTAAGCTCGGGGTCTGCTATGCGCACTATAACATTTTTAAGGCCGAAAATTTCCTGCGCAATTTGCCCAACCATTATATTAATATTATCGTCTTGTGTAACAGCGGCAAGTGCATCGCAAATTTCAGCCCCCGCACTGCGCAAAACTTCGGCATCTATAGGCACGCCTTTTATTATGTTCCCGCCAAACGGTGGACTCATTTGGCCAACGCTCTCAAGCAAATTAGCATCTTGTTCAACAACGCTTATATCGTGCCCTAAATGCTCAAGTGCTTGCATAAGCCTTGTTCCAACTCTACTGGCACCTACAATCAATATATTCATAACTTTCTCCGTTTCGCTTTCGTAAGCTTATAATATTATTATTATAAACTTTTTCTTTATATGTTGCAATATGTGTTTTTGCTGTGATATACTGAATATTACAAAATACAATTGCAAAGAAAGCCTTTATTATTTTAACACTTTGCAACCAAAAACATGGAGATATAACAAAATGAATGAATATATTTTAGTTGTTGATTTCGGCGGCCAATATAACCAGCTAATAGCTCGTAGGGTGCGTGAAAACAATGTTTACAGTGAAATTGTGGGTTATAAGCACGCTATGAAAACCATAGAAGAGAAAAGGCCAAAGGGCATAATTTTAACAGGCGGCCCCAGCAGTGTTTACACAGAAGATGCCGCTGTAATAGACAGGCAAATATTTAACCTTGGCATACCTGTTTTGGGCATATGCTATGGCGCCCAGCTTATGGCGCACCTTTTAGGCGGCAGCGTTACCGGCGCGCCTGAAAAAGAATATGGTAAAACTTCGGTTTACATAAACGACGACAGCCCTCTTTTTGAGGATGTGCCAAATGTAAATATATGCTGGATGAGCCACAACGATTATATTGAAAAAGTGCCAAGCGGCTTTGAAATTACAGCGCACACAGATAATTGCCCATGTGCAGCGGCACAAAACAAAGAGCAAAATTTATTTGCCGTTCAATTTCACCCTGAGGTTTTACACACTGAAAACGGCACTTTAATGCTTAAAAACTTTGTTTACAATATATGCAATTGCGAGGGCACTTGGCAAATGGATTCTTTCGTTGCCCAAAGCATTGAGCAGTTAAAAGAAAAAATAGGCGACGGCAAAGTTCTTTGCGCGCTATCGGGCGGCGTTGATAGCAGCGTTGCAGCGGTAATGCTAAGCAAAGCTGTTGGAAAGCAGCTTACTTGTGTTTTTGTAGACCACGGCCTGCTTCGCAAAGATGAGGCAGAAGAGGTTGAGAATATATTTGGCGAAAATGGGTCATATCAACTTAATTTTATAAAGGTAAATGCAAGAGAGCGGTTTTTATCAAGGCTTAAAGGCGTTAGCGAGCCTGAGGAAAAGCGCAAAATAATAGGCGAAGAGTTTATTAGGGTTTTTGAAGACGAAGCTAATAAAATTGGCGAGGTTGATTTTTTAGTACAGGGCACTATTTACCCCGACGTTGTTGAAAGCGGCCAAGGCGGCGAGAGCGCTGTTATAAAAAGCCACCATAATGTTGGCGGCTTGCCCGACCATGTGAACTTCAAGGAAATTATTGAGCCCCTGCGCGATTTGTTTAAAGACGAAGTTAGAAAAGCGGGCGAAGAGCTTTTAATACCAAAGCACCTTGTATATCGCCAGCCGTTCCCGGGCCCCGGGCTTGCTATTAGAATAATAGGCGAAGTTACAGCGCAGAAAATAAGCATAGTACAAGAGGCAGACGCCATTTACACAAAAGAAATTGAACAGGCAAACGAGAATGAAAACTTAGGGCAATATTTTGCCGCATTAACAAATATGCGAAGCGTAGGCGTTATGGGCGATGAGCGCACATATGACTATGCCATTGCCTTAAGGGCCGTTACCACAACAGATTTTATGACAGCACAAGCGGCAAATTTACCGTGGGACCTACTAAATAAAGTTGCAAACCGCATTGTAAACGAAGTAGATCATGTGAACAGGGTTCTGTTCGATTGCACGGGAAAACCGCCTGCAACAATAGAATTTGAATAAATTGCAATATTATACCCCTAAACCTTTTAAAAGGCTTAGGGGTATTTTTTGTAAAATAAAATTATTTTATCGCAATGCACATATGCTTAACGCCTATTACACATCACCTTGGCTATAAGGCTCAAAATCCAGCAATTCAAATTTATCTACTAAATTTTTCAATATGGCCGCTTGGCTGCTAAGCTCTTCAGAGGATGCCGCTGTTTGCTCTGAGGTTGCCGCATTGCTGTTTACAATATTGGATATTTCCGAAACTTCGCTTGTTACTTCTTCAACAGATTTTTGCTGTATTTCGCTATCTACCGCTATTTTTCCAACAAGTTCTGTTATAGAACTTGCCGCTGTAATTACCTCTTTAATAACTACGGCTGTTTCGTCAACAATTTGCGTGCCCTCTTTTATTGTTGCTATTGTTTCATCAATAAGCGCTTTTGTATCTGTTGCCGATTGAGCGCTCTTTATGGCTAAATTGCGCACTTCGTCTGCAACAACACTAAAGCCTTTGCCCGCATTGCCTGCCCTTGCCGCCTCAACTGCGGCGTTCAAAGAAAGAATATTTGTTTGGAACGAAATATCATCTATAGTGCTTATAATAGTGCTTATTTTATTAGATTTATTTTGAATGTTCTCCATGGATTCTATCATTTTTTCCATTTGCTTGCTGCTCTGCGTTGCTTTTTCATTGCTGTTTTCAGCTTCTATTCTGGCATTATCCGCATTTTTAGCGTTTACCATTGCACCCTCAGATATATTTTTAAGCTCGTTTAAAAGCTGGCCTATGCTGCTGCTTTGCTCTACCGAGCCTTGCGCAAGCACTTGTGAGGCTGTGCTTATTTGGTCTGAGCCTTGCGACACTTGCGAAGAAGCATTATCTATTTCCGATAATGTATCTGAAAGTTGCCTTGATATTTTTGCTATTAGTGTATTAAGCGATTCAAAATCGCCTATATACATATTTTCATCTGAAGATTTAACAGTGAAATCACCGTTTGCAAGGCCTGTAAGGCGCATATCCATATCGCCTATTATATGTTTTATAAGCCCGCAAAGCTCACTCATTGTTAAAGCTAAATTACCCAGCTCGTCTTTAGAGCTATGCTCGATTTGCGCCTGTAAATCGCCGCTTAAAATTTGGTTTGCGGCTTTTTCTATTTGCTCTATTGGCTTTGTTATAAGCTTTATTGTTTTAATCGCAAACAATAAAGATATAATCGTTCCCAAAATCGCTATGCTCAAAATGAAAATTCTCGAGTTATCGGAATAACTTGCGCTTGAAAGGCTTGCTTTGTCTGCACCGTCTTTATTAAATTCAACAAGCTGTGTGAAAACGGCAGAAACCTCATCGAAAAGCACTTGAGATTCGCCGTTTAATATTTCCATGGCCTCGTCTGTTAAATCCCTCGAGGAGTAATCTATCATTTCATCGTGCACAATTAAGTAATTAGCCCACATAGCTTTTGCCTGCTCAATTAAAGCTTTGTCTTCTTCATTTGCAGTAAGCTTTGTTTCATATTCTGTAAACATGCTGTATATTCTTTGCTCTGCCTGTTTTAAATCTGCCTCAAACTGTAGCACATCTTGCGAGCTTTGCGTTACCACATGTGCATATTCTGCTATTCTAAAACCTGATGTTGCTGTGTTAAGTTCCTCTGCCATTATAACAGCGGGCAGCCAGTTGCCTGTAACTTCTTCGGTATTTGCGGTTATGTCGGTCATAGCTAAAAGCGCTAATGTGCTTATTATTACCACAGTGGCAAGCACAATTGCCAGTAATGCAAAAAGCTTGAATTTAACTTTCAAATTTTTCATTATAATACCCCTTATATTAAGTGAAAAAACCATGTGTACTTTACATACACGCATACAGATACCTAGGCAAGCCGATGTAATCCAAGCCCGCCTAAAAACGCATAAATTGCACATCTAACTGCGTTATCCTCCTAGACAAACGCTAGTGTGCCGTCGTCGTCTGCCTTGTTACATGCACAATTTATGTGCTTTTAGGTCTTGTGGATTTTATGTCAAACGGGTTCGTATTGCATCGGTTTGGCTAACTAAAGCATACCACAAACAATAGT
>CAYJEU010000005.1:125949-129226 GCA_964369565.1 uncultured Bacteroides sp. | reverse complement strand
TTTGGTGTGAAGCATGAGTAAAAAGTTCTCTTGTTAGTCACTCCCTTAGGAGGCGTGTGCTCTATCCAGCTGAGCTACGGAGACATATAAATTCACATAAATTGAAATGTTTATGCGAATTATTTGTTATTACGCACTTAATGAAAACAATGGAAATATTACTCCCCTTTTGTTCCACAATGATTATTATAACTTACCTTTATTGATAATGTCAATATAAAATCAATTTTAACTTATTACTCCTGATATTTATATTGCAAATTTTATAACTTAACGCCTATTTTTATTAATTACAGTGCCGTTTTAAACGCCATCGCTTATAACAGGGGCGCAAAAACACGTAAAATTCCTAAAACCGCAAATTTTATTAACCCAAATTTACTAATATTGGTATGGCTTTCAAGTGTAATTTGTGTGCTTATATCCTGCGTTTGCAAAAAATCTTGCTTTATAATATCCACAACGCTGCAATTATACATCCATACTCCGCATTCATAATGCAAATTCAAGCTTCTGTAATCTAAATTTATTGTGCCGACAACAGCAGTATTATCATCGCTTATAAACATTTTTGAATGTATAAAACCCGGCGTGTACTCATAAATTTTTATACCGGCCTTCAATAGTTCCTCATAGTATGAACGCGATAAAAACTGCACTATTTTTTTATCGGGGACATGCGGCAAAATAAGGCGCACATCAATACCCGATTGCGCAGCACGCGTTAGCGACACCATCATCTCACGGCTTATTATTAAATAAGGTGTTGTTATATACACATAATTTTGCGCGCGTGAAAGCATGCTCATGTATACCGATTCGCCAACTGCGTTTTTATCAAGCGGTGTATCGGAGAAAGGCTGAATTACGCCGTCTGTTTCAAAGCTTTTTGTGGGCTTATAATGTGTGAAATCTTCAACTTCGTCTGTTAATGTGGCATACATAGATAAAAACATAACCGTTAAATTATAAACAGCTTCACCTTTTAGCATAAGCGCAGTATCTTTCCAATGCCCGTGTTTTACAATATGGTTTATATATTCATCAGCTAAATTAATGCCGCCTGTAAAACCTGTGTTTCCATCTATTACGCATATTTTACGATGGTCTCTATTATTAAAATTTGCGTTGAAAACATGTGTGAACGGGTTGAACACTTTGCATTTAATGCCTAATGCGTTAAGTTGTTTTGAATAATTCATCGGCAATGTTAGCAAACAGCCAAAATCGTCGTATATTACTCTCACATCTACGCCTTGCTTTGCTTTTTCTATTAGTATTTCTTCTATTTCTCCCCACATTTTGCCATGCTCGATAATGAAATACTCCATGAAAATAAATTTTTCTGCTTTGCGCAGTTCACAAAGCATAGCCTCGTGCATTTCTTCGCCAAGCTTAAAATATTGAACTTGGGTTTTATTTTGTGCCGGAGCCAGTGCTATTTTGCTTAAATACTCAGATTGCCTTGCAGCTTGCACATCATCGTCAATAAGCGCTTTATAATTATCGCCCATATTATTAAAGGCATCCTGTTGATTATTTGAAATTTCATTATACAATTTACGCTTTTTTTTACTTATTCTAACGCCGCTAAAAAACAAAAATAATATTACACCCACAAAAGAAAATGAGTACATTACAATAATCCACGCTATTTTTGTTTCTGAATAAGTGTTTTGCACAACTAAATACCATATGCATAAAAGGCTTAAAATCATAAAACCTGTAAACGGTATTACCGAGTATTCTCCCAAAAACACAAATACCCAAAGCCAAAATACAATTTGCAATAACAAACTTGTTATAATAAAAATACCGCGCGTAACTAAAGAGCCAAATATTTTTTTCATTGTAGTTCCCCTTACGCTTTATTTGTTATTTAATCTTAATCAAATATTATACCACTATCATCAGTATTATTTATGTAATGTTCATCTTGTGAAACACTTTTCTTTTTACATTTAGAATAGTTGCCTCTGTGGGAAGCAATTTGCAATTTCAGCTTTACTGTTTTCGAAAAGCTTAACATTTCATTAATTGTTATATCTATATTTTTGCGCAATATCTTCGCCAAACCAAAGCGCAACTTCTTTTGTATACGATTCAATGCTATCGCTCGCATGAATAATATTATTGCAGCATCTCTCTTCTTTAACGGATGCCTCAAAATTATCGTTTGCAAAATCGCCTCTTATTGTACCTTTATCTGCTTTTGATGGGTCTGTTTTGCCAATTAAACTTCTTACATTGGCAATTATATTTTCATCTTCACTTGCTATAATTACAGGTATAACATATTCCCCTACAAAACTCTTTTTTGCTCTAAGCTTAAAGCTTTCTCCAAGCTTTTCAATAACTTCACTATAGTGCTCGTAAATCAAATTTTCATCAATAAGTGTATGCGTGAAATGTTCAATGTTAATTCCTGCGTTTTTAAACCTTTGCATCACTAAAGACACTAAATTTCTTTTTAATGCGTCGGGTTTTAATATAATAAAACTATAATACATTTTACCCTCCTAAATTGAAAATTTAACACCATAATTTTAACAATAATTTGCATTTTTGTCAATTACACGCTTATCTAATCATCTTATAATTCGCTAAAATATTGCACTAATATTATTTACAAAAATATCAAAAGTTCTATTTAACTAATTCAGTTAAAATTAATATTTTAACTCAAGGTTTTTATAATCAAAGCATTAATGCTTTAAATCACTGTTCAGCTTTCAAATTCATTCTATTTATTGCTTAACTGTTATTTATTAACGCTTTTTGTTTAGCGAGTTAAAAAAGCTAGGCATAGCGTTTTATTCTATCACAGTTTACATGGCAATGCACTCTATCACCACTAGGGTTCTTTACTTGACAAAACTATAATATTCTTCTATACTTTTAAAAAAATAATTGTATTTATAAAATATTTGTAAAAACAACATACCTAAATTAAAATTTAGATAGAAAATCTATTAAGGAGTAATTTATGAATTGTAATAATTGCGGTTTTGAATTGCAGAATAATGCAAAGTTTTGTGACAATTGCGGTACAAAAGTTGAGGGACAATCTCCTGCGTCCGCTCCTGTGCAAAACACACAGCCTACTTACGGGCAAGCTCCTACACCGGCGCCTGTGCAAAACACACAGCCTACTTATGGGCAAGCTCCTGCGCAGGCTCCTATGCAAAACGCACAGCCTACTTACGGGCAAGCTCCTGCGCCGGCTCCTATACAAAACACACAGCCTACTTACGGGCAAGCTCCTGCGCAGGCTCCT
>CAYJEU010000005.1:0-125849 GCA_964369565.1 uncultured Bacteroides sp. | reverse complement strand
CCTGCGCAGGCTCCTATGCAAAACGCACAGCCTACTTACGGGCAAGCTCCTGCGCAGGCTCCTATGCAAAACACACAGCCTACATATGGGCAGCAGCCACACGCTGTTCAAAACCAAGGCAATTTCAATTACGTTCCACAAGCACCACAGTATAATTCACCACCAATGGGCATGAACCAAAACAATTATTATGCAGGCACACAAACAGCTGTTAGCCCGAAAAAGCCTAACCCTTTAATATTTGTAGCAATTGGCGCATTTGTTGTAATTGTTCTATCTGTTTTATTATTTGTTTTTATTCTTCCCTCTTTAAATACCTCTGATGAAAACAGTGAGTATTTAGGTATTTGGAACGCCACAGAATATGTGATGTCCGGCGCTTCAATTTCCCCTGAAGACATGGGCACGAGTATGACTCTTGAACTAAAAAGCGGCAACAACTGCACTATAGTTTTCAACGGCGAAGAATATAATGGCGATTGGCGCTATGAAGATGGCGTGTTCGCTTTAATTGACGGCTCTGATGAATTTACAGGCACTATAAGCGGCAACAATTTAAGTTTAACTAATATTTTAAGGTTAGGCTTTGATGTTGTGTTTACCAAAGAGGGTACATCCGGCTCAATAGAAGTAACCCCACCGGTTGCACAGTCTAATGCTACCGGCAGTGATAGCGCAGCGCAAGACAGCACAGCACAAGTACCTGTGCAAACCGGCCCTCTTGCAGTAACACAAACGCTTGAAACCGGCGTCTACTGGTATGGAACAATGACTATTAGCAACTACAGCGGCTCTATAGAGCGCCTTGAAGTTCGAGATGTTTGGGGCGAGCTTATGATTGAAAATTCTACCGGCCTTACATTCTTCCAAGTTTTTGACACTACTGATTTTGACAGTGCTACTTCTATATTCTCCACTTATTGTACAATTTCCGATACACAATTATTTTCTACCTCTTATACAGACGGAGATGCTTGGATATTCCAAAAAACCCTTAATAATAATGAAATGGTTTATTTTTCACCTACATTAAACGAAGGTGTTTTAGAATTCAACTATTATTACAATTATAACGGAGAAAGTTTTGATATAAATATTTACTTACGAGAAGACGGAAAAGCTTGGAATGAGAATATTGATATATTACCCCCTTCATATGACTCATATAAACAAGCAATAGGCGGCGTAAGCCTTTCTAATTAAAAATTAGCTTATGATAAAGAGCACTGCATATTTATTTATGCAGTGCTCTTAGCTAAATAAAAAACGAGTTCGTATTATTCCCTAACGGCTATATTTTAACTTTATATAATTATTTGTGCTAAAAATAAGTGTTTTTATATTTTCATCATTTATTAATTTTTTCTATTATTTGCTATTTAATTGCACCTATAAAGTTTTTAAATAATTTTGCGGCCCTGTTTTATACAAATTATTTCCCAGTGCATCTATTGCCACAAATAGTGGCATATCCTGCACAGTTAGTTTTCTTACCGCCTCACTTTGAAGCTCAGGCCAGCATAAAACTTCTACGCTCTTAATGCTTTTTGCCATAAGTGCACCCGCCCCACCGGTTGCCGCAAAATAAACCGCACAGTTTTCAACCATGCTTTTTACAACCTCTTCGCTGCGCTCGCCTTTACCTATCATTGCGCTTAGGCCTAAATTTAACAGCATAGGCGTGAATGTGTCCATACGCCCGGAGGTTGTTGGCCCAACGCTACCTATTACTGTATTCGGGCGTGCCGGCGTTGGCCCGGCATAGTATATTATGCTGTTTTCAATTTCAAACGGAAGCTTTTGCCCACTTTGTATTGCTTGTGCCATTTTGCCGTGCGCGGCATCGCGCGCTGTTAAAATTGTTCCGCTTAAAAGCACAGTGTCGCCTGCCCTTAGTGTTTTGCGCACTTCTTTTGTTAGCGGCGTTTTCAAATTGTAATGCACTATATCACCGCCTTTTCATGCCTTGCTACATGGCAATTTATATTTACCGCAACAGGTAAGCCTGCTATATGTGTTGCAAAAACTTCTATGTTTACGCCAAGAGCGGTAGTTAAGCCACCAAAGCCTTGCGGGCCTATTCCAAGTTTATTTATTTTATCAAGTAACTGTTTTTCCATATTTGCATAGTATTCAATAGGGTTTTCACTGTCAATAGGCCTTATAAGTGCCTTTTTAGCAAGAAGCGGGGCTCTATCAAAACTACCACCTATACCCACACCTACAACAATAGGCGGGCACGGGTTTGAACCCGCTAATTTTACCGTTTCAAGTACAAAATCTTCTACGCCTTTTGCCCCTTGCGACGGATTTAACATTTTTAGCCTGCTCATATTTTCACTGCCAAAGCCTTTTGGCGCAACAATCAATGTTAGCTTATCACCTTGCACTAACTCGCATGTAATAAGTGCAGGTGTGTTGTCGCTTGTGTTTTCGCGCATAAGTGGGTCTGCCACCACCGATTTGCGCAAATACCCACTTTCATAACCTAATTTTACACCATCATTTACTGCTTTTTCAAAATCGCCTTCTATATGTAAATCTTGCCCAATTTGCGCAAAAATGCATGTCATCCCCGTATCTTGGCAAATTGGCAAATGGCTTTGCTTAGCCTCGTCAATATTTTGCATTAAAATATCAAGGCCTTTTTTAGCAATGTCAAAACTCTCTTTTTTTTGCGCACTGCAAATTGCAGAAAACACATCACTTGGCAATTGCATATTAGCTTTAATGCACAGCTCACTAATAGTTTTTGTTATTAATTCAGCTTTTATTGTTCTCATATTACACCTCGCACAAAACAAGTATAATTCAAATTGCTTTTTTTTTCAACAAATTTCATTTTTTTATATTTAAATGACTAAAAATAGTTAAACACAAAATTTCTTTATAAAATAATTATTACAATTTTAAATAGTTTAATTTTTAAATTTCGTTTTTTTTTGTTTAATCATACAATAATTTGTTATTTACAAAAATTTCAATTATTTATCACAAAGTTTTAATTCATATATGATATAATTGAAAAAGTTATTATTTTGAAGGTGCTAAGCACCAAAATATTTTGGAGGATTTGATGAAAAATTTATTAAGAATACTAAGCTTTGCGCTTATAGTTTCCCTTGTTGCAGTTTTGTTTGCTTCATGTTCACAGCCCGCAAGTGAAACAACAAGTGAAGCTACCAGTGAAGCCACAAGCGAGGTTACAAGCGAAGATGTAACATTTGAAGAACTTCCCGCCGAAGCACTGCCTGTAAGAGATAAAGGTTTATACGATGGCGAAGAAAGTGTTGAACCCGGCGTTATCATGACAGTTAATGGCAACGAAATTGATTATGACACATACCGCTACCACTATTTAACAAACCGCTATATGATGGATGGCGGCGACACTAGCGTTTGGAACACCGATGATGTAGAAATAGAGCAATATAAAGATACATTGCTGCAAATTTCCGAAACAAGTGTAATATCAAGCTTTGCTATTGAAGCTTATGCAGCGGCAAACAATATTGAACTAACTGAGGAAGATTTAGCTAAAATAGACGCTAATATGGAGCAATTAGCCGTAAATGTTGGCGGCGAGGAAAATTTACAGCCTGCACTAGAAGCCCAATATTTAACAGAAGATATATATAGGGAAAGCATTGAGCTTAACCTTTTAATAAATGCAATTATTGCTGAAAAATATTTAGACCAAATAACTGCAAACTTTAACGAAAATTATGTGCGTGCACAGCATATTCTTATTCCTTTTGCAGATATGACAGCAGAAAGCCACGAAGAAGAGTTAGCACAAGCACAAGAAGTATTAGAGCGCATTCAAGGTGGAGAAGATTTTGAAACTGTGCAAGCAGATTATATTGGTAATGACCCGGGCCAACCTGCAGAAGGCTATTATTTCACAACAGGCGAGATGGTAGAAGAATTTGAAGAGGCAGCTTTTGCGCTTGAAAACGAAGAAGTTAGCGAAATTGTTGAAACAGTTTATGGTTACCACATTATTCGCCGTTTACCAATAGCTGATACTTATTTAAGCGATATAGTAGCAAATTTCATGACTGAAAATATGGTTGACGGCGAATATATAGCAAATTATATGACGCTTGAAATGCAAGATGAGCTTGCTTTAGAGTTTGAAGCTATTTCACAAGAATTTGAAATTGAATATGGCGAGCATTACGATTTAATTTCCCCTGCAAATGTGCATTAAGTTTTAGCTCACTGCAAAAAATTACACAAGTAAAATATTAACCGCTTGTAACAGACATTCTGCCTGTTACAAGCGGTTTTTTAATGCTATATATAAAAAAGCACATATAAATATTTGCTTTTAAAAATATTATTTTATATTAGCTATTTCTTTTCTGCAATTAACACAGATATTTTTGTTTTCATATTGAACAATTTCGTCGGTATGACCACAGAAAACACATGCAGGCTCATATTTTTTCAAAATAATTTTTTCATTATCCACATATATTTCCAAAGAACTATCCCTGTCAATATCTAAAACTCTCCTAAGTTCTATAGGCAATACAACACGCCCTAAATCGTCTATTTTCCTTACTACTCCTGTTGATTTCATATGCTTCCCTCACTTTAGTAAACTGTTAAAAAATAACTATTTCCCAGCATATTTACAGTCTTCTTCTTTCATTAAAATTTTCAAAAACACATTAAATAAATTTTTAACATACTTTCATCATTATTATATAATTTATGTAAAACCTTGTCAATATATGTGAGGTTAAATTTCACAGAAAATACACATTGTGTTTATAAATATACACTAACATTTCTTGAATTATTAGTTGCCTTTTCTCATAAACAATCTAAATTTCAAGGTTCTATGCCGTGAATTATATTATTGTGCATAACACAGCCCTAGTTAAAGCCAACTTTTCTATACACTTTAGCCAATATTTTATCAGCAGCTCTCGATGCGCTTTGTGCGCCATTTTTAAGCACTTCATCAACATAGGCTTTATCGTTTAAAATTCTGTAATACTCTTTTTGGATAGGTTCAAACGTTTCAATTACGCTTTGCGCAACCGCTGTTTTGAATGCACCGTAACCTTGCCCATCAAATTCTTTTTCAATTTCACTCATTGTTTTTTTATTCAAAACACTGTATATTCCCATCAAGTTGCTCACACCGGGCTTATCTTCGCTTTCACAAACGCGATTATCGCTATCTGTTACCGAGCGCTTAAATTTTCGCATAATTGTATCAGCATCGTCGAGCATTAAAATATAAGAATTTGTGTTGCTATCGCTTTTGCTCATTTTTTTCATCGGTTCTTGTAGGCTCATTATTCTTGCGCCGGTTTTTTGTATATATGGGCTTGGCAAAACAAATGTTTCGCTATATGCAGAATTAAAACGCTGTGCTATATTCCTTGCAAGTTCTAAATGCTGTTTTTGGTCGGCGCCAACAGGAACTAAATGTGCATTATATGCTAAAATATCTGCCGCCATAAGCACAGGGTATGTAAAAAGCCCTGCGTTGATATCCTCTGAATGTATAGCGCTTTTTTCTTTAAATTGATGCATCCTTGTAAGCTCGCCAAATGAAGTGTTACAACTTAACACCCATGTTAATTGCGCATGCGCTTTCACATCGCTTTGTACAAAAACCACACTTTTTTCAGGGTTAATTCCACATGCCAAAAGAAGCGCAACCGCTTCTCTAGTTTTTTTGCGCAAATCGGCAGGGTTTTGCTTAACAGTAATTGCATGCATATTTGCTATCATATATAAGCACTCGTAATCGTCTTGCAAATTATTCCAGTTTCGCACCGCACCAACATAATTTCCGAGTGTAAAAGTTCCCGAGGGTTGTATTCCGCTTAAAATGCGTTCTTTCTTCAATTCTTGCATTATTTTTTCTCCATTCTTCTTATTGTAATAAATTTTACCATATAAAAATTTTAAACGCAATTGCAATTGTACTATTTCACTTGAAATTATTTAAAAAAATTGCTTTTAGCGCAGAAAATAACATAATATTCCAGCACAACCCGACAAATTTTTAGCGCCATATCACAATATAATATCTTTTAACGGCATTGTGCAATATTATGCCAAAACAATAATAAAAGAAAAGAGTGAGTTAAAATGTCTGTCTTCACGCGTGCATTACCCAAACTACCGATTTTACAAAAACACTCCTTGAAAATTTCGCTCATAATCTCTCAATGCATTTGTGCGGTATTTTGCGGTTTTGCCGCGTTTGGCACTATGTTTGGCACTATGAGCCCTTTAGCACTTTGCTTTGCTGCGGCATTTAGCCCTTTATATTCTTTAAGTGCTTGCATGGGCGCTGTTGCCGGTTATGCTTTAGCGCTACCGGATGATTCAAGTGCGCCTTATTTAATTTGCATTTTGCTTATAGGCATATTTAAAGCCTTTATCCCCGCTTCTAAAATACAGTCATTTTCAAAACTGTTGTTTTACTCTATTTCTGTTAGCGTTTGTTTTTTAATAAGTTCTTTAATTTTCACTTTATCTGCAAGCGGCACATTTTCCGATATTCTTTTAATAATAGCTCAAACGCTAATTATATTCGGAATGTCTTATCTATTGCGCACAGCTTTAAGCACTCCATTACATAACACTTCTAATTTATCCTCACAAGAGAAAGCTTCGCTCTTGCTTTTTGTTATATCTGTTCTGATATGCTTTGGCCCATTTGAATTTTTCGGGCTAAATTTAATGCATATATTAGGTGCCGGAGTTGCGCTAATAGGCGTTATTAATGGGCGCTCGCAATATGGCACGCTTATAGGGGTTGCTGTTAGCGTTGCATTTGTTATTTCAAATTTCAATTCTTTATATGCAGGTTTTGCAATATCTGTAGCATGCCTGGTTTCAGGCTTCTTTGTAAAAGAAAACCGCTTTATTGTTGCACTGGCTTTTATTATTTCATGCCTATTAGGTTTGCCTTTAGCCGGCGAAGCAATGATGGCTCTTTTATTTATAGTTGAAGTATCGCTTGGGTGCGCAATTGTTATGGCGCTTCCATTAACTGCAATAACGCGCATACCCATTAGCAGTTCAAATTTTGTTGGGCGCCCAAGTTTAACCGTTCTTTCAGGGCGCCTTAGAATGATTTCAAGCGCTCTTGCAAGCGTTGGAACAACTTTAAATTCTGTATGCGATAAACTTCCAAGGTACGGCGAAACCTATTCAGATATTTGCGATGCAGTTACACATGCAGTTTGCCGCAAATGCCCTAAAAACACAGTATGCTGGGGCTCGGGTAGCGGCGATGTTTACGATGCATTTAACAATATGCAAAGTATTTTGCAAACGCGCGGCTATGTGCTTGCTTCAGATATTCCCGAACCTTTAAAACATAATTGCTCATTCCCGAAAAAACTAACTTCGGCACTTAGCGCGGGCTATAAAATGGGCAGCCAGAAAAAAATTGCTGCAGCGAGAAACAAAGCTACCAGGGCTGCTCTTACAGAACAATACAGCGCTATGGCATCTGCTCTTTCACAATTGGCAACACAAGTATACAGGGAAGAAATGCCCGACAAACGCAAAGAGAAAAAAGCAGAAAGGCTTTTTTGTTCTTTGGGTATTGAACCTATAGAAATTAACATTTCAACCGATGCTTACGGCTGCACACACGCTGATATACAAATTCAAAGAACAATATTTACAAAAGAAGAGTTAAGCGCACTAACAAAAGATATGTCTTCAATATGCCACTGTAAATTTCAAAATGCCGTTATAGAAAACATGTATGCCAGCACCTATGTGCACTTTGTGCAAGAGCATTTGTTTAACCCTGTGTTTGGCGCATTTACATTGCCTGCAAAGACAGATGATATTTCAGCCGATGTTTGCAAAACATTTACAGATTATCAAGGCTGTGCACACGCCATTTTATGCGACGGCATGGGCACGGGTGAGCAGGCAGCGCTAGATGGCAATCTGGCCGCTATATTAAGCGAAAAGCTTATGATAGCGGGCTTTGCGGCAAATGAAGCGGCGCGCCTTGTAAATGTAGCGCTTTCTTTAAAGGGCGATGACGACACATGCGCTACTTTAGATGCATTTTCCGTTAATTTGTTTTCAGGCAAAGCTCAAATATTCAAAGCCGGCGCTGCGGCATCGTTCTTAGTAAGGCAAGGAATAGTTACAATTTTAGACGGGGAAAGCCTTCCTATAGGTATACTTGGAAAAGTTACGGGCAAGGCAAGCTCTATGCAATTGCAACTTGGCGATGTTATAGTGCTTATAAGCGACGGGGTTATGTCTGTTGGCACAAAGCGTATTTGCGCAATGCTAACTGCAGCTGAAAACATGCATCCTAAAGTTCTTGCAAAGCGGCTTGTGCAAGAAGCTAGAATGAGCGCACAGCGCCCTGATGACATCACTGTTATTTGTATGCAGCTTGATAGAGTTCAAAGCTAATAAATACGCTTATTTAATTATAATTAGATAACTTTTTTAAAAAACAAAACAAACTAAAAAGCAGTGTGGTTATTTAAGAACACACTGCTTTTTAGTTTGTTTTTGTGCAAAACTTTATTTTAAGCCAATTTAAAAGCTTATAATCATTTTTCACTCTTGCCCTCGTTTATTTGCGCCAGCACAAGCGCAAACATTATTATAACACCGCCTAAAATTAATGGTAAACCCAGCTCATCATAGCCTAAAAACACAGAAAACAGTGCACCGAAAAGCGCCTCTGTGCCCATTATAATTGCCGCATTGGCAGAGCTTACATTTTTTTGTGCTTTTGTCTGCAAAAAATAACAAAGGCAAGTGCTAAACAAAGCAAGGAACATAAGCGATAAAAAACCATCCTTTGTGAAAAACGGATCTATACTCTCCCCTGCTATTAAAAATACTGTTAACGCTAAAATTGAAGCCGTTAAAAATTGAACAAAGACAATAACACATATATCTATTTTTTTTGCTACAATGCCTGTTGCAACTATTTGACACGCAAAAAACAGTGCGCATATAATTGTAAGAGTATCACCCACAGCAAAGTTAAACCCCTGCCCTGTTTTAAAAGAAAGTGCGCCTATACCTACAAAACAAATAACACAAGCGGCAAACACATTCATTTTCGGCATTTTTTTGCTTATTATCCACCATAAAAAAGGTACCATTATAACATTTGTAGCTGTTAAAAACGCATTATTTGCAGGCGTTGTATATTGCAGTGCAATTATTTGAATGTAAAAGCCTAAAAACAAAAACACGCCCACAATTACACTCTGAGCTATATTTTTTGCTTTTAAATTCACCTTTAGCCTTTTAAAAAACACAACGCCAACAACTATAGTTGATACCGAAAACCTAATTACCATTATTAGTTCAGGGCTTGCGTTTACATCTAACGCCATTTGCGACACTATAAAGCCCGAACCCCATATAATGGCAACTATAAACAGCAAAATTGAGCCTGTGATTTTTTTACTTAATTTCATTTTTACTCCATTTTATATTTATATTTTAATTTACATAACACTATTCATTTTTTGCTGTTACGTTTAAAACCGAAACAGCTTTTATTGTTCTTTTTTATTAAATTAAAAAAAATTTCTAAAAAATTGATTACGCTGGAAAAATTTAGCAATACTTTGATTATCGCTTTTCAAATATTAATCGAAATATTTTTAATAAAGAGGACAAAAAAATGAGAAAATGGGAATTTGCACTACTTACAGGTTTAATTACCGCTATAATTATTTCACAATTTGGCGCTTTTGCTCTTGCTTGCCAAAATATTAGGCAAGATACCTTGCGTTTGCACGTAAGAGCAAACTCTGACACCGCCGAAGACCAAGCCTGCAAATTAGCTGTTAAAGACGCTATAGTGGAAACATTCGGCGAACAATTATCGCAAAGTGATAATATAGAGCAATCTATACAAACCGCAAAGCAATTACAGCCACAAGTTGAGCAATTGGCAACGCAAGTTGTAGAAAGCTTAGGTTTTAATTACGATGTAAATGTTCAAATTGAAAAAGAGTATTTTTCGATTATTGAATACGATAATTTCACTTTGCCTGCCGGCGATTACTATGCGCTTAGTGTTGAAATAGGCGACGCACACGGCGCAAATTGGTTTTGCGTTCTTTACCCGGCGCTTTGTTTGCCCTCTGCAATGGAAAATAACGAGATGCAAATTTTTAGCAATGAACAAATAAAGGCTATACAAAGCCCCTATGAAATAAAATTTGCCTTACTTGAATGGCTTGAATTTTAACTTGCTAGTGCTTACCTATAGGCACAAAGCAAATTCTATCACATTTAAACAATAAAAACAAGTAGCGCCGTGTAAATACACGGCGCTACTTAAGGGGTTTATAATTTGTGTGAGGAGGAATCATGTACAAAGGTTTGAATTGCGGCTTTCTCCCCTTCGTTAATAATAGTATACGCTAAAATGCAGCGTAATGTGTTACATAATTATTAATAAACTATAAAATAAAAATGTTTCACATTTCAAACACATTTAAGCCTAAATTCCATCTATTTTTTTAATGTGCAATAATACCTCATTTGCAATTTCCAATGTGTTATTTATATGCTGCGGGGTATGTGCAGCGCTTACATAAAAAATTCTACTTTTCACATTTGGAACAATTATGCCGTTTTTCATCATTAAATCACAAAACACATTATAAGCATTTTCGTTCGATGCCGATACCGTTTCAATATTATTTGTAGCTTCACCTACAAAATTTATGCTCAAAAGAGAGCCCACACGATTTACCTCAATATTAATTGCATTTGCTTTTGCTATTTTATCAAAGCCCTTTTGCAAAGAAGACGCAGCGTTATTTATATAAGAAAAAACCGCGCTGTTATTTTGCAAAACAGTAAGCAAACACACGCCGGTTTGCATTATTATTGGGTTGCCTGTAAAAACACTGCTATGGCTTAGTTTACCCAAAGGAGCAAAATTACTCATAATGTTTGCGCTTGCACCAATTACACCAATTGGAAAGCCGCCGCCTATAATTTTACCCATTATTACAATATCTGCATTAAAGGCATAAAACTCCTGGGCGCCGCCCATGCAAAGCCTAAAGCCTGTGTTTGTGTCGTCCAAAATAAGCAGCGCATTGTTTTCAATGCATAGTTCACGCAGGCGGTTTAAAAAGCCGTTTGCAGGTGCAATTACTCCCTTGCCTGTCGCCACAGGCTCTATTATAACAGCGGCTATTTCATTTGGGCTTTGCATAAATATATTTTGCACACTCTGTAAATTGTTAAATTGCGCTGTTAAAATATCATCACTATTACTTTCGTTTAAATACGAATGGCAACATTCTGAAAATTTTATTACCTTGCTTTTATTTGTATGCATTTTAGCAAGTTTTAGCGCACAAAAAGCCGCTTGTTGTTCACTGTTAAAAAAGCGCACCATTTCAACATTTGCAACGGCTTTTACAATTAACTCTGCAAGGATAATTTCGTTTTTATTGGGCGCGTTAAAATTAATGCCTCTTTTGCAAGCGTCAACTATTGCATTACTTACACCCGGATGATTATGCCCAAAAACAATGCTGCCGCCACCCATATTATAATCTATATATACTTTTGTATTTACATCGTAAACACAAGCACCTTTTGCACAATCCACATATAAAGCAGAGTTCAAATTATTTTCCAGGTTATGCTCGGAACTTGTAACGCCACCGGGCATAACTTTTTTTGCGCGCTCGGCAATTTTATTGAACATAACAAACTCTCCAAACTTAATATATTTTTTGCTCTTTAAATAAATTTTAAATGCTTTAAACTATATTTGCTTTTTACAATACAATAATTTTTTATATTAATATTGCTTTGTAAATTCATTATACAAATTTGAAATTACAAAGTCAAACAAAACTGAAAAACAACGATTTTTTAAATACATTTTGTGCATAATAAAAGCAAACACAATTATTCTTTATTGAGGTGCAATTTGCAAGCTTTTTTAAAAAAACACAAATACATTATTCTCATCGCCGGTGCCTGTATTCAAATTTTCACAGGTATTCCTGCTTCTTGGGGCGTTTTCCAGCGCTCTGTATGCAGCGATTTTAATTTGCAAAGCTCTAATGCGGCGTTGATATTTAGCTTTACCATTTGCGCTTTTGGTATAGGCTCTATTATCGGTGGCTTTTTACAGGATAAAAAAGGCCCTCGCGTTGCAGGTATTATAGGCAGTATCTTGCTTTCAGGCGGCTTTTTGCTCTCTTCAATTATATCGGCAAAAACAGCATATTTGTTATATATTTCGTTCAGCCTTCCTGTAGGGCTTGGTACAGCGTTTTTATACCCTGCAGTTATGTCTTGCGCACAAAAATGGTATTCACATAAAAAAGGTTTTGCAACAGGCGTTATAGGTGTTGCCGTTGGGCTTTCAGGCGCAGTTTTGACGCTGTTTGTCAATGTTTTTTCAAAGTTTGGCGGTATCCGCCTAACATTTTTTGCTTTAGGTGTTATAACGGCTATTATTTGCTCTTTATCGTGTATTGTGCTTGAAAATCCCGATGAAAATACAAATGCTAAAGATAATAACGAGCACAAAAAAAAGTGCACAAATGAAAGTGCACTTTTAAAACATAATTCTTTGAATAAGCTGAGAAAAAAGCCGGGTGAAAAAAACGATGAAAATTATAAACCTCTACACATAATGAAAACTTCGCAATATTGGGTTATAACTTTAAGCGTATTTCTCGCTGCACCCGCTATGATTTTGTTTAGCCCTATAATAATAGATATAGCTACAAACCGCGGCCTAAACGAAAGCATAGCGCTGTTTTGCGTTGCAATAGCCTCTGTTTTTTCAGCAATGGGAAGGCTAATTATGCCGTGGTTAAGCGATAAAATTGGCAGAAAGAAAACTTTCTTAATTTTGTTTTTTCTTCTTTCTTTAGGCTCAATAGCTTTTATATTTGTACAAAATATTTTTGTGTTAGCACTTTACTGCTTGCTTGCGTTTTCCTATTCGGGGCAAGCCGCGGTTATTCCTTGCAGCGTTACAGATATATTCGGCGAAAAAAACGCAGGCATAAACTACGGGCTAACCGCTATAGGCATGAGCATGGGAAGCCTGTTTTTTCCGCTGCTTGCCAATAACTTTGAAGCGGAAATTGCACGGCATATTATAGCTGTTATTTCAAGCTGCATCGGCTTTATTTTAATGTTGTTTTTAAAAACAAAAAAATAATATTATTTTTTCTTGTTAAGCGCTGTTTTATAACCGCCGCTACCATACTGTATACAGCGATTTATTCTGCTTATAGTCGCAGTGCTTATTTCCACATTTTGTACAATTTTCTCATAAGTTTTGCCCTGCAAAAGCATTTGGGCTGTTTGCACCCTTTGCGCCATATCTCTAAGCTCTTTCACCGTACATAAATCATCAAAAAAAGCTATGCACTCTTCTTTCGTTTCAAGCGAAAGTATAACATCAAACAATTGCTCAAATTCTTCACCGTGATATATATTGTGCTGTGCCATATTCCACCTCTTATTGCTTTTTCTTTTTCAATATTATTTTATTGCTTTTCGCTTACATTTACTTTTTTCTTGCTGTATTTTTACTGTTTAACCTTTCCACTAACGCTTTAGCAGTTTATTGCTTTAATATACTACAGCGCCATGCGTAGCAGGTGTTAACAGCCAATAGTTTTCATAATATTGGCTTAAACTATCTAAGGCACTTTTCGCCTTGTTCTCATCGTCAAATACTCCGAATACAGCGGCGCCGCTTCCTGTCATCAGCGCTGATAATGCGCCGCTTTGCCTTAGCTTTTCACATATAAAATCGTTGTGCTCACTCTCGCTGCATTTTTGCAAAACATTTGCCATATTGCGGCAAAGTTCTTTTAAATTATTGTTTTGCATTGCATTTATCGCTTTTTGTGTATCTATTTGCAGCTTCACATTTTCGCTGTCGTATTTAGCAAAAGCTTTTGCTGTGGATATACCCTCGTTTGGCATTACAACTGCAAAATAGCAGCTTGGGCACGGCGCAATTTTTTCAATTACGTCGCCAATACCTGTAACATGCGCGCTTGCGCCTATTATACAAAAAGGCACATCTGCACCTATTTTTGCGCCTATTTCGCAAAGCTCTTTTTGCGATAGGCCCGCTTCATAAAGGCAGTTTAAACCAACTAAAACCCCCGCGGCATCTGCGCTTCCTCCCGCCATTCCGGCGCAAACGGGAATGTTTTTTTCAATTCTTATTTTCGAGCCGCCTTTTATCCCTGTATGTAAAAAAAACAATTTTGCCGCTTTTAACGCTGTATTATCCTCGTTTACAGGCAAATTGAAATTCAACATATTCAGCGTTATATCACTATGTTTTTCAATTTCAATAAAATCATAAAGGGAAACTGTTTGCATTATCATATCCATTAAATGATAATTATTAGGGAGCACACCAACAATATTTAAAGTTAAATTTAATTTTGCAGGTGCTTTAACTTTTACAATTTGAAGCATAATTCACCTTAATTTAATTCGCTTAAAAACTCTTTTATTTTTGCCATTGCCAGTGTTAAATGCTCTACCGAATATGAATAGCTTATGCGTACATATCCCTCTCCCGAATCTCCAAAAGCACTGCCGGGTACAACCGCAACACGCTTAGATAAAAGCAGTTTTTCGCAAAACTCTGCGCTTGTTAGCCCTGTGGATTTTATGCACGGGAACACATAAAACGCACCCTGCGGTGAAAAGCACGAAAGGCCCATGTCGTTTAAGTTTTTAACAAGCAGCTTTCTGCGCATATTATATTCTTTGCACATGTTTTCAATATCGCCATCGCAATATTTAAGCGCTGTTATTGCGGCATATTGGCTTGTTGTAGGCGCACACATAATGCAAGACTGATGAATTTTAGTCATAACTTTAATGATAGGCTCAGGGCCGCAAGCGTAGCCTAAACGCCAGCCTGTCATAGCATATGCCTTTGAAAAGCCCTGCACTATAACAGTGCGCTCTTTCATGCCCTCTATTGCCGCAATACTAACATGCTTTTCTTTCCCATATGTTAGCTCTGCATATATTTCATCGCTAAGCACCATTATATTTGTGCCGCGTAAAACCTCTGCAATGGCCTCTAATTCATCTTTGCGCATTATACCGCCTGTTGGATTGCTTGGAAACGGCATAATTAACAATTTGGTTTTTGGCGTAATTGCGGCTTTTAGCTCTTGTGGTGTAAGTTTAAATTCATTCTCACCTTTAAGCGCAATGGGCACGGCAACGCCGCCGGTAAGTGTAGTTATGGGGTCGTAGCTCACATAGCAAGGCTCGGGAATAATAACCTCATCACCCGGGTTTACAATGGCCCTAATACATAAATCTATAGCTTCCGAGCCGCCAACAGTAACAAGCGTTTCATTAAAATTATAGCTTAAATTAAAGCGGCGGTTTAAATATGTGCAAATTTCTTCGCGCAATTCTTTTAGCCCTGAGTTTGAAGTATACCAAGTGTGGCCTTTTTCAAGGCTTCTAATACCTGAATCCCTCACGCTCCAAGGCGTTTTAAAATCCGGCTCGCCAACGCCCAGTGATATGCAATCTTTCATTTCCGCCGCTAAATCGAAAAACTTCCTTATGCCGGAAGCACGCATATCAGCCGCCCTTTGCGCAATTATTTCGTTATAATTCATTAAACTTCTCTCTCCCGTTCGTCCACGGGCTCGCTGTCATACATAGCGCCGTCTTTTTTATATGTTCTAAGCACAAAATGTGTTGCTGTGCTTAAAACGCCCTCTATCGGCGAAAGGCGCTTTGCAACAAACAAAGCTATATCTTGAAAGCTTTTGCCCCTTACTTGCAAAGACAAATCAAAGCCGCCACTCATAAGCAAAACACTGTCAACTTCATCGAATTGTGCTATTGTGTTAGCCATTTGGTCAAAACCGCAATCTCTTCTGGGCTGCACTTTAAGTTCAATAAGCGCTTGAACTTTAGCTATATCCGCTTTATCCCAATCTATCAAAGCTTTAAATCCGTTCAATATGTGCTTTTCTCTCGCTTCGTCGATTATAGCCGCAACTTCTTTCGGGCTTTTATCTACCATTGTTGCTATGTCTTCAATGCTAATTCTTGCATTATTTTCTAAGATGCGCAATATTTGTTCCATACTTTCTCTCCCATTTACGCTAAAATTTAATTACATATTTATTTTATTATACAATTAATAGCGCCTAAAGTAAATATTTTTTATTATTTACTTTGCATTTAGTGTTTTTTAAATACTTTCTTGCTGTATTTCGCTATATTTTGGCTTTTTGCAACATTGAATTTGCAAAGGGAATACTGTATAATTTAGGGATAGGATGTTTATATAATAATCGGAGGACAATTATGAAGCATTTAGGAACTAAAGAAATACAAACAGATAGATTGATTTTAAGAAAATTTAAGCATAGCGATATTAACCCTGCTTATTCTAACTGGTGTAATGATGACAGGGTTACTAAATATCTCACATGGCCAACACATGCTGATATAAGTGTTACAGAAAACATTATAAATGATTGGATAAAATCTTACGAAAAAGATGATTTTTATCTATGGGCAATTGTTTTAAAAGAAATTGACGAGCCCATAGGCACTATCTCTATTGTGAACATAAATGAGAAAATCAATTTTGTTGATATAGGCTATTCTATAGGCTATAAATGGTGGAATAAAGGTATTGTTTCACAGGCGTTTTCTGCAATAATTCCATTTATATTTGAAGAAATGGGTGTAAATAGAATTTCTGCAAACCATGATGTAAACAACCCGGCTTCCGGAAAGGTTATGATAAAATGCGGCTTAAAGTATGAAGGGGTATTAAGGCAATCGGCTTATAATAACCAAGGTATTGTAGATACCGCTTATTACAGTATTTTATCGAGCGATTTTTTTGCAAAATAAGCGTTTTACCAAATAACACAATTGAATTGCATGCTGTTTACATATTAAGGAGGAATTAGAAATGAACCATAACATTATAATTATTGGCCCTATACGCAGCGGTAAATCTACCATTTGCAAAAAGCTTTCCGAAAAGCTACAAATGAATCATGTTGACATGGATGAACTGAGGCCTACGTTATACCCTGAAATGGAGTATTCTGAGCAAGCTGCCGAGCAAGAATATAACACTAAAGGCATTGAGGGATGGTATGAATATCAAAAACCTTTTGAGCTAAAGGCAGTAAAGACTATAATTTCAAGTAATGACAATGCTGTAATTGAATTTGGTGGTGGGCAAAGCGTGTATGACGATGAAGTTCAAGCGCGCGAGTTTATTACATTAATGCAAAACGAAAAATTTGTATTTTTACTGCTTCCTTGCAGCGATAAGCAAAAATCTCTTGAAATTCTTGATGAGCGAATTGGCGAGGAAGAAGCAGAGAAAATATTAAACCGCATATTTATTAATTCGCACACAAATGAGCAAGTTGCTAAATTCACTGTTTATACACAGGGCAAAACCCCCAATGAAACAATTGAAGAAATAGTTTCGATATATAATTCCACAAGAGAGTTTTACCCAGTATAACAATGCATTTGTTTTTGCTATTTACTTTATAACCAAAATATATTAAAATAACATAAGTAAAATTAAAATAATAGGGGTGTAAAAATGGAAGCTGTAATTACTGTTGTAGGAAAAGATGCTGTTGGCATTTTAGCAAAAGTTTGCACAATGTGTGCTGAGCATAGTGTTAATGTTGAAGAGGTATCTCAAAGCATATTGCGCGGAACATTTGCTATGATAATGATAGTAAATGTAGAAAATTGCACAATTAAATTCAGAGAATTCGCTGCAAAAATGAATGAAGCCGGCAAAGAATTAAACGTTGATATTCATTGCACGCGCCAAGAGCTATACGATGCAATGCACCGTATTTAAAGGAGTTTTTTATGTTAAGCACGCATGAAATTTTGCAAACCATTAAAATGATAAACGACGAAAACCTTGATGTGCGCACTGTAACAATGGGCATATCTTTACTTGATTGCGCAGACGAAGATAGCACTGCCGCATGCAAAAAAATATACGATAAAATCACAAAGAAAGCTGAACATTTAGTTTCTGTAACACAAAAAATAAGCGCTGAATACGGTATACCTATAATAAACAAACGCATTTCTGTAACGCCAATTGCCATGCTTTTAGCAAGCTGTAAAAATGGCGACCCCGTTGATTTTGCCAAAACATTGGATAAGGCAGCACAGGCTGTGGGCGTTAATTTTATAGGCGGCTATTCCGCTTTAGTGCACAAAGGTTTTTCGCAAGGCGATGAAAGGCTTATAAACAGCATACCACAGGCGCTTAGCGAAACACAATTTGTTTGCAGCAGTGTTAATGTTGCAAGTACAAAAAGCGGCATAAATATGGACGCTGTGCGTTTAATGGGAAATATTGTTAAGCAATCGGCAGAGCTTACAAAAGATGAAATGTGTATTGGCGCGGCAAAACTTGTTGTTTTTTGCAATGCGCCGGAAGATAACCCCTTTATGGCAGGTGCATTCCACGGCCCGGGCGAGCCGGACTGTGTTATTCATGTTGGCGTATCGGGGCCGGGGGCTGTGCGAGCTGCACTTGCAAAGCTTCCGAAAGACGCAAGCCTTGATGAGGTTTCACAGCTAATTAAACGCACGGCATTTAAAATTACACGCATGGGCCAATTAGTTGGCACTAAAGCCGCAAAGCGCCTTAATGTGCCTTTTGGCATAGTGGATTTATCACTTGCGCCAACGCCTGCTATAGGCGACAGTGTTGCTAATATTTTAGAGGAAATGGGCCTTGAAAGCTGTGGGTGCTGTGGAACAACAGCCGCACTTGCAATGCTTAACGACGCTGTAAAAAAAGGCGGTGTAATGGCATCAAACCATGTTGGCGGGCTATCGGGCGCTTTTATCCCCGTTAGCGAAGACGAAGGCATGATACAAGCCGTTATGCGCAAAAGCTTAAGCATTGAAAAGCTTGAAGCGATGACTGCTGTTTGCAGCGTTGGCATAGATATGGTAGTTATTCCCGGCGACACAAGCGCTGCTGTCATTAGCGCCCTTATCGCAGACGAGGCCGCCATAGGCATGGTTAACTCTAAAACAACCGCTGTTAGGGTAATACCGGCTATTGGTTATAAACCCGGAGATACCCTTAATTTCGGTGGCCTATTAGGCTATGCGCCAATTATGGATATAAACACATTCAGCCCCGAAGTTTTTGTTGCGCGCGGTGGAAGAATACCTGCGCCGCTACAAAGCCTTAAAAACTAAACGCTTTTTATTTGATATAATTTGAAACGCAATTTTTTCTGTATAAATAAATATCATAATACAGCAAATTATAAACTTTAAAGGCGTAAAATAATTTTTAATAATACGCAACAAAAAACTGCTTGGAATAGATAGTTAATATCTGTTCCAAGCAGTTCTTATTTAATTTAATTTAATTTTATTGTGTTGCCTCTACTAAAACGGTATCTGTGTTCCCTGATTCTGCGTTTTCATTTATGGCTGCAAGCATATCTTTCGCATTTTGCGAGCTGTTAGTGGCACCTGCTATCATTTCTATAGCATTTGGGTCGCCTGCGCTTGCTTTTACATTATCTGTTAGCTGTGGAATCCATTCACTCGGTGGTGGGTCCATAGGATATTCTTCAGGTGCAAGTTCACTTTTTTTAGCGCCATCTTCACCTACAGACTCGAATGTTGCACTTGTTAATTCGCCGCCCGAGTATGTTACGGTTAAAGTATCTGCCCAGCCATGCTCATCTTGTGGCATTTGCGCAGAATAATCGCCGTCTTGTATGCCTGAGTTGCCACACGAAACGGCAAACAGCAATGTGCTTAAAACCATAATTATTATCAATAGCTTTTTCATAATTATCTCCTTTTATTAACATCACATTATTTAAAATTGAATTATCTTACTCTAATGTTATATTATCATATAGCATTAAAGCCGTCAATAACTTGTGCTGTTTAATTTGTAATATTATATGCATTAATAAATTCGATATACTTTGCATATGTAAAAATGTAACTTTCCACTATATTTTATATGAATTTTTATATTAATATAATATACTAAAGAAAAACTATAACAATTTACTATTGACAACATTGTAAGTTTATGATAGTATATGTAAGTGCTAATCGCTAGCACAAACTTGCGCTTGTAGCTCAGTTGGATAGAGTGACTGGCTACGAACCAGTAGGTCAGGGGTTCGAATCCCTTCAAGCGCACCAGTCGAGAGCCTCGACACGCATTTCGCGTGCTGAGGTTTTCTTTTTGTCTAAATGCAATGCTCGCGATTAAGATATCCTAAATAAGCACACCTGACACCCGTCGCAAACTATGCTTAGTTTGCGACGACTTTTTTTGTAAAATTATAAAAGTCATCGCTCACATTATTTCGTCGCTCCTCCTCTTCCGAAAAAAGGCACGCTTCGGTGTAGCTATGGCTTTGCAAGCGCAGCCATTACGCTACACTTTTGCTACCACCTTTTTTCGGTTTTGTGCCCGAGGGTTAGGGGTATCTATTTTGCAGCCCAAACACAGCAGCCTGAGGCTGCACCCAATTCGATCTTGGTATTGTGCTAAGGGCGAATTTTTTGCCCGAAAAAGAGTATGCATTTTGTATAAGCACACCAGCAATGCGGCGCTGCACCCAATTCGCTCTTTAGCTTTATGCTATAGGATATTATTTACGCTGAATATAGATTGTGTATTATATATAAGTATATTGCTTCACCGCAAAATTCGCTATTTTTCAATATTTTTTATAATTTTATTATTGTTTTATAATTTAGTTGTGCTATAATTAATATGTATTCAAAATTTTAATAAAATAAACAAAGTGTTATTTTTGCTTGTTTTTCTCGTCGTCGGCTTTAACAACCACAATGTTTATTTTTTTGCGGGAAAATTTAAAATACAAAGTTACAATTTTACGAAATCAACTTTTTAATTTATTTATGCAAATTTAATTTTACGAGATGTGAGAGTGGAAATCATGAAAGAAATGGGCTTTGATAACGAAAAGTATATAAACGAGCAAATACTGAGAATTAAACAACGCGTTCAAAATTTCGGCAATAAATTATACCTTGAATTTGGCGGCAAACTTTTTGACGATTACCATGCCGCAAGGGTTTTACCCGGTTTCGATTTAAACTGCAAAGTAAAACTTTTGTGTGAAATGAAAGAGCAAACAGAAATTATTTTTTGCATTAGCGCAAAAGCTATAGAGCAAAACAAAGTTCGCTCGGATTTAGGAATAACATACGATTTAGACGCATTACGGCTTATAGATAGTTTGAGAAAATTAGGGCTTTATATAAGCTCTGTTTTAATAACACAATTCACAGGCCAAGCTGCGGCAGAAGTTTTTCGCAAGAAGCTTGAAATGCGCGGTGAGCGCGTTTTTATGCACACATTAACAAAAGGCTACCCCTCAAATGTAGATATGATAGTTTCGCCCGAGGGCTATGGCGCTAACCCCTATATTGAAACCACACGCCCTCTTGTTGTTGTAACAGCACCGGGGCCGGGTTGTGGCAAACTTGCAACATGCCTTTCACAGCTTTACCACGAGCATCAAAGAGGCGTTAAAGCCGGTTATGCTAAATATGAAACATTCCCTGTGTGGAATTTACCTCTAAATCATCCTGTTAATATTGCGTATGAAGCTGCAACCGCCGACCTTAGAGATGTAAATATGATAGACCCTTTTCATTTAAGCGCTTACGAAAAAACAGCTGTGAATTATAACCGAGATATTGAGGCATTCCCTGTTGTTAAAACTATTTTAAATCGTATATTAGGGGAAGAAATATATAAATCGCCTACAGATATGGGCGTTAATATGATAGGCTCTAGTATTAGAGACGATGACGCCGTGCAATATGCGGCTTGCCAAGAAATTATACGAAGATATTTTAATGTAAACTGCGATTATAAATTGGGCCGCGCAGATATAGAGGCATGCCAAAGAATAGAGCTTTTAATGAGCGCATTAGGCCTTAGCGTTAACGACAGAAAAGTTGTACAGCCCGCAATAGATAAAGCAAAAGCTTGCTCTAGAAGCGCAGTAGCTATTGAACTGCCCGATGGTAGAATTATAACGGGCAAATCTTCCGAGCTTATGAACGACACAGCAGCGGCAGTTTTAAACTGCATAAAAACGCTTGCGGGCATTGATGATGAAATTATGCTTATTTCACCTATTGTTTTATCGCCTATTATTAAAATGAAACAAGAAATTTTAGGCAGTAGACACCCTGTTTTAAAGCTTGAGGAAGTTTTACAGGCAATGTCTATCTCAGCGGTAACAAACCCAACAACAGCCCACGCCATGAAAAAGTTGCCAATGCTAAAGGGCTGTGAGGCACATTGCTCAGACTTAATAACCCAAAATGATGGCGCAACATTTTTAAAACTGGGCATAAATTACACATGTGAGCCTAATTTCCCAACAACAGATTTATACTTTAAATAATTGGTTTTTAAAAGTTTTTCAAAGCGCAAAAATTTCTAATATCGTAAAGTGTTCCGATATATTTTCACCCTTACCTAGCAAAGCGCAACAGTTTTAAAACTCGCCAAATGAAAAACAGCTTAGCAGCTACTAATATATTAAACAAAAAACACAGTTTTAAACAAGTGCATTTACTTGTTTAAAACTGTGTTTTTCATAATCAATAATATTCATTTAATTTTTCAAGCTTTGAAAGTAATGTGTCGCTAAAGCGCTCGGCAACTTCTATTATAATATAATTTTCCAAAGAGCTGTTTTGTGATAATTCGTTTTGCACCATTTGTAAATTGTCATAGTTTAAAGCGTTGCCGTGAATTGCTACGCTTTGGTTAAATTGTGCGCTTAAAAAAGGCATAAGCGCTTCACCGAAGCTATCGGTTATTACAATGCAGTTGCTTTTGCCGTTGCCGCTAAAATGGGTTATATAGCCGTCGCCGCTTTGATTGGCCGTTTGCGCTTTATCGTGCATAACAGAGTAGTAAATATCGTCGGTGAAAATATTCCACGTGGCGCTAACATTGGCAAGGTCTTTCGGGGCGACTTCTTCAAGATTTTGCACATAATTCGGAACACCTTCATTGTAGCTGTACCCTATGCTTTTATAAATTTCTTGCGCTGTTATATATGCGCCAATTTCATTCCAGTGGGTGTCATATTTATAGTAAACCGGTGTGCTTTGCGCCGCGTTTTTCAAAGTTTCTTTAGGGAAAATAACAGGAATATCTGTGTTTTGCATAATTGCAGCACTAAGCCCCTCAACGCGTGTTTGCTCGTTTACAACGGGTATATAAGCCGGCATATAATTTGAATAAACGCCCTCTTTTGCAGGCGCAAAAACAACGGCAAGCTTATAACCGCTATCACTTAAGCTACTTTGCAATTCATTTATTTGCTCGAAAATTTCTTGTTGCTGCTGCTGGCTGTAATATGTTAGGCCTTGGTAATCTGAAATACTTTTACTGTCTGATACATCTTTCAAAAAAAGCCAGTTATCTTCGCCTTTTAAAACGTCACTGGAATCTACAACGCCAAACAGCATATTTATTGAGGCATTCAGTGTCATAAACTGGTTTCTAAAAGGGGCATTATCGCCGAGATAGCTCTCAAATTGGGCGGGAAACTCTTGCAAACTTGTATTTGAAGCACTTGGAAACGGTGTTAAATCACGGTTTTCGTAATTGACGGTATCAAGTGAATTTTTAAATATTGCAAACAGCAAAATAGGCAGAACCATAAGGCATAAAAAGCCATATAGCAGCAAATTATCTGCAAATGTTTTGTTTTTTTTCATATGTGCACCTACCTGTTAAAAACGGAAATAAATAAATGGATTATAAGTATTAGACACTAAAAGCATTAGGCAAACAAAACACAAGCTTAAAAGCACCGCAACTTGTAAAACAGAGTTTTCTTTTTGTGAAAAAAGAGCTTCTTTATAATTGCTAAATAAACTTTGCACTACACCTGATAGTAATATGCCGATAATAATTAAAACAACCATGCGAGCATCTATATACCTTAAAACGGGGTATGCAATATTGCCATCGGTGGGAATAAACATATTTTTTATTATGGCAAGCCCCGAATTTAAGCCGGGAGCACGGAATATTACCCAACCTACCATTATTAAAACAAGTGAATATAAATGCCCGAATACAGCGGGAATTTTTTTGAGAATATTTTTAAGAAACAGCCTTTCTAAAAGTAGTATTATGCCGTAATAGATACCCCAAAACAAAAACTGCATACTTGCCCCATGCCAAATGCCCGTTGCCAAAAACACAATAAAAAGGTTTATTAATGTTCTGGCTTGCCCTTTTCTGTTACCGCCCAGCGGAATGTATAAGTATTCTTTAAACCAAGAGGATAAACTTATATGCCAGCGCCGCCAAAACTCTGTTATTGTTTTTGATATATACGGGTAATTAAAGTTCTCGGGGAAACTAAAGCCAAACATATAGCCAAGGCCTATAGCCATATCTGAATAGCCTGAAAAATCGTAATAAATTTGCAGTGCATAGTAAATTGCGGCAAGCCATGCAAGCGCTGTAGACATATCAGCAGGCGCAAGCGCAAAAACCTCATCGGCTTTAGCTGCAAAAGCATTTGCCAAAATAACTTTTTTTGAAAAGCCGTAAATGAACCTTTTTATGCCGTAAACAGTTTGGCTGTGTGTTATGCTGCGCTTTGATAAGTTTTTTTCAACAACAGAATATTGAACTATAGGCCCTGCTATTAGCTGGGGGAAAAAGCTTATATAAAGCGCTAAACGAAACCAAGATTTTTGCACAGATATGCTTGAGCGGTAAAGCTCTATAATATAACTCATTGCCTGGAAAGTATAAAAACTTATACCTATTGGCAAAAGAATATTTAAAGGCGGCAAAATTTCATTATTAAAAACACTGTGCAAAGTATCTGCTACAAAAGTGTAATATTTAAAATAACCTAATAGCAATAAATTTATAATAACGCTTACCGCAAGCGCAATTTTCGCGTTTGCGCTTCTTTTTTCACAGCGCGCAATAACAAGCCCGCTTATATAATTAATTGTAATGGATATGAGCATTAAAAAAATATATTTCGGCTCGCCCCAGGCATAAAAAAGCAAGCTTGCAATAAGTAATAAAGCGTTTTGCCCTTTAAACGGCAAAACCCTATAAAGCAAAAAAACAAGCGGTAAGAATATTAAAAAAAATGTTAAGCTTGAAAATAACAATATTGCTCCTTTTCTAAACACAAAATTCAAAATAAGTTAGGCTTCTCACATATTATTCGCCATATATAATTGCGTTACTCTAACAGCGCAAAGCATTGTGTTCAAATGTTTTGTAATTTGTAAATAAACAGGTAGTTTTGCAGAACGTAAAACTAAAAACTTGCTTAATTTTTTATTAACAATATTATAACCTTAATTATAGTTAAAAGCAATATGCCTTTTAATTTGATAACAAAAGCATTTTATTAAAAAACATAAAAGCAGTTAAGTGCATAAAGCTGTTTGCTTTTTGCGCTTAACTGCTTTTTTAGGGAAAATTAAAATAGCGATAAAAAACAAAGCTACTAATTAATAATGCATTAATTAAACGAAGTATTCTTTTCAAGCCGCTTTGTTTGTAGCTATTATTTTAAAAGTTCCGACGCATATTCACAATGTATTTTTAAAGCTGTATTTTTTCTCAAATTCACTTATAGGCATAGGTTTTGCATAGAAATAACCTTGTATAGCATCGCAATTCATACTGCGAAGCAAATCAACTTGCTTTTGTGTTTCAATACCTTCCGCAACAACATACATGCCTAAATTGTGCGACATTTTAATAATACTGTCAATTAACATATCATCGCGGCGTGCATTCTTTCCATCAACAAAGAAACTTCTATCCATTTTAAGGGTATCCACATGCAGGTTTTTGAGCATACCAAGTGAGGAATAGCCTGCACCGAAATCGTCTATGGAGATTTTAAAACCATTTTGACGCAAATCAAAGAAAAGCTGTTCTATTGTATTCTCATTTGTTATTGTTGTAGATTCTGTTAGCTCAATTTCAATACAATCATGCGGCACATTGTATTTATCAGCAATGGCAACAACACCATCTACAAAAAACGGGTTTTCTAAATTTAACCTCGAGCAGTTTACCGAAACGGTGAACCGGCCAAGCCCATCATCCATCCATTTTCTGATAGTTATGCAAACATTTTCAAGTATGTATTTATCAAGTTCAACAACAAAGCCGTTGCGTTCAAACAAAGGTATGAAGTCGTTCGGGAATATTATTTTTCCGTCTGCTTCGACCCAACGAACAAGTGCTTCAGCACCTACAAGAATATTATCATTTGTGCTAAATTTTGGTTGTAAGTACACTTTAAACTCTTTATTGTCAAGAGCTGCTCTCATCTTGTTTGTTATTTCTGCTTCTATTATTAGCTTTTGCTTAAACGTTTCGTCGTAATCACAAAGTATCTCGCCCTTAGTATATTTTGCCCTTTGGTGTGCAAGGTTCACTTTCGTCATAATATCATCAAAATCGGTTTCACCTTTTTCTATATTGTACCTACCGATTTTAAATGTTCCGGAATAATCCACAAGCTCCGGGACAATCTCGTCAAAATGCACCGACACAGTTTCGAGCAAAGGGTTTAAGTCGCTTAGAGCTTTCGCATCTGCAAACATGGCAAATTTATCGTCGCCAATTCTTGCGGTAATAAGGCTTGGCTCTTTAACTTTTTCAAAAAACGGTTTAAAGCCCTTTAAAACACGGTCGCCTACATCACGGCCAAACATTTCATTTATTGCCTTAAAGTTTTCAATATCAAATACAATAATAGTATGCCGTTTATCTTTTTGTTTTTCTAATACCTCTACCACGTCGATATTAAATTTCGCCTTATTTGCAAGCTCTGTCAACGTGTCGTAATAAGCGGTTTTCAGCAATTTCTTTTCTGCACGGATATTTGCAATGGAAATATAAACGACCATAATAATTACAGTCCAATAAACAATATCGCTAACAAGTTCAAATATTTCTATAGCCGTTGTAAGTGTAGCATTTATTCCATCAACTTCAACATTTATTGCAATTGCCCAGTTGGTATTTTGTATAGGGAAATACACCATTACCTTAGATGTACCATAATAGTCGTAATAAAAACCACCGTTCGTGCCGGATGTAATTTCAGCTTGTGCATTTGCTACATTATCCATGCCCATTTCAAAAACATCACCATCGGGAATAAAGGAAGTGCCTACATGGTTTTCGCTTGTGGAAAACACAAGGTTTAATTCATGGTCTACAACAAAAACATCCCCTGTGCCTTCGGTGCTTAATTCTACCGACTTTAAAAAATCATTTATAAACGTTTCACTAAACAAAACTGCAATTATTTCATCGTCCACTATCACAGGAACAGCAAAATCAAAAGCAAGCTCATCTGCTTCATAAGATACTTGCGGTTCGGTTACAACAAATTCGTTTTGCAAGGCATAAAGGAATGTCTCATTGTTGGAAAAATCATACTCTGTTCCGTCCAGAGTATAACCATTTCCTTCAACATCTATATAGTATAGCGCGTCGAATTCCTCAGATTGTGACTGGCTTTCAAGGAACGAGCCAATTTCATCAAACGGAACATCATTCTTTGCAACATATTCGGCAAGCATTGATAAATCATCTTGGCCTTCTTCCAATATTTCTTCAAGCAAAATCTCCAAATGCACACCAATTTGATTCATCTCGCTTAGCGTTGCAGATATAACAGCATCGCTCATGTTATTTTTAGCCCAATTTGTTATCAGCCCTATAAATACAACTGATAAGAAAACAATTACTGAAGCAATTTTTCTCGAGCCAAGCTTTTTGAAAAGCATGTGTATCCCTCCGCACAAATTTACATCTATAAGTTAAACGTATACTCAATTAATTTAAATAAAATCATTAAGCTTGCAAAACAATGGCAACTTTTCACAATAATTATTCCCACGCCCGCAACGTGAAAATTTATCTAAAATCAAAATATTATTTGACATATAAATCTATAAAAAACGAGCAAACACTAGGGCCTGCTCATTTGATACAAGTTATAATTTACCATAGTAATTTTAACAAAATGCGCCAAAAATGTCAATATAGCAACAATAAAACACAAAAGCATTAAAAGCGACTGTTCGCAGCACATTTCACGAAAGGTATATTCTTAGTTTCGCGCACAAAAACGCCCTTTAGCACAAAGCTAAAGGGCGCATTTAATTGTAACGCCACACCGGTGGAAAAAGCACTGTTATAGCTTATATTAAACTTATTCTATACTCTTTATCTGCCTTAATCAGAGCCTTAAACTCTTCTTCGCTCATGGGTCTTGCAAAATAGTATCCTTGTGCATAGTCACACCCAATACTTTGCAGCCATAATGCTTGTGCAGCGGTTTCAACACCTTCAGCAACAACTTTCATGTCAAGGTGCTTTGCCATATTAATCACATCGGTTACAACAACCGTGCTCTTCGCCCCTTGGTCTTTAAGGTTAAAAAACGCTTTATCAAGTTTAAGTATATCCGCTTCAATTGCAGATAGCCTATTTAACGAGGAAACACCTGCACCGAAATCATCAATTGAGATTGCAAACCCAAGCTCCTTAAACTTCTTAACCGTTGAAAGGAACGCCTTTGTGTTTGCTTCCACTGCACTCTCGGTTAGTTCAAGCTCTATCATACTTGCATCTACTCCGTAAGCATCAAGAGTGTCTGATACACGATTTACGATATAATTGGAAAGCACCGTATGTGCAGATAGATTTACAGAAATACGCGGTATTCCCATTTTATAGCAGTTTTCCTTTATGCACTCGCAAACTTCTTTCAACACAAACAAATCTAAAGATGCTATAAATCCATTTTCCTCAAAAACAGGGATGAATTCATCGGGATATATTTTTTCTCCAATTCTTGGTCTCCAGCGCACAAGCGCTTCCGCACCGCCAAGTTTTAATGTTTCGAAGTCAATTTTTGGTTGATACTCAACAATAAATTCACCGTCTTTGAGAGCCTGTTCCATTCTGAAAGTGATATTAATTTTATTTTCATACTGCTCTCGCATTTTTTCATCAAATGTGATGAATGTTGTTTTGTGCTTAGATTTACCCTCTAATCTTGCATTATCCGCTTGCCCCATAAGCGCCGTCATTTTTTCCTTAACATTGTCAATAATCACATTTCCAAACGAAAGTGATGCTTTATATTTCTCATGTATGGCATCGTTTATTGCGGGTAAAATATCAGAGGTATATATCTGACGCATTGTGCCGCACTCGTCAATACGTCGGAATATCAAAAATTGGTCTGCAACTCTTCTGCTAACAACAGCATCTGTGCCTTCAAACACTTTTTTCAATGCATCGGCAATAGCAATTATAATAGTTGTACCCCTATCCGTACTAAAGTGTGTGTTAATGGTTTTAAACATATCAATGTCGAATGATATTATCTCATACTCACCGGGTTTTGCCTTTTCCATAATCTCTTGCGTTGTCACTCTAAACTTGTTTATTGTCATAAGGCCGGTCATTGGGTCGGTGTTGTATGATTTGAGTAAGGCTTCTTTTTTTTCTATTTGCCCCTTATAATGAAGTGCAATATACCCTGCGGCAATGACCAAAAGAACTAACATAACATAATACCAGTTTTCCAAAACAAGTTCCCAAAAACTAGTCTCGATATCAGGTAAAGCATCATTGGAATTGGTTTCAATTATTGCGGTGTACTCTTGCTCAGAAATACGGTCGATCATAACATTGAATACCGGAACATATTCCTTGGCAATATCGTGGTTTATAAAAAACTTCATTGGTGCTACGGTATCTGTTTGTATCGTGGAAATATTTAAATCTGCAAAATAAATTTCAGTGTATGTAGCAGCACTTTCAGTGCAAATAAGCATATCTACATTCCCTGCCGCTAAGTCATCTAGCAAAGCGTGCCAGTTGTTATAGAAAACAAACTCCACTTTTGAATTAACTGCTAAAAACGCATCAAAGTCAATGGTTTGATAAGGAAGTGAGCCTATTTTAGTAGAGGTATCAAATATTTCGTGTGTTACAGTTGTATGTAATTGTTCATTGTTTATTATTCCATACATCGGAATTTCATAAAATGCGTCGGTAGAAGCATAATGTTCATTTTCATACTCGCTATCGCCATATAAAGTAAGCAACATATCAAAATCTTCGTGATTTTTTTGTGGTTCTTCAAGGCTGTATGGGTGATAGTTTACTTCAAAATTATAGCGCTCTGCAAGCCCACTTACTATGTCTACCATTGCTCCGTCAGGCTCGCCTTGCTCATTTGTATATGAAATTGGCGAAAAACCTGTTACATAACCTACTTCAAGTGGCCTTTGTCTTAATATATCAAGTTCTCCTTGTGTTAGGCCACGGTGGGTTACTTCAATATTATCCGAAAGATATTTTTCCTCAAGCTCCATGAAAAAGTTACCTTCTGTATGGATAACCTCCCAAAAATAATCATCTATAAGCTCCATTAACTCAGCATTTTCAAAACTTGAAATTAAGTATAGGTTGTAAACACCAAGGTTTAATATATTATTTAAATCATTAGATGTGGGATCTTCAGAGTAAGTTATAAATAAATCTGCTTCTTGCTCCATATATGATTCTGTTTCACCATAAATATATTCAACCGAAATGCCATTTTCTTCACAAAAAGTATCAAGGTTTTCTACTCCGACATTTTCATCATAAACTGCAACAGATTTTCCATCAATAGCTTCTAAATCAGCATATGTAACGCTCATGTCATCTGTCATAAGCGCAATGTATGTTTTGCTAAACGGATTTTCGGAATAAAGAACTTGCTCGCGTCTTTCATCGCTTCGGGTGTTAAAGCCACCTACATCAACATAGCCGCTTTGCACTGCTTCAATCATGCTGTCGGCAATAGGCACGAATTCAAATTCCAACCCGCTTAAGTCAGAAATTTTTTGGAACACCTCATAACCGTAACCTTTGTTGTTTAAGCTATTAATGTTAACTATCATATCGTCAAAAGTTGAATAGTACCCAACCCTTATCGGCTCACTGAAATCAAAAGGGGTTTCATTTACATTTGTGTTTTCATCTTCGCTTAAAACTGCGCTGCTGTCTTCTGTGGCAAGCACAGACATAACAGGCAAAATTACAGCTAACATGCAAATTGCTATTAAAATACTCAAAATCTTTTTAATTCTCATAATTTACTCCTTTCTGCAAATGTACTTTATCTATAAACAAAAAATTATAACAGTAACTATTAATCATACACATTAATCAACTTAGTAGAAATTACTACTATTTATGTCAAATTATAACATTTTTTGTCGAAAAAAGCAACAAAGAAAATAACACAGCATTACGCTATTAATTTACATGTGCAATAAGCAACCTGTTATAATTTCGGCATAAGACATGCCCTTTAGCACAAAGCTAAAGGGCAAATTCAGCATTAACTCCTCAACCGGGCGTATAACCTATTATAACGACACTAACCCTATGGATACCGACGAAGAACTTGATGCTTATCCATGGATTACTGATATTGGTGTGCATGGTTAACAGTTTTATTAATTCGAGTTTTAACCTCTTAATGTGATTTGCTATATTTAGATGATTTTTAATTAATTTATTATTACAATATTTAAAAGCACTAAAGGCACAAAAATTATTTAGTGCCCCAAGAAGTTAGATTTGATAGTGTAGCAATGAGAGTTGCTACACTATTCTTATATTTAAAAAGAGCATGAACTGAACACTCAATGTTCAAATCCATGCTCTTCATTCACTTTTTTTCCTGTTCACTTGATAAAAAGTACATTGCTTGCTTAATATTTTTGTAAAAAACCTGCTGTCACTTTCTAATCATACCATAGTATTTTCGCTATTTGCAAAGCTCTTTTGCCTGCCTTAAAATTACAGCTAATTCCCGAACCATCACACGGTCGAGTTCTTGCATATCGCTATTTTTACCGTGCTTTTCCAAAAGCCATTTATCAACCTGTAAAAGCTCTTGCCAAGGCACAAGGCATACCGTTTGTTTAGAAGTGAAATTGCGGTGATCGTTTTTCTCGATGCCAAACCAGTTATCGGCAAGGCAAAAATCTGCACAGCGCCATCCCTCGGCACGCATATAGCAGTTCCAGCGACGGTGCTCTAAAATCGACAGCTCTTCGAGAGTATCCTTATCTTGCAAACATATTCCCAGCGCATTTATCATTTCGTCAGATGGCTTTTCGCACCATTCTTTTGAAAACACTCTGCCGCCTAGCTCACACAATGCAGCATACAGCTTGTATTTTGAGTGAAGGCCCAGTGCCATTGAAGAGGAGCGGTTATACTCCTTATCCTCATACTGCTTATCTGCCTCTTTTTCAATTTTAACCAAGCTCGCTGCATCTACTTGCCCCGCATAGTGACGCGCATAAAAACGATTTACAGCCATACCCAGGTAGTCGTAATAAGGCAGTGCGACACTTTCCCAAGAGTAAAGTTCGCTCAAGCTTCCGAAAGGTTTTAAATCGCAAAGAACTTTTGCGTTAATAAGAAGCTTTTCACCGATATCCGCCAAAAATGGGTTTGTAAGTAAAACATGAATTTGCGGTTTTTTTGCAATATTCCCATCTTTTGCATTTTTAAAGCGAATTTCTTCATAAGCACCGCGAATAGCCATAGCAGTGCGAAGGTTTAACTCCTCATTTCCCAAAGCGCATATAACATATCCCACATCGGGGTGAGCTTTTAACACTTCCAAAAAGCCGCCGCTTTGCACATTCTGTGCATAAAAGAGGATATTCGCTTCCTCTTTTGCATCATCGGGGCTGGTTTTCGGCGCAATGTCCGGGCACTCAAGGGCAAAACGCGTTTCCCAATTTACATCGCTGTCCACCACCACAATTTCCGGGCGCAGCTGCACTGTTTGCCCACACCAAGCCGCCAGTTTCACCGCTTCGGTTCCAACTCGCCCTGCTCCCACTACCAAAATTTTCAAATTGTTTTCCTGCCTTGCCAAAAACAGCGGTTTTTCATCGAAAAGCTTATATAAAAGCGCCCTTGTCTCGTTGAAGATGCGCAAGCTGAGCACAGTGGAATATTCGATAGTGTCCAAAATGGTTGCCGCCTCGGGCGTTGAGTTCTTAACGTGAATTTGCAAATGCCCTGCAATATTGCTCTTGCCGTATTTTTGCGAAAGAGAAAGCGCCTGTTTTAGGTTTTCTTCTTCATTTTGCTTAAGTAGAAAAAAGCAAACAGTATGCTTTAGATAACGTCTATAAAGAGGCACATCGCACACATCATAATTAAACAGATGTGCACCGAGTTTATTAAGGCGCTCTTCATCGCCGTCTCTTTGATGAGCATTTTCACCTTCCTTTTGCAAAAAAACAAAAACGCAAGATGGCAAAGAGCCCTCTTTTTCCCTTTTCCGCATGTCTTCACAAAGAAGCAAGCTGCGCTCTGACACCTCGGTAAACACACACAGTTTACCGCGCTCGATAAAACGATAGCTAAATTTAGATAGGTAGTTCTTGAAGAAATTAAGCACAAAACCCAAAACAAGCAGTGACAAAAGCAGATGAATTAATGCGGTATAGTTTGCGACAAACAGTGCCATATCGTGAGAAACACCGCCTATAACCTCTCTTGTATCTCCAAGGGAATTCTCGCCCGTAACCACACGCACAATTCCTAAAAAAGATGAAACCACCGTATCAAATAAACCGCCCGCTGCGCTGAAGTTTCCTATCAAATAAAGCGGAAACAAAGAGCTTCCCACACAGAGGATAAGCCGTGCAATTACACGATTTGTGAACCCATGCTCCTTTTTTACAGTATATACCGCCACGAGTATTCCTGCAATAAATATGAAAATCGACAAAACGATTAGTGAAAATTGATACATTAGTACATCTCCTTTTATTAATTTAAATAATCACATGATAATAAACAGCCCACATAGCAAATTGATTGCTTTATATCTTTTTTATTTTAGGCTGTCTTTTATTTCAAGCATATTTTCGTGCATTGTCTGCACTTCTTCGTGCCTGCCAAGTGTTTCGTATAGGCGGGCCATTTTACTATAACCGGTGGATAAGTCTTTTAAGCTTCCGGTTGTGTTAAATTCTTCATACAAATCTTTTATGCAATTTTAGCACATCTATGAAAAAACATCAACCGTTCGACGATTAATTCTAGAAGATAAAATTGCTGTTGCATCGAGCAATGATAATAAATTATCTTCGGTGCACTGCCGGCAAAAAAATTGGCCACGCGGTGGTAATGCATGTCATCGTAGAAAGAACATGAGCTGAACGCTCAATGTTCAAATCCATGCTCTTCATTCAAAATGCATACCGTTATATTTCGAGCATAAAAAGCACCCTCTAGCACAAAGCTAAAGGGTGAATTGGTCCAGCGCCGGGCCGGTGAAAATGTTTGCCTATTTATTCCTAGCGTTAGAAATATAGCACTTTTTCTTCTATATCACTTTTTTTGCCAAGACACTATATTTATTGCGGCATTACTAACTAATAGTTCTTACTAAACGAACAGAGTTTAGTATATTGTCCTCGCCCTCTGAAATTGCATCGCTACCAACATATTTGGGCGAAAACCTTACTGCACCCGCCCCATGTGAAGTATAACCAAACGCCACATACCACGCCGAATCATATTCAGGTGCCATTTCGCTAAAGTATGCTGAGGTACTACTCCAATAGTAGTAATTTTCGTTTTCTGTAAGTTCTGTGCACGTGAAATAATTTTGATTTATAGCCGGATACGAGCCGTCATAGCTTACTATGCTTTGCAGTTCTTTAACATCAGGCAATCTCCAGTCATCATATCCAGCAAAGTCAGAGTTCTCTGCAAGTTCTAACGCCTCTTGCCAATTTACTGCAACACCTAAATCCACTTCAAGCCACATAAGGCCTGAAGAGTTATCGGTAATTGTGCCATCGCCATTATCAGTGTAATCTTCACTGCCGTAAACATCTCCGCGCACAGCGCGCACATACTTACCCATTTGCTGTGAAGATGCTGGGTATGCTTTTATATGCCCTGTGAGATGATTTACTCCAAAAGCAATATTCCCAAGGCGTTCATCACCCTCTACCAGATTATAATCGGAACACCAATATTGCCCCTCTTCTTTAGATATGCTTCCATCTGAAGATGTGCTTGGCGGCGTTTCTATATTAGTGGATGCATTTGAGCTGCCATTAGCTTCGCCGCTTTCTTGCTGGCCGCCTTGTGGCCCACCACCTTGCGGCGCACCGTTTGCTGAACTTCCCGATGTATCAAACCCGAAATTCTCTGTGTCAAGATAGGGCCAACCTGTTTCAAAATCACTTATTGAGAATAATTCTTCAGCTGTTGGCAAGCGCCAATCATCATATCCTGCGAATGTGAGGTTTTCGCAATATTCTACAGCTTGTTCCCAAGTCATTTTTCCGCTATCGGGAATTGAAATCCAAGTTAAGCCTGTGTTTTCATCGTAAGTTGTACCATCATCATTTAGCGTAAAAGCAAAATCTAATTTTTCATAGTCTGCATCTTGGCCATAAAAGCCATTTGCTGTGTCTATTATATTTCCATTTTCATCGTATGTTTCACTTTGCCCTGTTGTAACAATAGGGCCGGTATAAACAGTGGAATCTGTTGATACTTGTGTTTGTATATTAGTTGACTCATCTGTTTGTATTTCAGATGCTGTGCTGTTTTGCGAGCTTGTTGACTCGCTAGTTTCCACACTACTGCACGCAGATAAAATCAAACATGCGCTAAGCAGTAAAGCGGTAAATGTTTTTTTCATATTATGCTCCAATTTAAAATTAAATAATTGTAATTTAATATTAATAATAATAAACTAACCTTAACTATACTTAAAATATGAAAAATAAATTTAGAAATATTACAACACTACAATAATTGCATTAAAGCTCTTTGCTTATTTATTAAGGTTAAATTCATTTAATTAATAAGGCTTTATTCACAACTATACAATTTTATTATATGTTAAACACTTTAACTGCATCCAGCAATGTTTTCTCATAAGCCAGCATACCATATTTGTCCACTTCAGACTTATCTTTGGGCCCGTGAGTTAAACAACCAGCACCACCGATACATCCGTTAATACATGCCATGCCCTCAATGAAATTTATATCGCTTATTTTTTTAGAGGATTTTAATATAGCCATTTTACATGCATCTATTCCATCGCATCTTTCAGCTTTTAGATCAAAATCAATATTTTGCTCTTTCATAGCTTGAACAACAGCATCGGATAGTCCACCGCTTCTTGCGAAAATGCGCCCAAAATACGAGGCGTTATCCAGTACATCTATAGACAATTCTTCTAAGTTTAAATCGCGGCTATCAAAAAGCGCTTGCAGCTCCTCAAATGTTAAAACACTGTCTATATAAGGGCTTACGCTATCAAGTTGAAACTCCATTTTTTTAGCGGTACAAGGCCCTATAAATATAATTTTCGAGGTTGGATCTGTATCTTTAATGTATTTCGCTATCTTTGCCATCGGTGACAAATTGTGTGAAATATTTTTAGCGAAATCAGGGTAATTCTGTTTTATAAACATAACAAACGCCGGGCAACACGAGCTTGTTAAAAAGCCTTTTTCAGAGAGCTCTTTCGCTTCTTCTAAGGCTACTGCATCAGCGCCTAATGCGGCTTCTACTATGGTATGAAACCCAAGTTCTTTAATGCCGCTGACAACTTGCCCTAAATTAGCGTGTTGAAATTGACTTGAAATTGACGGTGCCACAACAGCATATACTTTGTATTCTTTATTGTTTTTGCTATTCTGAATTATTTTTATGGTATCTAAAATGAAAGATTTATCAGCAATTGAGCCGAAAGGGCATTGATAAACACAAGCGCCACATGCAATGCACTTTTCGTTAATAATTTCAGCGCTATTGTCTTGTGCTTTTTGTATTGCTTTTACTTTGCAAGCACTTTCACACGGCCTTTTCCTGCTAATAATAGCATGATATGGGCAAACTTTTGCACAAGCTCCACAGTCAACACATTTTTCTTCGTCAATATGCGCCACATGATTTTCGTCAAATGAAACAGCGCCAAATCTACACGCATCATAACAACGATGAGAAAGGCAACCTCTGCACGACGATGTTACCGTATAACCAGACACCGGGCATTCATCACAAGCTATATCAATAACCTCTATAACATTAGGGTTCGTTTTATTGCCGCCCATGGCAATTTTTACTCTTTCAGCTAAAATTGCTCGCTCTTTGTATACACAGCATCTCATAGTAGATTCTTTTCCGGTTACTATTTGCTTAGGTATGTCTGTAACATTTTCAAGCAGAGTATCATTCCATGCATGCCTTGCAACTTCTCTTAAAACTTTATATTTTATGTATTGAACCTTAGTATCAAATTTTTTCATTAAACTGTTTATCCTTTCTAAAAATAGCTGACTTTAATCTTCTTCCCTATCCTCTTCAAATGATCTGCTAGTTCATCTATTAGTTGCATTTTTATATTAAAATTAATAGGTAAAGTAGGGTTTTGATGCGCAGGATTAACTGCTTTACCAACATAAAAATTTATATCTGTCGCTTCTTCAAGCAACAATTTTGCTATTGCGCTAGCACCATCTTTTTTTACGCTCCACTCTGTATAAAGCTTGTTTTCAGCTAAATAATCTTTCACATAAGTAAGCACTTTATTTATAGTTATAATACCCTCTGTAACTAATTCTACCCCTTCAATTTTTGCAACAGGAGGAACATCTGAGCTTGCAAAATCCAGTGTAGGCACTAAATTTTTACCTAAAAACTTTGCCGCTATTGATGAGGTTGTTCCACCGCATACTATATGTTTACCCTCTTTTGAAAAAAATAAAGACATCATCCTATCGGCATCGTTTCTGTTATAAGGAGGGCCAATTATTAAATTCATAGGCTCTCTTTTCCTCATTTTCAGTGTGCAAACAGTAGTATCATCGCCCGGGCGGTTTTCATATAAATTAGAACATTCCTCAAGCAAGATACTATTCAATGTTTTAGCAGAAAAACCTACAAAGCTTAAAGGCTCCATATATTCAATAATATTTTTTCTTTCCCAGCCAAAGTTAAGTGTTTTTCCAACTCCGGCATGAATACAGCCGTCACTCATTAAAAAGAACACGTCATTTTCATAAAGATTTATTCTAGACATTAATATTTTCTTGCCGCTAATAATAGTTTCAGTATAAGAAAATTCATGATGCTTGTTATCTCGAAACAAAATAACTTGTGGGTTATCATATTGTATAATTTCAGCTTCTTTGTTTCCTTCTAAAATTCTGAAAATTGTAAAAGTAGAATAGGCAACTCCACGAACAGCACAAACAGGCAGTGTTTCTGCAATTGTTTCAACGCAGTCTGAAATGCTTAGCCCTTCGGAAACCATTGTGGATATTATTTTAGCAGCAAGAGTTGCAAGGATATTTGCCTTCACGCCACTGCCAAGGCCATCTGCTAAAACTATCGTTGTAGACCCGTCAACACCTTCTACAACGCAAACTTGGTCGCCACATAATTCCTCGCCAAATTTATTTAAGCTGCTATGTCCAATATCAGCGCATAAATTAATCATCTTTAATCGACTCCTTCAATTTGGTAAGAGCTACTTTCGTTTCAGCAGCTGTTTCTCCCAATAATGAGGCTATTTCATGAACTACTCTCATTTGTTTTTCTATAACTTTGTCGGTAGTTTCTATTGTTTTGCGGCTAATGTCTTCTTTTTTTGCTCTTTCGTTTTCTTCATCTGTTACATCTCTCATAATGCATATAAACATTTTATACTGTCTATCAAAAATAATAGTTTGATGAACATGCTTATCATATTCAGCTAAATAAACTTTTTTATCTCTAACAGATGCACCGGTTTGCCTAACAGTAATAAAATCCTCAGGGTGTAACACTTTTATTATTTGTTCGCCCAAAATATCATTTTGCGAGCTTAAATTCAAAAGTTTAACAGCCGCACTATTTGCTTTTTGAACTTCTAATCTATCATTTAAAACAATAATTGCATTTGGTGTATTTCCTACTATTAAATCAGAAAAAGTTTCTGCTTTTTCGCTTAAGAAAGGAAGGCACATGGTAAGGTCTGCTTTGCCGTAATAAACAGCCTCGGCTTTTTCCTTACATGAGTTATATCCACATGAACCGCAGTTAAGTTCATCTGCTTCGGTTTCTTTTCCTATCTGACGAAGAATATTTGCAATATCGCTTTTTGATGGCGCTGAGATATCTTGAATTATAGGCGTGAAAATTTTCTGTGCATTTTGAGTGGATAACGCAGACACTTCAAAGTCTTTTTCCCCTGCATAATTGCGAATATATAAATTATCTGAAATAGAATTTTTTCTGCTGTTTTCCATGGCCGGCCCACCTATACAACTTCCGATACAAGCAGACATCTCTATAAAGCATTTTTCTGTTTTCCCCTCAAGAAGTTCATCTAATGCTTTCATACAATTTTCTACGCCATCAACCGCAAAATAAGAGTAATCGGGGTCTTTATTAATAATTGTTTTCAAAATGCCACCGGTAGTAGGGAAAAACCTTGCTAAGCTTTGCTTTGTGTCATCTTTTTGTTCATTTAAATCTATTTTTATGTTTTCGTCTTCAAGCCACTGGCTTAGTTCTTCAAAAGTTAAAGCCTCATCTACTATTCCTCTGTAATGCTCAGATTCATCTTTTTTTGCAACACAAGGCCCTATGAAAACAACTTTTGCCTCGGGATATCTTTTTTTAATATCCATAGCGTGAGCTTGCATAGGTGATACAACATCGGCAAGAAACGGCAACAAATTTTGATAATATTTTTGAATTAGCAAGTTTACAGAGTGGCAAGAAGAAGTGATAAGTATATTTTTCTTATCTACAGTTATCATTTTTTCATATTCATTTTTTACAATTGTGGCTCCAATTGCTGTTTCTTCAGCATGATGAAAACCAAGAGCTTTTAAAGCTTTTTCTAATGTTTTTATTCCAATTCCGTTATAATTTGCAATAAAAGCCGGTGCAACTGAAGCTATAACCGGTACTCCTGAATAAATATGAACCTTTGTTGCCTCTACACTGCTATCAATCTCTTTTGCATTTTGAGGGCAATTTACAAAACACTGCCCACATAAAATACATTCATCGCCAACAATATTTGCTTGCCCTCCTGAAAATCTAATAGACTTAACAGGGCAGCAACGTATACATTTATAGCAATTTTTACAATTGGATTTTTTTAGTTTCAAATATTCTGCCATATAAATCTTCCTAACTTGTTAAAGTTTCTTTAATACTTCATTTTCAAAAAATGTCTGTGTAAGTTCCGGCTTAACAGAAAAAATTGTATTGTCTAACGATACGCAAACCCCTTCTTGACATTTAGACATGCAAAATGCGCCGGATAAATCAATTTTTCCTTGCAATTCATGCAACTGAATTAATTCTTGAATTTTTTCAACTACTAACTTTGAGCCCTTTAAATGACATGAGCTACCGATACATACTTTAATTTCCATAAAAACTCTCCTAACTTTTAGTATTGTTAATATTTTAACATACTTTTGAATAAATGTAAAGCAAAATTAATTTTATATACAATTATGGCGTAACAGCGTTATTTTAACACAAAGCTAAAGGGTGCTTTTTATGCAACGTTACATTGCAAGCTTGCTTATTGACAAACGGTTAAAATTTTATTTTACAAGCCCAGCAAGCGGTATTCTTTTTGGGTATTCACCGTCCACTAAAACATCTGTTAAATATTTATTATCTAATATCATATCATTTCTAATTAAGTTCCAATCGGCTTTCTTTTTATAAATAACTTTAAACACTAGAAAATTTAATATGGGCCCGATTATAGGTGTTCGAAACACAAAAGACTCTGTGTGTGAAAGATTACAGCCTTTTTCGGTGCGTTTTCCCTCAAAAGTTATAGCGTAATCAAATTTCAGGCAATCTATTTCTGAAAGCAAAAACACCCTCTAGCATAAAACTAAAGGGTGGGTTGAACGCAATATCATACTTGTGGCTTACTTATACAAAATGCGTATTTATGAAAATTATAGCATCTTATTAACTACATCTATAAACTTATTTGGTTCATCCTCATGCGCCGAATGCCCTGCGTTTTCAAATAAAAAAAACTCTTTATATGGTGCTTCAAGTGCATTTATATATTCACTGGCAATTTGCGGCATTGTTTGCAAGTCGAACTTGCCATTAACAACATATACAGGAATATCAAGTTTCGGCACTTGTTCAAACAAATTAACTTTGAGCACTTGCAAAAACAAATCACCTGCACCCATAAGTGCTTTAAAATAGTTAAGTTTGTTGCCAAGTGTATAAAATGGGCATTTGTAAATGGAGGCAAAAAACTTTGCCATGCTCACTTTTTTACCGGGGGTTTCATTATAAAGCCTAAAAATTTTGCGACCTTTTAAAAGTGCCGGCATTGTGCCGTCTTCAGGGTATGGCGGGCGCCCCACTTCATTTAAAGTATCAACACTTTTTTTGTCGCCGGCTTTTTTTGCTCTTTCTAAAACAAGGTCAAAAGCCTCTTGCTCGCTTTTTAACTGGTTTGCAATTTGCCCAACGCCAAGGTATGCCTCAATAAGGTGCGGAGCCTTTTGTGCAGCTAAAATTCCTAGCAAGCTGCCCCAAGAAAAGCCAATTAAATAAAGCTTTTTACGACCATATTTTTTTAACACTATTTCTATAACTTCAACTGTGTCATTCACAAATTGCTCAATTGTCATACTGCTTTTCGGTACTGTTTTAGAATATGAAAGACCTGCGCCACGCTGTTCCCAAACACACAGAGTAAATTTATTTTCAAGGCTTGCAAGCCCGCTTAAAAACGGCGCCATTGCCTCGCCCGGGCCGCCGTGCAATATAAGCGCAAGCGGCAAGTTTTTATCGTCGTCTGCCGCCAATAATGCCTGTTGAACTCCGCCTACATTGTGTTTTAAAACAGTGTATTTGCCCACACGTGTTTTTGCCATTTAAAAGCACCTCTCTTACTTGTAAATATAGTTAGTTAACTAAAGTAAATAGTTTAAACAAAATAGGGCTGTAACGAAATTATCGCAGTTCGCCACAGCCCCAAAAGCACTTGCACCTTTTCTAAATACAAAACAGTTTTATAAGTGCAAGTATATTGTATTTATTAGCCCACAGATTCCATCCAAACTTTTGCAAAGCTGTAGCGGTGAACACTGCCGCGCACTTCGTCGTCTACCAAAGGTACACCGTGAATGTGCTTTGCAACAACAACTTTATAGCTTGTGTCGTTTGTAAATACAAGCGGCAATTCATCAGCCATTATTTGTTGTATTTCTTGATAGTAAGGCGCACGAACATTTGTGTCATTTGTAGATATACCCAAAGCCAAAAGCTCGTCTACACGTGCATTTGAGTAACCTGCAATGTTTAGGCCGCCGCCTGTTGCAATGCGTTGAGAAATCATGCTAATATCAGGGCCTTGATCTCCACCGAGGAATGTAACATCATAATCGCCACTGAACACTTTTTCCATCCATGTGTTAAGCTCCATTTTTTCAAGCTGAATGTCTATTCCTGCCTCAAGCAAGTTTGCCTGTGCAACAACAAGCAATTCATCAAACATAAAGTAAGGCACTTCCACTGTTAGGTAAACGCCATCTTCATTTGCTGTAAAACCAGCCTCTTCAAGAAGCTCTTTTGCACGCTCTACATCGCGCTCTACAATTACAGCATCCTCATTTATAGCCCAGTCGTATACAGGCGAGATGTAAGTTTCTGCTGCAAGGCCTACATTTTTAAGGCCAACTTCAAGAATTTGATTGCGGTCTAGCGCATAGTTAAACGCTTGGCGAACTTCTAAAGAAGTTAGCTCGCTGTTCATGTTAAATGTAAAATAGTTGCGGTTAATTGCCAAATTGTCTGTTGTATAGTAATTTTCATCGTTGTCGTAGTTGCTTATGTCGCTTGCGGGAATTTGGTTGTACATGTAATCAAGTTCGCCGTTTTTCCACATTTGATACTCTGTTTCAGGATCTGTAACAACTTGGAAAATCATTGTGTCTATTAAAGGTGCGCCGTCAAAATAATCAGGGTTTGCCTCTAGTGTAACAGTTGTGCTGTCTTTGCTTACAAATTTAAATGCACCTGTTCCTATTGGCGCCATATTTGCCGGGTTTGTTAAAACATCTGTACCCTCATAAATATGCATAGGTATAATTTGTCCGCCCGAAATCCATGCAAGTGAGTATAAAAGTGTGGCGTCAGGTGTTTCCATATTAAATACAACTGTAAAATCATCGGGTGTTGTAATTTCTGAAACAGATGCAAGATTCGCACTTAAAACACCTGCATTTGCTATAACTGTATCGTAAGTAAATTTAACGTCGGCAGATGTAAAATCTTCGCCATCGTGCCATTTTACGCCTTGTTTTAGGTTAAATGTAAGCTGGGTAAAATCTTCGTTATACGCCCAGCTCTCAGCCAAATCGGGAACGATGTTGTTGTCGGCGTCAACAACAACAAGGCTGTTGAACATTTGAATCATCGGGAACAATGCGCCCTCGTCCATAGAAAAAGAAGGGTTAAAACTTGATGGTTCGTTTGGTATGCCAACAATAAACGTGCCGCCTGTTTGTGGGCCGTCTGCTTGCGCTGTGCCTGTGCTAGTATCACCGCTTGTTGCAGGTGCATCGCTGCTTGAACAACCGGCAAAAAATGCTAATGTGAATACAAGTGCCAATAATAGTGTCAATACTTTTTTCATACTTTACTCCTCTTCATTTGTAGGGCATGTGCCCAATATATTTTTAAAGCAATTTTTTGCTTTTTGCGTTTACCACTTAACAAATTAGCTTTTATAAGGTGGCTTTAACAAAAAACGCTTAAAGTTGCTCTAAAATTCTAAGTGCGCTTTCAAGCTGAACTATAACTAGGTTACGAATAGGTATTACGCTGTAATTTAGCTGTGATTCAAGCTCATCGGTCTTTTTCTTTAGCATTTCTTGTGCGTCTTGCATAATGGTTTCAAGTGCAATTTTTGCATCGCCGCTTACGCTTTCAAGTTCGCTCTCAACGCTTCTTACCATTGTACCCCAGTTTAAAAGGTGATAAAACTGTGTCAACTCAATGTTTGAAAAAGCTTCTGATTCCTTGCACAATTCGCTGAATTGCTCGCTTGTTTTAATAAATGCTCTCTCGCCCTCAATACTGCCGGGAAGCATTTTAATTATGCCTTCCAGTGTGCTTGCAAACAAATTGCCCGGGCTATAATAGCATTCAGCTTTGTTGTAAAACAATTTTAAATCATCAAGGTGCTTTTGGGTTATATCAAGCTTTTGCTCTACTGCCTTTAAGCGTGAATAATCAAGCGTTTTTTCGCTGTTTACCCTCGGCTCTAAAAAATATGGCAATTCCGCCACAAGCTCTGTTGTTTGCTCTCCTGCATAAGCCCCGCTGCACTCGCCTGCAAACATTTTTTCGGCTGGATCGCCCGGTGTGTACTTCTCAAAATAGTCGTAAATATCTTTTGCAAAGGGCATTTTGTAAAAAGCCGGCGCAAAAGATACAGCAAAAGGCATTTCTGGCTCGCCCAAATTAAGAGGCACGCCCATTTTTTCAGATGAGCTTGAAAGTGCGTCATAAACACTTTGCGGCTGTGGGTGAGATAAATACCAATATGTGCCGCCAAAGCCCGCATTGTGAAGCGAGTAAATAAAAAGCGGATTAATATCGTCTATAACTTTCATTAGCGCCTGTGTTTCGGGCATCGGCTTATCAAATTTATAGGTTTTATAGTCCATGGGGAAAGTCCACTCAACTTGCAAATGAGAGGCTGGGCGGTAAAAATTACGGGCATAGTTGTAAAGGTTAAAAGGCCCTTTAAACCATTTTTCGTTTAGTTTTGTTCCGTCAACGTCAGACACGGGTATAATATAAAACGTAAAATCGAGTTTTTTGCGATATTCATCGTTTTGTGCAATAGCCCTTGCAAAATAGTGGCTCATCATCGCGCCAATTGGCTCGTTAGGGTGAGGGCAACCGTAAAAAAGCGCGTTTTTGCTGCCACTGCCCACTTTTGCACACAGTATGTCATGCCCTGCAGTTGATTTACCTATAACTTGCACCGAAACTTTATCGGGATAGTCCTCGCCAAGTTTTAACAGTTCACGGTTTAACTCATCTACCGTTAAAAATGCTTTGTAATCGGGAACGTTATCCAAAATAGCTTTTATATTCATACACACCCTCCATTATTTTGCAAAAACAATAAAATCATCTGCTAATTTCACCTGTTTTGCAATTAAATATTTAAAACTTTTCAATTAACAAAAAACAATTTGCAAATTATGTAAATAACTATTAAAGTTGCCGGAAAACAAAAGCTTTGCCGGTTGTTTTAAGAAGTTAATATTGTTTACAACTAAATTTTGCGTTAAATTTTAATTTTTTTGATAAAAACAGCTATAATAATGCCCATTTCCTGCATCAATCATCGGCGGATATTCATTTTTACACTTTTCTTTGCACATATAACAGCGAGGTGCAAAATAGCAACCCGGGCCTGTTCCTATCGGTGTTGGCGGCTCTCCGTCTATATTTATCACTTCACGCTTTTCCGTTGGGTCCAGCGATGCTGAATTTGAAATTAATGCCCTGGTGTATGGGTGAATAGGCCTGTGCAAAACGTCATCTGTGTTGCCAATTTCCACAATTCTGCCAAGGTACATAACTGCAACTCTATTTGTTATATAGCGTGTTGTTGCAATATCGTGGCTAATAAAAACCATGCATGCTTGCTTTTCAAGTGTTTGTTTTTCAAGCAAGTTTAAAATATCGGCTCTTATAGATACATCAAGCATGGAAACAGCCTCATCTGCCACTATAAAAGACGGATTTAAAAGCATTGAACGCATTATTGAAATGCGCTGAAGTTGCCCTCCTGAAAGTTCGTGCGGAAACCTTTTTATGTAATCTTCAGCAGGGCGAAGGCCTGCTTGCTCGAGTGTTTTTAAGCAAAGGTTGTGCCTATCTTTTTCGTCTTTGCCTATGCCGTGCAAATTAAGCGGTGTCATAAGCACTTTTTCAATAGTTTCACGTGGGTCAAACACTTCGTATGGGTTTTGAAATATAAGTTGCACTGTGCGCCTAAAAGAAAGACGCTGTGCTTTAATGTTTTCGTTAATATTTTTTGTGTTTAGCCCGTTTATAACAATATTGCCTTTTGTGGGTGATTCTAGGTTAATAAGCATGCGTCCAAGCGTGCTTTTTCCACATCCGCTCTCGCCAATAACGCCAAGGATATCGCCCTTTTTAAGCTCAAAGCTAACTCCGTCAACTGCTTTAACCTTTTGCGCTTTCTCATTTGCGCCGCTTGTTTCGGCGTGGCCTTTTTGTGCATAGTGTTTTACAACGTTTTCTACCTTTAATACTACATCACTCATATTTCACCCTCTTGTGGAAAAAAACATGCTACATTCCATCCATCTTTAACTTCATTTAGCTCAGGACGCTGTGTTTTACATTTTTCTGTTGCTTTATCGCACCTAGGTGCAAACGCACAGCCTGCCATTGGCGAGCTCAAATCGGGAAGTGAGCCGGGTATACCGCGCAAGTTGCCCTTTTCACCCGTGAACGATGGAAAAGAGCGAAGTAAGCCACGGGTATATGGGTGTTTTGCAAAGCGCAATATATCGGTTGTAAGGCCGCTCTCCATAATGCGCCCGGCATACATTACAACAACTTTTTTACAGCTGGAAGATACAACTGCCATGTTGTGGGTTATCATAAGGCGTGTAACGTTTTGCGTTTGCTCCAGGTGTGTTATCTCTCGCAAAATTTGGCTCTCTGTAACAACGTCCAGTGCTGTTGTTGCCTCGTCTAAAATAATAAGCGACGGGTTAAACATTAGCCCTAAAGCTATTGATACACGCTGTAACATACCACCACTAAGCTGGTGCGGATATAAATCGTATACTCGGCTTGCAAGGTTAACTTTTGCAAGCAAGCTATACGCAAGTTGTCTGCACTCTTGCTTTTTTGCCTTTGGGTTGTGCACACGATAAATTCCGTCCATCTGCTTGCCTATTTTATGTACGGGAGAAAGCCCGTTCATCGATTTTTGAAAAACAGCTGAAATTTCTTTCCACCTAATGGGCGATAGTTCTTCGGGTGAAAGACCCACAAGGTTTTTGCCTTTAAATAAAATTTCGCCGCTTAATTTTGCGCTTTGCGTGGGCAAAAGCCCTAAAATGCCCATAGCCAAAGTAGATTTGCCACTGCCCGATTCGCCAACAATACCAATAGAGTCTTGCTCTTCTACTTTTAAATTAATATTATCGCACGCTAACACGCTTTTAGCGTTTGTGCTATAAGTTATATTAAGGTTTTTTATCTCTAAAACAGACATTTCAGCGCTCCTCTTTATTCAAACACTGTTTATATGTGTTTGTATCATGCAATACCATTTAAAGTTTTACTAATTAATGCCCCGATGTGTGAAGCTTCGGTGTTATGAGTCGGTTTAAGCCATCTCCAAGTAAAAAGAATGTCCATGCAGTTAAAACTATTGCAATACCTGAAAAAGTGCTAACCCACCACGCACTTGAGATTTGGCTGCGCCCCTCAAAAACTATTTGCCCCCAGCTTATGATGTTTGCATCGCCAAGGCCAATAAACGAAAGGCTTGCCTCCATTAAAATCGCGGCGGAAATGTTAGCTGTAGTATTTACAATTAGCGGGTAAATTCCATTTGGAACAACGTGCTTTAAAAGTATTCGCCATTTGCCCTCGCCAACTGTTGTGGCGGCCTTAACAAAAACTCTATCTCGCAGTGATACTGTTTCAGCACGCATAAGCCTTGCATTTGCCGTCCATGTAGTAAGGCCAATAACAATTATAACGTTTGTAATACTGCCTCCAAACATTGCAATTACAATTAATATTAAAAAGAACATCGGTGTCATGTCAAAAATACTTATTAAAAATGTAAGTGCCGCATCTACCTTTCCGCCAAAATAGCCGGAAATAGCACCAATTATAATTCCTATTGCGCCCGAAATTCCCGCTGCTACAAATCCAATTATTAACGAAGTTCTTGTTCCGTACAAAATACGTGTGAATAAATCACGCCCAAACTGATCAGTACCCAGTAAATGCTCTGCGCTCGGCGCCGCCAACATACTTTCTCCCAAAATCATGGGTTCATACTGTGTTAAAACAGGTGCAAAAATCGCCGCAAACAGCAATAAAACAAACAAAACAAGCCCAATGCGAAGAGAATAAATGCCAAATATACGTGTAAATAAAGATAAAACTTTATTATTAACCGCTTTTGTTTTCAAATGTATGCCACCTCGCTATTTATGTATTACTATAAACATCATATATTTATGTTACTTTAAACGTATGCGTGGGTCCAGCATTGCATAAATTACATCAAGCAAAACCGTAACTGTTGCAATTGCTATTGAAAGCATAAGGTAAATGCCGCTTAAAATGGAATATTCTCGCCTACTAATAGAGTCGAGCAACAATCGCCCCATGCCGGGCCACGAGAAAACAATTTCCACAAGTGCTACACCTGCAAGGCTGTATGCAAGGCTCATGGCAAACATTGTAACTGTTGGCAATATTGCATTTTTAAGCACATATTTTCGAAAAATATCTTTTTGCGGCATACCGCTTGCTTTAAAAAGGGTTATATAATCTTCGCTCATAATTTGCAAAACAGACGAGCGTGTTATTCTAAAATAAGCCGGCGCTTGCAACACTGTTATACAAGTAATTGGCAAAATCATGTGTACCATAATGTCTAAAACACGCTCAAAGCCTGTATAGCCTGCTCTGGCATCAACCATGCCGGCTGTTGGCAGCCAGCCAAGAGTAGATGCAAAAAGCAGCATAAGCATAAGTGCAAGCCAAAAACTTGGCATAGCATCAAGCATATATGAAATGTTACTCGATATTTTGTCGAAAACGGTATCTTTTTTACGTGCCGCCAAAAGGCCTGTGCTAACGCCAATAAATACAGATAAAAGCGCCGAGGTTAAGCTTAATAAAAGTGTGGGGCCAATTCGCTCACCCACAATTTCAAGCACAGACAAATTGCTGCGGTAAGAAAAGCCGAAATCACCCTGTAATACATTTGCCAAATAAATGCCGAATTGTACAAGTATTGGCTCGTTTAGGCCGTATTTATCTGTAAGCGCGTCTATCATCTCTTGGTTTGGGTTATCAAGCCCCGCCATAAGAGAAATAGGATCGCCCGGCGCAAGCCTTACCAATGTAAAATTAATGAAAACAGATAAAACAACAGCCAAAAGGCAAATTGCAATGCGCTTGCTTAAATATCGTGCCATAAGCCCTCCATACACAAAAACAAATTAAATAAATACAAATAATATTGCACCTTGGCAACTTATGCGTAAAATGTTTGATACGAATTTTAAAAATATGTATATTTATTAATAAACCACATACTTCTAAATTATATCATCGACGGCTATTTGTGTCAAGAAACTACTTGAAATACAGTGATATTATATTATATCATATCATAAACAAAAAAATAAAGTTTAGACTTTAAAACATTGCATATTATTTTTTTGCAACAATACTTAATTTTTATGAATAAAAATTAAAAGAAACGGCAAATGTTTAGGTTTGTTTTGTTCATATTTTTTGTTTTTTTAATATTCAAATTCCACCTTTTTTACATTTAAATATAAAGCTCTTAAAACAAGAAAAAACGCTAAGCATAAAAAAAGAGCATAAACTGAACACTCGATGTTCGAATTCATGCTCTTATTCACTTTCGTTAATCCAACCTAAAAACTTCGCTCATTTTAGGTTGCGCACCTGTTTCCGGGTCCATTATCATAACCATAACATCTTTCATATATTCATTCCACTTATCAACAACAGCACTTGACGCTTGTGTTTTCGCGGCGAAATCTGCACCTTTTTCACACTCATAATATCCAAACAACTCGTTTTCAGTGTTCCAAATAGAATAATTGCAAATGCCGGCTTCTTTTAACAAATTTATCATTTCAGGCCACATTTCGTCGTGCCTTCTTATATATTCTTCTTTACAACCCTCTTTTATAATTGCTTTCCATGCATAACGTTCCATATTTTTCTTCTTTCAGTTATTTGTATTTTAAAAATTACGCCAAATTACATCAAGTGCATCGCTTACAGCTGTGTATTTTTTTCGTTTCTTTTTATAAAGTTCAATGTTGCTTTCATTGGGCAACACAGCTTTATCAAAATGCACCATATTTTTAACAGCCTCGTTTAAGCTGCTAAAATGCCCTGCGCACACTGCTGCGCACATTGCCGCGCCCATGGCGCCGGGCTCGTTGCTATGTGTTCGCTCTATAGGCAAATTACTTATATCAGCAAACATCTGCACCCAAAATTCACTGCGCGAAGCGCCGCCACAAAGCCTTATAGATTTTGGTATATCTCTGTTTTTTAGCAAAGCATCTATATGCTGCATATGGCAATATACAACGCCCTCCATAACCGCTCTTATCATATGCGGCATTTTATGTGTTGCATTTAAGCCAACAAGGCTTGCCCGTGCATTTGCATTATAATTAGAACCGTATAAGAACGGCAAAAACACCGGTACATCTTCTTTTGCATCTACACTCATTGCCATTTCATCTGCAAGCTCATAAGTTTTTTTGCCTTGCGCTTTGCTTTGCTTTAATATATCACCTGCAAATACATCCAAAAACCATTTGTGGTTCCCGGCTGATGTGGGGCTACATTCCTCAACCAAATAAAACTCAGGCAAGCAAAAAATAGAATTCATTAAAACAGATTTGTCTTTAACCACTTTTTCTGATACATATTCATTTATGCTCCATGTGCCTGCAACAACACATATATTATCATTGTTTATAACACCTTGTGCAATTGCGCAAGCATCAATATCAAACATGCCTCCTGCAACAGGTGTTCCTTCTTTTAAACCTGTTAATTGTGCAATTTCTTTAGTGATAAATCCACAGCAATCACAAGCATTTTTCAAAGGCGGCAAGGCGCCTTTGATTTCTTTTATATCAAAAATTTCAAGTAATTCATCGTCGTATTCACGGGTGTTTAAATTCATTAAATTAGTTCCCGATGCATCTGTATATTCGCTGTAAGCTTCGCCTGTTAGGCGAAAGCGAATATAATCTTTAACGGAAAACACCCATTTTATATTGTTGTAAACCTGTGGTTCATGCTTTTTAAACCACGCTAAAATTGCAACAGGTTGGCTAACTAAAATGCTTTGATATGTTTTTTCAAATATTTTTTCTGCAATACCGTTTTTTGTCCACTCATCAATAATTTTATGAGCCCTTGTGTCTGTGGATACAATCCCAGGATATGCGGGCTTAGAATTTTTGCCCCACATATAAAGCCCTTTACCATGCCCCGAGCAAGCCACAGCTGCAATTTTTTGCGGCAATATTTTACAATTTTGAACAACTTCTTTTATACAATCACAATTTGCATTAAACAGCTCTTGCATATCACGCTGTGTAAAGCCCACACTCGGTGTGCAAAGTGGCATTTCTTTTGAAGCAGAGTAAACTTGCTTGCCATTTTTATCAAAGAGCACGGCTTTAATTAAAGTGCCACCGTTGTCTAAGCCCAGATAATAAAAATCACTCACGAATTTTCCTCCCTTTTGCTTTCAAAGTTTTCTTATAATCAAACGGCTTCCCTACTGCCCGTGGTGCTTGCGATTTTTTCGAGAATACAACAAGTGCAAGCAGTGTTGCAACATAAGGGAAAACTCTAAGTGCCAATGGTGATGCACTTTCAAAAGACGGCAAAAGCATTGATATTTGTGCAATTGTTACAGCAAAACCAAAGAATAAAGTTGCAATTAATATTCTAAATGGCTTCCACTGGCCGAATATTAAACCCGCAAGTGCTAAAAACCCCAGGCCATCCACAGAACCATTGCTTTGCCCTGCTATTGTAATTGTGTATATAGCACCACCAAGCCCTGCAAATGCACCGGATAACAGCACACCCGCATATCGCATTTTGGCAACGCTGAATCCCGCAGCTTCGGCCGCTTCAGGGTAATCGCCACAAGCCCTTAACCTTAGGCCAAAGCTTGTTTTGTAAATAATATAATTGCTAAGCAAAATTATAAAAAGAACAAGCCATGTTGTGGGATATGTGTCTGTGAAAAACAGTGGGCCAATTACAGGTATATCCATTAAAAACGGAATATCTATTCTTGTCATGCTGTTTATAACTATGTTTGCGGTTCCAACATATTTTCTTGAAACAAACAAAACAAAGGCACCTGCCATTAAATTAATTGCGGTTCCGCTAATTGTTTGATCCGCATTGAGGTTTATGCTTGCAAATGCGTGCAAAACAGAAAACAATGTGCCGCCTAAAATAGCAAATAAAACCGAAACCCAAGCGGCAGATGAATAGCCTATTTCAGGCCCTAAATAATAAACCGTTACGCCGCCGATAAACGAACCTATAACCATTAGACCCTCAAGGCCAATATTGGTAATACCGCTGCGCTCGGAAAACAAACCACCGAATGCAGTTATCATAATAGGAATGGTGTAACCTATGGCATATGGTGCCATTTGCTCAATTGTTGCCCACATGTTTTTTCCCTCCTGCCTTATTTGCGGTTTTTTTGAAAAATTTCACTATTTTATCTAAGTTCATTTCTATTAATTTACTTGTTGCTGAAAAATAAATTACTATTGCTATAATAATGTCTGCAAGTTCGGGAGGAATTGGAAGCATTGCATTCATGAAGCCTTTTCCTGTTTGCAATATAGAAAAGAATAACGCAGAAAAAATTACGCCTATTGGGTTGCTGTTTGCCAAAAGGGCAACGGCAATGCCGTCGAAGCCTTGCGAGGGCATTACACCTATGCGCATGTTTGAAAGGTAGCCAAAGTAAAGCGCAAGCCCCGCAAGCCCTGATAGCAAACCCGATATTGCCATTGAAACAACTATGCTTTTATTTACGCTTATACCACCGTATTCTGCTGAAAACCTATTATAACCAACAGCTTTAAGCTCGTAACCGAGCACCGTTTTATTTAAAATTATGCTAATTATTATTGTTGCTATAATTGCAATTATAATACTTAAATTTAAATAAGAGCCGCCTGTAATTTCTGTTAAAAATTCTGTTCTAAGCGAAGCAGATTCAGGTATTAATGTAGATTCAATTACATTGGTAAGCGATTTAAAGTTCTCTGAAACAATTATATATACCGTCCAATATGCTATCCAGTTCATCATTATACATGAAACAACTTCGTTAGCGTTAAAAAACGCTTTTAAAAAACCGGGTATGCTTGCCCAAATCATGCCGCCAAGCATAGAAAGTATTATTACAGTTGGCAACATTATATAGCGCGGCGCTACCACTGTTAGCGCATATACATTGGCAAAAAGCCCGCCAATTAGCATTTGTCCCGGAGCACCTATATTAAAAAGGCCTGTTTTAAATGCAAAAGCCACAGATAAGCCCGTTAGCATAAGAGGCACTGCATAAGCCACTGTATTAGATGCCCTTGTTATGCCATTTAATGCACCTTGAAACAAAAACAAAAAACCTTCGATGGGGTTTATACCGCTAAAAAGCATCAAAATTGCACCAAATAAAAACCCAAGTAAAATTGAAATTATAGAAACCATTAAGCTTCTTAAACTTTTTTGCATTTTAGTTTTCAATTTTACTCACCCTCTTTCTTAACGCCTGCCATCATAAGGCCAACTTCATTTTCGTTTGTGTTTTCGGCAAGCACTTCACCAATAACTTGCCCGCTGTTTATAGCAACAATTCTGTCAGACAATTGCAAAACTTCATCTAATTCAAGTGAAACTAAAAGAACAGCTTTGCCTAAATTGCGTTGTTCAACAATTCTTTTGTGTATATATTCAATAGAGCCAACGTCTAAACCCCTTGTGGGCTGAACCGCAATAAGCAATGTGTTTTTCTTTTCAATTTCTCGCCCAATAATTGCTTTTTGCTGGTTGCCACCAGATAAAGATGATGCAAGCGAATTAATTCCGCTGCCTGAGCGCACATCGTAATCGCTTAAAACCTTACTTGCATATTTATCTATCTCCGTTTCATTTAAAAAACCGTTTTTTGAAAATGGTTTTTCGCCGTAAACCTCTAAAATTATATTCTCTTTTAATGTATATTCAAGAACAAGCCCTCTTTTTTGCCTATCTTCCGGAATGTGAGAAAGCCCGTTTTTTATGCGCTTTGAAATGCTTTGCTTTGTTATGTTTTCACCGTTTAAATAAATGTCTCCGCTCTCTGTTTGCCTAAGCCCAGTTATGCACTCTATTAGCTCAGCTTGCCCGTTGCCGTCTACACCGGCTATGCCAACAATTTCGCCTTCGTGAACTTTTAGCGAAAAATCTTTCAAGCCCAAAGTGCCCATATTGTTTTTTGCACTAATTTTATTCACTTGCAAAACAGGTTTTCCTATTTCTTTTTTGGGCTTATCTATAAAAAATGAAATCTCGCGCCCAACCATAATCTCTGCCATTTCTTTTTCGCTTGTAGCTTTAACATCAACTGTTTTAATCAATTTACCTTTGCGTATAACTGTACATCTATCTGCTATTTCTTTAATTTCTTTAAGTTTGTGCGTAATTAAAATTATAGATTTCCCCTCTTTAATTAAATTACGCATTATTTGCATAAGTTCTTTTATTTCCGCCGGTGTTAAAACAGCGCTGGGCTCATCAAAAATAAGCACTTTTGCATCTCTGTAAAGCATTTTTAAAATTTCCACACGCTGCTGCATACCAACTGTTATGTCCTCAATCTTTGCGCCTGCATCAACCAATAGGCCATAGCGCTTTGAAAGCTCCTCAATTTTGTTATGCGCCAATTTTATATCTATTGATAAACCTTTTTTCGGCTCTATGCCTAAGATAATATTCTCGGTAACGGTTAAGTTATGAACAAGTTTAAAATGTTGGTGCACCATGCCTATCCCATGGTCGTATGCCACATAAGGGTTTGGTATTTGCACTTTTTTCCCTTTAACAAATATGCTGCCCTCTGTTGGCTCAACAAGGCCGAACAAAATGCTCATTAAAGTGCTTTTACCTGCACCGTTTTCACCTAAAAGCGCATGAACTTCACCCTGCTTTAAACCTATTGATATTTTATCGTTTGCGCGTATGCCGGAATATTCTTTCACTATATCACGCATCTCAATAATATATTCACTCATTAATGTTACCCTCCTAAAGTGTAAAGGGGAGCAAACCTTTTTGTGCTCGCTCCCCTTAAACTTTTAATTATTAGTTGTATGCAGAAACATCTGTAGGATCTGTGCTAATTTCAATTTCACCGTTTTTAATCATTTCCATAATTTTATCAGCTTCTGCTTGCACTTCTGCCGATAAATTTGGGTTTTCGGTGGGTAGACCTGTACCGCCGTTTTTAGCGTCGAACAGTATAGCTTGTCCGCCTTCGAATGTTCCGTTAATAGCTGCACTTATCATATCGTATGTTGAGTTTGATAAGTTTTTCATTGTTGATGTCATTGTAACAGAACTTCCGTCTGCAAGCAAGCCGTCTTCGTATTGGTCAACGTCACAGCCAATAATCCAAACTTCTTCGCCGCCTTCTGCTCTTGCTTTTGCTTCATTGAAGCCGCCAAGTGCTGTTGTGCCACATGCGGCATAAACAAGGTTAACACCTGAATTATAAAGCTGTGCAGAAATTTGTTGGCCTAAAGCTGCATCGCTGAAAGAGCCTGACCAAACAAAGTTATCTTCGTTCATTTTAATGTTTGTGTCGAAATTCTCGTTAGCATAAATAACACCTTGTTGGAAACCTGTTTTGAAAAGCTCTGTGGGAGGAATTTGAACGCCGAATAATGCGCCAAACTCGCCTTCTTGTAATTGTAGTGCGCTTGCAAAACCTGCAACAAATCCGCTTTCTTGTGCCGCATAGTCAATTGAAACTGTGTTAGGCGCAATAAAAGGTGCATCGTCGCCCTCATTTTGAGGTGCAGCATCTAAGATAACAAAATTACAGTCGGGATACATTTCTTGTGCATCAAAAATTGCTTGAGAGAAAACAAAACCCGGTGTAACAATCATTCTGTAGCCTGCATCATAAAGGTTTGCTATTTCTTGCATATAACCGGCTGTTGATTGATCTGACGGAATTAGGTATCTAACTTCAATTCCGAATTCTTCCTCGGCACGTGTAATGCCTTCCCATGTAGCTTGGTTGAAAGATTTGTCGTCAACTGTAATTGCGCTTACAATCATGCCAACTTTTAAATCTGCCGCTCCTGTTTCTTCGGTAGCTTCGCCTGTTTGTGCTGTGCTTTGTGTTTCGCTTGTTGGTGCATCAGTACCTTGTTCGGCATTACCGCAAGCGGCAAACATAACTAAACAAAAACTGAGTGCAAGTGCTAAAGATAGTAGTTTTTTCATAATAATACCCTCCATTATTAATTTGTAAGCAATTTAAATAAAAATTGCTTGTACAACTGTGCGTTAACCTCTTGACAAATGCTTGCATTTGCAGGTTTGTGTAATTGGCTTAACTTATCTATTGAAAAATAACCGTAAGTAAGCTCGCCTTTTGTTTCTATATCGCAATAAGCTTCATAAATATTTTCGAAAACTTCGGGATAAATAACACCTGTCATTATAATGCTGTCTATAACACCGTAGGCGTCTCTGCCGTATTTTGAAAGCTCATACTCGCGCAAACACGTTGTGCAATCTATGCAAAAATCTGCAACCTTGCTTTTGAATTTTCTCAAATAATCAATGTCTTCGGGTGTAATTTCAGTGTCGCCTCTGCAAACATCCCAAGTTACCCAAAGTGAGTTTATACCGGAATCAAGCACTATTTTTGCAGCTTCGGCATCAACATAAACATTGAACTCGGCAGCGGGTGTTGCATTACCTTGGTCTAAGCCTGTTGCACCCATAATATACGCTTTTTTTATGTTTTGGGCAATTTTCGGCTCTTTTAAAAACGCCATTGCCAAATTTGTGAGCGGGCCTAATGTAACAATTTCAATTTCGCCGGGGTTTGCCATAACTATATCTATTATCGCATCAACCGCATGTTTATCATCTTCTTTTATTGCAGGGTAGGGCAAGTTTAAATTACTTAAACCATCCTCGCCGTGCACATACTCGCTTGTGAAAAGTTTTTCGCGCAATATTGGGCGCGACATTCCTCTGTGAACCGGCGGTTTATAAGTATTTGCAATATCCACAGCTATAAGTGCATTTTTCACGCATAAATCAAGCGGAACATTTCCACAAACTACTGTTACAGCTTCAACTTTTACATCTTGTGTTGCTTTAAGTGCTTCTATCACAGCCCATACATCATCAGAGCCTGTATCGGTATCTATAATCAATCTTCTCATTTGTAAACCCTCCTCTTATTTTCTTTGTGCAAGCACAGTTGTTTCGTATTCTTCAACTTCTTTTAGCCATTCTTGCCCAACCGGTTTTTCTTTTGTTAGGCAGTAATAATCCCAAACAGCAGCAAAAGGCAAGGATTTTGTTTCTTCCATTAACGCAAGCCTTTTTGTATAATTTGCATTATGCTCTGCACTTATTATTTCTTTTGCAGGATCAAGATATGCTTTTAAAATCGCTTTTCTTGTATTGCGCATTGCAATTGCCCAGCACGCAATGCGGTTAATAGAAGCATCAAAATAGTCTTGGCCTATGAAAACTTTATCCTCGTTACCACTGTGAATAACCGCATTCATAATATTTTGCAATTCCTCGTTCCATGTTACAACATGGTCGCTATCCCAACGAACGCCGCGGCTTAAATGAAGTAAAACCTTATTGGTATAAAGCAAAGTGGCGCTTATTTTGTCTGCTATGCTCTCTGTTGGGTGGAAATGCCCTGCATCAAGGCAATAAGCTTTTTTTCTTGTAACAGCATACCCGTAAGAAAATTCATGACTTGCAACTGTGTGGCTCTCAACGCCTATGCCAAACAATTTGCTTTCAATTGCTTCTTGCACATAATTTTCATCAAGTTGCTGTTTGAAAATTTCATCAAGCGATTGAACCATGCGCTCTCTTAACGTAAATGTATCTGCCGGTATATCTTTATAGCCGTCCGGCATCCAATAATTAACAACCGATGTTTTGTTTAATGCCTTGCCAAATTCCTGCGCTATTTTTCGGCAGCATTTTCCATGGTCTATCCAAAAATTTCTAATTCCTACATCGCTACTGCAAAGTGTGAAGTTGCCATCCATGTTTGGGTGTGAGAAAAAAGTAGGGTTAAAATCTAAACCTATGTTTTTTTCTTTAGCCCAATCAACCCAAGGTTTAAATTCATCAATTGAATATTCGTTTCTATCTATTTTCTTTCCATTTAAATGTGCATGGCTTGAATGCAAATTTACTTTTATCTCACCCGGAATTAATTGCATAGCTTTGTCCATGTCGGCCATTAGCTCATTAATATTCCTGGCCCTGCCTATATAGCTACCCGTTGCCGCTATGCCACCTGTTAATTTATCGCTTCCGTCAAAACCTATTAAATCGTCGCCTTGCCAGCTATGCATTGAAACCGGAATTCTATTTGCTTTATTTATCGCATCATCAACATTTACACCAAGTTGTTCATAAACTTCTTTTGCATATTCGAAACCTTTTAAAACTATTTTTTCTTGAAGCATAAAATTCTCCTTCACACGCTAAACTTTTATTAAAATTATCACGAAATTTAATAAAAGTCAATATTTTTTCACATTTTTCGTCATAATAGTCAAGATTGTTTCGTTATGTTTAGCTATTACGTATATTGTAATAATATAACAATTATTATATACTTGTTTTTAATAAAAATCAATTTAGTAAATTTTAGTAAATTGTTATTTTTGAAATGTTTTTTACCAATATTTTGCATTTTTATTGTATTTGGGCAAAAACATAAGGCAAATGCTTTATATTTTACAAACTAAGGTTGTTAAACACAAAGGAGTATCTAATGACATTAAAAGAAATTGCCAAAGTAGCAAATGTTTCGCCTTCTACTGTATCCATGGTGCTTAACAATAAAAAAGGTGTGGGAGAGCACACAAAGAATTTAATTACTACATTGCTTGACGAACACGGCTATACAAACAAACCCAAAGTCGAGAAAGAAAACAAAAAAATAAGATTTATTAAGTATATAAAACATTCCTATTTAGTAAATGGCAATGCAGGCTTTGTTTCCGCTATAATAGATTCTATTGAGAAAGAATGCAGGCTTTTAAATTACGAGTTAATAATATCTGTTGTCTCCGATGATAGTATGGGCGAGCTTTTTCACACAATTGAAAGCCAACCTTCCGATGGAATTATTTTGCTTGCAACCGAGATGACACATGAAGATATACAAAAATTTAAAAGTATAAAAACACCCATTATTGTTGTAGACAATATCGCTAACAATAACACTTTCAGCTATGTTGATATGGACAACACAGGTGCTACGTTTGAACTTGTAGAGCATTTAATTGAGTTAGGGCACATAAAAATAGGCTATTTGCACAATATTTTTCCAAGCACTAATTGCACTCAAAGGTTAAGTTCTTTTAAACAAGCTATGCAAGCAAGCAATATGAAATTTAGCGATTCTAGCATATTCAGATTAAACCCCACGTTAACCGGCGCTTACGAGAGCATGAAAGAAATTCTTGATAATGATAGCATTGAGTTGCCTACTGCATTTCTTGCCACTAACGATAGTATAGCAATAGGCGCTATAAAAGCTTTAACCGCAAAAGGAATTCGCGTGCCTGAAGATATATCCATTGTTGGTTTTGACGATTTACCGTTTTCAGCTGTATCAGAGCCACCGCTAACCACTATGAAAGTTTATTGTGAAAACATGGGCAAATGGAGTATAAAACTATTAAACGAAAAAATATTAAACAATGACACCACTGTTGCCAAAATGCAAATTGGCACAAAATTAATTGTGCGAAAAAGCACTGCACAACCTAAAGATACCAAATAAATAATATTCACAAGGAGTTTAAATGCGTAAATATTCAATTGGTTTATACGAAAAAGCTATGCCTGATAGTTTTAGCATAAAAGAAAAATTACAATGCGCCAAAAAAGCAAATTACAATTTTATGGAATTGAGCATAGATGCCAGTGATTCTAAAATTGAGCGAATTTTTTTAAACAAGCAACAACGCTTTGATATTATTAGTTCAATGCACGAAGAAGATATTAAAATTGATTCTTTTTGTGTTTCGGCATTAACTAAATATGCATTGGGCGATTTAGATAATAATCTGAGCGAAAAAGGTGTAGAAATAGCAAAAGGTGCAATACGCCTTGCTTATGATATTGGCGCAACAACTGTTATGATTCCAGGCTATGATATTTATTTTGGCACTTCTTGCCAAGAAACAAAAAACAAATTTATTAAAAACATTCAATTTATTACTCATTATGCTGCAAAACATGGTATTATACTTGCTTTTGAGACCATGGAAAATGAGTTTATGAACACTGTTCAAAAAGCAAAAAAATATGTAGATTTATTGAAAAGTGCAAATTTGCAAATTTACCCCGACTGTGGAAATATTACGAACGCGTCTAAACTGCACTCATTTAATGTAAATGATGATTTAAAAAAAGGCAAAGGAAATATTATTGCTATTCATTTAAAAGAAACCCTACCCGGAGTATTCAGAGAACTTGATTATGGCGAAGGGCATGTAAATTTTGAAGAAATAATTTGTACGTCGTGGGATATAGGTGTGCGCAAATTTGTAACCGAGCTTTGGTATAAAGATGAACTTTCATGGCTTAGCAATATAGAGCATGCAAACAAAAAAATGTGTGCAATTCTTGATAAATTAAATTGATTTTTTATCATTTATTAAAAACAAACTATTAAATTCAGGGGTGAAATTATGTTTAATGAATTAAAGCAACAAGTTTTTGAAGCAAATATGCTTTTGCCAAAGTTTAACCTTGTAACTTTTACATGGGGAAATGTTTCTGCTGTTGACAGAAAAGAAAATATTATAGTTATAAAACCTTCCGGCGTTGATTATGAAATTATGAAGCCCGAAGATATGGTTGTTGTGGATTTAAGCACGGGCAAAACCCTCGAGGGCAACCTTTCGCCATCTTCAGATACACCCACCCATATTGCACTTTACAAGGCTTTTCCGGATATAGGAGGCATTGTGCACACTCATAGCCGCTGGGCCACCATTTATGCGCAAATGGGCAAAGGTATACCTGCGCTGGGCACCACACATGGCGATTACTTCTATGGCGAAATACCATGCACGCGCAAAATGGCAAACCAAGAAATAAGCGGTAAGCCCGGAAAATATGAAGAAGAAACAGGCAATGTTATTGTAGAAACATTCGAAAACAATAATTTGCAAGCTGCGAATATTCCTGCTGTCCTCGTGCATAGCCACGGCCCGTTTACCTGGGGCAAAAGCGCTAAAGAAGCTGTGCACAATTCAGTTGTGCTTGAAGAAATTGCATTTATGGCATGGCATTCGCAAATGATGTGCCCTAATATAAAAGCTATGCAGCAAGAGCTGCTTGACAAGCATTATTTAAGAAAGCACGGCGTAAATGCCTATTATGGTCAAAAACAGCAATAAGCTAACACCAGATAAACCGGTGGCATTACAAAAGTGCCTATAAGGCGCGGTTAATAACCGTGCTTTATAGGCACTTTTTGTCTTAATTACGCTGAAAGCGTTGACCCCCGGCATATCCGGGGGTTTTTATGCATACAAAAAAATCGTCGCAAACTAAGCGTAGTTTGCGACAAGTGAAAGGGTTTCACCATTTAGAAACCCTACCATTTATAGGATTAATAAAAGTAAACACTAAATATTATTTGTTTTTCCGTGCTTTAACAAATATAAGCACACCGCCGCTGCCAATGCACACAATTGCCAAAACAGCGATTAATATTATCATTAAATTGCCTGATTGCCCCTCACCTTGCTCTTGCACAGTATCGATTGCCTCGGAGCTTGATGTAGGTGCCTGTGTCTGTGATGTATCTTCAATTTCAGAACTTACCGTTTCAGAACTTACCGTTTCAGAACTTACCGCCTGCTGTTCTTCGGTTTCTTCAAAAGCAGGCTCAAAATTATCAACTGAATTGCTTGAATTTTCCTGTGCAAGCACCGTAGCAGCAACGTCATCTTTAGTGAAATTTAATATACCAAACCCACCGTTAAAAACAAAATGCAACAGATACTCTTCGCTTGACATCAGCGTTATTGCGTAAGAATTGGTAAAGGTTATCGACACACCTCCGTCTGCGTTTGGCTCAGCCTTATAATATGAAGACGGTATAGCACTGCCGTTTATCCAAATGCCTGTAAAAGCATTGTAAGGTCCACTTGAAGAAAAAGTATAAACCCCGTTTGCAGTGCTTGCTCTTTCTGCTGGGTAGATAACATCGGCAGATGGGGTTTGCGGTGTGGTAGCAATATACGACGCTGCCTTGCCCTGTGAAACAAGTGCTTGAACCAAAGTGTCGTTTTCCCAAGTCGGGTTTCCGGCAGGGTACAGCAGTTTAACATATGTATCCTTGTCCGTCGCCATATAATAGAAACTGCTGTTAAAATCCCCGGTGAATGTAAGCGTCTTGGTTTTGGGTGAACGTGAAACATCCCCAAAAGCCGCCTTATGAATGTTGGTAACATTGGGCGGTATCGTCAGTTGTGTTAAGTTGTATGTATCCTTAAAAGCTGTTTGGTCAATCGTTGTAAGGGTGTCCGGCAGTTTAACAGAGCTTAAAGCAGTACACTCCAGAAAGACCGAGGTACCTAATGTTTTGATCTTTGTGTTGCTAAGGTCTATTGATTGAAGATTTGTACATTTATTAAACGTGCTACTATTCATGTCGACCAAGTTTGTCGCTTGGCTTAAATCAACGCTTGTTACGCCACTGCTATGAAACGCATCGCTCCCTATAACTTCAATAGAGCTTGGAACGACAACGCTTGTTAACGCCTTCCAATCCTTAAACGCACCGTGTGCGATTTCGGTTATAGCACCGGGGAAAGTGTCGGTTACAGGTTGACCATTTATGTCGTTTATCGTTGATGCTTTAAAAGTAGCATACATTGCATTTATATCAAACTCGTTCAGATATTTTGTGAACGAGTTAGCATAATCTCCGTCTGCCGAATCAGGATCATTATATTCCGTTCTAAAGCAAGACTGAAATTGCGGGTTCCTAGCATCGTTGCTGTATCGACCTGCACCCAAAACCACATTATTACCATCAATTCTAACCTGCATATAAACAGGATTGCTACTATCATTCATAACATGAGCACTATATAAACCATCGGGAACCGTCGCCGCCGCTTTTACTTTCGGCGATAACAATAAAACCGCCGCAAATAGCACCAAGGCGAACGAAATCACCAATTTGGTTTTTTTAAAAATAGTCATGATTAAAACCTCCAACCGCTAGCTAAATGAACAGCAGTTCATTTATATTAAAATAATTAAATAATTATATCATGTTTTTAATTAAAGTTCAAGTATTATAAAGGGCATGTGCTGCAAAATGTGTTGATTAATTTTTTTAACGAAAAAATGCCCACCTTGGGTTTGAATCCCCAATCTCTTTTTTGAAAAAAACAAACACCCTTTTGGGTGCTTCGTTTTGGCTTTCTTATACAAAATGCATAGCCAAAAAAATCACAGCGCCGCAGGCGCAAAACCACACAAAGGTGGCAGCGATAAGTTTGTGTCGTGAGGGCGATTCGTCGTCCGCTTAAGTGCCGTCTTGCGGCGGTTAGCTCAGGGCGCTAACACTATATCATAAAAAAAGAGCATGAACTGAACACTCGCGGTTCAAATTCATCCTCTTATTCTATTTTTTTGCAGGCGTAACCATCAAATGATATTTGCTAACACATTCAATTTGCCCTTTTTCGTTTTTTATTACATTTAACTTTTCCTGAGATAATTCAGGTATATCATCAATTTCATTATTCGCAAAGCTAAGCATTTGCTCCTTTGCTGTAATAAAACGCGCACGCAAAGAACCAAGGCGCATATCTATTGCTTCAAACCCAAAGTTTTTATTGTACTTAAACCATAATTTTTTCATGCTATTGTGCAATTGCTCAACGGCATGAATATTTGCGCCTGCTAAATTTACAAGTACATCTTTTGCCGTTTGCCTGTCTTTTTGCCTAACAGCAAGGCTTGCTGTATCTCTCCACTGCGCTTTTAATTTCAGCACCTTCGCAAAAAATTTGTAAAACTCCCACATATCATTTAACTCGGAAGTATTTTTGCAATAATTATCAAATATCACTTCCAGCTTTTCATAATGACCTGCAAAATTAACGCCCTCAAAATCTTTTTCAAACATTTTTAATAAAGGGTCTTCATAAAGCAGCGCTTTCGATGGATTTCCACAGCGGTGAGTAAAATTCATTCCCTCAATATTATTAAAAAGGCCAATATTTATAAAGCTTTTTGCATTTTCTTTGTTAATAGCTTCAAAGCGCTTAATAATTATATCTAAATCGTATTTTGCGTTATAATCTGTTTCGGCAAAAATCCACAGCCCTAAAATAGAGCTGACTAAAGCGGTTTCTGCCCCGTCGTCAAACCAAATTGTTGCAAAAACTTTATTAATATTTTGCGCTATACATTCCTCTAATGCAGGCGGCGTGCATTCAATTGTTTTATTGTAATCTGCACACGGGCCTGTCCACGTCCATATTCCTCCCGCAAAAATAGTTTCAGCCTCAAACTGCTTATGCAGGCTTAGCTGCTTTTCATAATGCGCTCTGTTATCATGGTAATAGTCCCAATATACAAGGCCTGTATCCGGAGAGGCGCTATCCAGTATTTCCTTTGGAACAATATCAATATCGGTAGGATAATAGCCGTCTAGCAAAGGCTCTTTTGTGATATTCAGCATGTGCATATCGCTCCACATCATAGCCTTATAGTTATACTTTTTAACAATTTCATCAACTTTTTTAATATGGTTTTTCATAAGCTGTGTTCTGTCAAATGCGCCAAATTTATCGTAGTAAAGCCCTTTGCCCATATCTTCAGCCTCGTCAAGGCCAATGTGAATTTTATCCGTTCGCAAAAGCGAGCGGAATTTTTTTATAATTTGCGCTATAAAATCGTATGTTTGCGCTGCCCCTACATTTAATGTTGTATCGGTATCTTTTATATCGTTTGCACATGGCCATTGCAAGTATAACTCAAGGTGTGAGAGCGTTTGAACGCATGGTATCATTTCTATGCCCAAGTTATAGGCATAATCATCAAGCTCTTTCAGCTCGCTGTCTGTATATGCGCCGCGGCAATAACCAAAATACGGGTTGTTTTCAAGCGTAAAAGTATCTTCTGTGTATAGCATTACTGTATTTAAGCCTGCCAGCGCCATTTTTCTAAGCATCAATTTAATTGTATCTACTTTAAAAACAGCATTTCTTGAGCAATCTATCATTATGCCGTTCATCTCAAAAGATGCCGTTTCTTCAATTTTCTTTGGCATTTCTTCACAGTACGCTAAAAATAAACCTATTGCCCTGTAAAACTCAACTTTCTTGCTGTATGTAATTTCGCAAATATCATCTTTAATATTCAATTGCAAATTATCGCCTTTTGATGCTGTTATTTTGTATCCGCTATCTGTTAAATTAAAGTTAGTGTCACTTTTCAAAATATTGAGGCCTATTTTCAACGAACTGTCTTCGCAAATTAATGTAATATTTTTCATTGCTCTCTCCTTTAATGCTTTTTTCGCTTATAACGGTAAATGAGCGAAGGCAATGCCTTTGCTCATTTACAAAAAGGTATATCTTAATATGTTAAGCCGTGGCCAAATGCAAATAATGCTTTTTCTTTAGGGAATGGTGCATCAACTTTATGAGTGTAAACATCTTCCATATTTTTAGGTAGGCTGAACGGAAGCTTACCTGTTGGTGCAAATTCGCCGAATATCATTGCCAAGAACACTTCTTCTTCACAGCCAAAATGGCCTGTAACTGCTTTGCTGTGGTTTACAAGGTTTTCGATAACGGCAGGTCTATCTAAACCAATATCAAAAATTGTGGGAACAGCTTTCATAACTTCTAATAGCTTTTGCTCTTCTTTTGCATCAAAATCTAATCTGCCCTGTTTAAATAAGCCCTCATACAAATAGCGATATTGTTTAATATGCGGTGCCGCTCTTCTTAATATTGCAACATCTGCCTCCTGTGGGCTGTTTACAACAGTTGCATATTTTTTAATATTGTCGCTTATGTTTTCGCAATATACTTTCACGCCTTTTTTAAGCGGTAAAACGTTATTTTCTTCACCATTTTTAAGAAGAATCAGGCTATTTTGTTGCGCTTTCTCGCCTGCTTGCATATGCTCTTTACAGCCACAAATTTCCTCTGCTTTTTCGGCATCAATATAAGGGTTATCAAAAAGGCCCATTTTGAATTTATCGCGCAGAACTCTTTTGCAAGATTCGTCTATTCGCTCCATTGAAATTTCGCCGTTTTCAATTAACTGAACCAATAATTCACTGCAAGTTTCGCCTCCTATTTGGTCAACCCCTGCATCGAAAGCTTTTTTAAGGCGCTGTATTGGTTTTAACTTTTCAACGCCCCATACTTTTGGGAAGAACAGTGAAAAGCCTAAATATTTTGTGCCTTTTATAATGCTAAAATCTGTGCCGATAACACCGTCAAAGCCCAGTTTATTCCTTAGCAAATCTGTTATAATTTTTTTGTTAAAATTAAAGCCAACTTCTTCAATGCCCTCAAGACCCTCGGGTATGCTGTAGTAAGGCATAATTTGGCTTACACCGTCATCTATCGCTTTTTCGAAAGGTGCAAGGTGCTCGTCAAAGCCGTTTGTTGGGTAAATTTGCTCTTTACCGTAGGGGAAGTGCGAATCCCAGCCGTCTTTTTGCGAGCCGCCGCCCGGGAAATGTTTAACTTGGCATAATATATGCCTGTCGTTTTCTTTTTCGTCTTCTTGGCAGCCTATAATAAAATTGCTAACCATTTCCGATACAAGCTGTTTATCATCGCCAAATGTGCCATAATTTCTGCCCCACATAGGCGATGTTGCCATATCTGCCATTGGCCCTAAAATAATGTGCATGCCTTGCGCCCTGAATTCTTTAGCTACTATTCTACCGCAATTGCGCGTAATTTCATTATCCCTAGTAGCTGCAAGGCCCAGTTGCTCGGGCCACCTTGAAATTCCGTTTTGCGCAGCGCCTGCACCAACGCCCGCATCGTAGTGGTGCCTTGGGTCTGATGCTATTGTTGCAGGTATTCCAAGCCTTGTTTTTTCCGCCATTTCTTGAAGGGCATTAGTTAAAACCGCCGTTTGTTTTGGAGTGCACCCTCCACCAAAAATTGTAAATGTATTCATGTTTTTGCAGTAAATCATCTTTTGCGGATAAGTATCGTAGGTAAAGTCTTGCTCTGTTATTGTATTTTCCGGGTTATTAAAAAAAGTAAAATGGTTAAATAACAAGCCTGCTTTCTCTTGCACATTCATTTGCGATAGCAAATCGTTAACCCTTGTTTCAACGTCGAGCCTGCTATCTTCATAGGGGTCGAGTTTTCCGTTTTTGTTAAGATCGCGAAATGTGAAGCCATCTTGTGTGATAGTTTTAACTTTTTGTGTGTATTTTTGCGCTATTTTGTTGTATTTAATTCTGTGATAATAGAGCAAAAACGGTTTTAGCGAAAACCAAACGCCCCACACAACAATTGCCGATATTAAGACCGATAACAAAATATTATTTGTTAATAGAAAAAGCACTACACCAAAAAGCAGGTTTATTAACGCTATTCTTAAAATTATAAATACTACTGTAAGCATAAAAATCTCCATTCTGTGCACAGCACAAGAAGTATTGAAAAATCTCCGTAAATAGTGGAGATTTTTTGGCATGTGCCGTCCTAAGACAGCGCGCCGTATTTGATGTACTCAGCGTAATTTATCACGCTAAGCGCCTAAATTCATTATATTATTCTATATAAAAAAACGAGTTTGTCGGGGCCATGTTTTCAATTTTTTCACTGCCGCTTTTATTTGGCACCGAGTAAATTTCAAGCCCACTTTGGTAAACTACTAAATTATTTACAAACTCATATTCAAGAAGCATTTTGCTTAATCTGCCCCTGTATAAACACATTTCTTTTATATTGCAACAATTTGAATTAATTGAAAATTCATTTATATCTGCTGTTATATCGCTTAATTTAATTAAATACTCGCCAGCGTAAAACACAGTAAGCTCTTTGGTGAACGGATGGTATAAAACCGCTATTTTTTTATATTCATTTGCAGCTTGCAGTAGGCATATTTTTTCGCTTGCATTATGCAGCACCAGATTTTTTTCACTAAAAACCAGTTTCAAATTATTGCCAAACGAAATAAATTCACCCTCATTTGCCGCGCAAAAATCCAAAACAAGAGTAAAAGCTCTTATTTTATCATCAATGTGTATTTTAAATTTACTGTTTTCAAAAGCGGCCACATTATCATTTAGCCGTATAATTTTATGCATACATTTATCTAAGTTTTCGAAAAACGAAAGCGAAAAAGCACTTCGCATTTCGCCGTGTCCAAAATCGTTTGGGTGCGCGCCGTCTTCATAAATGCCCTCTATCCATTTTCCGTTTAGCGCATCCACAGTGCCAAGTACATTCACGCAAGGGATATTTAGCAAATTGAGCTCTATATTCATTCGCTGAACATACTCATAATCAAGCTGCGTATACAGTTGGTTCGGGTAGATATTTGTTATAATTGGCAATATATTTTCATTTAATAAAATGCGTATAAGCTGTTTTACATTTTTCAAAAACCTATTGAACTTTTGCTGTTTAAAGCTATGCGCTAGGCCCTCATTGCCAAGCGATATAGCAATAACTACGGCATACGGTTTCAAGCTAATTACATCTTGTTTAACACGCTTTAGTAAAAGCTTTGAATTATCACCGCACACAGAGCAGTTTATTATTTCATAGTTCTTACTTTCAAGCTCGCTTTTTAGCATTGCAGCCCAGCCGTTAAAATGTTTTGCCCCTTGCCCAAAGGCGACGCTACTGCCGAAAATCAGTATTTTTTTCATACATTATAGCAGCGTATATATTGGTTTTCACCAACTTTATTTTCCGGCGGCAGTTCTTTTTCACACTTAGGGCTTGAAACAGGACATCTGCCATAAAAAGGGCAACCTTTGCTTTGCGGTGTCCAAAAAACTACTTCTTTTTCATCGTTTTGAACAACGGGTAACTCTTGTTTTTGCTCCCTTTCAGGGTCTGGTGCTGCGGCAATTAGTAGTTTTGTGTAAGGGTGTTTTGGATTTAAAATAACATCGTGAACATTTCCCCATTCAACTACATGCCCTGCATAAAGAACTATAATTCTATCTGCAAAATACCTTGCTGTTGCAATATCATGTGTTATATAAATAAACGATTTACCCATTTCGGTTTTCATTTTATTCATAAGGTTTAAAACGCCTATTCTTATAGAAACATCAAGCATTGAAGTTGGCTCATCTGCAAAGATAACATCGGCGCCTACAGCTAAAATTCTCGCAAGGTATGCGCGCTGTTTTTGGCCGCCTGAAAGCTGATGAGGGAACTTATTTCCTTGCTCGAAAGCCGGGGTTAGCCCAACAAGCGTAAGGTATTCGTCCATTTTTTCTTGCATTTCTTGCTTGCTGCAATTATGGTAAAGTTGCAAAGGCCTTTTTAAATGATAGTAAATATTATGTAGCGGGTTTAAGGCAGAAAAGGGGTCTTGAAATATCATTTGCGATTTTTGCCTATACTCTTTTAATTCACTACCCTTTAATTGGTGTATATCATTATCTTCAAAAAGCATATTGCCAAAACTTGGTTTATAAAAACGCATAGCAAGCCTACAAATTGTAGATTTTCCACATCCGCTTTCCCCAACAATTGCAAGAGATTCTCCTTTATGCAGATCAAACGAAACATCATTTAAAGCTCTGAGCGTTTTATTTTTTCCAAAAAAAGTGGAACTTCCATGTTTAAAATCCATAGACACATTTTTCGCGGAAAAAACAACCTGTTTATTATCCATCAGTTTAATCCTTTCTGATTGAATTTATAATCATCTAAATTTCACAGTGGGTTATGGCAATAGAAAAAGCCGTTATCGGTAGCTGTGATTTTAGGCTCTTTTGTAAAACACTCATCACTTGTTTTAAAGCACCTGTCTTGAAAGCGGCACCCTTTTGGAATATCTGCAAGGTTTAACGGTGTTCCCGGTATGCCTGTCATTTCTCTTACCTCACCTGTTAATGAAGGAAATGAATTTTTAAGCCCGAACGAATAAGGATGCGAGGGCGTGTTCAGCAAATGGCCGGCTGTTGATTGCTCTACTATTTTGCCGGCATACATTATGGCAATTCTATCGCAAAACTCCATCATCAAACTTATATCGTGCGTTATAAAAAGCACCGAAAATTTAAATGTCTCTTTAAGCTCATAAATTTTTTCAATTATGCTGCGCTGCACAACTGTATCAAGCGCTGTTGTGGGTTCATCCAATATTAGCAATTTTGGCTTTAAAGCAAGTGCCATTGCAATTACAACCCTTTGGCGCATTCCGCCTGAAAGCTGGTGTGGATAATCTTTTAATCTATCTGCGGAAATACCAACAATTTTCAAAAGGTCTGCTGATAATTCTCTTGCTTCTTTTTTATTTTTTGTTATATCATGGTAGTAAAAAATTTCGTAAAATTGTTTTTCCAGTGAAACAACAGGGTTTAAGCAGTTCATGGCAGATTGAAATACCATTCCAACTTCTTTCCACCTAAATTTATCAAGTTCCTTTGTCGGCATTTTTAATATATCTTTACCGCTCATAGTTATACTACCGGATGATATAATAGCAGGCGGCCTGTGCAAGCGCATTAATGAATAAGCTATAGTGCTTTTTCCACAGCCGCTTTCCCCTGCAAGGCCAAGGCTTTCACCTTCTTTTATATCAAAGCTAACCTCATCAACCGCTCTTATATGTTTACCGCCAAGCCCAATATAATCTACACAAAGCTTATCTACTTTTAATAAAGATGGCATAATATTACCCTTTCCGTTTTAAGTTAACTGTAAACTATTCAGCAAACAGCTTTTTAAGCCTTTGCTTTTCGCTTTAATTTCTTTTGCTCTTTATAATAAGCCGACATAGTGCGCTGTGCTTTTAATTTTGGGTTTGAAATTTCATCAATAGAGAAATTAATAAGTGTTAGGCCGGCGCCAAACATTACAATTGCTAAGCTTGGGCCTAAAATTTCCCACCAAATACCACTGTTCAAAGCGCCTGTGCTTTGTGCGTTGTAAAGCATTATACCCCATGTTACCGATAATGGGTCGCCAAAACCTATAAATTCTAAAAATGTTTGAGCCAAAATTGCATAAATTACCGTGCCAACAAAAGCCGAGCTTATCATAGAAAGCATATTCGGCATTATTTCCATAAATAAAATGCGCAATTTTGTTTCGCCCAATGTTTCAGCAGATTTTACAAACTCTTTGCTTTTCAAGCTCATGGTTTGCGACCTAATAATTCTGGAGCTGCCCGGCCACGACGTTAGCCCTATTATTACACCTATTGCAAAAGGCGAAACGCCGCCCAGCATAGATGCAACAATTAAAAGCAAGACAATGGACGGAATTACAAGCATAATATTAACAATTGTGCTTACAATATTATCGTATAATCCACCGAAATAGCCACAACTTACACCTATGGTTAAGCTAATTAGCACATTTATGGTTCCGGCTAAAACCCCAACCATAATAGACACCCTACCACCATATAAAGTTTGAGCAAAAACGTCTCTACCAAGCCTTGTTGTGCCAAGAATATGGGTTTGTGATGGCGGAGAATGGTTTTCGCCTTGATACCTTGTTAAAGGGTCGTGTGTTGTGAAAAAATTAGCGCCCAATGTTAATGTAAGAATTGTGATTAACAGCAAAATTCCTATTGTTGTTTTTGGGCTATTAAGTAAAAAAGCAATTATTTTGGAGCTTTTGAGTTTCTTAAGCATATCTAATCTCCTATATAGGTTTTGGCGTTTTATTTTGAAGTTCCTTGTTTTCTTAAGCGTGGGTCTACAATAAACGAGCAAATATCTGCTAAGAAATTAGCCGATAACATTAAAATGGTTGAAATTAATAAAATACCTTGCATAAGCGGGTAATCTCTTCCATTAATCGCTGCCATCATAACTTTCCCAAGCCCCGGATAGTTAAACACTTGTTCAACCAACAAAGAGCCGCCAAGTAAAAACCCTATTTGCATAGCCAAAGCTGTTATAACAGGAAGCAATGCATTTCTTGCGCCGTAGCCAAACATAATTTTCTTATCGGGAACGCCTTTGGCAATACCCATAACTATATAATCTTCACCTAATTGGTTTATCATATTTGCCCTCATTCCCATAATGCCGCCAAAGCTTGTTAGCAAAATAGTAAATACAGGCAAAAATGCATGGTATGCAATATCTTTAAATAAATCTAAATAGGTGTTGTATTCCATAAGCGGTGTAAGCGCATAACCCCTTGGGAAAATATCGGTATAAGCCAGCGAAAAGCTAACAACAAGCGCAATTATAGCAGCGGGAATATTCGCCATAATTTGCCCTGTTAATGTTATTGCGGTGTCCAGCTTGCTTCCCCTTCTCCACGCTACTAAAATTCCAAGCAGAACATTAAGCGTAAAGGAAATAACAAGCGCTGTTCCACATAGGAAAATTGTCCAGCCAAGGCCGCGTTCAATAGCCTCTAATACAGTTAAAGGGTAGTTTGAAAACGAAAAGCCCCAATTGCCTGTAAAAATATTAAACAAATATTTTAAATAGCTAACAATTAAAGGTTCTCCCGTATTAAAGCCAAATAATTCTTCAACAGCTCTTATAGTTTCATCGCTAACTGTTCCGCCGCTTTGGTACAGCTTTGTCATATAGCTTTGAACCGGGTCGCCCGGCATCATTCTGGGGAGAAAAAAGTTGAGCGTTACAGCACCCCAAAAAGCTATTATATAGAAACCTAATCGGTTAAGCAGGTATCTCATTTTTTCCTCCTAAATTTAAGGCATAATTAAAAATCATTACTGCTTTAAGTTATTGTTTTAAAACAAAAGCAGTGCCGGTTCATATTCAGTGTAACTATTATAATGAGCCGGCACCGCATAATTAAATTATTCTACCGGTGTAAGCGCAAGTAATTGTAAAATTTTTGTATCGTTGTTAATGCTTATAGGTGAAACAAATGGGTCTTCCGGTGTTGCCCAACCTGTGAAGCGGCTGTCGTTATAAATGTGCAAGCTCATATTGTAAACAAGAGGAATATTAATCATATTCTCTGCAAAGTGCATTTCAACTTGGTTTGCAACTTCAATTACTTCTTCATCGCTTGCAGTTGGCATTGTATCAATAAGTGCAGACATTTCATCGTTCACATAGTTAGTTTGGCAAATTGACCACCATGTTGGTGTTAGAACTCTCGATTGGTCACCAATTGTATCATAGTAGAATTTCCATATATTTGTTGTGTTACCATATGATGTATAAAGAACGTCGTGGTCGCCTGTTTGCCATGATTCATAAACAAGGCTTGCATCTGCTGTTGTTGCAGAAGCATTAATGCCAATTTCTTGAATGCCTTGTGTTGCAATTGCTGCGCCAGAGTTGTAATCTGTCCAGCCTGCGGGAGTTAGAATATCAAAAGCAATAGGTGTACCGTCCGGGTTTTCAACAAAGCCGTCGCCGTCAACGTCAACATAGCCTGCGTCTGCAAGAATTTGTTTTGCTTTTTCAGGGTCGTATGCTGAGTATTCATCCATAATAGCTTGTGCGTCATCATTCATAAAGCTTCTTAATGATGGAGGAAGCCCTGTATTTGTTGGCACAACTAAATCAACATAACCAAACATAGCTGAATCTATAATGCTTTGCCTATCAACTGCAAGTGAAACAGCTTTTTTGAATTCTGGGTCGTTAAAAGCTTTTAGGTTGTCTTCATTTTTAGTCATGTAGTTGAAAGCTAGGCGTAAACCATCGCTTTGGCCATACCAATATTTTCTGTATTCGTCACCTTGAACATATGTTTCTTCAATGTTTGGAATAAACGCATGTGTCCAGTCAAGCGCGCCTGTTTGTGCAAGTGATAACATGCTGTCTGCGCCTGAAATTTGAGGAATACGCAATTCGTCAACTTCAAGGTCATCTGCCATCCAGTAAGTTGGGTTTCTGCCTAAAACAACCATTTCAGGTGTGAAGTTTAAAACTTCAGAGAATGCACCTGTAACAACAGGATCTTCTTGAACATAAGAAGATGGATCTTCTATTTCCGACCAAATATGATGAGGTATTATAGGCAATTCTTTTATAAGCTCTGTTCTGTTGAACCTGTTAGCAGTTGCGCCAACAACTTCTACAGTATAATCGTCAATAATATTTACTTCTTCAATTTTTCCGTTTTCGCCCCAAATTCCGTAGAAGTCAATTTCAGGGTGATCTTTAAAAATTGTGTAAGAATATGCAACGTCTTCTGCTGTGAAGTCTTCGCCGTCGCTCCATTTAATTCCTTGACGAACTTTAATTGTTAGTGTTTTGTTATCTTCTTCTGAAATAACTTCTTCAGCAAGCCACATGTGCTCTTCATTATCATTTAATGTATCAAAAATTACTAAGTATTCATACATAAAACCACGAACGAATTGATAAGTGCTTGTTGTGAAGGGGTTAAAATTTCTTATCCAGCCGTCGTTTGAACCTTGTAGTACTGTTAAAACAGCGGGTTCATCGCTTGTAGTTTCTTCGCCTGAAGATGTTTGAGATGTTGATGTTTGCTCCTCGGCTGTTCCAACTTCGGGTAAGCCGCATGAAGACAGTAGGCCCAGCAATAGAGTAGTGCACAATAAATAAATTAATGCTTTTTTCATGATATACTCCTTTTATTTGATTATTAATGTATAATATTTACTACAATTTATTGAAATCATTATAGCAAATTGTAGTAAAAATTCCCTATAGTGTTTACCTTATTTTTTTTCATTTTCGCTATGCATTTTAAGTACATGCTCGCGAACTTCTCTTAATTTTTCGCCTTTAAGCGGATATGCAAGCAGTAATATATATGCTATAAAAACAAGTAGTGCACAAAATAGAATTAACCCTTTTATGCCCCAAATAACAGATAATGGCTGATTAAGCTCGTTAACTCCCCCGTTTTCAGCGGCTGATATAAACCCTGTTCTCTCAAGAACTTGCGGTATAATTGTTGCTAACACAAATGTAAAAACATTTATGAATGAAGCTGCGCCAAACACAACGCCCTCTTTGCGCATTCCTGTGTTATATTCATCGAAATCAACGCAATCAAAATAAAGTGTTTTCAAAGTCATTCTATATCCGGAAATTGCAAAACCTGCTAAAGCAAAGAAAGCTATGGTTAAATATTTATTTGGTATAAGCGCCGCACTAATTAGGGCAAAAGCTGTTAAAAGTAATGCTATTTCTGCTGTTTTAATAGCTTTAAACCTGCGTTGGATTTTCATCCAAATAGGTAAGCCCACTAACATTGGCAGCATAACCGCAAAGCTAAACATTCCCGGGTCGAAAAATATCATAAACATTGCAACATAATATAATAGCGGCGTTGTTATGGAAACTGCTCCGTTTGAAAAAAAGCTAATAAAAATGGCTTTTCTTAAGGGCTTAATGCTGAAAACCCTTATATATTCTTTTATAACAGATACTACGTTTAGTTTGTTTTTTGAAGCCGGTTTAGGTGATAAATCTTTTCTTTCTTTTACAACAAATGCGGTAATCAGAAAAAATGTAAGTGCAACAGCTGCAATAATAATTATAGAAATTCTGAACCTATTAGTTGCCTGCTCACTTCCAAAATCGCTTGCTATATAGCTTGGCAATATCATACCTATAATATTGCCTATGTAGTAGTTTAAATCTTGCGATAACTGCAAGCTTATTCTCTCGTTTTCGTGCTCGGTTATTTCCGCTTGTAGGCTCATGTACATATTACAGTACATAGAGTAGGCTATATCAAATATTATTAAGCATAAAAACAGCCACCAAAATTTCACAAGTAAATTTGCTTGCAGGGGCACGAAAAACAACATTGCAAAACTAATTGCCACAATTGGGGCCGATAATCTAAAATACGGTACCCTGCGCCCTAAGCGCGATTTTGTTCTATCGCTTACATACGCAAAAACAGGGTTAATGAACGCATTTATTGAAGTGTACAATATAATGCAAAGCGAATACATATCTGCCGACATACCAAGATAATTTTGGTAATACAGCATCTGAAATGCGCCTGTAATGCCTACAATTAACCCGCCGCCGCCGTTGCCTATTCCCCAAAGGATAAAAAACAATTTGCTAATATTTCCCGGTTGCTGATTAATGAGTTTTTTCATTACAAACCTCAATCTTCTCGCAACTGTGAAAAACGCTTCACAATATCGCTAATTTGCATTGTGGGCAAATCTTTTATATAAGTTTTAACGGTATCGTTCCAATTTCCATACCATTTTTTATCTATGGCATCTATTCCTAAATGTGCGCCTAAAATGCTTCCTACCGTTGCCGCTGTGCAATCATTATCATAGCCCATTGCAACAGTTTCACTTATACCTTTTTCGTAATTGTTTTCGCCAAGCAGTGCGCCAAAAACAGTTAAGCAAGCATTGTTTTCGCTGTGCACATCAGACATGCCTTTGAAATTATCTTTAACATATTTAACAGCATCTTCGTGGTTTTTTATTGTGTCGAATGCATTTAATGCGTTATTTATTGTTTTGTAAAAAGCAGATTTTTTCGGAACATATTGCAATGCATCGTAGAAAGACTGTTTTAAAGGCACATCTCTAAATGCAAGCGCAATTACCGCCGCAAAATACATTGTGCTGTACAGGCCGCTGTTTCTGTGAGTTAAAGCGCCATCTTTAAACGCTAACATCGCAGCTTTATCAGGCCTTAACGGGTTTACATAACCATAACCATCGCAGCGAATATAGCCGCCTATCCAATTTAAATAAGCGTTGTTATTTATTGTTGCTTCAGGCAGTTTTTCGCCTTTTTGTAAGTTTTCAAGCACAGCTCTTTCCGCTGTATATGTGCACTCTAACGGAATGCGGTCTATCCAAAGCTCTGCCATGTTTTGTGTTGTAAAATCTCTGCCGTGCTTTTCCATAACCAGCAATGACATTATGGTATAAATAATATCATCGTCCGGTGATAAAAACTCAATATGGCCCAGTGTAAACTCTTTTGCAAAACCTACGCTATAACGAGGAATATACGCTTGCGGAGCCTCTTTCCAGTAATTTGTAGGGGGGAAATCAGTTCCTAATTTTTCACTTAGCATGCGCATTTGCTCAGTAGTTGCAAATTCAAGTGGCGCACCCAACGCACAGCCTGCAAACCTTCCAACAATTGCACCCTCTAGTTTCTTTAAGTATTCATCATTACTTAATGAAGTGCTTTCTTGCTGTTTTGGCCACTCTAACATTATTTGCTCTATTGTATCGGGTTCATCGTTTAAAGATATGCTCACCTTTAAATTTTGAAGTTTTTTCACTGTATTTGCTAGAAATTCATCGGTATCTTTCATTATGTCATCAACACCGTTTGAGCCCATTTCAACTTTATACTCAGATAAATTGTTAAGTATTTCAATGTAGTCAATTAACTTTCTTGGATATTCCATTATTCCACTCCTTCTAAATTAAATATTTATACGGCAAAATTTTCTTTATTCAAATTTACCGTTTCTTCGGCTTTCTTCTCGTTTTCACACATAGCGTCTACTTCTTGCCTTGTAGGTATAGAAGACATTGCCCCTGCTCTTGAAACTGAAATGGATGAAGCAACATTGGCAAATTTAATTGCTTGTTCTTCGCTTAAACCCTCAGATAAGGCAACAACAAATGCCGCGTTAAAAGTGTCGCCTGCGGCGGTGGTGTCTACAACTTCAACATCTATAGGCCTATAAACTTTATAAGTATCTTTTTTAGCAATCATTGCGCCGTGTTTGCCCAGCGTAACAATTAAGGTGTCAACGCCTTGTGCAAGCAATTTCTTTGCAGCTTCATATATTTCAATTTCAGTTTCTGCACTTGTTTTGCTTAAAGTGCAAAGCTCTGTTTCATTTGGTGTTAAATATGTAATTTTGCTTAATATATCTTGTGATATTTCAATTGGTGCAGGAGCCGGGTTCAATATAATATTTTTGCCAAGCTCATGGCCTCTTTCAATTGCATAATAAACAGCTTCTTGCGGTATTTCCATTTGTAATAATATATATTCTGCCTCTTGAAAAAGCTTATCTTTACTTTTCAAATACTCTATATTTAAGTTCTCATTAGCGCCCGGTAAAACCACTATGCTGTTATTGCCTTTTTCATTAACACAAATAAACGCTAAACCCGATTCTTCATTTGAAGAATTTATGTGCTTGCAATCTATTCCCTCTTTTGTCATTGTTTCGCACATTTCATCTATTAGCTCCTCTTTTCCAACCGATGTTAAAAATGTTGCATCGCCTTTTAGCAAGCCGCAGGCGTAAGCTTGATTTGCGCCCTTTCCGCCTAGAAACAACCCTATTTTCTCGCCTAAAACTGTTTGGCCTGTAACGGGAATATCTTTAACTTTTACAGAATAATCAATATTTGTTGACCCGATAACTAAAATTTTACTCATACTTAGTCCTCTCTTGTGGAACCCCTTACGATTAACTTAGGATGTAAGCGGTAATAATTTGAGGGCAGCTCTTTATTATCAATTAAGTCAAATAATAATTGTGCCGCAATTCTTCCAACCTCATTAACCGGTTGCATAATTGTTGTAAGCGGTGGTTCCGTCATTTCCGCAAAGGGTATATTATCAAAGCCTATTAGCTCTATTTGTGAAGGTACTTTAAAATTAAGTTCTTTTAAAGCTTTTAGCGCTCCTATTGCCATTGCATCGTTTGCCGCTATTATGCTATCAAATACAATTTTGTTGTTATACAGTTCTAAAGCTAAATTATAGCCACTGTTAAAAGTATAATCGCCATAACGCACAAGCTTATCAAAAAAAGGCAATTTATAATGCATAAGTGCAGTTTTATATCCTTGAATTCTCTCTATTGAAGTTGATATATTTTTCGGGCCCGATATAAACGCAATGTTTTTATTTCCGTGGTTTATTAAAAATTCGGTAGCTTGAAAAACAGCATATTCATTATCTACATATACTGCTGCACCATATTTAATTCCATCAACTTTTCTATCCAGCAATACAAAGGGCAACTTTGTGTCGTTTATGTGATGGTCTTTACCAAAATTATCTGAAGCGGAAACTAAAATTATTCCATCTACTTTTTTAGCAATGAAAGTAGATATATAAACATGTTCTTTTTCTAAAGAAAAATCTGTGTTTCCTAAAATAATTGTATAGCCGTTTTCACTCGCGTATGTTTCAACAGAGCGAATTAATTCAGAAAAAAACGGGTTTGTTATATCCGGAATTAAAAGGCCTATAGACTTGGTTTTATATTCCATTGGCCCTCGTGATAGCAAATTTGGGTGGTATTGAAATTGTTCAATTAAGTTTTCAACCCGTTTGCGTGTAGCCTCTCCAACCCCTTTAGTGTTACCGTTTACCACTCTTGACACTGTCGATTTCGATACACCGGCTATCGCCGCGATATATTCCATAGTAACTTTCATATTGGCTCCTTAAAATGATAATTAAGTTGTCAATCGTTAATTTTATTCTATTTGAGCAACTTTGTTTCGTCAATGTGTAATATTCAACAATAAAACGAAACAATATTTGTAAAATAAATACAATTGACTTTTATTTATTTTATATAATTTAAATCGAAAAATATATATAAATATGTTTATACTTGATAAAAATCTAACTGAACTATATAATAAAAAAGTAATTTGCTAATTTAAATATGCACAAAAGCAATCAAAGGGAGAGTTTATAATGAAGCGAGAGAAATATTTTTTATATGAAAAAGAAGAGTATAATTATAGCAAGAGCGGTTTTATTCCATCAATAGAGGCTTATATACACGATGACGGCAAAATGCACCCTGCAATTTTAATTTGCCCTGGCGGTGGTTATCTATATGTTAGCCCTGCAGAAGCCGAAATAGTTGCCCTTGAGTATTTTAATAAAAATTACAATGCCTTTGTTTTAGTGTACAGCACAAAAACATTCATGAGCCCTAATTTAGGTATGCAAGCACTAAAAGATGCATCAAGGGCAATTTGTGAAATAAGAAAAACAGCGCATAAGCACAGCACTATAGTAGAAAATGTTTCTATAATAGGCTTTTCTGCAGGCGGGCACCTTGCAGGCAGTTTAGCGGTGCACTGCAGCTACCCGGGTATTAAAGCAAAAAAGGATGAAGGCATTGATAACCGCCCCAGCGCTGTTATTCTTTGTTACCCTGTAATATCAGGGCTTAAATTTGCGCACAGTGCTTCGTTTCAAAACTTACTTGGGCAAACGCCTCGAGACGAAGATGTGTTTTTGCTATCTTTAGAAGAACATGTAAATAAAGCCACTCCGCCTGTGTTTTTATGGCACACAGTTTCAGATGATGTTGTTTCATATGAAAACAGCGTTGTTTTTATGCAAGCCTGCGCAAAGCAAAATGTTCCTTGTGAAATGCATATTTACCCCTATGGCATACATGGGCTTTCCGTTGCAAGTAAAGATTTTTTAAATTTAAATTTCGGAAATGCAAATTATGTTTTAGAGCAACTATATTGCGATATAAAATATTGCGCAAACAACAGCCCTGATTTGCTGCCCAAAGAGGCATTAGATGCCGCAGGCGGAAATTTAGAATATTTAAAGAACATTAGTTTAGACAGCGTTGCGCATCATAACATTAACGGCATGAAAGCTCGAAAGGGAAACATTTCCGATGATATTATAATGCCCGATAAAACTGTTCGAAATTGGGTAAATCTATCGCAAGATTTTTTGCTCAAATTTTACCGATGATGAATTGAGTTTTTAATCAAAAAAACAAAGCCCTCTTTTACAATAACAAAAAAGCCTGAAAATGCATGCTGTTAAGCATAAGAAAAATCCACCAGCTTAGCTGGTGGATTCTTATTATTTTTTGCTTATGTCAAGTGAATTAAAAAAATTAAAGATTTAAGCGCATGAAAATATTTACCTAACAGCCAACGATGAATTTTTTATTCTCTCCCCGGCAAATTTCTTATAAATACCATCTTGTAATATCAGCTCATCATGTGTTCTTCTTGTTTTATCACGCCTTTTTCAGTAGCAATTATTTTATCTGCTTTTGGGATAAACTTCATTCTGTGCGCTATCATAAGCACGGTTTTGTTTTCTGTTACAGCATTTAATATTTTGCATAGAGCGACTATACCACGCAAAAACAAGGTATTAGCTGACGTGCTATTACGCATCACTGCTTCCTCCTAAATTTTATAATTATCTTTAAAAAATGATAGCAGTTTTTCTCGCCCAATAGCCTCACTAAGGCAGTAACTGTCAAACAATTTTCCGTCTTCAATATGAATAACATCATCGCAACACTTTAAAATAAATTCCGGGTCGTGCGTTACTATAATCACTGTTTTGCCACTTTCTGCAAGTTCGTTTGCGCAAGTAGACACCCTTATCATATTTTCTAAATCAAGCCCGCTTGTAGGTTCATCAAAAATAATTATAGGGCTCTTTGATGCTATTGCAGAGGCTATGGCAACACGCTGTTTTTGCCCACCTGAAAGCGACATTGGGTGGCGGTTTTCAAACTGTGTTAAATTCATATCGCTTAAATATTTTTGCGCTTGTTCTTTGTTTTCTGTAGGCATACTTAGCAAAACTTCTTCGAGTACAGTTTCGGTAAAAAGCTGATGATTTACATCTTGCATCACCATGTAGCACTCTTTTAACCGCTGTTTTGTATTGTAAATTTTAGTCCCAACCTCTAAATTTCCCTTTGCCCTTTTTTCAAGCCCACACAAACAGCGTGAAAATGTTGTTTTTCCTGCGCCGTTACTGCCTATAACAGCCGTTACTTTAGCATGATTAATTGAAGTTTCAGCTATGTCAAGTGCCATGATTTTACTGTTTTTATATTTAAAGCTCAAATTTTTCGCTTTCCAAATTTGCTCGCTTTGTGTGTTCTCTTTTGGTTTTATCAGCGAAAGACCTTTAAGCGTACACGGGCGAAGACCCATATCACGGCGAGTATCTTCCGATATTACTCTAAATTCATCACCGCTAAAATCGCCTGTGATTTTGCCGTCTTTAAGGTAGTAAACCCTATTCAGCAAATCGTAAATATAATATAAGCGATGCTCTGCAATTACTATTGTTTTACCTTCGCTTTTAAGGGCGATAAGTAGCTCTCTTAGCTCCTCAATAGCTTTTGCATCAAGGTTGGAGGACGGCTCGTCAAACACATAAAGTTCAGGGTCCATTGCAGAAGCCGAAGCACAAGCAATTTTTTGTTTTTCTCCACCGGAGAGCGCAAATATGCTCCTGTTCATTAAGTTTTCTATATTTAGCTTTTCTGAAACCTCTTTTACTTGATTTAGTATTTTTCCCTTATCCCAGCCGTGATTTTCAGGTGCAAAGGCTATTTCAGAAGTTGTGTCAACATTAAAAAACTGCGAGCGTGGGTTTTGAAAAACAGAGCCAACTTTTGCCGAAATATCAAAAAGCGACATATCTTTATATTCTTTACCGCTAATTGTAATATTTCCGCTAAGCTTGCCTTCGTAATAATGTGGAATAAGCCCGTTCAACAGCCTTGTGATTGTGGTTTTTCCACTGCCGGAGCCACCGCAAAAAAGCACAAATTCGCCTTTTTTTATCTCTAAGTTTATATCATATAGCTTGCCGCCGTTTTCGATAGTTTGGGTGTCGCTGTTTGTATTGTATGAGTAGTAAACATTCTTACAGCTTATCACTTATATCACCCCCAAGAAAATTAAGCCTTGCACGGTTAAAAAGCCTCCGCACAACAGCAAAATTAAAACATCTTGTAGCTTAAGCTTAATTTCACATGTATTAGTTCTTTTAACAGGGCCGCCAAGCCCCCTTGTAAGGGATGCGCAAGAGAGTTCCTCGCCGATTTTTACGCTACACATAAGCACAGGCACAATGCGATATTCAAGCATTGCACCTGCTTTATTTCCTTTAAATGTAATATTTCTCATTCGCATAGCGTCACTTATGGCTTGCCATTCCTCGAAAATAGTTGGGAAAAACCGAAACATCACAGCCATTGGAATAGTTACTTGTTTTGGTAGTTTTAGCTTTTCCATAGAGGCGACAAATTCGCTTACAGTAGTGGTAGTAAGCAAAAAATATGCCGAAAAAAAGCCGGGTATAAAATAAAGCGGCATAATAACTAGCGGCGTCATAATAAAGCGTATAGTCCCCGTTGTATAGGGGACTATAAACTCTTGTAATAATAAACAAATAACCATTGCTATTATGTATAACACAGCTTTTTTATACGATTTAACGCAAAAAGCTATAACAAGCGGCAATACCGCCGGCAAATAAAACAGCGTTGTTTGAAATGAGCCGCCAAACACAAGAATAGACAAAGTTATCATCACCGTAAGCTTAGTGCGCGGGTCAAGGGGCAAGCCTTTTGTGTAACTTTGCGATAGTAGTATTGCTTTGTTCATTAAACAATCCCGGCTCTCTCAAAGTGCTTTTTAAATATTTTTTTCCCAATAAAACCGCCGATAATTCCGCAAATAAAACTTGCTATAAAAAGCACAGGTAAAATCCAGTTAGGCATATATCCCATAAGTGTATCTGCATATTCAATGCCATAGCCACCGGTTGCAAGCATTTCGTGGTAGCTATCCCTTGTTAGAATAATAGGAATAAACGCACCTATTACAGATGTTGCATAAATACCATAAGCTATTATGCTCTTTTTAGCGTTTTTGTAGCCGTCTGCTTTTAATATTAAATCACAAATTAAAGCTGCCACAAAAAATGTGCCAACACACCAATATCCCATACCGGCAACCATCATCAAAAGCCCCGATAATAGACCTTGAATTGTTATCATGCCGAATTTCTTTACTTTTGAAAAATACAGCATCATTGGTATACCGCCAAGCAATGGCACAATTACGCTTAGTAGCGGAATGAAAATAGGGATTACGCCGAGCATACCTGCCGCCATAATTATCACAAAATAAATTGCGGTAAAAATACCGATATTGATAAAATCTTTGCCTTGTAGTTTGTTGTTCATAGATAAACCTCCGATATAATATGTTAGTTGGTTAGTTGCAGCTAACTTAAACATTATATCATCATTTATTTTGCTTTGCTACACCCATTTATCATTTTAGCCACAGATAGCAACAAATTGAATTGGTTGACTATTTACAGAAAAAGATTTACAATTAAGAAAATAAAACGAAAAAAGGTGTTGTTTTGGATTTAGATTTGCAAAAACAGGATTTCGCTGAAAGATTTAGCAATAATTATATAAATAAAGGGCTAAACAGCAATAGTTACCCATTAAATAATAATGAGTTTAATGCATACTGTTATGAAGCGTTTAAATACATGCATGTTTGCTTTTTTGATATAAGCACATCCGAAATACCGGGAAACAGCAATAATTACCATGAGAATTTAATGCAGTTTAACTATTGTGTTGATGGCCGCATAGAGCTTTCTTTAGTAGACGGATTTAATGTTTGCCTAAAGGAAGACGATTTTTGTTTAAGCAAAGAGGTTGCGAAAACGCCCTTCTTTTTTCCCACAAAGAATTATAGAGGGGTAACTATTTATTTTGATGAAAAACAATTTGGCATTGATAACGCTGATTTGCTGTCACTATTCGAGCTTGATTTTCAAAACCTAAGCAAAAAATATTTAAAAGACCAAAGCACTGTAATTATGCAAACAAACAGTGAACTTCGCGATGTAATAAAAACGCTCTGGGAAAATAGAGAAAGTTTATCAAATTTCAAATTAAAACACAGCGCCCTTGAAATAATAAATATTCTTTTAAATTTCAAAGTTTCAAGCAGTGAAAAGAGAACGTATCACACAAAAACTCAAGCCGAAATTGCAAAAAAAGCAGAAAAATTTTTCACAGAAAATATAAACGAGCACATTCCTATAAAAACTATTGCAGTAAAATTTGGGATAAGCGAAACAAGTTTAAAAAACTATTTTAAAGCTGTATTTGGCGAAAATATTTCAGAATATTTAAGAGCATATCGAATGGGAAAAGCATCAAAAATGCTAATGGAAACAAAGCTCTCGGTGGGTGAAATATCTCATTTAATAGGCTATACAAAGCAAGGCAAATTTGCCGAACTTTTCAGGAAATATTATGGACATTCGCCGCTTGAGTATCGCAGAATGAAATTTTTGGAAGATGAAATAAATTAAAATTAAAGGTTTTAGGGGTGCAAAATTTAATGAATGAGTTTGCGAAAATAAACATAAACAAAGTAAACCACAGTTTATTTATAAGCTTCGAAGATGCGCAAAACCCTGTGTTACTGTGTGTCCACGGCGGGCCGGGGCAGGCGGAAACTGCATATATAGCGCAATATCAAAAAGAGCTTGAAAAGCATTTTGTTGTTGTAAGGCACGACCAAAGAGGCGCAGGGCTTACAGGGTGGAAAAATGTCGATGAACAATCGCTCACTGTCAACAACTGTGTGGCAGATACAATTTATGTGACAGAATACTTGAAAAAGAGATTTGGCAAAGATAAAATCTATATTATGGGGCATTCTTGGGGCAGTATTGTAGCTATTTTAGCTGCCAAAAACAGCCCCGAATATTACCACAAATACATAGGGGTTAGCCAAGTTGTTGATTATAATGAGGCAATAAAGATAGGCTATGTAATGATGAAAGAACAGGCAGAAAAACAAAACAAGGGTGATGTTTTAAAACTGCTGAACAAAATTGGAGCACCACCATATTCAGGTGAAAAACACTCGATATATCGTCGATGTATCGGCAAAATGTCTGGCTTTATAAAAACTAAGCCTAAATATGGGATAGGAAAAGCGATATTAAAATCAAAAGAATACCCGGCGGCAGAAAAATTAAAATACTATTTAAATGCAATGAGAACAGCAAAAGCAATTTACAAAAACGGAATTGACGCCGATTTGTTAGAACTGGTTCAAGAGTTAAAAGTCCCTGTAACATTCATTTCAGGCAGATACGATTTAAGCACTCCGCTTGTGCTAGTGGAAAAATTTTATCAAAGCCTTTCTGCTCCCAAAAAGGAGCTTATAATTTTAGAAAATTCAGCGCATATGCCACAGCTTGAAGAGTTTGGGAAGTTCAACGAAATCATAATTAATGTAATCGAAAAATAAACGTTTATCATTCCTATAAAAGCCGTTAGTATAACCATCTTTTATTATGTATAAGAAAAGACTTTGCAAGGTCCGATAGGATTCACGCAAAGTCTTTTGTGGTTTACACTTGTAAAAAACCAGTTAGTAGTTTTCTGTTACTTTATTGCAAATCCACTCAATACTCACTGCTCTATATGAAATGACATGCAGGAGATTTTCTATTGACATTTTCATTATTATTCGATACAATATATCTAAGCTATATAGCTTAGATATATTGTAAAAGGAGTAACTATATGGAGAAGTCTGATACTATGCTCTCAACTCAAGTTAAAATTCTTGAGAGCGGAAAACAATATTTTTTAAAACACGGTTTTAAAGATGCTCCTCTTAGAAGTATTGTGAAAGATGCAGGTTTTACATTGGGAGCGTTTTACGGATATTATAAAACAAAAGAGGACTTGTTTTATGCCTTAACCGATGATGTTGCACAGGGGTTTACCGACATAATATTATCTATTGGTGAGGACATGAGCAAATTGCCCGAGGGGCAAAGACTTTTTTCTATGATGGACTGCTATATTTCTCGTTTATGGGAGCTGGTGGATTATATCTGTGCAAATAAAACCGGTATAATTTTGTTGCTTAATTGTTCTGATGGCACAAAACATGAGAATTTCACCGATAAATTTCGTGTACAAATGGGCTCTCGTATCTTCGATGCGGCAAAGCTCTCAACAACAGAAAAATTAGAGTTTGACCCTATTCTTATTGAATATTTAATGCGTGGCTACTACGACATCCTATCTCGAATTGTTGTTGAAACTGACGATAGGCAGAATATGTATGATATGTTGCGAGATGTCGCACTTGTTTATAAAAACGGAATTATTAGCCTTATGAAAGGAAAATCTTGATATGAAATATGGAATTATGGGAGCAGTAATGCCAACTTTGGTGCAAAAACCATTGTTTGAATATATAAATACAGTAACTTCTGAAATAGATGCAAAAATGGTAAAAAAAGAATACAAAGCTATTATCGCAAGGCAACCTGATGTTGGCGGTCGCAAAAACAACCTAATTATGGGGTTATATCTTGCGGCATATACATTTGCGTTCTATAAAGTTGCACCACACATTGTTACTGAAAAAGTATATGAAGGGCTTGTTAGGGCAGTAGCTTACGCACCATCTACAGAAAAACTATACAAAGGGAAGAATTTTTTCACAGAGAAAAGTATGACAACTCGTAAGCGTTTAGCTACCGACAAAGAGTATAATAGTTACTCAGAAAATTGGAAATACACCTTTTCCTATGATTTGTCCGTTCCTAAATGTGAAATTATTTACACAGAATGTGCAATTTGTAAAATGGCACAACGTGAAGGCTGCTTTCATCTAATGAAATACGCCTGTGTGCTTGACTATACCTCTCAAGAGTTTATGGGAAACACTCTTACCCGAACAAAAACTATAGGAAATGGCGATGATGTTTGTGATTTCCACATAGAGCGTAGATGTTAAGACAATGGTACACCTTAAAATGAAGCTGGTTCCGCCGTGTCCATATCAATGGATAAAATACAGCAAAATTTAATGGAGCATTTAACCTTTGACGGAAATGGGAAAGTGCTTGATGTAGGTTGCGGTAGCGGTGCGCTTTCTATTCGTGTGGCAAAAACTTATTAGCAAGCAACGGTGCAAGGCGTTGATTACTTTGGTACTATGTGGGACTACAGTGAGAGTATGTGCAAAAAAATGCAGAGCTTGAAGGTGTTGCGGCTCGATGTGATTTCATGCACAGAGATGCTAAAAAGTTAAACTTTGAAGACGAAACATTTGATGCGATAGTGAGCAATTTTGTATATCGCGAGGTCTTGGGAGTATCCGATAAAGCGGATTTATTACTCGAAAGTTTGCGGGTACTTAAAAAAGGCGGTTCATTTTCTATACAAGATTATTTTGACAGGGACGCAATGTTCGGGAACATCAATGAGCTGATGGAGAAATTGAAAGCAAGCGGAATATCGGAAGTTTATTATAAAGGTAATGTTGATAATGAGGAATGGATGCCAAAAGCTGTATTGAAAACATTTATCATTAAGGATATCAGTGTTTTGTACGGAAAGAAGTAGTACAAAACCTCCAGCAAAGCAAAAAGCAGATTTACCGTAATAGTAAGTCTGCTTTTTGCTTGCGATTATTTCTTCTTTTTGTCTTTGTTCCCTCGATAGAGGAATGTGTTTCAGTTTTTGATTTAGTTTTATGCCAGAAGATACTGAGCTTGACACCATTCGTATTTTTCTTAGTGCGATATGGATAGGCTATACTAAAATGGACAAAAAATCAAAGGAGATGGTATAATAAAAAAAGAAAAAGGAGCATTTAGAGATACACTATAATTATGTTGGACAAGTTCATCCCGACCAGCTTGAAAGGCTGCAATCAGCACCTGTGAAGTTGAAAGTGCGCAAGGGGGTTGGAATGGACACCGGAAGGATAAATAAAAAAAGTGCCGTTATAGAAACATAAGTTCCTATAACAACACTCTGACTGGAGCGGATGATGGGAATCGAACCCACATGGCCAGCTTGGAAGGCTGGTGTTCTACCACTGAACTACATCCGCAAATAGTCTTTACAAATAATACACTATTTATTATTGTTTTGTCAAGCAAAAAATACAAAAACAAATGAAAATTTGTTAAAACTTATCTTGTATTATAAAACTTATTTATAATACACAACATTTACAGGTTTTCTAAGTATCAACTCAAGCACCGCAAAAAAATTTGCTTAAATTATTTGTAAAATTTCATGTTTTTTGGTATAATAAATTTAATTATGATTAAATGCACTATACATCAATTGAGGTACATATGGATTTTAACAACCTAGCTGTTCTTATTGCACGCGCAATTGCCTTGCTTATAGCAATTCCCGTGCATGAATCTGCACATGCTTATGCAGCGTATAAATTAGGCGACCCCACCGCTAAAAACCTTGGCCGTTTAAGCTTAAACCCTATTAGACATTTCGACCTTTTAGGTGCTCTTTGCATGATAACTGTTGGCTTCGGTTGGGCAAAGCCTGTGCCAATTGCGGCAACTCAGCGCTTTAAAAACCCAAGAAGAGATATGGCTATTTCGGCATTTGCCGGCCCTCTTTCAAATGTTTTATTAGCTTTTATTTTTATGGCTATTTACAAAATTTTCATCTACACCTATCACAGCCCCGGTTTTTACACATCTTCTTCGCAAACCTCAACAGTTGCAATATTTGTAAACACTGTTTTAATTTCAATTATTTCTATAAACATAGTGCTTGCGGCATTTAATATGCTGCCTATTCCGCCGCTTGACGGCTCTAAAATCGCATTTGCTTTTTTGCCAAAACATATTTATTTTAGCATTATGCGCTATGAACGGTATATTGTAATTGCCCTTTTCGCATTATTATACATGGGCTTTTTAAGCTACCCAATTAGCGTTTTACAAAGCTTCATTTTCAATTTACTGGATAATAGCACAAGATTTATCGATTCAATTTTTTTATCACTATTTTCGTATTAAACAAGGAGACCGATGAACACACTCACATTTAAAATGCAAGAATTTGAAGGGCCGCTGGATTTGCTTTTAGCGCTTGTCTCAAAAAACAAAATGCAAATATACGATATAAATATACATACTTTAATTGAACAATATATTGATATTGTTAATAGCGCGCAAGCTGCAGATATGGATGTTGCAAGCGAATTTATAGAAATGGCTGCACGGCTTGTGCAGATGAAATCTTATTTGCTTTTGCCAAAAAGCGAAGAGTCTGAGCGTTTACAACAAGAATTAACAGGCCTTTTAGTTGAATACAGCCTTTGCAAAATAGTAGCAAACCACTTAAAGCTAATGAGCGCAAATATAAACGTATTTGTTCGCGAGCCGTCTTTACTCGATTTAGATAACACATATAATTTCTTCCATACTGCGCCGGAGCTTTTAAATGCATATTCTTTAATGCATACGCGCGCAATTAATAATGCGCCGCCCAGGCAAGAGCGCTTCGAGCCTTTGGTTGAAGCTCCATTCGTGTCTATCAGTTCTAAAGTAATATTTGTGCTTCGCTCTTTAAGCTTAGGTAGAATTTCAAAGTTAAAACAGCTTTTCAGTAAAGACGCAAGCAAAAGTGCAAATGTAGCAACTTTTTTAGCACTGTTAGAGCTTGTGCGTGCAAAAAGAATTTTTGTTGAAGAAAGCGGAATGTTAAAATTAAGCAAAAACTCCGAAAAAAAACTAAGTACAAAGAGGGCCGACAATGGATCTTAAAGAATATAAAGCGGCAATTGAGGCTATGCTTTTCGCATACGCCGAGCCTGTTAGCAGTGCACAAATTGCCCTTGTGCTTGAAGTGGAAACAAATGTGGTAGACGGGCTTATTAATTCCATTCGTGACGATTTAAGCGAAAAAAACAGAGGTATAGAGCTTATTAAATTAAACGGTCGCTGGCAATTTTGCACAAAATCTGATTACGGCGATTATATTAAAAAACTTATGGACACCAGAAGAAATGCGCCACTTTCACAAGCGGCAATGGAAGTGTTGGCTATAATAGCTTACAACCAACCTGTGTCACGCTCTTTTATAGAGCAAGTTCGCGGCGTGGATTCTTCCCACACTGTGCACACTTTAATGCAAAAAGGGCTTATAGACGAAGCAGGTCGCTTAGATTTACCCGGAAGGCCTGTTTCCTTTAAAACCAGTGATATGTTTTTGCGCACATTTGGCCTTACCGGCTTGCAAGATTTGCCTGAACTTCACAGCGAAGATGGAACACAAGGCCTTTTAGATAATATTGAAATGGAAAACGCTAGCGAAGATTAACCATAATAAACGGCATTATATTATTATATGTAATATTATAGTTTTATTTGCTTAAAAAGGGTGTGAGTTTTATTATATTTTTTCAAATAATAGGCATTATCCTGCTTTGCATTTTATTACTTTTGCTAATTTTACTTTTAATGCCTATTTGTGTAAAACCCGAATATAAAAACGAAACTTTCACCGTTCACTTAACAATTCTTTTTTTACGTTTCAAGGTTTTCCCACTCCCCAAAAAAGAAAAAAAGAAAGTTGAAAAAGTTGAAAAAAAAGCTGAAGAGACAACAGAAAAAGCGGAGAAAAAACTTAAAAAAAGCAAATTTCCTATTATGCTTGAAGATATAAGCACAATTATAGCAACAGCTACGGGTGCTATTAAAATTATTTTCAAGGGTATTTATTTTAATAAAATTCGCATATTTTACCCCGTATACAAAGAAAATGCAGATCAAACCGCAATTTATTACGGGCAATTACAAGCATATGTTTCAGCAACATTCGCTTGCCTTCAAAACATTTTAAACTTACGGTTTAAAAGCGTAAAACTTGTTGCAGATTTTAATAACGAACTATCTAAAAACACATATTTAAGCTGCAAAATTTATGCATCACCAATAATATTAATTATTGCAGGCATATATGTTTTTAAAGAACTTAAAGCAAACAGTATATTATAATAGAGGAGTTTTAAAAATGAAAGAACACCCAGTACAAAATTTAATGCAATCTACCCTTGAAAAAATGAACGCTATTGTAGATGCAAACACAGTTGTTGGTAACCCAATCCCTTTAAGCGACGGCATAACTATTATCCCAATTTCAAAAATATCTATGGGTTTTGCTTCGGGTGGCTCTGACATTGCCTCAAAAACTCCTAAAGACCTTTTTGGCGGCGGTGGCGGCGCTGGTATGAATCTTACGCCTGTTGGCTTTTTAGTTGTGCAAAACGGGAACGTGCGCTTGCTTCAAATATCGAAAACATCTGATGCTGTAGACAGAGCTGTGAGCCTTATGCCCGACATTGTAGATAAAATTTCAGACTTTTTAAAGAAAACCGAAAAAGCAAGCGAAGATGCCGAAGTTGAACAAATAATTAACACAAATATTAAGGCGGAACAATAATGAAAGACACCCGAATACAAAAAGCACTTGCCATAGCAGGTGTTTGCAGTAGACGCGCTGCCGAAGAAATGATAAAAGCAGGCCGAATTCAATGCAACGGTAGGCCTGTTAAACTAGGTGATAAAGTAGATATGGCCCGCGATATTCTCTCTGTAGACGGCCAAAAAGTTTTTATGCCACGCAAGCGCGAAAAATTATATTATGTATTGCATAAACCCAGAGGGTATATTACAACAACCAGCGATGAGCAAGGCAGAAAAACCGTTATGCAGCTTATGGAGCATGTTGATGAACGTGTTTACCCCATTGGGCGCCTTGATAAAGATAGCGAAGGTATGCTAATTTTTACAAACGACGGAAATTTTGCCAATTTACTTATGCACCCAAGCCACGGCGTTACTAAACTTTACAGGGTAACTGTGCGCCCACATGCCACAGAAGAGCAAATTATAGAGCTTACAAACGGTGTTGTGCTGGACGATGGCTCTAAAACAGCACCGTCCACAATAAAAGTAGTGTCTGATTCCCCTGAACGCACTGTGCTTGAAATGGCAATTAAAGAGGGTAAAAACAGGCAAATAAGGCGCATGTGCGAAGCCGTTAATTTGCAGGTTATTCGTCTAAGGCGCGTTGCAATAGGCGCTGTTAAATTGGGAATGTTACAACCCGGGCAAACAAGGCAGTTAACCCCTGCCGAGCTTAATGCACTTAAAACTGCTGCAAGCAGAGGCAAAACAAAATCTACCATTGAGAAAAACACCGAAATGAATAAGAAAAAGCGCGAGTATGAAAAATTACACTCATTTAACGGCAAAAAGCGCACATTTAGCGGCAAAGGTGAAAAACGTGATTTTGGCGCTAAATCAGAAAGGCGCCCCTTTAAAAGCAAAGGAGAAAAACGATGATAATCATGCGCCCAATTGATGAGCCTTTAGTATTTGAAAGCTTAAGCGCAAGCCGTTTTGGGCAAGATGTGCGCGGCTATGTTATTATGGATAATGAAAATTATATGGGGCACGCCCTTTTCAGTGTAAGTGAGAAAACTGTTAATGTTTGCGAGTGTATTGTTAATTCTAACGCTCTTGTTGATGGCGCAGTTAGGGCATGTATTGCAGCAGGCGAAAATGCAGGCGCTGAATTTTTCACTGTAAACACAAAAGAGGAAAACCTAAAAAAATGGCATGAGATTTTTTGCAAAGGTGATAAAAACCCTCAAATTATTGCTGATTTTTTACAAAATTGCAAATAATTAATTTTTTTATTAAATACCACTTGTGATTGTATTAACAAGGTAGTATAATATAAGAGGTGAAAATTTTCAAAAAAGCACAAAGCTATTATTTTTTTTATAATTATTTTAATACGCAGGAGGATTTTTAATGGCTATTTCTACTAAAGGCAATGACGTTCTTTCTAATTTCTTTGACGAAGGCGCATTTACCTCAATGTTTACAAACAGTGCGGTAACAGCAGCTTTCGGAAGCGCAAACGGTCAACCTGTTTATGCAATTTGCCAAGATGGCGAAGCTGTAAGCATAAGCGATATTAAAAAAACTGTTAAAGTTTTAAATATGGCGGCAAAAACAGGCAACCCTGTAGTTACATTCTATAACTCTGTTGGCACAGTTTTAGATGGCAGCTTAAGCGCACTTAATGCAAACGCTAAATTGAACGAAGCAATTGCAAAAATTTCAGGTGTTGTTCCACAAATTGCTGTTGTTAGCGGTATTTGCGCTGCAAGCAATGCTATGGCAGCTGCCGCTGCAGATATTTGCATTATGTGTAAAGATGCAAAACTGTTTTTAACTGCACCTTTTAATTCCGCTGCCGCAGGCGATAAACTTTCAGATGCAGCAAGCGCAAGCTTTGCAGCAAAAGCAGGCGTTGCCGGTATAGTGGTTGAAGATGTAAATGAGGCAGCTAAAAAAGCGGCCGAGCTTATTGGCCTTCTTCCTGCTAACAATTTATCGGGCAGTGCTATTTTCGATAGCCGTGACGCTAAAAGCAATTACACTTTGACAAAATATGATGCAAAATCTGCTGTTGACACTATTGTTGACGCAGACAGTAATATAGAATTAAATGAAGGTTATGGCAAAAATGTTTATACAGCGCTTGCCACTTGCGGCGGCAACACTGTTGCAGTTGTAAGCACAGCAGGCGAAAACGAGCCAATATGCCGTTTATGCGTTTCAAAAATTTCACGCTTTGTACGTTTTTGCGATGCATTCGGTATACCTGTTATTACTATAATTAACACTGAGGGCTTTTTGAAAAGCAACAGCGATGAGCTTTCAGGCGCAATAAGGCAAGCTACACGTTTAATGGGCACTTACGCAGATGCTACAACAGCAAAAATTGCCGTTGTTACAGGCAAAGCTATTGGCCCGGCTTACATGGCTCTAGCAAATGCAGATATTAAAATTGCTGTAGAAGGCTGCACAATTGCCCCTGTTGAGCCAAGTGTTGCCGCAAGCATTCTTTACAAAGATGAAATAGACGCCGGCAAAAATATTGCAGCAGACACTGCTAAAAAAGCAGCTGAATATGCAAAAGAAGTTTGCAGTGCACAAAGTGCTTTGGAAAATGGTGTTGTTGAATTTGCAGCCGAGGCGGCAAATGTGCGCACATATGTTTTAAGCGCTTTAGATATTTTAAGTACAAAACGCACACAACGTTTGCCGAAAAAACACGGCAATATGTCTTTATAATAACAACTATATAATAAACAATTAGGGAGGATTATTCCATGAAATCTTTTAATGTTACAGTAAACGGCACAGCTTATGATGTTACGGTTGAAGAAACCGGAAGAAGTGCAAGCGCACCATCTGCAGCACCTGTTAAAGCAGCACCTGCTGCACCGGTAGCCGCAGCACCGGCAGCTCCTGCCGCAGCACCTGCAAGTGCAGCAGGCGCAGTTAGTGTTACAGCTCCAATGCCCGGAAACATTTTAGATGTTAAAGTTACAAATGGCCAAAGCGTAAAAAACGGCGATGTACTTTGCATTTTAGAAGCCATGAAAATGGAAAACGAAATAAAAGCACCACAAGATGGAACAATTGCAACAATCAATTGCAAAAAAGGCGATGTTGTTAATGTTTCTGATGTGCTTATTTCCATGAATTAGGCTACAGAAAGGAGAATAATTTTGGCTAAAAAACCTGTTAAAATTACTGAAGTTGCCCTTCGCGACTCGCACCAATCTTTAATTGCAACCCGTATGACAATGGATGAAATGATTGAAATTTTACCCGTAATGGATGAAATAGGCTATTTTTCACTTGAGTGCTGGGGCGGTGCAACTTTCGATTCTTGCATAAGATTTTTAGATGAAGACCCATGGGACAGGCTTAGAACTTTAAAAAGAAACTGCCCTAAAACAAAATTGCAAATGCTTTTCCGCGGCCAAAACATGCTTGGCTACCGCCACTATGCAGATGATGCTGTTGCATACTTTGTTCAAAAATCTGTATCAAACGGTATAGATATTTTGCGTATATTTGATGCCCTTAATGACCCTCGCAACCTTGAAACAGCTATTAAATCTGCTGTTAAAGAAAATGCACATGTGCAAGGCTGTATCAGCTACACTTTAAGCCCTGTTCACAGCAACGAGTATTTTGCAAACTATGCAAAAACTCTTGAAAATATGGGTGCACACAGTATTTGTATCAAAGATATGGCAGGCCTTTTAACACCTTATTCAACTTATGAGCTTGTTAAAAGCCTAAAAGAAACCATCAAAATTCCTGTTGATATTCACAGCCACTATACTTCAGGCCTTGCATCAATGTCTATACTAAAAGGTATTGAAGCAGGTGCAGATATTATAGATACTTCTATGAGCCCACTTGCTCTTGGCACAAGCCATATGCCTACCGAAAGCCTTGTTGCTGCACTTCAAGGAACCGATTACGACACAGGGCTTGACCTTAAAAAGCTTGATGTTGTTCGTGCTCATTTCGCAAAATTGCGTGAAAAATACCTTGCAAGCGGCCAATTAAGCCCCAAAATGCTTGGTGTAGACGCAAATACATTGCTTTATCAAGTGCCGGGCGGTATGCTTTCAAACTTGCTTAAACAGCTAAAAGATGCCGGTAAAGAAAATCAACTTGAGGATGTTTTGAAAGAAATACCAAGAGTTCGCGAAGATAGCGGCTATCCCCCACTTGTTACACCAACAAGCCAAATTGTTGGCACACAAGCAGTTTTCAATGTTATCATGGGCGAAAGATATAAAATGGTAACAAAAGAATTCAAAGCTATGGTTAAAGGCGAATATGGAAAAACTCCTGCGCCTATCAGCGAAGAATTTAGCAAAAAAATATTAGGCGATGAAGAGGCAATTACTTGCCGCCCTGCAGACCTTCTTAAAGACGAAGTTGAAATTATGAAAGAGGAAGCTGCGAAATATACAATGCAAGAGGAAGACGTTTTAACTTACGCTATGTTCCCACAAGTTGCACCGAAGTTCTTTGAAAAGCGCAATGAAAAAATTCAAGGAATTGACGGCGAGCATGTAGACTATGCTAACAAATCGCATCCTGTTTAATATTTACATTTAATTAAAAGGCACCAAAGGGGCTGTTTATTACAGCCCCTTTAAATTTATTCATATATTATTTTACTATTATAGACATGTTAAAATAGTATTAGAAATTTCCCAAATAATAATAAAGAGGTTTTTTGAATATGTTTTGTCAAAATTGCGGCACGCAAAATACCGCAACCGATAAATTTTGCAGCAACTGCGGTGCTCCCATGAACAACACCGCCCCAAAACAAGGCATGCATGCTCCCACGCAAAACCCGCATGCTCCCCGCCCGTATAATCAACCGCAAAACCCGGGCAATTATGCTCCCGGCCAAGGCGGCTATGGTCAAGTGCAAAACGGGTATGCTCCCAACCAAGGAAATTACGGGCAAACCCCGAGTTCTCAAGCTCCTAACCAGTTTAACAGTTATGCTCCCGGCCCAAGAAATGCTTACCCTGTGGGCCAAGGTGGCTATCCCCCACCGCCTGTGCAAAAGAAAAAAGGCAAGGGTTGTTTTTCAGGTTGTTTAATTGCAGTTATTGTAATTGTTGCAATTCTTTTATTTTTAATCTGGCTTGGCTCAGACGATACCGAGTACAGCGATTATGATAACACAAGTAATTCAAACAGCTTTAATACCCAGCAACACACAACTACCACTGACGGCGTATACGGAGCTGATTTGCAAATTGAAAACTTACGCGATTATTATACAGCACCCAAAGGCGATGGCAGTGATGTGCACACAATTATGCTTTATATGATAGGCTCAGACTTAGAGAGCGAAAGTGGCGCTGCAACAGATGACATTTACGAAATGGCTGCGGCTACTTATGGCGATAATATAAATGTAATATTGATGACAGGTGGCGCAGAATACTGGTATCACAGTGATATTAGCAACTATTCTTCACAATATTGGCAGCTTAAAGACGGCGAGCTTAACTTACTTTACGATTTTGGCGAGCCTGCAAATATGGTAACGCCTGAAGTATTAGCTAGCTTTATTAATGATACAGCAGCAAGTTTCCCGGCAGACCGCTACAGCTTAATCATGTGGGACCATGGTGGCGGAACTATTGGCGGTTTCGGCTATGATGAATACTTCCCCGAGTACACATTAACTTTAGGCGATATAGATTATGCACTTTCTTTAACTAATGTTAAATTCGATTTTGTTGGCTTTGATGCATGCCTTATGGCAACAGCAGAAACAGCGCTTATGCTTGAGCCTTATGCAGATTATTTAATAGCCTCACAAGAGCTTGAACCCGGTATAGGCTGGTATTACACAGATTGGCTAACAGCTTTGGGCAGTAATCCATCCATGAGCACTTTGGATATCGGTGTTAACATTGTTGATGATTTTGTAAATACCTGTATGGATTATTTAAGCGACCCCGAGGCTACTTTATCTGTAGTTGAATTAAGGCAAATGCCATATACATACAATGTTTTAACAAATTATTTCGTCAACGCTACCGAAGATATTTATAATAACGAGTACCCAAGAATTTCGGGAGCACGAAGCGACACCAAAGATTTTGGTGATGGTGAATATGAACAAATTGATATTATAGACTTTATCCAAAAAGCAGATATTGAAGGCGAACAAGAGGCAATTGCCGCGGTAAACAGTGTTGTAAAATACTATTATAACAGCTATGATGTTTACAATGCCTATGGCCTCGCAATGTACTTCCCATACGACTACCCTGAATATTATTCACAATATCAGCAAATTTTGCACGAAGTTGGCATGGGTGGCGAATACACTAATTTCTTCAACACATTTGTAAGCGCAATGAGCGGCGGACAAATGCAAAAAAGCAGAAACAGCGGTGATACCATAGAACACGATTACGCAAACGAAGAGTGGTATGACGAGCAAACTGCAGATAATTACGCTGACGAATACGGCGGCGAGTTCCTTGAAGAGCTTATTATAGACGAAAAAGGCGATGGTTATGTTTTAAGTTTAACCGACGAAGAGTGGGAAGACATAACAAAAATAGAGCTGCAAGCTTTGCTTGATGACGGCGAAGGTTATATAGATTTAGGCAGCGATAATGTTTTTGAAATTGACGCAGATGGCGATTTACTAATTGAATTCGACTACACATGGGTAACTTTAGATGGGCACACCGTTCCGTTTTATGTGGAGGACGATCAAAGCATAAGCGACGATAATTGGAGCACTTACGGCATGGTTCCGGCTTATTTAAACGGTGAACAATACATAGAAATTATAGTAACATGGAGCAATGAAGAACCACTTGGTTATGTTTCAGGTTATAGAATTCCTACAGAAATTGGCACACCTGCCGGAAAAGGCCTATTTGAATTTAAGCAAGGTGATACCATTGAGTGGGTTTTTGACTACTATACCTACGACTGGGACTACGACGGCTCTTATATTATGGGCGACGTTTACACCTATGAAGGCACAGAAATTGAAGTTAGCTATGATGATGTTGGCGATTTAGACGCAGTTGTATATTTTGTTTTATATGATATTTATAACAATATTTATGAAACAGAGGCAGTTATTTATACAGATTAATCTGCATTTGCCTATTTTGTTTTAAATAAAAAGCGAGTTTATTCTCCCTATTTCGGGAAAATAAACTCGCTTTTTTATAGTTAATTTATAAACTTTTTCACTAATATAACGCGGCATAGCGCATAAATTTGCCAAAACACGCTGGTTTTTATAAGCATATCCATTTAATCAACTTTTTGAGCATAAACAAGCTTTCCAACTACTATATATCTGTTTTCATAGCTATCACTCTCGTTCATACAAGTTGAAAGCACTATAAACTTATCGTCTGTATCCACATCGTCAAGCTTTAAGTTTGCAGTAGTATCGGGCGTTGTTGCCATGTGCTCAATAAAACCTTGCAATTGCGCTTCATCATGGTAATTCTTTTCATACATCAAGCTGTAATTATCGTTTATAAACGATGCAACAATTTCATATTTATATTCAACACTTGGTGTGTACAAATATATGTCTGGGTTTTCATCAAAATACTGCGCATCGCGGTAATTATGAAGCTGTGTGAAAAATGTTCCGCCCGTTTCATAGTGCCCATATAGAACGGTAACAGGGTCTGCTAAAGTGCTACTATTAAACATATCTGCAAAAACTGCGCCCATAACGTCGTATTCACCGTTAAAATTTGTAGTTAAATATTTTATATTATCCACACCGTTTAACACAGGGTAATCTATAACAGTATTCGGCACATTAATATAGCCTATAGTATCTGAATTTACCGCCTGAAGCTCTTCAAAATTAATGTCTTCCCTCTTTGGTATTGTGTGCTCTGCCTCTTGCGCTTCAATATTCGGCTGCTCTGCACTTATTGAACTGCTTTGCACCGTGCTATTAGGCAAAACCATTTCTTCTTGCGCTTTTAATACGCTTGAAATTATAACTGTCACTAACATAATTATGCACATAATTACTGCTATAACGCCAAATTTATTTAATGTTCTTTTTCTGCCACTTTTCATTTTTTACCTCAATATAAAACTCAGGCTAAATTTAAACAAACTTAACCATAATAGAACTATTCCGCTTAATTTTATATTATTAAGCTTAAAATGTCAATTAGTTTATTATAGCTTGCACTTTACAAATTTAATTTCAAAAAAACAAATCTTATTATATCGGCCTGCAAAGCAAAGCATGTTTGTGTTGAATTTTTACATATAATATAGTATAATAGCTTTGTATGTAAAAATATAAGCTGCGCAAATAAAATGCGCGGAATGGAGAAAAAAATGTCGCAAAAAGTGCTGGTAACAGGTGCAGACGGCTTTATAGGTAGCCATTTAACCGAAGAACTTGTTAAGAGAGGCGAAAAAGTTAAAGCGTTTTGCTATTATAATTCCTTTGGAACATGGGGCTGGCTTGATACTTTGCCGCCTGAAATTAAAAATGAAATAGAAGTTTTCATGGGTGATATAAGAGACCCTAACGGTGTTCGCACCGCTATGCAAGGCGCTGATGTTGTTTATCATTTGGCGGCTTTAATAGCAATACCTTTTAGTTATCATTCGCCCGATAGTTATGTTGATACTAATATAAAAGGAACTTTAAACGTGCTTAATGCCGCAAGAGACCTTGACACAAGCCGCCTTCTTGTAACAAGCACCAGCGAAGTTTACGGAACAGCTCAATATGTTCCCATAGATGAAAAGCACCCTTTTCAAGGGCAAAGCCCTTATTCGGCAACTAAAATAGCCGCAGATAGGCTTAGCGAAAGTTTTTACCGCAGTTTCTCTTTGCCTGTAACAATAGTGCGCCCTTTTAACACATTTGGGCCAAGGCAATCTGCCAGAGCTGTTATTCCAACAATAATAACCCAGCTTTTATCAGGCAAAACCGAAATTCATCTTGGCAGCTTAACGCCAACGAGGGATTTTAACTATGTTAAAGACACTGCCGCAGGCTTTATTGCCATTGCAAATTGCGATAAAGCTCTTGGCGAAGAAATTAATATTGCCACAGGCGAAGAAATTTCTATTGGCGATTTAGCAAGCGAGCTTATTCGCCAAATAAACCCTAATGCTATAATTACAACAGATGAAAACCGTCTTCGCCCAGAAAAAAGCGAAGTTAACCGCCTTTTAGGTTGCTGTAAAAAGTTGCAAAGTTTAACGGATTTCAAAGCAGCTTACACTTTTGAACAAGGCCTTTCAGAAACAATTGAGTTTTTAAAAGGGAATTTAAGCCAATACAAAACAGATATTTATAATGTTTAATCATTTACTATTTTGCCAAAAATTATAGTATCCATTTTACACTTGTAACTTAAGCCTTAATAAATTGTATTAATTTTGCTTTATCGGGAGAGCTATGCTAAAAAAAATAAACGCTAAAAACAAAAGCATATTAAAATATTCAGCGGCGCTTATTCTTTTAAACGCCGTTTGTATTGCACTTGTTTATTTTTACAATGTGTTTTACTCTTATGGGCAATACCCTATTGCCCACATACCCTCAAATGCACTTCTTTTGCTTTTTATATTAATTGCAAATTTAGGCTTTGCTGTTTTTACTTTAGCTCGTAAGTTCTGCAACGGCTTTGAAAACAAAGCCGCAATTGCAATATTTTTTATTGGCTTATTATATGTTTTTGTAAGCCCTCCGCTACAAGTTCCCGATGAAAACGTTCACTATATGCGCAGTGTTTCCCTTAGCTATGGCAATTTTGATTACAACGCCCAGCGCACTTACCCCGAAACGGTTGATGCAACTTTACAAGCATTTTACTCTGCTTTCACAAACAGTAACGATGGCACACCTCTTAAAGTTAGAACCGACAATGATACAGCCGTGCCCCCAAGTGAAACCTTCAGCGGCACGGGAATAATTAACCAATATATTGACTACTACAATATTACAAATGATTTTTCACTTTTAGATGAACAGCGACGAAATACAGAGCCTGTGCTATTTATTACACTGGCGTTCGTGCCCCAAGCAATAGGTGTTTTTCTTGCGCGGCTTTTAGGGTTTGGCGGCCTTGGCATGCTTTATGGCGCAAGGATTTTCGCACTTTTAGCTTACACCGTTATATGTAGAGCGGCGCTATTAAACTGCAAACGCTATAAAGCGCTGTTTTTAAGCTTTATGCTCATGCCTTTAACACTTTTCATGGCGGCTTCTTGTAGCTACGACAGTATTGTTTTAGCGCTTTGCTTTTTTGTTGCCAGCTATTTTTGTAAAGACGAAATACAAACAAAAGATGTTATATTGTTTTTAATAGCAACAATATTTATTTCAAGCATTAAAATAAACAATATTCTATGGGTTTTCCTTATACTTATTTTGCCAAAGCACGCATATAAAACCAAAATCAAAAAATGGCAAACAGCTTTAATAGGGGCAGCTTTCTTTGCTTTTTATTACGGGTTTAACACTGTTTATAATATGTTTGCCATAAATGGCTTTGGTGAAATTGGCCGCATGCTTGACAATGTTTCACCAAGCGAGCAAATACAATTTGTTTTAAGCAACTTTGTCTCTGTTATTGCACGTTTTTGGGGCACGGTTTTCGAAAACGACTTTTTCTTATCACAATTGGGCGTTTTCGGCACAATAGATACACCAATAGCTTTAATTAACATACTAAGCCCAATTGTTTTGCTTTTGGCAGCGGTTTTATGTGTTAACGAAAGAAGCAGCTTGCCTTTGCGCAGCTCGCTGGGGCTTTTAGTTCTTGGAATATTTTATACCGCCTCTATAATTCTTGGCATTTATATTGCACACACGCCAGTTGGTATGGTTAGGGTTATCGGCTTACAAGCGCGTTATTTTATACCTGCTTATTTAATATTCTCAATTGTTATTTGTGCCGCTTTAAGCCACGTTTTAATGCCAAGCGTGCCTTTAAACCAAAAGTTACAAAACACCGCAAAACGTTTAAGCGCACAAAATGTAGCGTTTTATATTTGTGTCTTCTTTGGTATTCTAGGCGCACTTCTTTTGTTTGAAACTTATTTTATAGGCCCTGTTGCCATTGTTCCCATGGCTTAAACGTTACTTTTTAATCTTACGCCAATTCCCTTTCCCTAAGGCTTTAAACGTTTAATTACACATGCAATTTTCTTTAATGGGTATTTACCCACAATTCTTTTTTGCCCTTGCCAATATATTTTTATGGGGGATTTAATGTTAGCTTTTTTCCAAACATTTTTAAGCTTTTTTGCCATTGTGGTATTATCGGCATTTATAGCTAGAAAAACACAAACAAATGCTGGCTTTATGCCAATTTTTGTTATGAGCGCTGTAATGGTGCTTTGTGTGCTTTTAGGCTATTTAGGCTTTTTGCCTTTTGCTGTTATTGTTATTTTTGTTTTAGCTTTTGCCGCTTTAACGCACATGATTTTCACTTGTAAAAAAGGTGGCTTTGATGTTTTACTAACTCCCGGTTTTATGCTTTTTTGCTTTGCGGGCCTCACATTTGTTGCTTATCTTTCAATAAGAACGCCCATAGCGCACGATTGGGACGAGCTTAGCATGTGGGCAACAGCAGCAAAACTAACAAAAGAGGGTAATGCAATTTTTTCATCTGTTCCAAGCGGCTTCCCCTGGCCCACAACACAAAAGCCCGGCCTTCCCACTTTAAGCTATTTTTTCAATTTCTTTGGCGAGTTTGAAGCTTTTCGCGTTTACGTCGCCTACGATTTGCTTATTGTTAGCGTGTGGAGCGCCGCCATTAGCGGTTTAAAGCGCAAACATTGGTTTTTGGCTGTTCCCTGCTCTATTATGATGTTTTTGCTCAATTATTTGCATATTTACACGCGCATAATTTTTGTAGATTACACTTATATCACATCTTATGCAGATTACCCAATGGCACTTTTATGTGTAGGTATGTTAGCTTGGTACTTTAATGCCTCACGTTTATATAAACTAAAAAAAAGTGCGGCTGAATTTTGCAAATTAATCACTCTGCCGCTTTTTACCATTAGCATGGCAATTTCTCTATGCAAAGATACAGGCCTTGCTTTAGCTTTTGTTGTAAGCGCAATTATCAGCGCAGATTTGCTTTTTGCTAACAAAAAAAGCGATGGCATACACCATTCAAACTTTGGCTTAAAATCTATTCTGCCAAAATTTATAACTATTGTATCTATGTTTTTCGGCGCTGTGTTAGTTTTTATTTCATCAAGCATATATCTTGCTTCATTGGGCAATTCTCAAGGAAGCGTTGGTGGCAGTAGCGATATGGGATATTCTTCCATGCTTATAGAGGGCACAAAGCAACTTCTCGGTATGCCGGCAAGTGCTTTAGGCGAGCCTTTTGTAGGCAAATTTAGCGAAATCAGCGCTTTAATGGTGCAATATTTCTTGCCTGTGCAACCGCTAAAACTAATAAACGATGCCACAAAAACATTCCCCGGTATTTATATTTTAATTTTTGTTGTTGCTTTATGCCTTACATGTGCACTTTTATGTAAAGATAAGCTGCTTAAAAAAAGCACCGTTTTATATGCTATTTTCTCCTCTTTAGGCTTTTTTATATATTACATTTTCATTGGTTTCACTTATGTTTATGTTTTTAAAGGGGGCATTATAGATTATAACCGCTATATAAACACCTACTATATTTTATGGGTAGGTGGTGCTATCGTTTTATGTGTTCTTTGCGCTGTACAAAAAAGCTATTTTAAAAATTTGCTAACCCTTTGCGTTTTTGCTTTAACATTCGCAGGCCTTTACAGGTATAACTCTTTAGTTCACTCTCACCTTAGCTTTATAAATTACCCCGATACGGCATACCTTGAAATGCAACAAGATTACGACAGAGCAAATTTGATTATACAGCACACAGAGCCTAACACAAATGTGTTTTATGTGAATCATGAAGATAACGGCTACCATTGGTTTTTAAACCATTATGCTCTTTATCCGCATAATACTTTAATGTACAGTAACGGCGGTGGCATGTTTGCCGACCCATCCAATTTCAAAACTATAAGTGCACAAGAATATATTAATATTGGCTATTCTGTAATTTCTTTAGAGGAATTTGCGGCATATTTAACATATTACGAATGCGATTATATTTTTATTGATAATGCCGACACTGAGTTCTACGAAAGCTATGGCGAGCTGTTCAGCGATGGCGCAAAAGCACATTTAAACGGTGAAACGCTGCTTTACAAAGTTAATGTTGAGAGCGAGCCTGTTTACGAAGAACTAACGCCGAGTGAAGTTTATTACGATTATGAAATTAATAGCAGCGGACAAGTAAACAACAATAGCAATTACGACACAAGGCTTAAATTAATTAACTCCCTTGAGTGTGTTAGCTTAACCCCCGTGGAAATGGAGATGAATTTGCCATGAATAAAAGTAGCGGCTTAAAATTTACCTTTTTCACTTACACAACAATAATTACTGTGTTTTTATTGTTTTCGCTTTTTTCTTTTGCTATAGACCAACTCCTCTTGCTTACAGGGCGCATAGCAACAGTGGAATTAACCACTTTTACCAGCTTTGACACTTTTGATTTTATTTTAAACGAAAGTGTAGAGCCGGCTAAAACCGGAATTACAAGCACACAAGATGTGAAGCTTGTTTTAGACGATTTTAACGAATTAGGCACCGATTTTATAAGAACTGTGCACATGGATATGAGCTTCTCACAGCACCCCGGTGAAGTTGTTCTTTTTTACGCAAAAGAAGGTGAAGACTTTAGCGATGCTAAAAAAATATGGGCAAAACAGCAAAACGACGGTATTTACACTTTCACTTTACCGCGCACACAACAAATAGATAAAATTAGAATAGACCCTTCAAGTGTATACAACAACGAATTATATTTAAACCATATAACTTTGAACGGCTCGTTAACATTAAGCAAGTATTTCACGCTATCTAACGAGCAAATATTCAACTTTTTGCTTTATCCCCTTCTTGCTTGTGCGTTTTCTTATTATATTTTTTCACAATTCATATCAGAAAGCGCCATTTATGTAAAATTCAAAAAAAGCACTTTAACATTCCTTACAAAAAAATTAAAGCGTAAAAATAATTAGAACAGGTGATATTATGTCGGAAAAATTTATACCGCTCTCAGTACCAAATTTTTGCAAAAACGAAAAAAGCTATGTGAACGATGCCGTTGTTAGTGAATGGGTATCAACAGGCGGAAGCAAAGTTTCGGGTTTTGAAGATGTTTTGGCAAAATATGTAGGTGTAAAAAGTGCAGTTGCTTGCAATAGCGGCACAAGCGGCTTGCACCTTTCTATGCTTGTTGCAAATATAAACGAGCAACATGAAGTGCTTGCACCGGCATTAACTTTTATTGCCGCAGTTAACCCTATACGCTATGTAAATGCACACCCTATTTTTATAGGTTGTGATGACACACTTTGCATGTGCCCGAAATTAACTCGCGAATTTTTGCAAAACAACACAACAATGCAAAACGGAAAATGCATAAACAAAAGCACAAAACGCATTATTAAAGCCATTGTGCTTGTGCATGTTTTTGGCAATATGGCAGATATGAGCGCTTTTATACAATTGGCAAAAGAATATAATTTAATTATTATTGAAGATGCCACCGAAGCCTTAGGTACAAAGTACACAAGCGGCGAATTTGCGGGTAAAATGGCAGGTACTATTGGCGATATCGGCGTTTACAGTTTTAACGGCAACAAGCTTATAACTACAGGTAGCGGCGGCATGGTTGTTTCAAATAACGAAAACTGGCTTTTGCGTGCAAAACACCTTTCAACACAAACAAAAACAAACGAAATATACTACACGCACGACGAAGTGGGCTACAATTACCGCCTAACAAATTTACAAGCCGCTTTAGGCCTTGCACAAATGGAAAACATTGAAAAATTTATTGAGCACAAAAACAAAATGTACGATTTTTACCATAAAAATTTGCACGGCAAAAACGGCTTTGAAATTATGCCGTTTGTTGATAACATTCGCAGTAATAAGTGGTTTTACAGCCTTTTAATAACCGATAAAAGCCGCACAAACAGAGATGATGCCATAAATAGGCTATCGCAAAAAGGCATACAAACTCGCCCTATTTGGGCGCTTATAAACGAACAAGCAGACTATGGCAAGTTTGAAAAGCACGGCCTTGACAAGGCGCAATATTATGTGAATTCCATAGTAAATATACCTTGCTCTACAAACTTGAGCAAAGCCGACGCACAGCGTGTTGTAAAGGAAATTTTAGCGCTGTAAATTATTTCATCGAGGTAAAAACATGCAAATTAACGAACTTATTATAAACGAAAACGAGAGCGTTTTAAGCGCTATGCAAAAGCTTGATGCTACAGGGCGCACAATATTATTTGTTGCTCCTGATTTACATCTTAAAGCCATTGTAACCGACGCCGATATTCGCCGCTTTATTTTAAAAGGCGGCAATTTAAGCGAGCCTGTTTTAAATATGGCAAATTATGCACCAAAAAGCTTAAAGCTGGAACAGCGCAGTAACGCTGCAGAGTTTTTGCTTGAAAACGCCATTTCCGCTGTGCCTTTATTAGATAAAGCCGGTAAAATTCAAGATGTTATTTTTGCAGGCGGCCTTGATATAGACACTGCAAAAAAAGCAAATTTGCCCGTTGTTATTATGGCAGGTGGCCTTGGAACGCGCCTTTATCCCTACACAAAAATTTTACCGAAACCGCTAATCCCCATTGGGGAACTGCCCATAGTAGAGCATATTATTAACCGCTTTGCAAGTTTTGGCTGTGAAAATTACTATATGGTTGTTAATTACAAAAAAAATATGATAAAAAGCTATTTTAACGATTTGCAAAAGAATTACACCCTAAATTATATAGATGAAGAAATAGCTCTTGGCACAGGCGGTGGGTTATCCCTGTTAAAAGGTAAAATAAACGAAACTTTCTTTTTCTCTAACTGCGATATTTTAATAGATGCCGACTACGGCGATATTTTCAACTACCACAAGCAAAGTAAAAATATTATAACAATGGTATGCGCTGTTAAAAATTTCAAAATACCTTATGGTGTTATTAAACTGGACGAAAACGGCGAAATTTACAGTATTAAAGAAAAGCCGGAAATGAATTTCTTAACTAATACAGGCCTTTATGTTGTTGAACCACAAGTGCTTAATGAAATAAAAAGCGATGTAAAAATTGGCTTTCCTGATATTATTGAGCAATACAGAAATGCAGGCGAAAAAGTTGGTGTATACCCTGTTAGCGAGCAAAGCTGGATGGATATGGGCCAGCTTGAAGAAATGGAAAGCATGAAAAGAAAACTGGACAGCGCTGGGCTTTAACCTTTTTGCTTTTTATAAGCATCAATATTAAATTTAAAAAGTATAAATTTAAAAGCATATTTTATTTTGCTTTAAAAAATAAAGGAGAAATATATGTCTGTTTGTATTATAGCAGAGGCTGGTGTTAACCATAACGGAAGCCTTGAAATAGCAAAGCAAATGGCACTTGCAGCAAAAAATGCGGGTGCAGATATAGTTAAATACCAAACAGCTGTACCCGAGCTTGTTATAAGCAAATTTGCCCAAAAAGCACAGTACCAAAAACAAAACACCGGCAGTGAAGAAAGCCAGCTTGAAATGGTGCGCCGCTTGCATTTCGGCTTTGAAGAACACAGGGAGCTGCAAGATTATTGCAAAGAAATAGGCATTGAGTATTTATCAACGCCTTTCGATGACGATAGCATTGATTTTTTAAGTGAGCTTGATTTATCTCTTTTTAAAATACCCTCGGGTGAAATTACAAATTTGCCATACCTTGAAAAAATAGGCGCACTGAAAAAACCGGTGATGATTTCAACCGGCATGAGCACCATTAGCGAAATACAAGATGCCATTGATGTTCTAAACACAAACGGCTCAGGGCCAATAACTATTCTTCATTGCAACACTCAATATCCCACACCCATGTGCGATGCCAATTTACTTGCAATGAATAATTTGAAAGATGTTTTCAGCTTGCCTGTAGGCTTTTCAGACCATACTTTAGGATATGAGGCCGATATAGCAGCAGTTGCCCTTGGCGCATGCGTTATAGAAAAGCATTTCACTTTAGATAAAAATGCACCCGGCCCCGACCATAAAGCAAGCCTTGATGAGCACGAGCTTAAAGCCATGGTTAAAGCTATTCGCAATATAGAAATAGCACTTGGCAGTGGCACAAAACATGTTACCGATAGTGAAAAAGAAAATATAGCTATTGCAAGAAAAAGCATAGTTGCAAAAAAAGCTGTAAAAAAAGGCGATGTTTTCACAAGGGACAATTTAAGTGTTAAACGCCCTGCAAACGGTATTAGCCCTATGAAATTTTACGATGTTTTGGGCAAAACATCTAAAAGAGATTTTGAAGAAGATGAATGTATAGAAATTTAAAAAACATATGTTTTTTTCTTTTCAAAACGCATTATTTAATGTATAATAATATAAAACTTATTTTCAGTAACTCAAATTACTTAAATTTACCATTTCTATTAATAATTATATTTTTCGGGAGGTGAGCTTTAAAATGTCGGAACTTGATTCAAGTTTTCTTCGCACACTAGATTTTAAAGGTGCAAGGGTTCTTGTAAAAAGCGCAAATAATGAAAATTCATCTTTTAACACTACAATAGTTGAGCATAATAAAGCTTATCAAACAATAAGTGTTGCCTTAAGCGAAGAAATCTCTTGGGATTTATCAAAGCTAATTGTTATTGTTTTTGCAGATTCAAAAGTTTTTCAATTCGACGGCACCGGGCGAAAAAATGCAACGCAACGCGGCGCTTTAGAAATTGCTATATACAAAGCTAGTGAAAAAGAAGATAGAAAACAGCAACGCTATGATGTTTGTATTAAAGCTAATGTAGATGCAGTGTTTATAGATAACTGCTTGCTTGAGTTAAGGGTGCCCATGCAAACAACTATTTTAAATGTAAGCAATAATGGGCTGATGTTTGAGGCTATGTCCGGTGCATTTAACCCTAAAGATATTTTGCGTTTATCGGCACCGGAAATGGATAATACAATTTTTTATGTTAGCATTGTTCGTAAAAACAATATAGATTTGCTTACCGCTAATTACGGCTGTAAGCTTGTTACTATTTAAATGAAAACGGGTATTGTTATGGATGAAAAAACAAAATTAATTCCCATCGCTTACGACTATTTATTCGCCGGAATGACTGTTCAAGATGATATATACAATTACAACGGCAAACTCATTCTTGTTCCAAAGGGTGTTATTTTAGACGACCTTATGCTTAACAGGCTTAAAAGGTTTAATTCCGACAGAAGAAATATAAAAGTTAAAATTAACACATATAAAGCTCTGCGTGAAAACAAAGCTGTGTCACAAGCTTTGCAACTTGAAAAGCTTGAAAACGATACCGGTTACGGCTCTGTAAAAGACAGTGTTAATTCGTTTTTAACTCAAACAAAATATTCGCCAGAGCTTGATATTAAGCAAACAAATGCTCTTACACAAAACATAACAGAGGTGTTAAGCTCTTCACAGGCAACAAAAATATTTGAGTGTGTTAATGCCCCACATCCCGCAGACGAGTACTTACAACATCACAGTTTAAATGTTAGTCTTTTAAACGGAATTATGGGCAAATGGCTAAATTTGGATACCGAAACTGTGCAGGAACTTATTTTAACGGGCTTGCTGCATGATATTGGCAAAACAAAGGTTGATCAAGATATTTTAAATGCTCCCAGAAAATTAACCGCTGAAGAGTATGAACATATTAAGCAGCACCCTGTTTTTTCTTATGAGCTTTTAAACAGTACCGAGTTAATTCCCAAAAATGTAAAATTGGGCGCTTTATTTCATCACGAGCGAGAAGACGGCTCAGGGTACCCAAAAAAATTAACCGGCGATGCCGTGCCTATTCATGCTAAAATCACAGCAGTTAGCGACGTTTACGATGCACTCGCTTCAAGGCGCTGCTATAAACAAGAGCAAAGTGCTCTTCACGTTTTAGGTATGATGATGCGCGGCGAAGTTGGCCTTTGTGATAATATATATTTAAAACTTTTCTGCCAACATATGCCGCAAAACTTTTTAAACAAAAGTGCACTTATGAACGACGGCACAATAGCAACTGTGCGCTTTATTCCAATAACCGATGTTGAATACCCTATTCTTGATATTGACGGTGAGATTAAACAAGCGAGCGATGAATGGAATTGCACAAAAATTTTGATAGAAGAGTAATTATTAAGGGGATGTACATGGCACGCTACACTATCGGCATTGTTACAAGCACAAGGGCAGATTACGGCCTGCTGCGCCCCTTAATTTCGGGGTTTACACAAAACAAAAATTTCAATGTGCGCCTTATTGTTACAGGCGCACATTTGTGTGAGCAATTTGCTAGCACTGTTAGCGAAATTGAAAATGACAACAATGATATTTTTGCAAAAATTGATATACTTAAATTTGGAACATCTACCGAATTGCAAAATGCTAAAACTATAGCCTATACTATAAAAACTTTTGCCGCTTTTTTTAACAAAAAGCAAAACAGGCCCGATGCTCTTTTGGTTTTAGGTGATAGATATGAAGTTTTTGCTGTTTGCACAGCAGCTTCAGCTTTAAATATACCTATAATTCACATAAGCGGCGGCGACGTTACACACGGCTCTGCAGACGACTACTACAGGCACTGCATAACAAAAATGTCGCGTTTGCATTTCCCCTCTTGCGAGCAATATGCAAACAGGCTGATACATATGGGTGAAAACCCATATTTTGTGCACAATGTGGGCGGGCTGGGCGATGAAAATTTACGAAAGCTTAAACTTTTAAGCCGCAAAGAGCTTAGTGAAAGTTTAAATTTTGATTTAGAGCAAAAATTCGCCTTAATAACTTACCACCCTGAAACAGCCGGTAATGTTGATAGTTCACAGCAATTTAAAAGCCTGTTACGCGCGCTTGAATCTTTCAATATAGCATGTATTTTTACAAAAGCCAACGCAGATAGCGGCGGCATTAAAATTAACAAGCTTATTGATAGCGCTTGCCAAAGCAATAACAATTACATTAATTTCACAAGTATGGGCGCTTTAAGATATATTTCAGCAATGAAATATTGCAGTGTTGTTATAGGGAATTCTTCTTCGGGCGTTGTTGAAACACCAACGTTTAAAGTGCCAACTGTAAATATAGGCGCAAGGCAAAAAGGTAGAATTATAAGCGCAAATATTATTAATTGCACAGATGATGAAAACAGCATAAAAAGTGCTATAGAAAAGGCGCTTTCAAACGAATTTGCACAAATTGCAGCGCAGGCAATAAGCCCTTATAACGGTGGCGATACAGCGCAAAAAATTGTTGATTTAACGCTTACCTATATGCAAGGCAAACACTATGCATCACCTAAAGAATTCTATGATGTTTAATATATTTAATTTTTTTGCCGCTTTTTAGGCGGCGGAACGGAGCATTAAAATGAGCGAATTTATAAACGATTTTATAAGCACAATAACACAGCTTATACAATCTCAAATTAGCGAGCCGTCTTCGGTTGTACTTTTAGTAATATCAACCGCTATGCGTTTTACGGTTTTAGGCATTTGCATTGCTTGTGCAATTATTTTAGTTCAAACAATAATTGTACTTTTCAATAAAGAAAAACGCTTACAAAGCATACCCCTTGGCATTTCATTCGCCGTTTTACTAGGCGCGGCTTTTGCAATATTCAGCCCTTTTGCCGCAAGCGTGCCCGAAATTGCAAGCACTGCAGCGTTGCAAGAAATAATATATAAAACCCCTGAGCAAATAGCAGAAGAAAAAGCACAAGAAGAACTTACAAACGAGCAAACAGAGGGTGAAGTTGCAGAGCAAACAAGCACTGAGAGCGAGGTAGCAGAGCAAGAGGACGAAGAAGTTTTAGAGGGCCTGCAAAGAAGCGTAACAGCGCAAACAGAACTTACCGGGGAACAAATGCAAGCTGTACTTGCCATATTAGACGAAACGCAAATTAGGCGCACTTTATTAAGGCAGTTGCCTGAAGAGGCAGGGCAAAATATTATGATTAGGCTTAGCGATAATACAAAATGGCAAATTATGCTTCTTCAAGATGGGGGCTACATATACGCAGGTGAAGATATAGGCTTTATTAGTAAAATAGAAAATTACGACAGCTTCTATAACAGTTTACTTACGGCTTTAAGTTAGCTTTTATTTTTTTAAGTTATATCTGCACAATTAAACTAAAGCATTGAGCTATTAATATTTTTTACCACTGCAGAGCAAATTAACAATTCATTTATTAGCGCAAAATTCCCGTTAATAAAAAACTGAAAACAAAGGTGATTTTTTGAATTTTAACGATAAAAAGCAAGTGCTTATCATAGGCCTTGGAAGCATGGGAAAACGTCGCGCCAGATTAATAAAAAACATATTCCAAAACGCTGTTATAAGCGGCGTTGATAATAACGCCGAGCGAAGAGAGCAAGCACAAGAGCTTGGCATTAAAGCTTTTGGCAGCATAGAAAAAGCTACCGATAATTGCACTTACGATGCGGCTTTTGTATGCACTGCGCCAATTACTCACGCGCAAATTATCGATGAGCTTTTAGATAAAAAACTAAATATTTTCACAGAGCTTAATTTGTTAAGCGATGATTACTCAAAGCTTATTAAAAAGGCAAGCGATAATAATGTGCAGTTGTTTTTATCCAGCACAATGCTTTATAGAAAAGAAACGCAATTTATAAAAAAAGAGCTTGCTAGTTTTGATAAAACCGTTAATTATATTTACCATATTGGTCAATATCTGCCCGATTGGCACCCGTGGGAAAGCTATAAAAATTTCTTTGTGGGCGATGCTAAAACAAGCGGAATAAGAGAAATTTTTGCAATTGATTTACCTTGGATTTACGACGCTTTCGGTGAAATTACAAATATTTATGCCACAAGCGATAAGATATCTGATTTAGATTTGCCCTATAACGACAGTTATTTTGTTACGCTTAGGCATAAAAACGGCGCAAAAGGCATGTTGGCTGTAGATGTAGTGTGCCCGAAACCCGTTAGGAACTTTGAAGTATTCGGCGAGGGCTTACACCTGTTTTGGGAAGGCAGCCCCACCACATTGTTTAAGTATAATACAGCCACAAAACAAAAAGAGTTTGTTGACACCTACGGCAATTTTGAGCACGACGAGAGATATAGTGATAATATTGTTGAAAACGCTTATGTGGATGAAATAGTAAACTTTTTCATGGCACTTGAAAATAAAGAAACAGCTTTGTGGAGCTTTGAAAAAGATGAAATTGTGCTTAATATTATAGACGAAATTGAAAAGAAAGCTAAGGAGGCGTAATATTTGAGCACTAATTCACAAAATGAAACAAAAACTTTGCAAGTTTTGTTTGTAGGGCTTGGCAGCATAGGAACTCGCCACCTTAAAAATTTATATGAGCTTTCAAAACAAAGAGGAATAAATTTAAGTGTTCATGCACTTAGAAACTCGCTTAGCAGAGCTTTACCAAGCGACGTTAAAGCGCTTGTCCAAAGCGAATTTACAAATGACACTATTAAAAACGCGCCAAATTACGATATAGTTTTTATAACAAACCCCACTGTAAACCACTACAGTGCTATGAATTTGTTAAAGGATAAAACTAACAGCTTTTTTATAGAAAAACCTATATTTGAGCATTGCAATTACGAGCTTAGCGATTGCATTAACAAAGGGCAAAAAGCTTATATTGCTGCACCTATGCGCTACTGCAAAACCATGCTTGTTTTAAAAGAGATGCTCGCAAAATTAGACGTATACAGCATAAGGGCTATATGCTCTTCTTACTTGCCCGATTGGCGAAAAGGCGTTGATTACACTAAAGTTTACTCGGCGCATAAAGAAATGGGCGGCGGCGTTGATATAGATTTAATTCACGAGTGGGATTATTTAACACAGCTTTTCGGCGAGCCAAAAAAAGTGTGCTCTTTTAGCGGAACATACAGCCACTTACAAATTAATTCTTGCGATTTAGCTGTTTACATAGCGCAATTTGAAAAACAATTATGCGAGCTGCATTTAGATTATTTTGGCAGAGATTACAAGCGCATTTTAGAGCTTTACTGCAAAGAAGGAACCGTTATTGCAGATTTTGGAGCAGGCACTTTAACGCTTGAAAACAAACAAGTAATTGACTGCACCGAAGAAGTAAACGAGCGTTATATTAGAGAGCTTGAATACTTTTTAAACTATTATGAAAGTGATGGAGTTGAAAGTTGCAACACACCACAAAGCGCTATAAAAACGCTGAAAATTGCACTTGGGGAGTTTTAAACATAAGGGCGAATGAGCTGCGGGGGAAACTTTTATGATAATACCAATGCATTATCAAATCACCACAAAACTAAAAGCAAAGGAAGTTACTAATGAAAAATGTGCTAATAACTATTTGCGCCAGGGCGGGCAGCAAAGGGTTTAAAAACAAAAATCTTAAAATATTTGCCGGCGAGCCATTAAGTTTTTACAGCTTAGCAGCGGCAGAGCTATTTATAATGCAGCGAAAAGATTTAAACATAGACGTTTGCCTTAACACCGATAGCGATATTTTAATTGATTTATTAAGCAAACAATACCCATATTTAACTATACTCCCCCGCCCTGAAGAGCTTTGCGGCGACATTGTGCCCAAAATGCCGGTTTACCAAAACAGCTTAGAGCGAATGGAGCAAATAAAGGGCAAAACATACGATTATGTTATAGACCTTGATATTACAAGCCCCTTGCGCCAAGCACACGATATAAACGGCGCACTTTTAGTAAAAGAAGCCCGTGAAGACTTACAGCTTATATTCTCTGTTACAAACAGCAGACGCACGCCTTATATGAATATGGCGAAAGAAGTTGGCGACCATGTTGAAAAAGTTATAGAGCATAATAACACCGCAAGGCAGCAAACCCCCACTGTTTATGACTTAAACGCTTCCATATATGTTTTCGAGCGAAACTTTTTAAAAGAGAACGAAACAGGGTTTGTATGGGATGCAAAATGCGGTATTTATAAAATGTTTGACACGGGCATAATAGATATAGATTCCGAAGAAGATTTTGAGCTTATGCAGGCAATAGCCGAACATTTATACAAAACTTACGATGGTTTTGCGCAGATAAAAAATGCGATAAACAGCAAATAAAACTTGCTAATTACCCTAAAAAATATCAAGGTGAGCGCTTAAATGAGCGCTCACCTTTTTTATGTAATTTATTTTTAATTTTAAATGCCCTCTATTTCATCCTTCTTTTTTGCATTCACATAGAAAAAAGCCTAAAACCCCACAAAAACTATAGTAGTTATAAAAAACGCAAGCATGGCCATTACAATTTGCTGAAAATTAAGCGAGTACTTTTGAAATTTATATATATATGGTTTTTTGGCAATAATGAATTTATAAATTAAATAACCAGCTAGCATCATAACAAAGTATACAGCAGTTTTTTGCGCATATGAAGCAATGCCAATTTCAAAAGGCTTATCTGCTATAAAGCTTGCTATTTCTTGGCCAAAAACGCCGCCAAATAAGCACGCAGCACTTAAAAGCAACAATGTAATTTTCTTTGGTATATTAATTTTTTGTGCGCTTATTGCCTCTTGCTTTTCACCTGGCAATATATGCAAAATTTTAATAAAAGATAAAATTGTGCCTGCGTTTATAATATGCATTATATATTCAGCAGGCAGGCCCTGCGCCCCGCTTTGCATGAAATATTTAGAAACACTGCCGTTAAAAAGCGGTGCGCCGGTAATACCTAAAACACCAATTATTACGCCAAAGCCAGCAAATGGTAATGTTTTTAATACCCCATGCATTTTTCGTATGTCCCTTGTTTGGTAGCTTTTAATAATGATACCTGCCGATAAAAATAAGAGTGATTTAAAAAACGCATGGTTAATTAAATGGTAAAATGCCCCTGTTTTAGCCATTTCACTGTCCATACAAAAGCCAAGCGCAATTAAGCCTATTTGCGAAATAGTGTGAAACGCCAAAACAAGCTTGAAATCTGTTTGCACAATTGCCATTACAAAGCCGCATATAGCCGTTATGCTTGCAATAACAGCGAAGTAATCGGCTATATCCAGCACAGGTGAAAACAAATTGAACATTACAAAAAACAAATATATGCCATTCTTTACATAAAGCCCCGATAATATTGCGCTTACAATGCTCGGTGCACTCGGTGTTCCGTGCGCTCTTGGCAGCCAGCTGAAAAGCGGAAAAAACGCACTTTTAAGGCATATACCCGTCATCATAAAGGCAAACGGCATTATAAGCTCTTGTTTTGGCACTTCGCTTATAACAAGGCTTATTTGCTCTATTGAGAGCACCCCGAACACTTTATACATATAACCAACGCCAAATAAGTAAAACACCATGCAAACAACTTGCGATAGCAAATATATCATGCCGTCGTAAATAGAGCGCGCCTCACGTTTAAACATAATTAATATGGCAACAACAACAGTTGCTACTTCAAGTAAGACATATATATTGAATAAATCGTCCGATAAAAAAACACCGCATAAAAGCCCCTGTAATATTAAAAACAGCATTGCAAATTCACGGCTGAAAAATGTATCGTTTATACTGTAAACAAAGCATAACCCAAATAAAATTATGCTTAGCGCTATTAAAATAAATGTAGTTTTATCGGCTGTTAAGCTTATGCCTAAAATTATATCCTCTGCGCCCAAAAGCACTCTTATTTTTTCGCCTTGCCCTAAATTAAAAAGCGAAAAACAAACAGTTGTAAACATTATCATTTCAACAATAATAACATTAAATTTCAACATTACTTTCGGCAGTAAATATATTATTACGCCCGATAAAATAGGCACAATTACAAAGCTTGCCAATATCATTATAATTGCTCCATCCTTTTCTTTCTCATTTGCTCTAAATCAGATGTTCCGTATATATGGTATATATTCGTAAACATTACAAGAGCTATTGCCGTTATGCCAACGCCTATTACAATTGCTGTAATCATTAACGCTTGCGGTAAAGGGTCGGCTACATTATTTTGTGTGCCCTCTACTGCTATTGGCGCAATATCCTCTATATCTGCATATATGCTTAAATAGAACATAACCGCCGCAACTTCTGTCATTCCAATGCATATAATGCTTTTCAATATCCTTCTGCTGGAAAATATTCCAGCAAGGCCTATAAAAAACAAAGTAACCGCAACATTTTCCCCTGTTATAAATTCCATAAAGCTCTCCTTTTATGTATCTTCATAGTGCACGAAACGGAAAAACACTATGCTTAGGCCAAAAAACACTTTTAAGCCTATTAAAAAATTCATTGCCACCAAATATATAGGGTTTTGCTGTGGATATTGCAAATATAAATTGCTTGCGGCAAACAAGAGCGCAAGTATTGTTAAACTCAAAAACAAATACTTTTCCAGTATTTCATACCTGTGAATAAAAATTGTTTTATTGGGATTGACGAGATAAACACATATAAATGCCGAGCTAAGCGCTGCGCCGCCTTGAAAACCGCCGCCCGGCGATAAATGCCCGCTGAAAATAATATATAGCCCAAGCACAATTATAGTTGGCACAATAACCGCGATATTACCGGGGGCCGCCCTTTTCTTTAAAGGCTGTGTTACAACATTATGCTCGTGCATGGAAAAATGTATAACACCTATAACGCTCACAAGCAACATTAATGCCTCGAAAATTGTATCGTATATTCTGTAATTTAAGTAAATGCTCGTAACGGCATTCTCTGCATAAGTTTGCACATTGTAAAGTTTTAACACCGCGCTTGAAATTTCGCTGGTATGCGGCTCGCTCATCATATTTGTAATATAAAGAGAAACTGCACATGCCAATATTGCAAACCCATACCCTGCTATTTTGTTTGCATATATTTTTTTCATTCCTCTTCTCCCTCTTGCTGAATTTCAAATTCAACTTTTTGTGCGCTCTCGCCTTCAAGAAGCAATGCCTGTATCATCTGCACGTGTTTTTCTGTTTTTAACCCGTATATTTTAACTTTACCGCTCTCTTGCTTTTGCAAAATTAAATCGTAAACATGCTCGTTTGCTATCTCATGTGGGCTTTGTGATGTAAAAACAGTTTGTGCTTCAAGCTCTTGCAATTGGCAGTATTCCATTATTTTCACAATAACATCTTGCATATGCCTTCTAAGGCGCAAATCGCTAGATTTTTTAAGCTCGTTTGACGTTAAATATATATAAAAACTTCGGTGTTTTTTAAGCGCCACTATATATAAAATTGTTGATAGCGCACTACCTATTATGGCTTCGGCAAGGGCAACGTCCGGCGCATGGTATAAAAGATAGCAGAAAGAAGCCAATAGCGAAAAAACGCCCATGGCAACTATAACCCTTTTATAACTGCGGCTTATAACAATAAATAATGCTACCGCTATCATCGCAATAAACACAAACTTATCAATCATTACCCTTTTCGTCCTCCTCTTGCTGAATTTTATAGCCCGAGAAAAAAGCCGACGATGCAATTGACGACGTTACAATAGGGTTAATTATGCACATTATAGCTATTATCAGTAATACTTTAAGCGTGAACAAATTAAAGCCACTTATAAAAGCTACACCAACTAAAACAGTAATAAGGCCCACTGTGTCTATATCTGCTGCACTTAAAATTCTTGCATAAAAATTGTGAAATCTAAAAATACCAACTAAACCTACAATTATAAATAGCACGCCTATTGTTATAAGTATATACCCTATAGTTTGCATTTGCCTCTCCTTTTCTTATTTATTACCCTTTTTCAAAAATGCAGAAAGCGATGTTGTTCCAACAAACCCAAGTAATGCCAGAACCAAAGCTATATCTAAATAAAAAGTACTTTCTGCCATGAAAGCTGTTAAAATAATAATTATTATTATTTTACTGCTTATTAGCGATAGCGATAAAAGCCTATCCCATAAAGATGGCCCAATAAACAACCTCACAGCGCTAAATATAGTTGTAATTATAAGCACAACAATTATAATTTGAATAAACACTTAATTCTCCTTTTTTTGCTTTTGCATTAAAAGCACATGCTTTTCAAAACTTTCACAAGGGCTTTCACCCTGCAAATCGTGCAAACATAAAACCGTTACGCTACCGTTTGTATTGTCAATCGTAATTGTGCCGGGCGTTAATGTTATTGATGAACCTATAATGTTTTGCAAATATTTATCTTTTATATCTTTATGGATTTTTGTTTTAATTATATTAGGTTTAATATTTCCTGTAATAATTGATACAGTGGCTTTTATTCCGCTAACATAAACCGAAAGCAATAAGTGAAATGTATATTTAATTAATTTAAGCGGTGATAAATAAAATGTTTTTGCAAAATCAATATCAAGCGCCTTACATGAAAAATTAATTGCAAAAGCGCAAACAAAAGCACCTATAATTATATTAAGTATTTCTATATTTTCGGTAAGAATAACCCAAATAGCCATCAGCGGCAGAGCAATCACAATATTGCAAAATATTTTCTTCAAAAAACCACCACCTTCTCTTTGAATGCAAATTAGTGTTCTTATGAATAATTTTACCATAAAATCAACACAATTTCATCATAATTTTAGTTTTTTATTATAATTTTATCTTAAAAATCACTTTTTATATCCTTACTCTTATATACTCTTTAAAAATAATTCTGTTTATATATTGTAAAACATATAAAATATGATATACTGAATTTAAAATATACACTTATATTATGAGGATTTCTTTATGAATAAAATCCCAAAACTTTTTACTCTTGACAACGCATTTTCAATGGGCGCATACTGGGTGTGTGGCGGCGTTGTTATTGCTAGTATGACAAGCTATTTCAATATACCTGTAAGTATTGCAAATATGCTTGCAGGTATGACTTCAACATTAGCACTTTTGCAATTGCCGGGGGGCTTAATATTTTCAAAAGCACGCAAAAAAAACGTGCTTATTAGGGCACTTAACATCATATGGCGCATTTTGCTGCCTCTTGTATTTTTTTCTGTGCTTTTGCCGCAAAATTTAGGTGCGCTGGCTTTTATTGTTACCTTGCCTCTTATGATAGGCGTTTTTCAGCTTTCTGCGCCGGCCCAAACCGCTTGGATGGTAGACGCAGTTCAAGGCAAAACTAAAACGTCCTATTACTCTGTAAGAGAAATGGTTTTCATGCTTTATCACACAGTTTTACTTTGTGCTGTTTATGTTATTATAGATTCAAGCAAGCAAAGCGAAGAGCAACAACAGCAAGGCTTTATTGTTATTGGTATTATTGTTACCGTTTCAATTATAGCCAGTTTAATTATATTTGTTTTTTTACCAAATGTTAAGCAGGCACCTGAAAATCAGTTGCGAAAAAAAGAAAAAAACAGCGCAGTAAAATCTTTTTTACTGCCCTTTAAAAACAAAGCTTTTTTTAGGGTTATGCAAGTTAATATTATGTGGAGCTTTGCCAGCATGTTCGTTGGCACATTTGCGGCAGTTTATCAAGTTAGAACTCTTAACTTGCCCTTTTCACTAATATTAGTATGGGTTACGATAGCAAATATTTCACGCGCACTATTCACTCCCATAGTTCAAAAAATATCGCAAGCATATTCATGGCAGCGCGCTTGCCAGCTTATGATGGTAATATATATTATGGGCGCTTTTGCTTGGCTGTTTACCACTAAAGAAAACATGTTTATCCTTTACCCACTAGCCGCAATATTTACGCAAATACCTTTTGCGGGTTTGGGCATAGGCTTTTTACAATTGCAAGTGGATTCAATGCATACAAAATCCGACAGAACAGTTCACTTTTCTTTGCTAGCAATGTTAAACGGTGTTGCAAGCTTATCCGGCTCTGCTATAAGCAGCGTGCTTATAACTGTGCTTTCTAACACACAAAGCGGCGATTTACGCCCTATTTTCGCAATTGGTATTATTGGCATAGCAATAACAGTACTATGGGCACAAAGAATAAATATGCATAAAAACAATCGCGCTAAACTTATAAACGAGGCTGTAAAAAGCATCAAGCTAAAATACCCCAATTTAAAACTTGAACCTTTACCTGTGATAAAGCGCAAGTTTAAACTGTTTAATATAAAAAACAAAAGGAGAAAATAATGCCTATCCTTAAAAAATTCTACGATAAAACATCTAACGGTAAAGATGTATTCGAATTTGTATTATCAAACGACAACGGCGTTTTTATACATATAATTGAATATGGCGCGAGCTTAACCAAAATTATCGTCCCAGACACCGGCAATAACCCAACAGACGTACTTTTGGGCTATGACAATTTATGCGATTATGAAAAAGGTACAGCTAGCCATGGTGCATTTGTTGGTCGAGTTGCAAACAGAATTAAAAATGGCGTTTTCGATATAGATGGTAAAACATATAATTTAATAAAAAACAACGGCAATAACTTTTTACACGGCTCGCTGCATCGTCATGTATTCAGCGGTGAAATTCAAAATGACAGCCTTGTGTTAACAGGCATTAGCGAGCATGGTGAAGATGGATTCCCCGGAGACTTAGACATTACTATAACCTATACACTTACAAATGAAAATGCAATAGTTATGGATTATGTTGCACATACAAACGCACCTACCATATTAAATTTAACAAATCACTCTTATTTCAATTTAAACGGCCATGACACAGGGGATATTTATAAACATACATTAATGATAAATGCAGATAATTACACGCCATCAGATGAAGAAACTTGCCCTACAGGCGAAATAGAAAGCACTTTGGGCACGCCTATGGATTTCACAAGCGAGAAGCAAATAGGCATGCATATCAATGATGAATTTAGCCAATTGCAAATGGCTAAAGGCTATGACCACAACTATATTTTGAACAAAGCTATAGGCGAATTGGCGCTTTTTGCATGTGCTAAAGGTGATAAAAGCGGCATAGCTATGGAAATGTATACTACCCAGCCCGGAGTGCAATTTTACTCGGGAAATTTCCTTGCAAACGACAATGTAAAAACGGCGAAAAACGGCGCAAAATATAATAGGCACAATGGTTTTTGCATGGAGACGCAACATTACCCTTGCAGCCCTTCATATAGCCATTTCCCAAGCATTGAGCTATTCCCTGACGGTGAATACCACCATACAACTGTTTACAAATTTTTATTTTAAAATAGCTGCAGATGCCAATAAAATTTATAGCAAGGAGCGCTTTTAGTGAAAAACATTATCGAAATAAAAAACTTAACAAAAGATTATGGCGATGGCAAAGGTGTGTTCAACATAAATTTAGCGGTTGAACACGGCGAATCTATGGGTTTTTTGGGTTCAAACGGGGCCGGAAAAACTACTACTCTTCGCCATTTAATGGGCTTTATAAAACCGAATAGCGGCACTGTGCGCATAAACAATTTAAATTGTTTTAAATATGCAAGCAAAGTGCAAAAAAACGTGGGCTATTTGCCCGGTGAAACTGCACTTATAGGAAATTTAACAGGCGCTCAATTCTTAAACTTTATGGCAGGCATGAAAGGCGTTCACAATGCAAAGCGCACAAAAGCGCTAACAGAGCGTTTTGATTTAGACTTAAAGGCAAATGTTCGAAAAATGTCTAAGGGCACAAGGCAAAAGCTCGCTATTATTTGCGCGTTTTTCCACGACCCCAGCGTTTACCTTTTAGACGAGCCCACAAGCGGGCTTGACCCCCTTATGCAAAACAGCTTTATAGAGCTTGTAAACGAAGAAAAGAAGCGCGGGAAAACTATATTAATGTCTTCACATATATTTGAAGAAGTGGCAAAAACTTGCGATAGAACAACAATAATTAAAAACGGTAAAATAATGGGTATTTACAGCCCAAATGATTTAACAAAAAATATAAGCCGCACATATCAAGTTAGCTTCGAGCATAAAGCAGATGCAATTAGTTTTGCCGAAAACTGGGGCAAAGGGGCACAAATTTCCGATAATATGGCAATATTAAAACTGAAAGGAAGCGCCGATGCTTTTATTAAAGAAATTGCCAAATACAATGTTGTAAATTTGGAAAACACAGCAATAGCTTCTGAAGAATTATTTTTGCAATTTTATGAAAATGATGATAAAACCAGGGAGGGAAAGTAATTTTGAGCAAAACTTTATTTTTATACAGCGCAAAGGGCGGCTTAAAACTTAGTGTAATATTTTTAGCAATTTTAACTTTATATGGCACAATTGTTGTTTATATGTACGACCCCGAGCTTAGCAACTCTTTACAAGATATGGTAAATAGTATGCCCCAGGTTTTTGCCGCTTTTAATATGATGAGTATGGGCACAAACCTATTGGAATTTATATCTAATTATTTATATGGGTTTTTGCTTGTTGCATTCCCTTTAATTTTCATTTCGCTTTTTTCGCTTAAACTCGTATGTAACTATGTAGATAGCGGCGTTATGGCTTATTTTCTCGCAAGCCCAAACACACGCAAAAAATTAATTGTAACACAGCTATCTATTTTGATATTAAGCGTTATATTTATGGTACTTTACATAATGGCTGTAATTTTGTTAATGACAGTTTTTGTGTTCCCCGGTGAAAGTTTAGGTATAGAATTTATCAACTTAAACATCGGGCTTTTAGGGCTATTAATTTGTTTTTCGGGTATATGTTTCTTTTCATCTTGCACTTTTTCCGATAAAACTTATGCAAGCATTTTTGGCGCAGGCATCTGCACCACTTTTTTACTAATAGACATGCTAAAAAACATTAGCGGAGATATTGAATTTTTAAAGTACCTAACACCGATTTCTCTGTTTGATGCAAATAAAATTATTAGCGGCGATGAAAATGTTGTTATTCCAATATTAATTTTGTACATTATCGGCTTTGTTTTTATGGCAGCCGGAGTTGTTTTGTTCTGCAAAAAAGATTTACATGTATAATTAAGGCGGCAATGATATTTGCTTATTTTTAACCTAAAAAAATAAAATTCAGTATTTTTCTTTAAAAGCATTGACAATTCACATTATATTTGTTATACTTTTAAAGCACTCGATTTTTGAGCTGCATTTTAAATATGGGAGAGTTCCCGAGTGGCCAAAGGGGACAGACTGTAAATCTGCTGGCTTCGCCTTCGATGGTTCGAATCCGTCCTCTCCCACCAAGATGAATGGTAGTATAACTTCTGAACAATTTTTTTGGACTCAGAGGAAATGCTACCA
>CAYJEU010000004.1:0-141833 GCA_964369565.1 uncultured Bacteroides sp. | reverse complement strand
AGTCGGCTTTACAAAAAGCGACGGCAAAATTTCCGTCATATGTCACAAAAATGCTAATTAATACACAAAGTATTGCTTGCGCTTTTTGTTTAATCTGAAAAAAATTTTGCTCTTGTTTTTGCAAATCCTTTGTTTGTCAACACCTCCGTTATCTCCGCCCCGGTTTATAGATATTATGCGCTTAGGTTTTTTATGCAAAGCGTTAACAGAAGATTAAATTTATTGCAAAGCACTTTCAATAGCAGCGCTTACATCAGCATAATCAATATCGGGTGCTGCAATTGCAAGAACGGCAACGTCTGCCTTTTGGGTTACAACGCCGTTTTCCGCTTGAGTGATGCTTGTTTCAAATTCAGGGTAATTTGATAAAAATGAAACATTAGCTGCTTTATAAGTTTCAAGCTCAGTAACAACGTCTTCTATTTTGCCCTCAGTTGCCCTAATAACAACAACAGTACCTGAAACGCCGTTAACGCCGCTTTCATAGCCGGCAAACTCAGCAACATTCTCAAGAGTAATGCCCATTGCGTAGTTTAAAGTTTCCTCTGTCACTTCAAGTTGCTCTTGAATAGCGCAAGCACTCGAAACACTGCTTGCTATATCAGCTACTGTATTTTCAACAGCCTCGCTTTCACCGCAAGCGGCAAAAGAAAACAGTAAAATTGTAATTAAACTAAAAATTGCTATAGATTTTTTCATAAAATAAATTTTCCTTTCAATACACATATAGCATATATTAACACATTATAATGTAATTTGCAATAAAAAACGCTCATATTTTGGCATTTTGATACCTGCTGATATAATTGCATAATACACTGCAAATTTTTGTGTACAATTATATTCAATTTTGCTATAATTAGTGTTAACTTGTAAAAAGGGGGGTAAGTGTGAAATTGAAAATTAGCATCAAAGCAGTATTTGCTGTTTTCTTTTTAATTGCGCTTTTTTGCGTGTTTTTTTATACAAGTTTAAATGAAAATAGCAATGAAACATATTTAAGGTATACAAAATCCAGCTTTTTAATGAGCACGATTTTAACGCAAAATGTCTACGGTGAAAATGCACAAAAAGCCGCAATTGCCGTTGAAGAAATGCTATATGAATTTGAAAGCGAGCTATCGCTGTATATTTCGCAAAGTGAAATAGCGCAAATAAACAGTGCGGCAGGGCAAAATGCCGTTAGCGTTTCACCATTTACGCTAAATTTAATAAAAACAGCAAAAGAGCTTTCACTTGAAAGTGAAAATGCATTTGCACTAACACTTGCGCCTTTAAGCCTAGCATGGGGCTTTACAAGCGAAAACCCACAAATACTAAGCGAAGAACAAATTAATGAACTTTTGCCGCTTGTAGACGATAGTGCAATAATCATAAACGAGCAAGAAAGCACAGTGATGCTTGAAAAAGAGGGAATGGCAATAGATTTAGGCGCAGTTGCGAAAGGCGCCGCTTGCAATTTAGCAAAGCAAATTTACGAGGAGTATGATATACAAAGCGCGCTTTTATCTATTGGCGGCAATGTGTATATACACGGAAAAAGCCCTGATGGAGAAGCTTATAAAGTGGGCTTTAGAAACCCAAACGGCGCCGAGACAAATGCAGTTGCAAGCGTGCAAATTAGTGATGAAGTTTTTGCTGTTTCAGGTGGCTATGAGCGCAATTTTGAAGAAAACGGGCAAGTATACCACCATATTATAGACCCAAAAACAGGCAAGCCCTCACAAAGCGATATATTGACAGTTGGCGTTATACATGAAGACGGCACAATTGCAGATTTTTATTCAACCACACTTTTTGTTGCGGGCAAACAAAAGGCTATAGAATATTTTGAGAGCGGCGGCAGCGGAATATTCATAGATAATGAAAATAATATATATGTTTCAAAAAGCCTTGAAAACAGCTTTGAATTACTTGAAAGTGGGTTTAATGTGTATTTTATTTAACTTTTATAGCTAAATAACAATTTGTTCACAAAAAATTTTCTTTTTACACACTTGATTTTTCATGGTATAACATGTAAAATAAATTTAGCACTCAAACACAAAGAGTGCCAAAAATAAATTGATGGAGGAAATAATTATGAAAATTAAACCTCTCGCTGACAGAGTTGTCATTAAGAATACCGATGCGGAAGAAACAACAAAAAGTGGAATTATTCTTACTGGCTCTGCAAAAGAGAAACCACAGGTGTGCGAAGTTATCGCAGTTGGCCCGGGTGGAAATGTTGAGGGCAAAGAAATTGTAATGAGCGTTAAAACAGGTGACAAAGTGCTTATATCAAAATATGCGGGCACTGAGGTTAAAGTTGACGGCGAAGAATGTGTTATAGTTCGTCAATCAGATATTTTAGCAATAGTAGAATAAAATGTAGAATATATTTAAAGGAGAAATAATAAATGGCAAAACAGTTATTAATGGGCGAAGAAGCTCGCAAAGCACTGGGTGCCGGTATTGATAAATTAGCGGATACCGTTAAAATTACATTAGGGCCAAAAGGCCGCAATGTTGTTTTAGGCAAAAAATTCGGTGGCCCTGTTATTACAAACGACGGCGTTACAATTGCAAAAGAAATTGAACTTGCAGACGCTTTCGAGAACATGGGCGCACAATTAGTGCGTGAAGTTGCAACAAAAACAAACGATGCAGCAGGCGATGGCACAACAACAGCAACAGTTTTAGCGCAGGCTCTTGTAACAGAGGGTATGAAAAACGTTGCTGCAGGCGCAAACCCAATGGATATCAAACGCGGAATTGAAACTGCTGTTAAAGCATGTGTTGAAGCATTTGCAAACAACAGCAAAGCAATGTCGGGCGCAGAAGATATAGCACGCGTTGCAACAGTATCGGCAGGCGATGAAACAATTGGTAATTTAATTGCAGATGCAATGGACAAAGTTAGCGCAGACGGCGTTATTACCATTGAAGAGAGCAAAACAGCTGAAACATATTCTGAAGTTGTTAAAGGCATGCAGTTCGACAGAGGTTATATTACACCTTATATGATTACAGACGCAGAGCGTATGGAAGCTGTTTTAGACGATTGCTACATGCTTATTACAGATAAGAAAATCAGCGTAATTCAAGATATTTTGCCGCTTTTAGAGCAAATTGTTCAAACAGGCAAAAAACTTATGATAGTAGCTGAAGATGTTGAGGGCGAAGCGCTATCAACATTAATAGTTAACCGTTTGCGCGGCACATTTACGGTTGTTGCCGTTAAAGCTCCCGGCTTTGGCGACCGCCGCAAAGAAATGCTACAAGATATAGCTGTATTAACAGGCGGCACAGTTATAAGCGAAGAGCTTGGCCTTGAACTTAAAGATACAACAATTGATATGCTTGGCCGTGCACATCAAGTTAAAGTTGCAAAAGAAACAACAACAATTGTGGACGGCGTTGGCGATAAAGCGGCAGTTAACGACCGCGTAGCGCAAATTCGTGCACAAATTGAAACATCAACAAGCGATTTTGATAAAGAGAAATTGCAAGAGCGTCTTGCTAAACTTGCAGGCGGCGTTGCTGTTATTAAAGTTGGCGCTGCAACAGAAGTTGAGATGAAAGACAAAAAGCTTCGCATTGAAGATGCACTTAACGCTGCAAAAGCGGCTGTTGAAGAGGGCATTATAGCAGGCGGCGGCACAGCACCTATCAATGCAATTTCTTATGTTGATAAAGTGCTTGAAACATTAGAGGGCGATAAACGCACAGGCGCTTTAATAGTGCGCAAAGCTTTAGAAGCACCTCTTCGCCAAATAGCACAAAACGCAGGCCTTGAGGGCAGCGTTATTATTGATAAAATCATGACTACAGGCAAAACAAATTACGGTTTTGACGCTCAAAAAGAAGAGTATGTGGATATGATTGCAGCAGGTATTGTAGACCCAACTAAGGTTACACGTTCAGCTCTTGAAAACGCAGCAAGCGTTGCTTCAATGGTGCTAACAACAGAAAGCCTTGTTGTAGACGAGCCTGAAGACCCTGCAGCAGCTGCCGCTGCAAATGCGGCAATGGCAGGCGGAATGGGCGGCATGTATTAATAGCTGCTGCGCATAAAGCAATAAAAACAATAACGCCAATTGGTGCAATGCACCCGTTGGTTAAAAAAGAAGATACCACATTTTGTGGTATCTTCTTTTTGTGGGTTGTGTTTTTGTTTTGAACCATTTTATAATTTCATGTACTACTTTGTAAATTCTAAGAACAAGAATAATGGAAATTCTTTAGATTTTGTAATACCATCATAAGAAATGGGCTCATACATTTTTCTTAGTATAAACCCTTTTTTTATTGCTGTGTTCAAATAATCACTTATGGTTCTATGGTAGTGTGTTGTTATTCCCCAAAATTTATTTTCAAAATTGTATTGAGATAAATATTTTGTCATTACTTTGTTTTTTCTAAAGCCATTTTCGTCTTTCTCCCATTCACAGTCATAAAACGCAGGGTGAACTATTGAAAAATAAAAAACGCCACCTTTTTTTAAAATCCGATTCGCCTCACTAATAACTCCACTAAAATTACTAATATCCATTAATACTTGATTAGAAAAAACAATATCAAAACTACAATTTTTATATGGTAAATCCTTTTCAATATCAATTGTTTCAAAACGACATTTAGGGTATTTGCTATTAGCAATATCAATCATTTTTGAAGAGCCGTCACATCCAATTACATTACCTCCGATTAAAGAAAAGTAATTGGTATACCAACCATACCCACACCCTAAGTCCAAAATAGCTTGATTCTGGAGATTTTTAAATCTATTACAAACTAATTTTTTGTTTATTTCTGCAAATTCTGATTGTTCTTGTGATAAAGTGTAGTTTTCAGCCGCATTATCCCATTGGCGAATTATTACGTTTTTCATTGTACCCTCCTCCTACTATATAAACAACACGCAGCTCACCAAGTGTCATTCCGAGCGAAGCCGAGGCGTTTGTTGCATTGTGGTCATTCCGAGCGAAGTCGAGGAATCCGTAACCTTCTGCTTTTTCAAAGCGTAAAGCACGGATTTCTCCATTTCAGTCGAAATGACAGTCGGTAAAACTTGCTTCACACTTAAACAGCCTCTATCAATATAATACACCAATAAAAAAATATATTCAATTAAAACCAAAATACAAAAAGCGAAAAGTACAATAAAATAAATATTTAACAAATTTCACATAAAATATTAATTTTCATATTGCATATATTTGCGTTTTAATTTATAATATAAAAGGATATTGTAATTTTTTAGGGAGGACATTTTAATGAGCATTTCCCAATTAACATTTTTTATGTTGTCGAATGCAGATGATTTAGCTATCGGCACTGTTGTTTTCACAGGCATAACCATAGTGTTTTTTGTTTTAGTACTTCTTTATATTGTTATATCAATAGAGGGTGTAATTTTTACATCAATTGAAAACAAAAATAAAGCTAAGGCAAATGTGCAAACAAACAGCGAGCAAGAAGTAGTGAAAATTGAGGTTGTAGCTGAAAAGGCTAAAACCGAGGGCGAAGTTGCACCGCCAAAAGTGCAAGACGGTATTTCAGGCGAAGTTGTTGCGGCAATTACAGCTGCTATAGCTTACATGCAAGATGCCGATGGGGTAGATTATACAATTAGCACCGTTACACGTGCAAAAACGAAAAAGCAAAGCGCTTGGTCAAGCTCGGCAGCTGCTGCTTACACCGAACCATTTTAATTAAAAAGTGAGGATAAATAAATGCAAGGTTTTTTGAATGCGGTATCGGGAATTGCCTCTGAAAGCGGTTTTGCAGGCATTTTAGAAAATCCCCTTTACCTTGTTATGATTATAGTGGCGTGTTTTCTTTTGTATTTGGCAATTGTAAAACAATTCGAGCCACTGCTTCTTTTACCGATTGCTTTCGGTATGCTTTTAGCAAATATTCCTTTTGGTGAAGTTATTCACATGGAGTATTTTTTAACAGAAAGCGGTAAACCGGATTATTTAAGTATATTAAATTATGGCGGTTTGCTGGATATGCTATACCTTGGAATTAAGCTTGGTATTTACCCGCCGCTAATTTTCCTTGGAATTGGCACTATGACAGATTTCGGCCCGCTTATATCAAACCCTAAAAGCTTGCTTTTAGGAGCAGCGGCGCAAATAGGCATTTTTGCAACATACTGGGGCGCAAAAGCTTTGGGCCCTGTTATTCAAGCAACAGGCCTTGACAGTACTCTTGGCTTTACTGAATTTACATCGGCGCAAGCCGGCTCAATAGCCATAATCGGTGGCGCCGATGGGCCTACAGCTATATTTGTTACCTCACAGCTTGCGCCTGAACTTTTAGGTGCAATAGCGGTTGCAGCTTATAGCTACATGGCACTTGTTCCAATAATTCAGCCACCAATTATGAAAGCGCTAACAAGCAAAAAAGAGCGTAGCATTGTTATGACACAGCTTCGCACTGTTAGCAAAACAGAGCGCATAATATTCCCAATAATGTGCACAATACTTGTATCGCTTATATTGCCAACAGCAACACCTCTTGTGGGTATGCTAATGCTTGGCAACTTAATGAAAGAAAGCGGTGTTGTTGAACGCATAACAAAAACAGCAGGAAATGAACTTATGAATATTGTAACAATATTCCTTGGCATTTCCGTTGGTGCAACAACAAGCGCTGAAACATTCTTAAATGCGCAAACATTATTTATAATTGTACTAGGCTTACTTGCATTCTGTGTAGGAACAGCAGGCGGCGTATTACTTGGTAAATTAATGAGCATTTTAACAGGCGGAAAAGTTAACCCACTAATCGGCGCAGCAGGCGTTAGTGCAGTACCAATGGCAGCGCGCGTTGCGCAAAAAGTTGGGCAAGAAGAAAACCCGCAAAACTTCCTATTAATGCACGCTATGGGCCCGAATGTTGCAGGCGTTATAGGTAGCGCGGTTGCAGCAGGCGTTTTAATTAATATGCTGGGCTAAATTTTAAAAACAAATGTGGGCGAGGTTAAAAACTTCGCCCACAAACTTTATAAAAGAATATATAACAAAAATTATATAAGTGCAAATTCTAAAACTAGTGTTAATGAGAATGGAGAACAACATGGCAAGAACCAGACGTAGAAGGAAATCAAAAAGCAAAGCGCCTTTAATTGTGGCTTTAGTGTTATTGGCAATTATAATAGCAGGTGTAGTTTTTGCTTTTTCTTATATTAAAGGCGATATAGACGGTAACAGAGGTGAAGTTATAAACGCAGAAGTCACAATTGAAATAGGCTCTGGCCTGCTTTCAATAGGAACTGTGTTACAAGATGCCGGAATAATAAAAAATGCGCAAATTTTTAGGTATTATGTGGGGCAGTCAGAAATGGCATCAACCATGCAATATGGAAATTTTAATTTGTCGTCAGATATGTCTTTCGATGAAATTGTAAGCATAATGCAGCAAACACAAGATGATAGAGCTACAGTTTCGGTAACATTCCCTGAGGGTATAACTTCCTTAGGTTTTGCAACGCGCATGGAAGAAGCAGGCCTTTGCACTGTTGAAGAGTTTATTGAAGTTGCCAATAACGGCGATTTCAGCCAATTTACATTTTGGGATAAACGCACAATAGGCGAAAATGTATTTATGTCGAGCGAGGGCTATTTATTCCCCGAAACTTACGAGTTTTTTGTGGGCGATGATGTTTATAATATGGTTGCCAAAATTTACGGTGAATTTGATGAAAGGTTCACAGCTGAAATGTATACACAAGTTGAGGCTATGGGCTTTACATTCTCTGAATTCATAACACTTGCAAGTATTGTTCAAGAAGAAGCAGGGCACCCTAGCCAACAAGCAAATGTTGCAGCTGTTTTCATGGCGAGGCTTGCGCCAAATAGCCTTGTGCCAATGCTTCAAAGCAATGTTTCAAGCGCATTCCAGCACGAGGGCGACAATAACTATGTGCTCAATACAATAGCAGCTTATTTGGGCGGTTGGGAGAATATACCGCAAAATATAATAGATAGTTATAACACATATAATATGGTTGGTTTGCCTGCAGGGCCTGTTTCAAATCCCGGTATGGATGCTATGTTAAATACAATTAACTATCAAAGCTCGGAATACCACAACACAGAAAACCCTTATTATTTCTTTATAACAGACCCCGAGGGCAATTATTACTACAACCAAGATGTAAATGCACACGAAGTACTAAACGACCAATTTTATGGTTAAATTCTAAATGCGGTTTTATTTAAATAATACCGCTGAAAAAAGTGGGGCAAATAGCCACACATTAAAGAGGAGTATATATGACACACCCCGAACTTTTAGCACCTGCAGGTAATTTAGAGCGCTTACAATTTGCCGTTTTATTTGGTGCAGATGCTATATATGTGGGTGGAGATATGTATACAATGCGAACTTCACCTAAAAATTTCACTGTAGAGCAATTGCAAAAAGGCGTGGAGTTTGCGCACAGCCACGGCAAAAAAGTTTATTTAACCATGAACACTGTGCCTACGAATGAGGAAGTTGCTAAACTTCCCGATTATTTAAGGCGTATTCGTGACATAGGCCTAGATGCGCTTATTGTAGCAGATTTAGGCGTGCTTGCTATGGCAAAAAGAATAGCACCTGATATAGATATACACCTTTCAACGCAAGTTGGCATTGCTAATTACATGGCGGCAAATGCCGCGTTTGATTTAGGCGCAAGGCGAGTGGTGCTTGCAAGGGAGCTTTCACTGCAAGATATTGCAGTTATAAGGGATAACACGCCAAAAGAACTTGAACTTGAAGCTTTTGTACACGGCGCAATGTGTATGTCTTTTTCGGGGCGCTGTTTGCTTTCGCACTATCTTTCAGGAAGGGACGCAAACCGTGGCGAATGCACACAGCCGTGCAGGTGGAAATGGCACTTAATGGAGGAACACCGCCCTGAGCACTATTTTGAGATAGGCGAGGACGAGGGCGGCAGTTATATTTTGAACGCAAATGATTTATGCACAGCACCTTTTATTGATTTAATATGCAAGGCGGGCGTTAGCAGCCTTAAAATAGAGGGCAGGGCAAAAACTTTTTATTATGTTGCAAGCACAACTGCGGCATATCGCGCGGCATTAGATGAATATATTAAAGTAGGCGATGAAAAGCCGTTTGTTTGCCCAAATGAAGCGCTGTTAGAGCTTACAAAAACGTCGCACCGCAACTATTCAACAGGCTTTTACTTTGGAAAAGACGGTGCAAAGCAGGAAACTCAAAGCGGCAAATATATAAAAGACTGGGAAGTTATAGCGGTTGTAGATAGCTATGAAAACGGCATTGCATGTTGCACACAGCGCGGCAAGTTTAATTTGGGCGATGAAATAGAAGCGCTTATGCCAAACGGCAAAGTAATTGCATTCACACCCGAAAGAATAATAAACGACGTGGGGGATGAAATAATGTCAACCCCGCATGCGATGATGACATTTACAATTCCGTGCAGCGAATATTTACCGCAATATACAATTTTACGCAAAAAAATAGTAAAGTAAATTTTTTTGTTGAATTTTATTAGTTGGCAATTTTAAAAATTCGCACATATAATATTCAATTACATATAACAGGAGAAAAAATGTTTGAAGAAAAACTAACCGTCTGCCCATCGTGCTTTTCGCCGCTTAAAGGTAATGAAAAAATTTGCAAAGATTGCGGTGCAGATTTAAGAAATGTTAAAAAGAGCACTGCGTGGGGAAACCATAATAATATTAGTGATATTAGCCATACACAAAGCAAAACAAATTATACACAACACAATACAAATACACAAAACCAACATGCTTACTCCAATACAAATAATGGTGCAAACGCTTATACAAACAAAAACGAGCAAAAAATAAATGAAATGTATAAAAACGCGGCGAACAACCCTAAATTAACGCGCACATACGATAAAATTGCGCAAAATGCCTACACGCAAACGCAAAAAAAACCACGAAAATCTTTAGGCGGGCTTATTTTAGTGGGTGTGTTTATTTTTGCTTTTGCCTCACCTATAATTGAAAATTTTGGTTATTTTTTCTCATCTATTATGCATGAAATAACCTATGAAGCGCCCGAGCGTGTTTTTTCAGGCGATTACTCGCTCTCACCAACGATTGAAGGGCAAATGGTAGGGCAAGATATAAAAGACCATTACAGCACTGCGCAAACTATTTATATAGAGCAGCCTACTTGGTATAACGAAAATGCAACTTATAATATAGTAGAAGAATATGATAGCTCAGATGATTATTATTTAATTGATGATACAAACTCGTATCTACAAGTTGCGCAAATTCAGGAATATTCGTTCTTTATGCAGTTGCCGATAAAAGCTACTCACGAATACTACTCTTCAAATTTTATTGATCAAGCTTATATTTCTATTGACAATGAAGCGGATGAAAATTTTAATACTTCTATGTATTATACAGATTATTTTGGCGAAGAAAGTATATTTGATGCTATAGCTGCAAAAATTGAAATGGAAGAAAACTCAGTTTTTTCACTACAGGAGAAAATTGAATTTGAAAGCGGCGCCGTTGGCTATGCGGTTATACAGCAAAGCGATTATGATATAACTTATAAAATTTTTGTTGAGCACGGTGAAAATGAATATGGCAATGTATTATTCACGCAAATGGATATTAGCTTAGAAACATATTTCACCGGTGAAGACAGCAATAATTTATATGAATATGATTTAAATAAAGCCGTTGATTATTTTAAAGAAAATTTTTACATATTAAAGCAATAAAAAATTAGTTTTATTCATAATTTGCTAAATAATATAGAATTTGAGCTTGAAATAATATTGTAAAATGGCAATAATATTTATAACTTATAAAAAAACACTTGACATTTTACTAATATAATTATATACTTACATAGTAAATAAAGTAGCTTTGCTGCTATGCAGCCGCTCACCTAGCTCGCCTTTAAGTGCGATATGGTTCATACCAAATGCGATTTATCGCGTTGTTTTGTATGTTAGTGCGGCTTAGCTTGTATGCAGGCCGTGCTTTTTATTATTTATTTGGAGGTGCTTTAAAATTAGCGGCAAAAAAGAATTGGAAATGAACGAGAGCATTCGCGATAGGGAAATACGCGTTATTGACGAAAACGGCGAACAGCTTGGTGTTATGCAAACTAAAGATGCACTACTAAGAGCAGAAACTGCAAATTTAGACCTTGTTAAAATTGCACCGCAAGCCTCGCCACCCGTTTGCAAAATTATGGATTATGGCAAATTTCGTTTTGAGCAACAGAAAAAAGAAAAAGAAGCGCGTAAAAACCAGAAAATTGTTGAAATTAAGGAAGTGCGCTTATCGCTTAATATCGACACGAACGATTTTAACACAAAAGTTTCCCAAGCTTCGAAGTTCTTAGCTAAGGGAGATAAAGTTAAAGTTTCCATTCGTTTTAGGGGCCGTGAAATGGCACATACAAATTTAGGCTTATCTGTTCAGAAACGTTTTGCAGAGGCTTTGCCCGACGCAGTTGTTGAAAAGCAGCCAAAGCTTGAGGGGCGCAGCATGCAAATGTTTTTAGCTCCGGCAAAAGAAAAATAAGCTAAGTTTAAGGAGGAAATTTAAAATGCCAAAAATTAAAACCCATTCAGGTGCGAAAAAACGCTTTAAATTGACAAAAAATGGCAAGGTTAAACGCGGTAGCGCGTTCCGCAGCCATATTTTAACGAAAAAAAGCACGAAAAGAAAACGTGGGCTTCGCAAAATTGCTTATGCAGATAAAACAAATGCCGCAGCAATACGCCGCATGTTACCTTATGCATAATAATTTTAACACAGGATATTTGATTTATACTTTATAAGGAGTTTGAAGAATATGGCACGAATTAAAGGCGCTACAATGACGCGCAAAAGAAGGAAAAAAACTTTAAAGCTAGCCAAAGGCTACTATGGAAGTAAGTCCAAACATTTTAAAATGGCCAAGCAACAGGTAATGAAAAGCGGCAACTACGCTTATATTGGCCGTAAACAGAAAAAACGCGATTTTCGTAGATTGTGGATTACACGTATTAATGCAGCTTGCAGAGCAGAGGGCATTAACTATTCTACATTTATGAATGGCCTTAAAAACGCAGGAATTGAGCTTAACCGCAAAATGTTATCTGAGATGGCAATACATGACCCTGCAAGCTTCACAGCGCTTATTAAAAAAGCACAAGAAGCTGTTAAATAATTTTGCTTTTGCGCCCGCGCAGTTTTCCTGCACGGGCGTAACTTCGTATTTTTGGGTATGTTTTTGGGGAGATAATTATGCCGCAACTTATAAAAAGCCGTGAAAACGAGCTTATTAAATATATAACTTCACTTGTGAAAAGTAGTGCTAAGCGTAAAGAAAACAATGCCTTTGTTGCAGAAGGCGTGCGCCTTTGTGCAGAGATAGCAAAAACATTAACGCCTCAAAAAGTGTTTTACACCGAAAAAGCGGCGCAGCGCTACAGCGAAGTTTTAAGTTTTTCGGGTGAGCACTATGTAATTGAAGAGCATGTTAGCGATAAAATATCTGCAACAAAAAGCTCGCAAGGCGTTTTTGCCCTTTTTGATATGCCAAAGCAAACCGAAAGTGCAATAAAGAATAACGGCAATTATATTGTGCTTGAAAATGTACAAAACCCAAATAATTTGGGCGCTTGTATTAGAAGTGCGGCGGCATTTGGCTTTGATGGTGCAATGCTGTTAGGCGATTGCGCCGATGCGTTCAGCGATAAAGCACTTAGGGCGTGTGCAGGTGCATGTGCTCGAATAAATATTATTACTTTGCAAGACACACAAAGTGCATTACAAGCGTTAGCGCAAAACAATATTGTTGTTTATGCAGCGGCGCTTCAAGGCTCGAAACCTATAGGCGATATAAAGCACGATGCAACAAAAGGCAAAGCTCTTTTAATAGGCAACGAGGGCTCGGGTTTAAGCGATATTGCCCTAAAAGACGCAAATGAAATAGTAAAAATACCCATAAGCGATAATGCTGAAAGTTTAAATGCAGCGGTTGCAGCCGGAATAATGCTGTATTTATTCAGGGTGGGCAATTAAACAGCAATTAATAATATTTTTTAAAAAGTAAAGCTAAAAATGTTAAAACTATTTAATATTAGTTTTAAAAAGCAAAACTAAAAATCATGTAAAACAATTAATGCTATTTTTAGTGTAATGCATTGCATTAAAAAAGCAGGCGTTTCGTTAAACTTTGTACATGCAAAATAAGCGGAATGGAGCAATTTTATGAATGATGACAGCTCATTAAAATTAAGAGAAAATATGCTGCCGAGCGTTATGCTTGACGAGAACAGTGAATACAAAGACGAGCTTAGCCAAAAAGAAACTTTGCTTTGGCTTTGGTTATCTCACGCTATGGGCTTTGGGGCCACTTGCACCGAGCTTTTAAGTGCTTTTGATAGCCCCGAGCAAATTTTTGATTTGCGCTTTTCAGATGAACTTTCAAATTTTGCAAACAATTCACAGCTAGAAATTATGCGTGCAAAAGAGCCGGAAGATTTTATTTCGCGTATTAGGAACTGTGATAAGTTAAATATTAAAATAGTAACTTATGCTGAAAAGAACTACCCAATGGCGCTAAGGTTTATTAATTCTCCGCCTTTGGTTTTGTATTATAGGGGCGATATATCCCTTATAAACAAGCATTTTACATTTGCGTTTATAGGCACAAGGCGCCCTTCGGCATACGGCGTTGAAATTACAAGGCTTTTATCGAAAGAGCTTGCAAATGCAGGTATGCTTTTGGTTTCCGGCATGGCAACAGGCCTTGACAGCGAGTGCCATAAAGCGGCGCTTCAAAGCAACACGCCAACGGTAGCTTGCATAGCTTTTGGGCACGATTTATGTTATCCTGCCTTTCATAAAAGGCTTATGCATTTAATTGAAGATAACGGTGTTGTTTTGGGCGAATATCCGCCCGGAGTTGGCGCGCAAAAGCCGTTTTTCTTACAAAGAAATAGGCTTATAGCGGCGCTATCGCAAGGTATTTGTGTTGCAGAAGCGCGCAAGGCAAGCGGCACAATGAACACAATAGGCTTTGCGCTTGAATACGGCAAAGAAGTTTTTGCGGTTCCCGGCAGCATATTTTCGCCTTTGAGTGAGGGCACACATAATATGATAAAAGAGGGCGCAAAAATAGCAGCAAGCAAAGAAGATATTTTGCAATGGGCTTTTGAGCTTTTGCAAATTGAGCTTGAAGTTGAAAACAAAAAGCAAAAAGCTAAAAAGCGCAAAAGTGCTGTGCCAAAATTTACGGGCGTAAAACAAGAAGTTTACTCTGTAATAACAAGCAAAGCACAAAATATAGAAGTTATATGCGAAAAAACAAAGCTCAGCCTACCTGTGGTTATGAGCACATTAACAATGCTGGAGCTTGAGGGGTATGTTCTCCAACAAGCGGGGAGACAGTTTTTGTTACAATTTTAATTTCCCGGAAAGGAATACCTTATGTCCAAATTAGTAATAGTTGAATCACCTGCAAAAGCGAAAACCATACGCAAATATTTAGGCCCGGGCTTCGAGGTTACCGCCTCTATGGGGCATATAAGAGATTTGCCCGCAAACCAACTTGGTATTGATGTTGATAAAAACTTTAAGCCCAGATATATTAATATTAAGGGTAAAGACAAATTAATTAAAGAGCTAAAAAGCCTTGCAGAGCAAAGCGAAGAAGTTTTTCTCGCAACTGACCCTGACCGCGAGGGCGAGGCCATAAGCTGGCATTTAGCTTATTTATTAGGCCTTGAAACAGATGTTGAAAATCGTGTAACATTCGGTGAAATAACCAAAAAAGGTGTTACGCAAGGCATGAGCAACCCACGTAAAATTGATATGGATTTATTTAATGCACAGCAAGCAAGGCGCATTTTAGATAGGCTTGTTGGTTATAAATTATCTCCTTTTTTGTGGCGCAAAGTGCGAAGGGGCCTTTCAGCAGGGCGCGTGCAAAGCGTTGCAGTGCGCTTAATTGTAGACAGAGAGCTTGAAATAGAAGCATTTGAAGCGCAGGAATACTGGAATATTGATGCACTGCTTAGCCCACCTAGCGGAAATAAGAAGTTTTCGGCAAGGCTGTTTTCCGATAGCGAGGGTAAAAAAATTGCTGTTGAAAATGAAAAAACCGCAAATGAAATACTTCAAAATCTTGAAGATGCACAATATACAGTAAAAAACGTAACAAATTCAAAGCGTAAAAAGCAGCCTGCGCCTCCGTTTATAACATCAACATTGCAACAAGAGGCAAGCCGCAAATTGGGCTTTACCCCAACACGCACCATGCGTGCGGCGCAAACTCTTTACGAGGGTGTAGATATAAAAGGGCAAGGAACAACAGGCCTTATAACTTATATGAGAACAGACAGCCTTCGTGTTGCAGACGAGGCAGTTGCAGCGGCAAACGAGTATGTAAAAAACACTTACGGGGATAAATATATAAGCCCGAAAAAGCGTGTTTATAAAAGTAAAAATGCAAATTCGGCACAAGACGCCCATGAGGCAATACGCCCTAGTGACCCTGCACTTACACCTGAAATTGCAGCAGAGAGCATATCGGGTGATGTGGCAAAGCTATACCGCTTAATTTGGAGCAGATTTATGGCAAGCCAAATGAGCGACTGCTTACAAGATACTGTTAGCGTAGATATAGCCGCTAGTGATTATATATTCAGGGCATCGGGTTATATTGTCACTTTCGACGGCTTTACTGTTTTATATGAGGAGAGCACAGAGGAAAAAGAGAAAAAAGAAACTGCACTTCCTATATTAAATGAGGGCGATTTGCTCAAATTGAAAGAGCTAAAGCCCGAGCAAAAATTCACACAGCCTCCCGCAAGGTATACAGAGGCAAGCTTAATAAAAGCGCTTGAAGAAAACGGCATAGGGCGCCCTTCAACTTACGCGCCTATTATAACTACTATAATAGACCGCGACTATGTTGAAAGAGATCAAAAAAAGCTTATGCCAACTATTCTTGGCAGAACTATTAACGAGCTTATGCAAAAACAATTTCCCAAAATAGTAGATATAAAATTTTCCGCACAAATGGAAAAGAACTTAGATAAAATTGAAACAGGCAAAAGCGAGTGGGAAAAGGTTATAGATAGCTTTTACGGAGATTTTGATGAAACGCTTAAAAAAGCGGAAGAAGCAATGAAAGACCAAAAAATTAAAGTGCCCGATGAAGAGAGCGACGAAGTTTGCGATTTGTGTGGGCGCAAAATGGTTATAAAAAGCGGACGTTTTGGTAAATTCTTGGCTTGCCCCGGTTTTCCCGAGTGTAAAAACACAAAAAGGCTTGCAAAAGACACAGGCGGCCTTTGCCCTAAATGCGGTGGGCGCATTTTGTGCCTGAACTCAAAAAGAGGGCGCATTTATTATGCGTGCGAGAAAAACCCTGCTTGCGATTTTATGACATGGAACGAGCCTGCAAAAGAAAACTGCCCAAATTGTGGTAGCTCATTATTTAAAAAAGGCGGAAAAAAAGGCGTTTTACTTTGCGAAAAAGAAAATTGCGGCTTTTCAAAGCCTGCATTTAGCGAGAAAAAGGAATAGGTATGCAAAAAATTCACATTATAGGCGCAGGGCTGGCAGGGTGCGAAGCCGCCTTGTTTTTGGCAAATAAAGGTTATAAAATAAACTTGCACGAGCAAAAACCACATAAATTTTCACCTGCACATAAAGCCGAAAGCTTTGCAGAGCTTGTGTGTTCAAACTCGCTTAAATCTGATAGAATAGACAGCGCCGCAGGGCTTTTGAAAGCTGAAATGCGCCTTTTAGACAGCGCGCTTTTGAATGTTGCAAATGAGTGTAGGGTTGCCGCAGGTGGCGCTCTTGCGGTAGATAGAGAGCTTTTTTCAAAAAAAGTAACGCAGCTTTGCGAGCAAAACGAAAATATAGTAATTCATAGCGAAGAAGTGACAAAGCTTGATTTAAGCGATGAAAACGCAATTTATTTAATTGCCACAGGCCCGCTAACCCAAGGAGAATTTGCACAGCAAATTGCACAGCTAACAAATGGCGATAACCTTGCGTTTTATGATGCGGCAGCGCCCATTATAACAGCAGACAGCATAGATATGAGCAAAGTGTTTGCAGCTAGCAGATATGGCAAAGGCACTGCAGATTACTTGAATTGCCCGTTTAATAAAGAAGAATACGAGGCTTTTTACAAAGAACTTGCAAATGCAAAGCGCGCAAAGCTTAGCGACTTTGATGAAAACGAAAATATTACGGTTTACGAGGGCTGCATGCCAATTGAAATTATGGCTACAAGAGGAGAGCAAACAATGCGCTTTGGGCCTTTAAGGCCTGTGGGTTTAACAAACCCGCAAACAGGGCACCGTCCATGGGCAAATGTGCAACTTCGTGCAGAAGATAAAGCAGTTAGCATGTATAATATTGTTGGCTTTCAAACCAATTTAACTTTCCCTGAGCAAAAAAGGGTTTTTGGCATGATACCGGGCCTTGAAAATGCACAGTTTGTGCGATATGGGGTAATGCACAGAAATACATTTATAAACAGCCCAAACGTTTTAAGCTATAATTTAAGCTTGAAAAATAATGCTAATGTGTTTTTTGCAGGGCAAATTACAGGCTTTGAGGGCTATATGGAAAGCAGTGCCTCCGGGCTTATTGCGGCAAATAATATCCACAAAACTTTAAGCGGCGAAAAGCAAATTGAATTTCCGAAAACAAGTATGTGCGGTGCACTTTTGAATTACATAAATGCGCAAAACAGCAATTTCCAGCCTATGGGCGCAAATATGGGTTTACTGCCACCACTGCAAAATACCGTAAGAGACAAAAGAAAAAGGTATGCGCTAATTTCAAAAAGGGCAATTGAAGATTTAAGCAAAGCGCTTAATATAAGCTATGAGAAACTTTTTGGAAATGAAGATATAAAAACATTATGGCAAGAAAACGAATAAATAGTAATCGGAGGGTAAAATGAAAATTATAATAGATGCAATGGGCGGAGATAATGCGCCACACGAAATACTAAAAGGTGCCGCAGCGGCAAAAAGCGAATATGGCATAGATATAATAGCTGTTGGGCACACTAAAAAAATACAAGATGCCGCAAGTGAGCATAATATTGATATAAGTGGCATTGAAATAGTTCACGCTGAAGATGAAATATCCATGTGCGATGACCCAACAAAAGCTATAAGGGGCAAAAAAGATGCTTCGCTTACAGTTGCTATGCGCATGGTGGCAAACGGCGAGGGCGATGCCCTTGTTACGGCCGGTTCTACAGGGGCTACCTTAGCAGGCGCAACGCTTATTGTTAAGCGTTTAAAAGGCGTTAAGCGCCCTGCAATAACAACGGCAATTCCCACAACAAAATTGCCTTATGTTCTAATTGATACAGGCGCAAATGTAGAGTGCCGCCCTGAAATGCTTTGCGCATTTGCAACAATGGGCAGTGTATACTCAAATAAAGTATTAGGGGTGCAAAACCCAAAAGTTGGCCTTTTAAATAATGGCTCTGAAGAAAGCAAAGGCACGCCGGATTATATACAGGCGCACCAAATGCTAAAAAAACAGCAAGACATTAATTTTTACGGCAATATAGAGCCAAAAGAGATACCAACAGGTGAAGTAGACGTTGTTGTGTGCGACGGTTTTGCCGGCAATGTTCTAATGAAAACCACAGTAGGTGTGGCAAAAATGTTATCATCAGAGATAAAAGCAATTTTTAAAAAGAATTTAATATCAAAAATTGCATATTTGATGATAAAAAGCGGAATGGACAACTTTAAAAAGAAATTAGACGCAGATGAATTCGGTGGCGCTATTATGCTTGGCGTTACAAAGCCGGTTATAAAAGCACAAGGCTCATCTAATGCGAAATCTTTTAAAAATGCAATAAGGCAGGCAAAACTTTGCATAGAGGGCAATGTAATTGAAGAGATAAGCAAGGAGCTTGAGAAAAACGCACAAGCTTAAAACGAGGAGAGTTTACAATGCAAGATTTACAGCAAGTGATAGGCTATAAATTCAGCCAAAAACAATTGCTTGTAACAGCTTTAACGCATACGTCTTTTGCAAATGAGAGCAAAGAGAAAATAAAAAACAACGAGCGCCTTGAATTTTTGGGCGACAGTGTTTTGCAAATTGTTACGGCAGAGTATTTATTTACGCATAAGAATATGCCCGAGGGTGAATTAACCAGAATGAGGGCAAATTTAGTGTGCGAAAGTGCTCTTTTTGAATTTGCTCAAGTTATTAATTTAGGCGAGTATTTAAGGCTTGGCAAAGGAGAAGAAAAGAGCGGTGGTAGAAGCCGTCCAAGCGTAGTAAGCGATGCATTCGAGGCACTTATAGCAGCGCTTTATTTGGACGGTGGCTTCAATGCTGCGAAAAAGTTCATATTGCCGTTTTTAGAGGGCGCTTTAAAAAAAGCTGAAACAGATGTAGATTATAAAACAATGCTTCAAGAAATTATGCAACAAAACAGGCAAGAAAAGCTTAGTTATGTTGTTAAAAATGAAACAGGCCCCGACCATAATAAGCATTTTGTGGTACAAGTGTTTTTAAACTCTAATTATATAGGCACAGGCGAGGGGAATTCTAAGAAAACCGCAGAGCAAGCGGCGGCTAAGCAAGCGCTTGCATTAATGGGAATTAATTAATTATATTGGATGTGAAATTGAATGTATTTAACAGCCCTTGATATACAAGGCTTTAAATCTTTTCCCGACCGCACTAAAATTAAAATAGGCAAAGGAATAACGGCAGTTGTAGGCCCTAACGGGAGCGGAAAAAGCAATATATCCGATGCTATTCGTTGGGTTATGGGCGAAACAAGCGCAAAGCAACTTAGAGGCGGCGGAAAAATGGAAGATATAATATTCGGTGGCACGCATAAACGCTCTGCCATGGGCTTTGCTATGGTTAACTTACATGTAGACAACACCGACAGGCGCCTTGATGTTGAAAGCGATGAAGTTATTATCGGGCGCAAATATTACAGAAGTGGCGACAGTGAGTACTCTATTAACGGGCAAAATGTGCGCCTTAAAGATGTATATGAGCTTTTGCTGGATACAGGCATAGGCAAAGATGGCTATGCTGTTATCGGCCAGGGTAGAATATCGGAAATTGTAAGTGCAAAATCAGGCGAGCGCAGGGAAATTTTTGAAGAAGCGTCGGGTATTGCAAAATACCGCTATAGAAAAAACGAAGCGCAAAAAAGGCTTGATAGCACTGAAAATAACCTTGTGCGCTTGCGCGATATTTTAGGCGAGCTTGAAAGGCAAGTTGGCCCTTTAGAAAAAGAGAGCGAAAAAGCGAAAAAGTTTTTGCAATTGGCACAAAGCAAAAAAGAACTTGAGGTTACACTTTGGGTAGATACTGTGCACAGGGCAAAAGATATATTGCGTGAACAGCAACGGAAAATAGATACAGCAAACAGCGATTATGAAAAAATTACAAATGATATTACTGTTTTTGAGCAAGAAGCACTTTCACTTCGAGGTGAACAAGAGCGCTGTATTATGCAAATGAACCGTCTGCAAGAGCAAATAACATCTGCGCAGGAATTAGTTGCGGGCGCTCAAACTAAAATTGCAGTTATAAATAATAATATAGAGCATAATAATAATGCAATTGAAAATATGAAAAGCGAAAAAATTTCCGGCGAAGAAGGCAAAAAGGAAATTGAAAACCAAATTAAACAGCATGAAGAAAATATTGTAAAATGCAATGAAGAAATTGCACAGCTAGAGCAAACAGCAAATAGGTTGAACACTAATTTAGACGACTTGCAAATTAAAAATGCAAAATCGGGCGAGAGGCGTAGCGTTATATCGCAAATTTTAACTGAGATTACTCAGCGTTTAACAGATTATAAAGTTTTAATGGCAACAGCACAAAGTACAATTGAAGCAGGGCAAGCTCGCTTAGTGGCAATAGAGCAAAACTTAGAAGCAGCAGAGCTTAATAAAAGCGAGGCACAAAAGGAAAATAGCGAAACAACAGCGTTTTTAGAAGATGCAATGCAAAAGAAAACATCGCTTGAAAATATTAAAAACGGTTTAAATATTAAACTAACATCTAGGCAAAATGCTTTAACTCAGGCAGATGAAATTGAGCAGAAGCTTACAAAAGAGCTGGATGCTGCACTGCAGCGCCGCCAAATGCTTAAAGAATTAGAACGCAGTTTAGACGGATATCAAAATAGCGTTAAAGCTGTTTTAAATGCAAAAGAGAACAGAAGGCTAAGGGGAATTATTAGCCCTGTTGCAGGCATTATGTCTGTTAAAGAGGGTTATGAAGTTGCAATAGAAACAGCTTTGGGCTTTGCACTGCAAAATATTATAGTTGAAAACGAAACAGCAGCAAAAGCGGCTATGGCGTACTTAAAAGAAAACAAAGTAGGCCGAGCAACATTTTTGCCGTTAGATACAATGCGCCCCGCTTACTTCGATGCAAAACTAACGGGCAGCGCGGTTAAGGCTAGCGAGCTTGTTCAATACGAGAACAAATTCAGCGTTATAATATCTAATTTGCTTGCAAGAATAGTTGTTGTAGACGATATAAATGAGGCATCTTTAGTAGCAAAACAGCTAAATTATAAAAACCGTATTGTAACAAAGGACGGGCAAGTTATAAATGCGGGCGGCTCGTTTACGGGCGGCAGTGTTTCAAAAACTAGCGGCATGTTTAGCCGCAAACAAGAGATAGACACCTTAAAAGAAAAAATAAAACAGCTTGAAAAACAGCTAGAGCAAGCGGCGGATAAAACAGACGAAGCAAAAGAAGGCTTTGATGCTTTAAAAGCTGAACTTAACGCAACCGAAAGTGAATTAATAACTGTAAACGGCGATATCATAAGGGCTGAAACAGAGAGTGCAAGGTTAAAAACAATATTAATTCAAGCAGAAAACGCTTTTGAAAACTTACATAATGAGAAAAATGAATTGCAAGCGCAAATTGAATTGAGTAATATTGAAATTGAAAATGCAGATAATAATATAAATAACACCTCTGCAGAGAGTGAAAAGCTCGAAAGCGAGCTTTCACAAATTAGCGATGATGATGAATTTTTGCAAACAAGAACGCGCCTTGCCGATGAAATTTCACAGGTTAAATTAAATATTGTAAGCCTTCAAAAAGATATTGAAAACAATGAGTTTTCGGTTAAATCTTTAAATATGCGCACAGACGACAGCGGCGAGAGGCAAGTGCAATTAGATAGCGGCATTTCTGCGCTTTTAGAGAAAAACACTGCGTTTGAAAATGAAATACAAGGCATATTAAACGAGAGCAAAACCAGTGAAGACGTTATAGCAAACTTGCGAGCACAAATAGAAAACTTAGCTAAAGAGCGCCTAAATAAAGAGGGTGAAGAAAGAGCAAACAGTGGCAAAGTTAAAGCTTTAACAGAGCAACGAGAGGGCGTTTCAAGGGAAATGGCGCGCCTTAGCGAGCAAAAAGGCAATAAAGAAAACGAGTATGATCAAACCATAGCAAAACTTTGGGAAGAATATGAGTTAACTTTACTACAAGCAGAGCAAATTTGTGTTGATTTTGAAAGCGTAGCTAATTTAAAAATGCAAGTTGCAGATATAAGGGGTAAAATAAAAGCTCTTGGAAATGTTAATGTTGCGGCAATTGAAGAATATGCCCAAATAAGCGAGAGATACGAGTTTTTAAAAACACAGGTTAACGACGTTGAGCAGAGCAAAAAAGAGCTAATTGCGCTTATAACAGAACTTTCTGATGAAATGCGAACTATGTTTGCGGAAAGCTTTGCGCAAATAAACAAAAACTTTGATGCTATTTTCAAAGATTTATTTGCGGGCGGCAGTGCAAAACTTTCGCTTGAAGATGATGCCGATGTACTTGAAAGCGGTATAACTATTGAAGTTGCGCCTCCCGGTAAAATAATTAAAAACTTATCGTCTTTATCCGGCGGTGAGCAGTCGCTTGTGGCTATTTCAATTTACTTTGCCATTTTGCAGGTAAACCCTGCACCATTCTGCGTGCTCGACGAAATAGATGCGGCCCTCGACGATGTTAATGTTACACGCTATGCGCAATTTTTAAAGCGTATAACTAATAAATCGCAGTTTATAGTTATAACACATAGGCGCGGCACAATGGAAGAGGCAGATGTTTTATACGGCGTTACAATGCAAGAGGACGGAGTATCAAAACTTATTAAATTAGATGTGAAAAATGTAGACGCATCAATTATTGCTTAAAAGGAGATTTAAATGGGCTTTTTAGATAAATTTTCACAAAGCTTAAAGAAAACGAGGGATAATATTTTTGGTTCTTTAAGCGAAATGATAAAAACAAGCGATATAACAGATGAGATGTATGAGCAACTTGAGGAACAGCTTATAATGTCTGACACAGGCGCAGATATAGCAGTTAAGCTTGTAGATAAGTTATATGAATATGTAAATGAACACAAGCTGAAAACAGGCGAAGAAGCTTTGAATGCCCTGAAAACTATAATAAAGGAGCACTTAGAGGCTAAAGAACCTATGCAAATTGCATCAAAGCCGGCTGTTATTTTAGTTATTGGCGTTAATGGCGTTGGAAAAACAACCTCTATTGCAAAGCTAGCTAAATATTATAAAGACATGGGCAAAAGCGTTATGCTTGCCGCTGGCGACACATTCAGGGCGGCGGCATCAGAGCAACTTGAAGTTTGGGCAAATCGTGTTGGTGCGCCATTAGTTCGCCACAGCGAAGGAGCAGACCCGGCAGCGGTTATATTCGACGCTGTGCAAAGTGCAAGCGCAAAAAATATAGACATTGTTATTTGCGACACCGCAGGCAGGCTACACACAAAGAAAAATTTGATGGACGAGTTAAATAAAATTAGCCGTGTTGTAAAAAAAGCAAATGAAAATGCAAGCGTTGAAACTTTGCTTGTTTTAGATGCAATAACAGGGCAAAACGCTATTAATCAAGCGGTGCAATTTATAGATGCCGCCGGCGCAACAGGCATAATTTTAACAAAGCTGGACGGCACAGCAAAAGGCGGCGCTGTTATAAGCATAAAAGATAAGCTCGGCCTACCTGTAAGGTTTGTGGGCGTAGGCGAGGGTGTTGACGATTTAATGGAATTTAACCCCGAAGCTTTTGTAGACGCACTTTTCTTACAGGAGGACGGCTAATGGAGTTTATTATTGCCACAAACAATAATGGTAAACTTAAAGAAATGCAAAGAATACTCTTTAAAATGGGGCACGAAGCAATTTCGTTAAAGCAGGCAAATATTAACATAGACCCCGAAGAGAATGCCAATACATTTGAGGGAAATGCGCTTATAAAGGCGAAAGAAATTGCGCTTTTTTGCCAAAAGCCAACAATAGCAGATGACAGCGGCCTTTGTGTAGATGCATTAAACGGTGCACCGGGCGTTTTTTCTGCAAGGTATTGCGGCGAGCATTCAAACGATAAAGGTAATAACGATAAATTGCTTTTGGAAATGGCAAATATAAGTGAAAAAGAGCGCACAGCGCGTTTTGTTAGCTGTGTGTGCGTATATTTGCCGCAAACCGGAAATTATTTAAGCGTAAATGGTGAATGTGAAGGGGAAATCGGCTTTGAATTTGCCGGCACAAACGGCTTTGGATATGACCCCTTATTTATACCTGAAAATGTTGGCACAGGCACTGATGATATATCATTTGTGCCAAACGCACAAAAAAGAACGTATGCACAGCTTGAAGATATAGAAAAAGATGCAATAAGCCACAGGGGCGCAGCAATGCGTAAAATGGAAACGCTATTGCCAAAATTTTTAAGTGAGAATAATATTTTATAATTAAAGCGTGTGAATTTAATTTGGTTATATAATTCAAAAGAATAAATTTTAAAAGTATTGTTAAAAAAACAATGATACATACAAGTAAACGGAGAGATATAATGTTAAACAGTAAACAACGCGCAATATTGCGAAAGCATGCAAATACCTTAACACCTGTGTTCCAATTAGGCAAAGGCGAAATAGACGAAGCTGTTGTAAACGCAACAATAGATTGCCTTGCAGCAAGAGAGTTAATTAAATTAAAAGTTCTTGAAACCAGCCCTTATACAACTAAAGAAGCTGCGCATATGCTAGCTGAAAAAACAAATAGCGACAGCGTGCAAATTATAGGTGGAATATTTGTTTTATACAAGCAAAAGCAAAAAGAAAGCGCTTTTGCACACCTTTTAGGTAAGTGAGAAAGTGTTAGCTTGAAAATTTTAAAATAACGCTTTGTAATTTTTTTGAATTGCAAATGTAATATTCTAAACATAAGGCAATGAAATAGCGTGAAAAATCACGCTATAATTTATGTAAAGGCTAGCTGATATAAATGCAAAATGCCAAAAAATCTCCATTGCACTTGGAGGTTATAATAGTATTTGTGCTGTGCACAGAATGGGTGTTTTTATGGAAAAACTGCTCTTGCTTGGGGGAACTTACGACCCTGTTCACAACGGGCATATATTGCTATTGAAAGAGGCAATAAAAAAAATTGAGCCTACCAGGGTAGTAATTATGCCAACAGGTATACCGCCGCATAAGCAAAAAAATAACACAAGCAGCGATTTAAAATTAAAAATGTGTGAATGTTTTTTATGCTACCATAATAATATAGTTATTGATGATGCTGAAATAAAAAGAAGTGGTAAAAGCTACACTTCTGATACCATTAATTACTTAAAAGCTAAGTATGATAACGCGCAAATTTTTATTTCTATCGGTAGCGATATGCTTTTAATTTTTAGGCAGTGGAATAATTACAAATTCATATTGCAAAATGCAACAATAGTTGTACATTGCCGTGAATTTGAAGATATTGTAAAACTTGAAAATTATGCCAATGGCCTTATTGAAGAAGGCGCAAATATTATTATGGTGAATGCTAATATAGTCGAGATTTCTTCAACCCAAATAAGAAATATGGTGAAAAATGGGCAGGATATATCAAATTTTGTGCCGCCTTTAGTTGAAAGCATTATAAAAGAACATAATTTGTATAAAATTTAATTTTAATTTAATAGTTTGTATAGCGAAATAACAAAAAATCGGAGCTGAATATGATCTCAGTAAAAAAAGCTAAGCAAATTGTAAAGAAAACTCTTAGCGAAAAAAGATATTACCATACAATTTGCGTTTATAAATTAGCGGTTAAGCTTGCAGAAATTCACGGTGAATCAACAGAAAAAGCAGCTATTGCAGCGCTGTTTCACGATATTGCAAAAGAAATGCCTAAAGAAAAATTATTGAAGTTATTCAATGAAAATGGTATAATGAAATATGAGGTTGATAATCACCCTTTTGCTATTTGGCACGCATTGGCGGGAAGCCTTATTGCTCAATACGATTACGGTATAGATGATAAGGACATTTTAAGTGCAATAGAATGCCATTCAACAGGCAAAGAAAACATGGCTTTATTAGATAAAATAATTTATATTGCTGATGTGGCAAGTGAAGATAGGCAATATAGCTCGGCCGGAAAAATAAGAAAAGATGCACAAGTTAATTTAGACAAAGCTTTAATTGATGCTTTAAGCGAGAGCATAGCTATGCTTAAAAGAGAGAATAAAAAAATTGATGAGCAGAGCATAAAGGCGTATATTTCGCTTAGAAAAAATTATTACGGAGGTGTATAATTGGCTGCTGAAAATTATAGAAATGTTAATGTAAGCAATGCTTCTAATATACATAAAACACAAGAACCAAAAACTAAAAAAACAAAGAAAAAACAAAAAAAATCGTTTGTGCATATAATGCTAAATACGCTTAGTGTTATAAGCACAGTTGCACTTGTTTTTTATATAGGTTTTCAAATTTACGCAAGCACAATAATAACAACCGGTGCAGCGGGTGTAACCGCTAAGGAATACCAAACGCCGCCGCAATATGCAGGCGATGAGCTAAATGTGCTACTGCTTGGAATAGATTACACCTCGCAAGATGGCCAAGGCCGCGACCCTAACGGCAACACAGACATGATAATGTATGTGCGCTTTAATTTTGTGGATAACACAATCAGAATGCTTCAAATTCCGCGCGACACTTATGTAGGCTTGCCGGAAGATACTGCATATACCGCAAAAATTAATGCTCTTTATGCCTACGGGCCAAATGAAAACAACAAAGTTAACAATTTAGCGCAAGTTTTAAGCGAGCAGTATCAATTACCTGTGGATAATTACGCCACAATTGATATGGACTCGCTAAGGGAAATTATAGATTTGTTTGGCGGCATAACAGTGTATGTTGCCGAAGATATGCAAGATGCTGATGGCTCTTATATTCCCGCAGGTTGGCAGCATTTAGACGGAGCTTCAAGCGAGTTTTTCGTTCGCAACAGAAGCCAATATACAACCTCAGATATACAGCGCCTTGACAACCAACGCTATTTCTACTCAGCGGTTTTCCGTTTAATTCGCACATCGCCTTGGCAAGAGCTCGTTAAACTGGTTCCTGTTGTTCAGCAATATGTAAACACAGATATGTCCTCGGTAGATTGTGCCGCGCTTGCGATAAAGCTATTGAGCGTGCCCTCAGAGAATATTTTGCTTGCAAAACTGCCTGTTGCCGATGCAACAGAGCCTTATAACGGTGAATCTATATTGGTGGCTCACCCCGAGGCAAGCGCAGATTTACTAAATGAGTATTTCCGCCATGAGGATAATTTAGTGCCGGTGGAAGAATTAGCAATAGCACAACTTCCGGCAAATGCTACACTATATGAAACGAATGTGCAATGGATGGCAGACATTGACGCCGACGGTGGCGGCAGCGTTGGGCAAGCGGCAGATGATACGCAAACAGGGCAAGATATAATCGACCAAGCTCAAGAGGCAAGCGAACAAAGCGCGCAAAGTGAGCAAGAGGGATAAGAATTCTATTTATAAGCACTTATAATTGTTTTTAAAGCAGAGTATAAGCGGCAAAATAGCATAAATAAAAGGGAGCATTTAATGAATACACTTGAAATAGCAAAACAAGCGGCAAAAATTTTAGATGACAAAAAAGCGCACAAAATTAGCCTTTTGAAAATAAGGGATTTAACCGTTATGGCAGATTACCTTGTAATAGCGCATGGCACGTCGTCAACACATGTTAAAAGCCTTGCGGATGACCTTGAATTTTTATTGAAAGAACAAGGCATAGCGCCATTAAGAAAAGAAGGCTTTAACACAAAAAACTGGTTTATTATAGATTACGGTAATGTAATAGCACATGTTTTCAGCGAGCAAGCTAGGGAATTTTACGACTTAGAGCACCTTTGGGCAGATGGCGAAAACATACCATTAGATTTTGATGAATAAATTTTGTTGATTTTTAGTTTATTATAATATATGGAGTGAGTATAGTTTTGAAATATGATTTTAAAAATATAGAGAAAAAATGGCAAAACACATGGCAAGAAGAAAACACATTTGCCGCAAAGCAAGATTTTACACTGCCTAAATTTTATGCACTTGTTGAATTTCCTTACCCATCGGGGGCAGGGCTTCACGTTGGGCATCCACGCAGTTATACAGCGCTGGATATTGTAGCCCGCAAAAAGCGCCTTCAAGGCTTTAATGTGCTTTACCCAATGGGGTGGGACGCCTTTGGCCTACCTACAGAAAACTTTGCAATGAAAAACCACATTCACCCTGAAATTGTAACAAAAAACAATGTTGAGGGTTTTAAAAGGCAGCTTAAAAGCCTTGGCCTTTCATTCGATTGGAACAGGGAAATAAACACAACAGACCCAAATTATTATAAATGGACACAGTGGATATTCTTGCAACTGTTTAAAAAAGGCCTTGCATATAAAAAGCAAATGAGCGTTAACTGGTGCACAAGCTGTAAAGTTGTTTTAGCAAATGAAGAGGTTGTAAACGGCACTTGCGAGCGCTGCCAAAGTGAAGTTATACAAAAAAACAAAGAGCAGTGGATGCTAAAAATAACGGAATATGCAAACAGGCTAATTGACGATTTAGACGATTTACAATTTGTAGAGCGTGTTACAACACAGCAAAAAAACTGGATAGGGCGCAGCTATGGCGCGCATGTAACGTTTAAAACAGATGCAGGCGATGACTTGCTAATTTACACAACACGCCCAGATACCCTTTTCGGTGCAACATATATGGTTATAAGCCCCGAGCACCCTTATGTGGAAAAATGGGCAGATAAAATATCAAATTTCGACAAAGTGCAAGAATATAAGCAAAATGCCGCTAAAAAGAGCGATTTTGAGCGCACAGAGCTTGCAAAAGATAAAACAGGCGTTAAATTAGAGGGTGTTAATGCAATTAACCCTGTGAATGGGCAGAGCATACCTGTTTTTATATCAGATTATGTGCTTATAAGCTACGGCACCGGCGCAATTATGGCGGTTCCCGGGCACGACGAGCGCGACTACGACTTTGCAAAAGCGTTTAACCTTCCTATAGTAGAAGTTGTTAAAGGCGGCGATATTGAAAAAGAAGCTTTTACAGATTGTGATACCGGAATTATGGTAAATAGCGGCTTTTTAAATGGCTTAAGCGTAGACGAAGCCAAAACTGCTATTACAAAATGGCTTAGCGATGAAAAATTGGGCGAGCCAAAAACTAATTTTAAACTTAGAGACTGGGTGTTCAGCCGCCAAAGATACTGGGGCGAGCCTATACCTGTGGTTTATTGCGAAACTTGTGGCTGGCAAGCGCTTGATGAAAGCATTTTGCCGCTCGAATTACCGCCACTTGAAGATTTCGAGCCGACAGAAACAGGGGAAAGCCCGCTTGCCCGCTTAACAGATTGGGTTAAAACCACTTGCCCTAAATGCGGTGGTGCTGCAAGGCGTGAAACAGATACAATGCCACAATGGGCAGGCTCTTCTTGGTACTTTTTAAGGTATATGGACCCTGATAATAACGATGCATTGGCATCTAAAGAGGCACTTGAATATTGGGGCCCTGTTGATTGGTACAACGGCGGCATGGAGCACACTACATTGCACTTGCTCTACAGTCGCTTTTGGCATAAGTTCTTATATGATATAGGTGTTGTGCCAACAAAAGAACCATATGCGAAGCGCACAAGCCATGGCATGATACTGGGAGAAAACGGCGAAAAAATGAGCAAATCGCGTGGGAATGTAGTAAACCCCGACGATGTTATAGAAGAGTACGGTGCAGACACTATGCGCCTTTATGAGATGTTTATAGGCGATTTTGAAAAGAGCGCACCGTGGAATACTTCATCAATAAAAGGGTGCAAACGCTTTTTAGAGCGTGTATGGGCTTTAAGGGAAAAAATAGGCGCAGGCGAGAGCTATTCTAAAGAAATAGAAAGTAGCATACACAAAACAATTAAAAAAGTTAGCTCAGACATAGAACAGCTTAAAATGAACACAGCTATAGCCGCAATGATGAGTTTAATTAATGAAATGTATGAACTAAGCGAAATTACAAAAGCCGATTACAAAACGCTTTTAACACTGTTAAACCCATTTGCGCCGCATATTGCAGAAGAACTTTGGCAAATGCTTGGCTTTGAAGGGCAAATTGCAAAAGCGCAATGGCCAAAGCATGACGAGGAAAAATGCAAAGATAGCACAATTGAAATTGCAGTGCAAGTAAACGGCAAAGTAAGAGCACGCCTTAGTGTTGCAGCAGATATTAACAAAGACGATGCAATTGCATTAGCAAAAGCGAATGAGGAAGTTTTACCGTTTATTGACGGAAAAACTATTATGAAAGAAATTTATGTGCAAGGAAAACTTGTTAATATTGCGGTGAAATAATAATGAAGAACATAAAAAGGGTTTTGATAATAGGCATTTTAATGCTAATAAGTTCTTTTTGGGGGCTTGCTTTAATAATTTTTAATGCATTAAATTTACCACCCTCGTGGGCAACACCGCCGGGACGATTTATTACAGGTTTAATGTTAAACGGAATGTTAATTCCATTTATTATTTTTTCTATTATATTAGCAATGGGTTTTGTATTATTAATTATCGAATATTTTAAAAAAGAGTGAAAAATAGCGAATTATTTGTAGTTTGCTCATAAAATTTACAATATTCCTCAATATACATATTGACACAGAGCGTGTTTAATTGTATAATTTAATATAGTTGAGCATTGCTCAGCTCCTAACCTCAACGTTAAGGGAGGGACAAAGATGTCGGAAATCAGAGTAAAAGATAATGAATCGCTTGATAGCGCATTGCGCCGCTTTAAGCGTTCTTGCGCACGCTCGGGCGTTCTTGCTGAAGTTCGTAAGCGTGAAGCCTATGAAAAACCTTCGGTACGCCGCAAGAAAAAATCAGAGGCTGCCCGCAAACGCAAATTTAAGTAATTTGTAGGCATGCGGAAATGTGTGCAAAAAGGGGTAGTAACAAGTTTTAGTATTTGTTACTACCTAAAAATGTAGGGGCGGGTCTGCGTGGCCGCTTGAAAATAGGTTGTAAAATCTAATTTTGGGCACTCACACAGGGGTGCCCCTTCAATTTTTTTATAATTATTTGCATATTGCAAGTTTTTAATAGGGTATAAGGAGCATTTTGGATGCCGGCAAATAAAACAGCTAAAAAACTGAAAATATTTACCGATGTGCTTTTTGTGCTATGCTTTGGTGCGTTGCTTATTCGCATGTTATTTTTTGGCTCGGAATACATACCTGGTATGCCGCATGAGCCTAATAATATATTGGCGTTTGCAATGGCACTTTTAATTTTGTGTTTTATATTATTTGTGTGTTTTATTGCAAATAAAATAAAAAGCGTTAAAGCTTGCAGCTTTTTTAAAAGCCCTTTAAGTGTTTTTATAGCATTTGCGGCATTGGCTTTGCTTCAAGGTATTATAGTTTTCACTTGCTATTCGCCGTCAGGGTGGGACCCTCAAGTGCTTTTAAACACCGCAAACAGCCTTTTAGAAACTCAAGGCCAATTAGATTATAACGAAACTTATTTTCACCAAAACCCCAACAATTTGTTTTTACTTGGAGTTTTTAGGTATTTTTTTGTTATATTAAATAGGTTTGGCATAACAGAGTATATCCCTTATGCCGCTTTTTTAGGTGCAATTTTGGTTTTGCTATCTGTACTGTTTTTGTTTTTAACAGTGAAAAGGCATTTTGGCTATAAAAAGGCGTGGCTACTTTTTTTAATAAGCGCGCCGGCAATAGCGCTTTCCCCATGGATTGTTGTGCCTTACAGCGATACTTACGGCATGATATTTTCAGCATTTTGCCTTTATACATACAGCGGCTTTAAAACATCGAAAAGCGCTTGCTTTAAATATATAAACATAGCTTTATTTAGCGCTTCGCTTGTTATAAGCTCTTTTGTTAAGCCGTATGTGTTGCTTTTTATCCCTGCTGTTTTACTGGTAGAATTGCTTTGCATTTTTAAGCCTAAAGCAAGCAAAGAAGAAAAAAGCAATAAAATTAACAAAAAAAGCAATAAAAAATTTATTGCTTTAACTTTATGTGTTTTGCTTTTAAGCTCGCTGTGTACTTATATTATTTGTGATTTGTTTATTCAAAAATCTGTGGGCTTTATGCTCGACGAGCAAAAAGCGCAAGAAGAATCTTTTTCGTTAACACATTATTTTATGATGGGCTTATCACAGCCGCACGGCAGTTATGCCTATGAGGATATGCAATATACTATGTCTTTTAAGGGCTCGCAGGCTAAAATGCAGGCGAATATAGACGAAGCATTTAGGCGCATACAAGATATGGGCTTTACCGGTTATATGTCGTTTTTATTTAATAAGCTTAGCTTCAATTTCACAGACGGCACTTTCTTTTTTGCGCGCGAGGGCATGTTTTACGCAGGCATTCCGCCACAAGAAAGTGAATTTGCACAGTTTGTTCACCAATATTACAGGGGCGATGGGGAATATTACAATATAACAGCGTTTTTATGCCAAGCGCAGTATATGCTTTTAATATTACTTATGATACTCGGTGTGTTTTTAAATAAGCATAGCAGTGCAAAATATATTTGGCTTGCTAGAATTTTCATACTTGGTATGGTATGTTTCCTTTTAATATTTGAAGCTAGAAGCCGATATGTTTACAGTGTTTTACCCATATTTTATTTTGCGGCACTTGGCGGTTTAATGTTTTTAATAAATGCATTAAACAAGAAAATACAATTGAAAAAATAAGGAGCAAATAATGCTATACCCAACGGCTATATTTAACAGGGCGTTTGATATTACCCCTTTATACCTTAAAAGCAATAATATAAAAGCGCTTATACTGGATGTTGATAACACTTTAACCGGGCACGGCAGCCAAAAATTGCCATTTGAAATTGAAAAATGGTTAAGTGAAATGAACGGCGCCGGAATTAAAATGATGATAGTATCAAATAACTTTAAAAAGCGTGTTGAGCCTTTTGCAAGAGCAATTAATATGGATTATTGTGCATTTAGTTGTAAGCCATCGCCGCTTGGCCTTGCAAGAGCGAGGAAGAAACTGAATGTTAGCAAAAGCGAAGTGGCACTTGTGGGCGACCAAATTTTTACCGATATTTTGGGCGCGAATGTTTACAATATTAAATCGCTTTTAGTGTTGCCAATGTATGGTGATGTAAAATTTACAATACGCTTAAAACGAGCACTTGAAAAGCCTATAATAAAAGCTTTTGTGAATAAAGGAAATAATATAATGAAAAGGGAGCAAGAATAATGGGAACACGCATAACAAAACTGAAAGAAATTTTAGGGCAAAATTTTGAAGCTGCAATAATAAATTCAGCAGAAAACCGCTATTACCTTTTGAATGTAGATACACATTCTGCCGGAAATTTACTTGTTTTGCCCAATAAGTCTTATTTTATAATAGATTCAAGATATATTGAAATAGCAAGAAATAATATAAAAGACCCAAATGTTGAGGTTGTATTAGAAAAAGTTGCAAAAGAGCAAATTGTCGATATTCTAAAAAGTAATAATGTGAAAAATGTTCACATTGAATATACAAGCACTTTATCTCGCTTGCAAACGCTTAAAGATGCTTTTGGAAAAGAAATTAATATAGATATAAGCGATAAGCTTACAGCAGCTTTAAACGATATGCGTGCAATAAAAGACGAAAACGAAATAGAGAATATTAAAAAAGCGCAAGTTATTACAGATAATTGCCTTGCACATATTTTAAAATATTTGAAACCTGGCGTTCGTGAAATAGATATAGCTATAGAAATGGAAAGCTATATGCGCAAGAATGGTGCCGGTAAAATTGCATTTAACACAATAATGCTTGCAGGTGCTAAAACAAGTTTACCGCACGGTGAGCCGGGCGATAATATTATTAACGCGGGCGATTTTATTACAATGGACTTTGGCGCAAATGTAAATGGCTACTGCACAGATATGACACGCACTGTGGCAATGGGCAATATAAGTAAAGAGCAAGAAAAGGTTTACAATATTGTGCTAAAAGCTCAACTTGCCGCTTGCGAGGGCGCAAAAGCAGGGCTTAGGGGCTGCGATGTAGATAAAATAGCGCGTGATATAATAACATCTGAGGGTTATGGCGATAATTTTGGGCACGGTTTAGGGCACTCTTTGGGCATAGATATACACGAGAACCCACGTTTTAGCCCACTTTGCACAGATGAAATCAAAGAGAATATGTTAATGACAATAGAGCCGGGTATTTACCTTGCAGGTAAATTCGGCGTTAGAATTGAAGATACAGTAATTATGAAAAAAGACGGCATTGAAATTTTAGCAAAAAGCGATAAAAATTTAATTGTTTTATAAAATTATAGTAATTTGAATTATTTAAGCATTAAAAACTTGCAAAAATGCGGCGGTTAATGTAAAATAATAATAGCAATTAATTGAAAATATAATCAATTATAATAATTGGAGGATAATATGGTATCTGCAGGAGATTTTCGCAACGGCGTAACATTTGAGGAAGACGGCAACGTTATGCAAATAATAGAATTCCAACATGTTAAACCGGGCAAAGGCGCGGCATTTGTGCGCACAAAAGTGCGTAATGTTATAACAGGCTCGGTGGTTGAAAAAACATACAACCCAACAGCTAAATTCCCATCGGCATATGTTGAGCGCCGTGAAATGACATATTCTTATGAAGATGGCGGCTTATATTATTTTATGGATAATGAAACATATGAGCAAGTTCCACTTAACGAGAGCGAGCTTGACGATAGTTTCAAATTTGTAAAAGAGAACGAAGTGTGCAAAATTCTATCATATAAAGGCAAGGTTTTTGGCATAGAAGTGCCTAATTTTGTAACACTTGAAATTACAAAAACAGAGCCGGGTGTTAAAGGAAATACTGCAACAAACACATTAAAACCGGCAACACTTGAAACAGGCGCAGAAGTTAGAGTTCCTTTGTTTATAAACGAAGGTGAAGTTATTCGCATAGATACTCGCACAGGCGAATATATGGATAGAGCTTAAACTGTAATAGAATTTGAATTAAAAAGTTTATATGCTAAAGTATACAAGTGAAATAATAACAAAACGGGAGAAAAAACATGGAAAATATGCAATTAACAGAAAAAGTGGCTTATATTAAAGGCTTGATGAAAGGCATGGAATATGAAGCAAATACAAACGAGGGCAAAATTATAGAAGCTTTGCTTAGCGTTGTAGCTGATATGGCAGAGCAAATTACAACTTTAGATGAAGAAGTTGGCGATTTGTTTGAGGAAGTAGACGCAATTAGCGAAGATTTAGGTGATGTTGAAAGCTATTTATATGAAGATGAAGAAGAAGAGTATGACGATAGCGCAGATTACCGTGATGACGGCCTTTATGAAATAACTTGCCCCGCTTGCGGTGAAGTTGTTTGTGTTGATGAAGACATGCTATGCGCAGACGATTTAGCATGCCCTAATTGCAAAACGAGCTTTGAAATTGATTTTAGCGATGCAGGCGAATGTGGTTGTGGCGATTGTGATTGCGAAGATAAAGATAAAGAATAATAAGTAAACATAAAAAACGCTTAAAAGTTTTAACTTTTAAGCGTTTTTTTATTGTAAAGAACTACTTTTTTTCTTTGCTTATTTAATTTGGTTTTTTTATAATTAAAGCTCACTATATAATTTGTAATTAATAAATGTTAATTAAATTTAGAGCACAGTAAAACTATAACAAATAATCATCTAGAAAATCAAATATGGAGCCATAGTATAAATCGGGGTTTAAGTATCTGCCTGCTATATGATCGGCATTTTCAATAGGTATATTGGCTTTGGGGCCCATATAGCTTTCAAAAAGCACATCTTTCATATAATACGGCACAAAATCATCAGCGGTGCCATGGGTGAACAAAATTGGGATTTCTGAGGTTTCAAGCGCATTTGTAGGCACTGATAGGTTAAGGTCAATACCGGTAAATATAGTAGTATAATTCAACACAATATCAACAATAAGCGATAGGGGTATATTAAGAATATTTTCTAATTGGTATACAACAACCTCTTCAAAGCTTGTATAAGCACTGTCGCTAATTGCCGCTATTACATTTGAGGGCAATGCGTCATCTCCGCACGCCATCAATACGGAAGACGCCCCCAAAGAGGAGCCATGTAGCACTATTTGTGCATCATCACTTTGGGCACCGGCATAGTTTGCCCAAGCAATTACATCTTTGCCATCTAAAAACCCGAATGTGATGTACTCACCGCCAGATTGCGAATGCCCGCGTAAATCAGGTGTTATAACATTATAGCCTTGCTCGTAAAAATGCAAAGTGATATCAAGCGCTTCTTTATGGTTAGAGCCATATCCGTGCACCGCAATTGCCCAAAGGTTTGAATTTTCTTGCGTTAGAACTAAGCCGTAAAGCTTTGTACCATCATCTGAATTTATGTAAACATCTTCGCTATTTGCGCTTTCAAGCATTTGCGCAACTAAAACATCAGAGTTTAAACGGTTATATGCCTCGGTTTCATCGTAATAGCCATAGTAAATGTCATTTATTTCCTGCGTGCTCATTTGGCTTTCTTTTTCGTCATAATAGGCGGAAGAGGAAATATCTTTGCGTAAAATAAAAAAATTAACAAATAATAAGCTTAATATACTTAATATGATAAGTATTTTTATTAAACAGCACAAAATAATTATAAGTGAGATTTTAAGTTTTTTGATCATTTTATCTCCATATGGTAAACATTTAAATTTACCTTAGTATAAAAAATGCAAGCCGAAAGCACATAATTCGTTAAATTTTTGCTTTCTACTCTTTAATTATATAATACTATTATACATTATAAAACAAGCGAATGTTTAATATGTTATAATTTTATTGCTGAAAAGTGAATAAAAAACGTTATTATGCTATTAAATTGTGAAACTTATGTGATAAGTTTGACTTTTTATATATAATAAGATAAAATATTTATTAGGTGCGACATACAATTTTAACAAAATACTAATATATATTTTAAATAAACGGAGGGAAATATGGAGCTATTAAAACTTGAAGGCGTAACGAAAAAAATTAAAAAGAAAACTATAGTTGATAATATCAGTTTAACTGTTAACAGCGGTGAAATCGTTGGCTTTTTAGGCCCAAACGGCGCCGGTAAAACAACAACAATTAAAATGATAATGGGGCTTTTTAGCATAACGAGCGGCAATATAAGCGTTTGCGGGAACAGCGTTATAAATAACTTTGAAAAAGCCATGCAAAATGTTGGCGGCATTGTTGAAAACCCCGATTTATACAAAGGTTTAACAGGTAGGCAGAACTTAAAGTACTTTGCCCAGTTTTATGGAAAAGACGCTGAAAAAAATATAGACAGCGTTGTAGAGCTTGTTAAAATGAAAGATAGAATAGACACTAAAATTAAAACTTATTCTTTGGGTATGCGCCAAAGAATAGGTCTTGCGCAAGCAATTTTGCACATGCCACCGCTTTTAATTTTAGATGAGCCAACAAATGGCCTTGACCCTATTGGCATTAAAGAGCTGCGTGAGCTGCTTAAAAATCTTGCGCAAAATGCTGGCACAGGCGTTTTCATAAGTAGCCATTTGTTAAGCGAAATGGAACTAATGTGCGATAGAATTTATATTATTGATAACGGCAAAATTATTGGCGAAAAAAGCATGGTGCAAGAGGAAAATGTTGAAGTTTTCTCTTATACATTTGTTACAGATAATAACAAAGCAGTGCACGAGAAGTTTAAAGCGCTTGGCACTAATTGTGATTTATTGCCCGACGGTGTTAATATAGTAATGAAAAGTGACGAAATACCAAATATTATAGCAGAGCTTGTTGCGCAAAATATTAAAATTTATGCGGTAAACAGGGCGCAGCGTTCGCTAGAGCACGATTTCATTTCGATGACAACCGGCAGCAAAACACAAATTTCTTAAGGGGTGAATTATGAATTTTATAAAACAAGTAATTGCGGAAACACGCAATATGTTGCGTAGCAAATTTATAGTGATATCGGCAATTTTAATTATGCTTTTTATAACTGTAGGCGTTCATTTGTTTAGCTATGTTATGAATAATGTAGTATCAGATTTACTATATGGTAATATGTATTATTCAAGTTACAGCGAAGATATTATTATAAATGGCGTTGAATATGATTGGAACAATGATGTAGCGCGTGAATTGCAATGGATGTATGAAGCGCAGACAGATTTGCCGAACTATGGCCTTTCGGCTGATAGCACAAGATATGCACAGGAAATGTATGATGAATTAATTGAAAAGTTTGAAATATATGCGCCTTTAGTCAAAACAGGCGATGACCCCGATGAGTATTTTTACGATTATAGAATGAACTTTTTGTATAGAACACGTGAAAATATTATAACGGTATATCTGCTTGAAAAATTAAACACTGCAGACTTTGAGAATATTGAAGATGCAAATGATACAAATTTTGATGACTTAAAACAAGCAACCAATGTAGTTGGCTATTTCGATGACAGCGTTTATAACTTATATATAGAAATGACAACTGAAGAAAGAAATGAAAAAATTGCAGAACTTAACGAATTCATTTCAGATTTTGACAGTATTATGGAAAATGACGATTTTGCAACTTATATTGATTTATCTGTGAAAGACCTTGAGCAAACCATCATTTCGAACAACGCTCGTATAGAGCAACTTGAAAAAGACATTATTTCAAACCCCTCACAAGAAGCGTATTTGAATGATGAAATTGACCGTTTAATTTTGGATAATATGAATATAGAGCAAAGCAGTATACCGGAAATGGCATATAGGCTCGAGCATAATATTGCGCCAAACGATGGTTCATGGCAAGATGGTGCATTAAACCAGAAAAACTGGGCATCTTACGAAATATTAGATAAAGAAAACAACAAATTAACAGAGGAAGAGTTTGTTGAAGATGAATGGGTAAGAAGAGAATACGGCACATATCCGGCTTACGAAGAAGCGCTCGTTAATGAAATAAAAGCGTCGCAACTTAAAGTGCTTATTGCCGATAATTCACTAAATAGTGGCGAGCCGGACATGAGCTTTGTTTACGACGGCGCGAGAAACCAATTATATGGCAAACTTGGAATGTTCTCACTAGTTTCTGTTTTTTCTGTGCTTTTGGGCGGCTGGGTAATTGCAAACGAATTCCAAAGTGGCACAGTGCGCTTATTAATGATTAGGCCTCGCACACGTAATAAAGTTTTTATAAGCAAATTTTTAGGCGGCTTATTATATGTGTTCATTTTATATGTAGCAACATATTTCTTATCGGTTATTGTTTGCGGCTTTATGTACGGCTTTGCAGATTTTGCATACCCCAACTACACAGCCAGCGGCGAAGTTAGCTTCTTTATATCGTTCATAGGCGATTTCTTAGCATGCTTTGCAGGCATTATATTTATGTATTCGCTAGCTTTCTTCTGCTCAAGTGCAATAAAAAACATGGCTGTTTCAATAATTATTCCAATGCTAGCACTTGTTGGCACAATGATATTACTCCCCATTATGGCAAACAATGCGCCTGCTGATATTTTAGCGTTCACACCTGTTATGTATATATACATGAATGAAATTTTCAACCCCTCTTATTATGTTGAAACCTTAATAGATAAGGGTATGCCTTTAAGCGTTGGGCTTGGCGTTGCGGTTATGATAATTTATTCTGCAATTCTGCTGGTTATAGCTTCTTTGGTATTCAAGAAAAGGGATATAACAAATTAATTTTTTAACCAAACTTTGAAAGGTATTCCGAAATGGGAAACGATTTTTTAGATAAATATACGCAAAAAGCACAAAGTGAGCAAAGTTTTGCACCGGTGCAAGCACAAAATGCACCGGCGCAAGCTCAAAGTGCACAAGCGCAAGCTCAAAGTACACAAGCACCGCCCGTTAAGCAAAACCAAAATGGGGCACAGGGTGCACAGCGAATGAGTGCAGGCGCACAAAATAGCTATGCCGCTAGCCAAAATGAACATGAGCAAAACAGTGCTTACGAAAACGATGATAGTATGAGTTTTGAAGAGCAAACAGGCTTTGCGCCGCCAAGTGGCGGCGGCAGCTTTGTGCAAGAGAAAAAGAAATTGCCGTGGGGTTATATAATTATAGGTGCCATAGCGCTTATTGCCATTATAATTTTTGCAGTTTTGCTAATGCGTGGAACAGCGCTGCCGGCGATGGCAGACGAGGGCTGGGAATTAAACGATGTGCAATTGTGGGCAGACGAAAACTCGGTGCTCCTTCGCACTGAAGAGGAATTTAGCGACACAATTGCACAAAACATAGTTATTTCTCAAAGCCCTGCCGCAGGCGAAACCGTGGGTAACGGTGAGTTCTTGCAGCTTGTAGTATCTGCAGGCCCTGATTTAAGTATTTTAGTACCAGTGCCCGATATTATGAATATGACGGTTAACGAAGTTGAAGCATGGGCAGCTGAAAATCTAATGACAAAGGTGCGCATAACAACTGAGGATAGCTTAACTATACCTGCCGGTAAAGTTATTGAGTATACCGTGAATGACAACACGGTTATTGATACAGAAATTAGGCGCGACACACCCTTTTATGTTGTGTTCTCAAACGGAAAAGGCGAGGGCTCAGCGGTAGAATTGCCGAACTTTATAGCAATGAGCGTTGAAGAAGCGCAAAAGTTCGGAACAGATAACGGCATTGTTATTCAAATTGTTGAAGAGTTTAGTGAAACTGTTGCAAAAGGGCAAATTATGGAGCAGAGCATTAAAGCTGAAGAAACAATTCACGAGGGCGATACCGTTAAACTAACAATATCTAAAGGCAAAGAAATTAGGGTGCCAAACTTCTTTGCAATGACAAAAGACGAGGCTGAGCGTGAGGCGGTAAGCCTTGGCATAAGTATAAGCGCAAGCGAAAAATACATGGCGGGCGTTGAAGAGGGCAAGTTAATTAGCCAAAGCATGTATAGCGGCGCTCTTTATGAAGATGATGACCATGTGGAACTTGTTTACTCTCTTGGTGATACAATCTATATTACATCTATGGTAGGCTCGAGCGAAAACGGTATTAGAGATTGGGTTTTACCGCTGAATGAAAATGGCGCGAGCATAACTGTTAACATCACTTATACAGAATCAGATAAAGCTAAAAATACTGTTTTATCGCAAGATAAAGTTAATTTAACAATACCGATAAATGCTACAGTGAACTTTGTTGTATCTTCCGGCAAAGCAATTTATGCGCCGGATTTAGTGGCCCCTGAAAGCGCAGCTTATCCTAATGTTGTAACTAGGGAGCAGGCAATTACTATATGTAACGGCCTTGGCATAGTGCCTGTGTTTAAAGAAATTAACGCATCAAATAGAGAGCCCGGCGAAGTTTGGCAGCAAAGTATACCTGTGGGCACAAAAATGAGCGAGGGCGACACTATAACGCTTAATGTAGTACCGGGTAGCCCAACTGTCGCAGTGCCAAATTATGTTGGCATGGCAAGTAGTGCGGCTGATGTATTGCCCGAAACAAGCTATTTGAAAATAGTTTATGTTGAGGTGGGTGAAACTGATAATACAAAATGGGGCACTATAAAATCACAAAGCACTTTGGCAGGCTCTGTTGTAACGTTTGGAACTACCGTAACGCTTGAAAAATATGTAGACCCGTCAACATTATTGCCTACGCCTTAAATGAAATTTAGCTAAATAGGTTATTAATTGTGAAAGGACGTGTAAATGGCATGTGGATAATATTGGGTATAATGGCTATAACACTTGCACTTGTAAATTTAGCAAAGTGGTTAAAATCTAAAAATTCCGATATATTTAGATTTGCAAGTATCTCTTTAACAGCATTAACCGTTTGCGCTATTTATAGTGCAGATGCTCAAAATGTTATTGCGCAAGATTGGTCTGCGCTAACAGATGTTATGCCGAGTATGTCTAAAATAATATGGGCTTTGGTAATAGCGTGTATTGTGTTAAACGGAGTTACACTTTTAAAAAGCAAATAGCAACTAAAAAATTAAAATGAGTAAAATAAAACCCACCCTGCCGCCATTATGGCAACAGGGTGGGTTTTAAATTTAACTTGCTTTTATCGGTGAAACCTCTTTTTAAGCTCTTGCTTTAATGTTTTATCCGAGAACATATAAAGCCCGAATGCGATTATGCAAGAGAAGATGCCGCTTGCTAAAAAACCCCAGGCTATGTTTGAAAAGCCTAATAAATAAATTATAACAGGCGCAAAACTTAAAATGCAAATTGTTAATAGATTACCGAAATATTCAGAATATTTTTGTCTGGATTTAACTGTTAAAACAGTTAAAGCTAATGTTGTGCACATTGTGAAAAGCGGAATAGCAAAATTTGTAGACCAAAAATTTGATGTTGTAAGCATATCTAATAAAAATAAAAAAACGGAAATAGTAAAATAATTTAGCACTATTTTAGAGCCATAGCGCAAAGATTTTGTGTGTGTAATTCTAAATAGCGCTGTTGCTAATAAGCAGGAAACAGCTACAATTAAAGACCAAATTACATCGCCACTGTCATGAGTGAAAATATTTATATAACAGCAAATTACTATAACAACAAATGTAATAAAAACAGGCACATTTTTTAAAGATGTGCGGTTTTTTATTATATGATCATATTCGGGGAATTGAACATTTGTGCTTTTAATATTCTGAAATTTATGTTTGCACAGCGGGCATTTTTTCTCGCTTTCATAAACATTAATATCACAATTTGGGCATCTATTCATCATTTTCACCCCACATATTAGAATAAACGCTAATATCTGTATTTGTAATTTGTTTTAGCTGCATGAAGAAATATCTAATTAAGTCGGCATCTATTATGCTTCTGGTAAACGCCAATGCTAACTTATCGTTGAAAGAGCATGCCCCTATAGATATATGCGTTAGTTTTGTTGGATAAAGAATAAACTCAAAGTGACTTATATATTTATACGTTTCTTGCGGCATAAGAACATTACCCATATTTGAAATAGGCACTGTTTTTTTCTTTTCGCCAAGCGCAGAGAAAAAGTAAGGTAAAAAAATGTTTTTTAAAACAAGCGGTGTATTTTTAGAAAAAATATTTAAAGAGCGGCGCACGCTAGCTTTAGATATTGCACCTAAACTTTCCTCTGAGGTGTTTTCAATTAACTGAGCAGATAAATCTATTATAATATCGTCTAAATTTGTGCTATCGCTCATTGTATAGCTTAAATGAGTAAGGCCGAAAAAGTTTTTTAAAGAGTCAGATTTAAACGTTTTCCGCAAATTAACCGGTAGCGCAATTACTATAGGTTTATTATCGCTTGAATGCTTTTGTTTCACATCGTAAATACTTTTAATTAAAAGTGCACTTAAAAAAGCTGTTATTGTGCAATTTTTTAGTTTACAATAGTCCTTTAAGGCATTAACACTAACAAGACCAACAACAACACTGTTGCCCTTGCGCTTGTACTTTTTACCATCCATTTTAAATGCATTAAGTTTCTTTTTTATAAATTGCTTGTCTTCCTTTGTGAAGCGTTTAAAATATTTTAAAAAACTATCTTCATAATTGCTTTTAACCTTTTCGTCATACAGTAAAACTTTGTTTTCATGAGGCATGGCGCCGTGTTTTATAGTTAAATAGTAATAAACTAAAGATTTTGTAAATTCCAGTACACCGCTACCATCTGTAATAGAATGAAAAGCTTCAACAGAAATTCTGTTGTTATAATAAAGCACTTTTAAAATATAGCCTTTATTATCGGCCGCTAAAATTGAATTGCAAGGGCATTCACTTTCTTTTTCAATTGTAAAATGTAAAGTGTTATAATCAAAATAGTTCCAAAAAACGCCGCTTTTTAAGCGCATAAAATAAAGCTTGAAGCGCTCGAAAATCATATTGACAGCAATTTGCAATAAATTAGCATCAATATTTTCGTTCAAAACAACAGAAATTCTAAAAACAGAAGTGTTGTTTTTGTTTGTTACAGAAGGGTAAAGCTTAGCAGCGGAATCTAATTTGTTATAGCTTTTCATTTTATCCTCATTTTTATACAATATAAAATTCTATGAGCAATTATATTATTATGTGGATTTTCTTATTAATTAACACATTAACTTTATAAATTTTTAATAAAGCAAAAAGATTTTCTATGCAAGGCCGGCTTGTTGAAGTAAAGTTTCATTTTCGAAAATTTTGATAATTGCACTGTCTTTACAGTGAACACCGTCATAAAAATCTTCCTCAGTTACGCCTTCAATTAAATGGGGGTTGTAAGAGCCATAAACAGGTATATTATATTTTGCGGCAAGCTCTCTTATTTTAGGTTCTGTAGCTAAAAAGCCGCCATAGCGCGTTGGGTCTGTTTCTAAAGTGCCTTCAACATAATCATAAGTAATAGGGTGGAATGGTGTTAAAACTATTATTATATTAACATCGAGTGTTTGAGTATACGCAAAAAACTTATCAAAAACTTCGGGCATAAATGTGCTAAGCTCGGGGTAGTATTGCATATGCAGTAGATTTTCAGTTTGATATAATGCGTCATTATTTATATCAGCTTGAGAGCGCTCTCTAAAGTTCATGTCGTATAAAAGGCTGCCGTCAGCACGCTTAACTTCTGTTGTTTGCGCATATAAATCGCCAATAACGGGTATGGGCTTTTCAATATTTGCGCTATCTCTTAAAGTGTAAGTGATGTTATCTTTAAAGTAATTTGGTGAAAATAAAGCCTCGTAAGCTGCGCTGTCATCCTCTTTTTCGTAAACTATATTATAGCCGAGTTTAGCGTTTAAAAATTCAGTGTAAAGCTCTTTGTCGCTTCTTCTATCCCAGCCGCCGTTGCCTTCATCGTCACGTAAAATCCAAGGGTCAAAGCCTATGATAACAGTCTCAGGTAAGCGGTCGTCTTCATCAAATAAATAAAATGTGCCTAAAACGTCTGCGGCATCGCCGCCTGTCATGGCGCAGTTGAAAAAGCTTTCTGTGCCAACAATATCAGAAGTTAGCTGTAAAATTCTGCTTGAACCTAAAGCTATTGCTTCGGGAACAGGCTCTATTTCATTTGCAAATATTTTCATAATATCGCGCTCGCTGTTATTTAATTTTTCATAGCCGATAATATCAGTGCCGGAAAGCACCATATTTGCAACTTCACGCAAAACTAAATCGCCTTGAAAGAAGCCCGAAACATCGGTTGTGTAGCTGTAATAAATAGTAAAAAGAGGTATAGTTATAACAACTAAAAAACCTGCGGCAAGCCTAAAGGCAGATATTATGCGGCTAAGTATTTTTAATGCAAATTCTTTAAAATTAAAGTTCATAACTGCCCCCCCTTAATATGCTTGGTAAACGAAGCTCGAAACGCCGAACTCGCCAAAGAAATATATAACTAATATTAATGCGTAATATAAAGGCCAACGCAAGAAAAACGGTATTTTTCTTATCATTATATTTATTGGCATACTACTGCTTTCAAGGCCCTCAATAACAATTACGCTTGCTAAAATTATGTAAACCACAAGCCCCTCAAAGCCAAGAGATTCTATAGTTAGCCAAACGCTGCCGTCAAACAGTGTGCCGAAATTGCTTAGCATATTTGAGAATAAGTAAATTGCACTATCAAGCTCTTCTCCTGCCGGGCTGTAAAGCTCTACAGAAATGAAAACAACGGAAAGGGCAAATAAAACATAAGTAATTATTAATTGTATGGTATGCTTTATGGGTTTAAAATAATAAAGCGGGTTTTTAGCGTGGATTTTTTCCCTCAAAGGCAAAGTTTCTTTACCTATTACAAGATATAAGCCACTTATAAGCCCCCAAATGATATAGCCCATTGAAGCATCATGCCAAAGGCCACTTACAGTGAAAACAAGCAATGTGCTTAAAATTGTGCGAAGCCTGCCGTGGCGGCTACCGCCGAGAGGGAAGTATAAATAATCTCTAAACCAAGAGGAAAGGCTTATGTGCCAGCGGCGCCATAAATCTTTTATACTGGTGCTGGCGAGCGGGCGCTTAAAGTTCTCCATAATGGAAAGGCCGAATAATGCGCCTGTGCCTATAGCTATGTCTGACAGAGCAGAGAAATCGATATAAAGTTGATAAGCAAAAATTAAAGCTGCAATTAAAAGCATAGGGCCTTTATAGGTTTCCATATTTGCAAAAACCGGTTGTACTATGCCCATTAAAACGTTGGCAACAACAAGTTTTTTAAAAAAGCCCCATAATATACGAAACAAACCGCCACTGAAAGAGGCATAGTTAAATTCAATTTTTTCTGAAAATTGTGGTAGCATATTAGAGCCGCGCTCGATAGGCCCTGCAATTATATTTGGGAAAAACGAAACAAATAAAGCGTACTTTAAAAAGTTCTTTTCGCTTTTATACTTGCCCCTGTAAATATCAATTAAATAGCCTGTTGAAGACAAAGTAAAATAACTTATACCAAGTGGAACAGCAAGGCTGAACGCAGTGCCAAAGAAAAACAAGCTGTATTTATAATAAATAAGTGCGCCAAAGCAAAGAAAAATTGTGCCCGCTAAAACAGCAATGCGCGCATATTTAAGCTGTTCTTTTAATGCGCCTATTATAATTGCACTTATATAAGTAACGGCTGTAACACCTATTAAAAACAAGGCAAACTGCGCGTTTTGTGAGTTGTAAACATAAAACACATAGCTTGCTGCAAGAAGTAAAAACGGGCGAGCAACTTTAGGGAAAATATAATAGAATATGCAAAGTATTAAAAGAAACACAATATATGAAAATGTAATAAAATTCATAAAAACCCCCGGAAATATATTTTTGGCTATTTCAGCTCTGCAGTTTTAACATTTAAAAATTATGTGAATGTTAAAAAAAACGAATGAAAACATTTTTTGCAAAGTTAAACCAAAGTTCATTTATAAGAATATAAGATGCAATTTGCATAATTAATCTTGAGAATTATTGTTATCTTTATTTTCAAGCTCTCTAATTCTTTTTTCTAAAAAAGAAATTTGTTGCGTTAAGCTTTTTATTTTTTGGGAAAAGCCGCTTACAATACTTGACAAACTTAAGAGTAACAGAAAAACAAAGGCAAATGCAATTGTGAAAACAACATTAACGGGCATTACCATTTGTAGTAAATCTCTAAGAACCAGTACTATATAAGGGAAAACAGAGAAAATAAATAAAGTGAACGCTGCAAAAAGCCAAATTAGGGCGTATTTAACACTTAATTTTTTCTTTTTAATTAAATATAAAATAACACAAAATAGAAGAATAACCCCTGCGAAAAGTGCAACTCGGGTTGTGACGGCTATGCTCATAACATTCATGCTTTACCCTCCTTTTTGCGCCCTTGCGTTATGCGAAAAACAATAAGCGAAAGGCTTACTTTTATCATGTAGTAAACAGATTTCAAAGGGCTTATGGAAGATGTGCCGGCTATGCGCTCGTCCATTATAACAGGCGCTTCACCAACGCGCCAGCCGCCTAAAACAGCTGAAATAATAGCCTCGGGCTCGGGATAATCTTGCGCGTAATTTTTTGCAAAATAATCAATCAGCTCTTTGTTGCACGCCCTAAAGCCGCTCGTGACGTCTTTAACACGCTTGTTGCACAAAATTTTAATTATAGTGCTTAAAATACTAATGCCAAGCCTGCGCAAAAAGCTAGTTTGAAAGCCTTCTTTTGTAATAAATCTACTGCCTATGCACATATCTAATTCACCATTAGCAACAGGTTTTATAACATGCTGTAAATAAGCAGGGTTGTGCTGGCCGTCGCCGTCCATTTGTACGGCAATATCATAATTATGGTCTTTTGCATATATATATCCGCTTTGAACGCCGCCACCTATACCTAAATTTACAGGCAAAGTTATATAATTGTAGTTCAAGTTTTTGCAAACAAGCTCACTGTTATCGGTAGAGCTGTCGTTTACAATTAAATAATCCACATCAGCGGCTTCTTTTTTTAGCCGTGTTATAACTCGTTCAAGGTTTTTTTCCTCGTTATAACAGGGGATAATCACAAGTACTCGCATTAAAATTCTCCAAATCAATTAAAAATAAATGCAATCATTTTGCCCAGTAGTTTTTTGCGCCCGAAATGCATGGCGCAGAACTCGCGTGCGTTATTGCCCATAATAACTCTTTCGCTTAAAGGCATATTCGATAGCGTAATTAAATTATTATAAAATGCCTCGATGTCATCAGCACTGCAAGCAAAACCTGCTTTTGCGTTTACAATAGTGTTTGCACCCTCGCCGTCCATAGCTACTAAGCAAGGCCTCGCGCCTGCCATATAGCTTGTTATTTTGGCGGGAACCGTCATGCCTATGCCTTCGCTATTTGCCAAAGAGGCAAAAAGCGAGTTTGCCATGCTGTGGTAAGAAGGTATTTTATCCATGGGCACTTGACCTTCAAATGTAAAATAGTCATTTACATGTTCACGGTTAATTTCATTTACTAAATCGTCTTTGCTCATACCATCGCCAACAATAACAAAGTGAATATAATGGTTTTGCTCTTGCTTTAGGCGCTTTGCACAAGCAACAAGCAAGGGCAAATTTTGAGCAGGGCTTATATTTCCGGCAAAAAGCACAGTGAATTTATCTTGGAACTTCTCATTTAAGCTATCGTCAAATTTATCGGTGAAGTAAAAATCTTCACAGTATTGTGGTATAACTTCGTGCCTTGCATTTGGCGCTATATGCACTAATTTTTCTTTCATGGAATGTGAAAGGGAAATTAATTTATCGCATCTTCTATATAGATAATGCGAAGTGGATTTTGCCACATTTCTTAAAAATTTGTTTTGTATATTTAAAACGGAATATAAATTTTCAGGCCATAAATCTAAAACATAAGTTGTTAAGGGAGTTTTAGTAAGTTTAGAGTAAACAATAGCGGGAAGCATCATATAAACAGGGCTTGTATTATAGCAAAAAACAGCATCATAGCGCCTATTTCTTAGCCTTGGCAAATTAAACAGTGCAAAAATGGGAAAAGAGATGTAATTTAAAAAAATTCTTATAGAAGTGTTGCCTTTTCTTCTAATTTCACCGCTGCGAAATATTTCAATTTTATTTTTGCTCTGGCGCCTGTGTTTTGTGTAGGAGTAACCGCTAAAGTATTCACCTCTTGGGTAATTGGGCAGGCCACACAAAACATCAACTTCTATTTCGTTTTCAATAAAACCGTCGCATATATCATTTATTCTGAAATTTTCAGGCCAAAAATGTTGGCTTACAACTAAAATGCGTTTCAAATGTAGCCTCCAAACATATTATTTTAGCCAAACAGTTGTATTTACAATTTTTGTATAGCTTTCAACTAATTTTACAACTTTAACACTTACATTTTCATCTGCATAATCTTCTGCCATAACATAAGGCTCGCCGTTTTCATACATGCTAACTGCAAGTTGCATTGCCCTTTGCACATCATCGCCATTTATGCCGCCTATAACAACACTGCCCTTATCCAAAACCTCGGGGCGCTCGGTAGACGTTCTTATCAAAACGGCAGGGAAGTTAAGCATAGCGCTTTCTTCACTTAAAGTACCGCTGTCGCTTAAAACGCAAAATGCATTTTGTTGCAAGTGGTTATAATCTATAAAGCCGAAAGGTTTCATAGATTGCACAAGTGGGTGGAAATTAAAAGCTCTCGCTTTAATAAACTTTTCGCTCCTTGGGTGGCAAGAGTAAATTACAGGCATATTATATGTTTCGGCTATAGAATTTACAGCCTCCATTAGGCTTAAAAAGTTTTGTTCATTATCTATGTTTTCTTCTCTGTGAGCGCTTAGCAAAATATATTTGCGTTTTTCTAAATTAAGCCTTGTAAGCACATCGCTTTCGTCTATTTGCAGTTTATGAACCGCTAAAACCTCGCGCATAGGGCTGCCTGTAACAAATATGGTTTTGCCGTCTATACCCTCGTTTAAAAGGTAGCGGCGGCTGTGCTCAGTATAGGGCAAGTTAATATCGCTTATATGATCTACAATTTTGCGGTTAATCATCTCGCTAACATTCCAGTCCCAGCACCTATTACCGGCCTCTAAATGAAAAATAGGTATTTTAAGGCGTTTTGCACTTATGGCGCTTAGCGCGCTGTTAGTATCGCCTAAAAGAAGAACGGCATCGGGCGTGGTTTTTTGCATTAATTTATAGCTTTTAGCTATTATATTTCCAATTGTTTCGCCTAAATCAGAACCAACGCTCTCTAAATAATAATCAGGCGCTCTTAGGCCTAAATCTTCAAAGAAAATACCGTTTAAGGTGTAATCATAATTTTGGCCTGTGTGCACTAAAATATGCTCGAAATATTTATCGCAGCATTTAATAATTTCGCTAAGGCGTATTATTTCAGGGCGCGTGCCCACAATTGTCATAAGTTTTAATTTGTTCAAAACCCATTCTCCTTTTAAACTTGCTCGTAAATAGTGTCGGGAATATCGGGGTTGAAAGGCTCATTAACCCACATAACGGTTACTAAATCTTCTGTGCCGATATTTTCAATATTGTGTGTATAACCCACAGGGATATCAACAACTTTTAGGTTTTCACCGCTCACAGTATACTCAATAATTTCGTCACTGCCTATTTTTCTAAAACGTATAACAGCCTTACCTTGCACCACTAAAAACTTCTCGTTTTTAGTATTGTGCCAGTGGTTGCCTTTAACAATGCCCGGTTTTGCAATATTAATGCTAACTTGACCGCGTTCGTCTGTGCGCAAAAACTCTGTAAAACTGCCCCTGTCATCGCAATTCATTTTTAAATCATAAGCAAAATTGTCTATAGGCAAATATGATAAATATGTTGAGTACAGTTTTTTCTCAAAATCGTTTTGCATATTTGCAACGCTTAAATTTTTGCGGCTCTCTTTAAAAGAGTGAATGGTATCTGCAAGCTGCTTTAAGCTAACAGTGTATTCATCGCCGCTTAACTTGCAAAAATTATTTTCGTCTCTTTCAAACGCATTTTCGCTTTCAAGCGCACTGATGAAAGAATTTACAACATCGTCAATATAAACAAGTGGGAAAGTGTAATTTTCATCGCGAATTTCAATTGGCAAGTTATTTGCAATATTGTGGCAAAATGTAGCAACAACGCTGTTGTAAGAAGGCCGGCACCATTTACCAAATACGCCCGCTAGCCTAAAAATAAAAACATTCTCGTTAAAATTCTCACCGTGAGAAAACACAAGGTCTTCAGCTTGTTTTTTGCTTTTTCCATAGTCGTTATCCAAAGCCGCCTGCGTGCTACTGCTAAGTAAAACGGGGGCTTTGTTGCTGTTTTGTTTTAGCAATTCTAAAAGGCGCTTTGTTAAATCGGCGTTGCCCGTGTAAAACTCTTCGCTATTTATTGGGCGGTTTACGCCTGCGAGATGAAAAACAAACTCAGCTTTTTTTGTATATTCTTTTAAATTTTCATCGCTTGAATTAACATCAAAAAGCATTAAATTATTATAGCCTTTTGCTTTTAAGCGCGCGGTTAAATTTTTGCCTATAAAGCCGTTTGCACCTGTTATTAAAATGCACTTATTGCTCATTTTTTAAAAGCTCCTTGCCCACATAATCGTTAGTAAGTAGCTTTTCAACTACACCGTCAACATTAAGCCTTGTTGTGTTGTGGCTTGTATATGCATCGTCGCTTTGTGTTACAACTTGGCCATCAACAAAATATTTATCGTAGTTTAAATCTCTGCCATCAGCTGAAATTTTATAGTAGTTGCCCATATCAGCAGCTTTTAAATGTTCTTCTTTTGTCATTAAAGTTTCATATAATTTTTCACCGTGGCGTGTGCCTATTATTTTAATGCCCGTATCGCCAAATAATTTTTGCACGCCTTTCGCTAAATCTTCAATTGTGCTGGCGGGTGATTTTTGAATAAACAAATCTCCCGGGCTTGCGTTTTCAAAGGCAAAAAGAACCAGGTCTACCGCTTCGTCTAAGTTCATTAAAAAGCGCGTCATGGAGGGGTCTGTTATAGTTAAGGGTTTGCCCTTTCGAATTTGCTCAATAAACAGGGGAATTACACTTCCTCTGCTGCACATTACATTTCCGTAGCGTGTGCAAGAAATAACGGTTTTGGAAGGGTCTACATTTCGGGCTTTTGCATGCACAACTTTTTCCATCATGGCTTTGCTTATGCCCATTGCGTTTATTGGATAAGCTGCTTTATCTGTAGAAAGGCAAACAACACGTTTAACCTGTGCATTTATGGCAGCAGTTAAAACATTATCAGTTCCTATTACATTTGTTTTTACAGCTTCCATAGGGAAAAATTCACAGCTTGGAACTTGCTTTAAAGCCGCAGCATGGAAAATATAATCAACAGAGCATACCGCATCTGTTAAACTGTCAATATTGCGAACATCGCCGATATAGAATTTAACTTTCTCAGCGAGCTTCGGGTTAGCGGTTTGAAATTCGTGGCGCATATCGTCTTGTTTTTTCTCATCGCGCGATAATATGCGAATTTCCTTTATATCTGTTTTCAAAAAGCGGTTTAAAACAGCATTGCCAAAAGAACCTGTTCCGCCTGTTATAAGCAAGGTTTTCCCGTTAAAGCTGGTATTTGTCATATTAAATCTCCTTACAGCAACGTTGAATTATTAATAGTGTATAAACGTGCACATTATATTTTATTATAGCACAAATTAAGCGGTTTTAAAAGTAATTACGACAAAAAAATAATATAAAACAATAAAAAAGCAAAGCGAAATAGTAAATATATTTCATATGAAAATACAAATAAATAAATCTGTAAATGTGTATTAAATAAAGTTTTTTGAAAAATGAGTACAAAAAATGCATATTACAAACAAAAAGCGCTTGAAAAAGGTTGTTTAAAGCCTAAATCAAGCGATTTTAATTTTATGATATTTACCCAACAGTTAAATCTGCATGTGGCAAGATTAAATGAGAGTTTGTTTTTTTGTGGTTTTTAATAGTTAGTGATATTGCAATTGAAATAGGCCCAACTCGCCCAACAAGCATTGTAAGCATAGTTATAATTTGCGCAAAAGGCGTCATGTAAGAAGTTACGCCAACAGATAGGCCTACTGTAGCAAATGCAGATACTGCTTCAAAAAGGCTGTCTATAATATCGAATTCATTTGTTGTAAAATGGTAAAGTGTAATTGAAGTGAAAAAAACAGCTATTATAGATAACATAAAAATAGTTAGCGATTTATACACTACTTTTTGGTTAATTCTGCGTGAAAACACCTGTGCTTCATCGCGCCCTTGAATAACACTTAAAACAGCCACAAGTAATACAGCAATTGTGGTAATTTTAATACCGCCGCCCGTACCGCCGGGCGCTGCGCCAACAAACATAAGCATTGTCATAAACAGTTTTGTTGCAGAATCTGTTTGTGCTAAATCTACACTGTTAAAGCCCGCTGTACGCGTGGTTATTGATTGGAAAAACGAGTTTGTTATTTTATCAAAAGTGTTAAGGCTTGCAAGCGTTGCAGGGTTATTCCATTCAAGAAGTGCAAATACTAAAGCGCCTGATATAAGAAGAAAAGCAGACATCAAAAAAACAAGTTTTGTGTGTGTTCTAAAGCGCTTTGTCTTTCTGTAATTTATAATGTCTTGCCAAACAAGAAAGCCCAAACCGCCACTAATAATAAGAAGCCCAACTACAGCTAAAACATATGAATTTTGTGAAAAGCTCGTAAGGCTACTGTATTCACCTAAGTGCCCGAATATATCAAAACCGGCATTGCAAAAAGCAGAAACAGCTATAAAGAACGAGTAATAAATACCCTTTAAGCCAAACTCCGGCACAAGCGCAAACGATAAAAGTAAAGTGCCTATGCCCTCAGCAATTGCAGCAACACCAATAACAACTTTTAATAGCAATTTACCTTTGCTGAAATCTGATAAATTTATGCCCTCGCTAGCTACTTGTATGCTTTTAAAGCCAAGTTTTCGCCCTACTGCTATGCTAACAAATGTTGTTAGTGTAACAAGGCCAAGGCCGCCAATTTGAATTAAAAGTAAAATGATAAGCTGCCCAAACATAGAAAAAGTTGTGTATGTATCAAACAAAACAAGGCCTGTAACACAAGTTGCGCTTGTTGCGGTGAACAGTGCACCTAAAACGCCTATAGATTCGCCACTTTTTGTAGCAAAAGGCAACATTAAAAGAAGTGTGCCGCACAAAATAACTATTAAAAAACTACCAACAATAACCCTTGTTGGGTTTGATTTTTGATGCGCTTTTGTATTCCTTAGCAATTTACTTAAAGATTGTTGTATCATAAAACCCTTTCTCGCTAACTTTTTAATAAAATTCAGTAATAATAAGCTTTATATAGATATTGTTGTAAAATGAAAAACATAGTATTAACGTTTATTTTAATACTAGTTGAAAAATGTTTAAATCAAATGTAATTTTTAAGCTTTAGTAAATCATCAATAATAATAGCACTTGTTTTTCTTAAAACTTCATCGGATTGGTGCCCTTTGTTATATAAAATGCATTTATTAATATTCAATGCTTGTGCTACATCAAAATCATGTACGGTATCGCCTATTAAAATGCAGTTTTCGCTTTGCTCATTATTTTGCTTAAAATAATTTTTAGCAAGCTCAATTTTGCTTTTTGCATATATATCGTTAAGGCCTAAAAGTTCATCAAAATAGTTGAAATTAAAATAGTGTTCAACTTGCTTTTGTAGAATATTAATAGGGGAGGCAGAAAGAACAATTTGCCTAATACCTTTTTTATTTATATAGCTTAATACTTCATTTGCGTTTGGCTGTAGCTCAAGAGAGCAGCACTTTGCGTAAAAGCGGCTCATAAATTTTTCAGCGAGCATTGCAAAAGAGTGTCGCTTAAAATCAAAGCCTGCTTTTTCATAATATTTAATTATAGGAAAGCCAAACACATTTCTGTAGGCATCAATATCGCCAACTTTTACATAACCGTGCTCAACTAGCATATCATTAAGTATTTCGTTGCAAAACACTACATCATTTAACAATGTGCCGTTCCAATCCCAAATTACCGTCATAAAAATCTCCATTCGGTTCACAGTGCAAATAGTGCTTGAAATTATTACATTTGAGGGCGCATTGTAATATAACTAATAGCGTGTTGTTTTTTTGCGTTAAGCCTTTTAGCCTTAGCCTGTGAATATGTTTTTAAGTGCAGGTGTTTTTTGTATAACTTTAACTAAAAGCAAGCCTAAAATTAAACAGGAAACGGTTTGCCCTAGTGCAATCCATAAACATTGAGTTAAAAATACAATAAGCTCGAATTTGCCCATGAATAAATAAGTTAGCTCAAGGCCAATGATAATAGCATTTAGAATAATAGGGGGTATTGCGCTTGCTATAGGCATGTTAAATGTTTTTATATTACGAAGCTTGTAAGTTAAAATAGCGGCACACAGCGTTGCAAATGTTCCGAAAAATACATCTAAAACGCCTAAAATATTAGCGCCTGTGAAAACGCCTATTAAATTTGTTAAAAAGCAGCCCAATACAACGCCTGTTATTGCGTGGGGCGTAAAAATTGGCAGTAATACTAAAGCTTCACTAACCCTAATTTGCAGCATACCATAAGATATGGGCGCAAGTGCAACGCTTAATGCTGTATAAATTGCAGCAATTGCTGCAATGCGCACAATATTTTTACTATTTGTTTTTTGCATTGTTTCTTGTTTTTCTCTTTCTTTTTTTTACGCTGAAGCCGAATGTTCCAACACGCTTTCCTAGCTGAAAATATTCCCCGTGAACATAAGAGCAAAGTTTTGCTTTTGCTAAATTTAACTTGCCTTTTTCGTCCATTAACTCTTCAGCTACATAAACGTCTGTTATATCTGCTAAAAACATATCATGTGTGCCAAGCTCAATTATTTCAGTAACACGGCATGCAAGGCTAACAGGGCTTTGCTCTAGCATAGGGCATTTATAGCCTTTAACATTTTGCAGGCCAAGGCCTGTTTTCTCAAATTTGTTTTCGTCTCTGCCGCTTTTTACACCGCAATAATCTATAGCTTTAATAATTGGCGCAGTGGGCAAATTAATAACAAATTCTTTGTGTTTTGAGATTATTTCGTGGCTAAAACGCTCTTTTCTAACCGAAATATACGTTTTTGGTGGGTGTGAATTTATAATGCCTGTCCACGCTATTGTAATTGCATTTGGCGCACTTTGCGTGCCGCATGTTACTAAAACCGGGGGCAAAGGGCCAAGCAATGTTGTGCCTTTCCATGCTATTTTTTCCATAATTACTCCTTGTCTTTCGCTATGTCTATTTCGTTCGTGCATTCGCTTATAATAAACCTAGGGCGGCTTTTGCTCTCACTGTAAATTTTACCGATATACTCGCCAATAACTCCAAGAGAAAGCAGCTGCATACCGCCAAGCAAACAAATTGCAACCGTCATACTTGTCCAGCCTGAAACGGTATAACCTAAAAAGTTTGATACAAGCGAATATATAATGCCAACAACGCTTAAAAAAGATACCAAAACACCTAAATTAGTGATAATGCGCAAAGGTTTAACAGATAAACTTGTTATGCCGTCCATTGCAAAGCTAAGCATTTTTTTAAGTGGATAATGGCTTTCGCCCGCAATGCGCTCGGCTCTTTCGTAGTATACGCTTGAATATTTAAATCCAACTAAAGGAACAATGCCACGCAAAAATAAATTAACTTCATTAAATTGCGATAAACCCTGTAAAGCGCGCTTGCTTAAAAGGCGATAGTCGGCATGGTCGAAAACAATGTCGGCACCAAATGCTTTCATCACTTTGTAAAAACCCTGTGCGGTAGTGCGCTTAAACCAAGTGTCGGTGTCGCGCTTACTGCGAACGCCGTAAACAACGTCGCAGCCATCTAAATATACGTCAATCATCTCGTTCATGGCGTTAACGTCATCTTGGCCGTCGCAATCTATGCTTATTGTAACATCGGCATATTGCTTTGCCGTCATAAGGCCTGCTAAAAGCGCATTTTGATGCCCTCTGTTGCGAGATAAGCTTATGCCCTCAAACAGTTCTTCTTTTTCGCTAAGTGCCTCAATTATCTGCCATGTTTTATCTTTTGAGCCGTCATTAACAAATAAAACTCTACTTTTACTGCTCACTTTATCAGCGCTAATTAGCTCGCTAATTTTATTTTTGAAAATTTCGTTTGTGATGGGTAGAACTTCTTCTTCATTGTAGCACGGTATAACAATGTATAAAATAGGGTTCTTTATTGTAGACATATTTGCCTCCATTTATATATTTTTAAGCATGCCTTTATCTGTTAAGCCTTGAAAATCGTGTTGCCTTAAAACTTCATAAACTGCAATTGCCACTGCGTTTGATAAGTTTAAACTTCTTGCATCGTCTGCCATGGGTAGGCGCACACAAGAGGGTAAGTTTGCTTTTAAAAGTTCTTCTTTTAAGCCGGCATCTTCACGCCCGAAAACGATGTAGGTGTTTTGGCTATATACAACATCTGTGTAGCGGTTTGCGGCTTTAGTGGAAAAGTAGAAAAATTCACCGCTGTTTTTTTTGAAAAACTCTGCGCTGTCTTTATAAAAAGTTATATCAAGCATATGCCAGTAATCAAGGCCTGCCCTTTTAAGCTTTTTATCATCTATTTTAAAGCCCATAGGCCCAACTAAATGCAATTTTGCGCCGGTAGCGGCACAAGTTCTAGCTATATTTCCTGTGTTTTGCGGTATTTGAGGCTCTATTAAAACTATATTAATTGTTGGCAAAATATTGCTCCTTAAATAATGTATTAACTGTTTAAAGTTTATAGAAACAAAAAAACATGCAGTGTGAAATAATTTTATTAAACAAAGTGATTTTGGTGATTTTGCGTTTTTTAGCACTGCTATTGTGTGTTTGAATTTGAAGATAGCATGTGCAAAAACGGCTCGAATTCAACGCCATAGCGTTTGTTTTGTTTTAAATTAAATGTGTGCAAAGCTACGCTGCTAATAAAAGATGCGCAAAGCTTAACGCTGTTGATTATACTTTTTTCATTCAGTAAATGCCCGCATAAAAGAGCAGCAAATAAATCGCCCGTTCCCGGGTAATTTTCGGGCACAACAGTATATTTTAGCATTTCAACTATAGGTTCTTCACTTGCATTTGCAATTAAAACAGCGTTTGAATATTCTGAATTCGGTAAAAGAGCGCCTGTAATTACAATTGCTTTGCAATTAGGGTAATTTCGGTGAAGTTCGAGTAGCCTTTTTTTCCATTCGGCTTCGGGCATTTGTGCATCAGATGCCGGTAAATTTAATAATACCGCGCTTTCGGTAGCATTTGGTGTAATAATATCAGCAAAGCTGCATAAGTTTTTTATTTCAGCGCATAATTTTGCAGTGCTTCTATTATATAATTTGCCATTATCTGCCATGACAGGGTCTAAAATTTTAAGCGAATTTATATTATCGGCAAATGCTTTTTTAACTAAATTTGCTTGTTGGGCTCCACTTAAATAACCTACTAAAACAGCATCAAAATTAATATTTTGTTTTTGGTAAGATGTAAGAACATCGCTACAAAAAGAGGTTTCATCAGTGTGCACAGGCGCATCAAAACCAAGCGGATGGCTTGCTAACAGCGCAGTTGGCAATGGGCAAGCTTGCAAGCGCATAGAGCTTAAAACCGGCGAAACAACGGCTAAGCTGCATCTGCCTATTGTAGATAAATCTTGAATACAAAGAACTTTTTTTATTTGCTGCATTTTATTTCCTCTCTGAAATTTTAAATGAAAAGCATAGTTGAAAACAAAGTGCACATACTATAAACAGTTTGCTATATTTGTTTTTTTGATTTAAGGTAAACCTTAAAATTTACGGATTATATAGCAATTAAGATATAAAAAGCTTATTATAAGGAGGTAAAATATGAGTAAAAACACACAAGGGAATGTAATGTCAACAGCAATGGGGATAGCTATAGGCACAGCCGTTGGAGCAGTTGGCGCATACGCCATTCAAAAGCACCCAAAAGAAATAAAAAGGGCAACAAGAAAAATTGGCAAAACAGCGTCTAAAGCTGCCACAAATATTGATAAAGTAATAAACGGCAGATAATTAATTGCACTTTATATGCTGAAAATTTTATTAAACGGTTTAAATATAAGTTTACCTCTAAAACCGTTTAAAACTGAAATTAATATTAAATAATTATAATAGCTATGGTTTGCAATTGCAAGCCATAGCTATTATAGCATAATTTATTAAATAAAGGAATACTAAAAATACTAAATAAATCGCACTCTTATAACATCGTCAATTCCCATTAGCTCGTCATAAAGTGTTTGTGGTGCTAAAGTGTTTGCATCTAATATTGTGTAGGCAAAATCGTTTTTAGATTTATTAACCATGTTTTCAATATTGAGCCCTGCATTGCTTGTTGCATTTGTAATTGCAGCAAGTAGGCCTTGAGTGTTTTTGTGAACAACACAAATTCGGCAAACACTACTTTTTGGCTGTGAAACAGCGGGGAAATTAACGCTGTTTATAATATTGCCATTTAAAAGGTATTCGCTTAATTGGTCAACTGCCATAATAGCACAATTATCTTCGCTTTCAGGTGTTGATGCACCTAAATGCGGTATGCTAATGCAGCCTTCAACACCAAGTAAATCGTCGGTTGGGAAATCTACAACATAGTTTGCAACTTTGCCCGATTTTAGTGAAGCTATCATAGCGTTTGAATCTATAAGCTCAGCCCTTGCAAAATTCAAAATACGCACGCCGTGCTTCATAGAAGCCATTAATTGCTCGTTAACAAAGTATTTTGTTTTTGCGTTTACAGGCATATGTAGCGATATATAATCTACAGAGCTTAATATATCAGATAAATTAACGCAAGGTTTAACATCTCTCGATAAATTCCAAGCAGATTCTACAGATAAATAAGGGTCGTAGCCGTAAACTTCCATATCTAAATGCACAGCCATATTTGCAACTTTAACGCCTATAGCGCCAAGGCCAAGCACAGCTAATTTTTTTCCGGCAAGCTCTGGCCCAACAAATTGAGCCTTTCCTTTTTCAACTAAAGAGGGCACAGCATCGCCTTTACCGGCAAGCTCTTTTGCCCAATCGGCAGATTTTAAAACATTTCTTGAAGATAAAACAAGTGCACACAAAACAAGTTCTTTAACAGCGTTTGCGTTTGCGCCGGGTGTGTTGAAAACTACAATGCCGTCGTTTGAACATTTATCAATAGGGATATTATTTACGCCGGCGCCTGCTCTTGCAATTGCTAAAAGAGATTTTTCCAAATCCATGTCGTGCATATTAGCACTTCTAAGTAAAATACCCTCTGCGTTTTGAATATCGTCGCCAACGGTAAATGTGTTTGTAGATAGGCGCTCAATGCCTTTTGGAGAAATGCTGTTTAAAGTTTTAATATTGTACATTAGGCGTTCTCCTTTTCAAATTTGTGCATAAATTCAACTAAGTTTTTTATGCCCTCTATAGGCATAGCATTATAAATTGAAGCTCTCATACCGCCAACGCTTCTGTGACCTTTTAAGTTAACAAAGCCTGCAGCTTCGCTCTCTTTGCAGAATTTTGCGTCGGTCTCTTCGTTTTTACTTGTGAAAACAGCGTTCATAATGCTGCGGTCTTCTTTATTAACGGGGTTATTAAAGAATGTGCTGTTATCAATGAAATCATATAAAATAGCAGCTTTTTCATTGTTTAGTTTTTCCATTGCACCAAGACCGCCCATATCTTTTTCAATCCAATCAAGAACAAGCCCCATCATATAGATATTAAATGTTGGCGGTGTGTTATACATACTGTCTGCTTCAATTAAAGTTTTATAATCAAGCATATCAGCCCTTATAATATCTTCTCTGGCGTTATTCATTAAATCTTCGCGGATAATTACAGTTGCCATTCCGGCAGGTGCAACATTTTTTTGCACGCCAAAATAAATTAAGCCGTAGTTTTCTACAGGTGTAGGCCTGCTTAAAATGCAGCTGCTCATGTCTGAAACTAAAGGCACATTTTTAAAGCCTGGTAATTTTGTGAACCTTGTGCCGTAAATTGTGTTGTTTTCGCAAATGTGAATATAACTTGCGTTTTCACTGTATGCAATACTATCAACATCGGGTATGTATGTGAAGTTCTTATCTTTACTGCTTGCAACAATATTTGCAATGCCAAATTTAGAGGCTTCTTTTTGAGCTTTGCCGCTAAATTGGCCTGTTACAAGGTAATCTGCCACTTTTGTGTTCATCAAATTCATGGGCACCATGGCAAATTGCATGCTTGCGCCACCTTGAATAAAACCAATTTTATAGTTATCGGGAATATTTAAAACACGTTTAAGTGAAGAAAAAGTGTTTTCAATTATTGAACTGTAAACTTTACTCCTATGGCTCATTTCAAGAACGGATTGACCGCTTTCACCATAAACTAAAAACTCTTTTTGGGCTTTTTCAAGCACTTTTAAGGGTAACATCGAAGGGCCTGCGCTAAAATTATACACTCTTGACATATTATACCTCCCACATATTTGTATGCTTTACTATAATAAAGCATAGTAACATTATAATATAAATAAAAAATGTGTCAATAGTATTGATTGAATTTTTATTTATGCGTTTGACTATTTTTTTTTATTGCTGTAATATAATGATTAAGCAATAAAATTCGCCGCTTGTCATTTAGCTTTTAACGGCTAAGTGCCACAGTAAAAGGCAATTGAACAGCAAAAAATTAAATTTAAACAATGATTGGAGCGAGTTAAATTAAATGAAAAAGTATGAGTATGTTCGAATAAAAGGAGATGCATTTTTTGGCGCGAAATTTGAAGAGCACCGAAAAATCATTGAGGAATACGCATTAAAAGGTTTTTCATATGTTGGGTTTATTCCCGTAAACATTGCAGAATATGGAAAGTTTAAAGAAATGGATTTAATTTTTGAAATAGAAGCTAAATAATCTTTACAAGTAAAATTTAAACAAACAGAGGGTAGTATGACAATTTACTATTTAATTATAATTTTTGCAACTGTTGATATTACAGGCAGAGTTTTAACACTGATTTATATGATGAAAAACAGCGAAGTAAAAACATTAACATATAGAACATGGGTGCTATTAGTTGCGTTTTTAAATTTTGCATTTGTTTTTTACTGGGCACTGGGCAAAAAATTTACATAAGCGGCGCAAAAATTCTATAAATAGCCCTTGCAAACCTCCGCCAAACGGGGGTTTTATTTGTGTCATCTAAAGTTATTTCTTTGCTGTTTCTTAATATGTTTTTTATATCGTCTTTAACGTCACTTACAAAATTGCTGTGGTAAAAAACACAGCAATTTTCAAAGTGTAAATACAGGCTTCTGTAATCTAAATTGGCACTGCCTACAATTGCAATATCATCGTCGCTTAAAAGCATTTTTGCGTGAATAAAGCCGGGGGTGTATTCATAAATTCTAACGCCTGCTTTTAAAAGCCCTGCATAATAGCTTTGTGTAACATGAAACGCAAACATTTTATCGGGTATAGAGGGCGTAACTATGCGAACATCTACACCGCTTTTTGCAGCTAAACATAAAATAGCGAACATTTTATTATCAATAATTAAATAAGGTGTTACTATATACACATAATTTCTTGCGCGCTGTATCAAGTTTATATAGGCGTTCTCTGTAACATTTTCATCGTCTAAGGGCGAGTCTCCGAAAGGCTGAACCCAGCCGGTTGTAGGGAAAAAAGTGCTGTTTTTATAATTTAGATAATTTGTTTTTTCATTTGTTGTAAAATCCCACATAGTTAAAAACAGGCAAGTTAATTTATATACAGCTGCACCCTCAAGGCAAAAAGCGGTATCTTTCCAATAGCCGAAACGTGTAATTTCATTTATATATTCGTCTGCAAAATTTAAGCCGCCCGCAAAACCAACTTCGCCGTCTATAACCGTTATTTTTCTATGGTCGCGGTGGTTGAACATTTTGTACTGTGCAACATCAAATGTGAAGTGTAAAGCATTAACAGAGTAGCATTTAATGCCATAAGCTTTTAAAATATCAGGGTAGTCGTCGGGCAAAGTAGCAATGCAACCGAAATTATCATATAGAATTCTAACATCAATACCTGCAGCGGCTTTTTCTATTAATATATTCAAAGTTTGAAGCCACATTTTACTATCGTCATTTATAATGAAATATTCCATAAAAATGAATTTTTCGGCTTTTTTTAAATATTGTAAAAATGTTTTGAAAAATATTTCACCTGTGGCAAAATATGATGCTTTTGTGCCCGTGAAAACCGGTGCAGCTGCATTTGTTGCTAGGTATTCAGCGTTTTTTCGTGAAGAGCAATCTTGTTCAACAAGTTGCTTAATGGCGTTTGAATCCGGCAATATAGTTGCTGCGGCGCGACGCTCGAGCTCATTTAAAAATTTCGAGCTTTTATGGGTGAAATGCCGCCTGCCGAACAATAGAAAATAAATAAAACCTGAAATAGGAACAACTAAAATTATTATTAACCACATAATTTGATAAGCCGGCTGTAAATTATGCTTTTCAAATAAAATTAATGATATACAAACAAATAAAATAGTTACTGTGGAATAAAAAGGCACATTAACACTTGCAATTTGAGCTGTTACAGATAAAACTATTGCAATTTGAAAAAGGAAAAGTGTAATTAGAAAAAACGTGCGAGAAAATATTATTCGCCAAAATTTATCCATAACAGCACTCCTTTCTATAGCGGTTAGTTATAAGAGTTAAAAAATATATTTTATTAAATGCAAAATAATTTAATTTGTTAAAATCGTGCTAATACATAAAGAAGTATCAATTTATCCACTAAAATGAAAAATGGCATGCTATAAGCAACTAATTATAAAAAGTTTGAGCTATTAATTACTAATTTGAAGCAGAGGCAGAGCTTACCGTGCTCTCATCCGATGTATCGGATGCTGTATAATTAATTATATCCACATTTATTATATTTATAGGCGTAACAGGCTGCCCGTTTGAATCAACTTGCGCTTTTGCAATTTCGTCAACAACATCCATTCCCTCAAATACTTGTGCAAAAACAGTGTGCTTATTATCTAAATGCGGTGTGCCGCCAATGCTTTTATATATTTCAGCCACATTTTCGCGCATGCCGCTTTCAATTAAGCTTACAGCGGCTGAGTTACTTACACTGTTTGCAGGAGTTTGTACAATGTAAAACTGGCTTTTGTTATCTTCACCGCTGCCGCTGTGTGCAATGCCCACTGCACCGGTGTAATGGTGTAGGCTATCATTTATTTCAAGAGGGTAAGCCTCGTTATTCCAAATAGTGGCACCGCCCGTGCCCGTGCCATCGGCATCGCCGGATTGAATTACAAAATCTTGAACAACACGATGAAATGTTATGCCATCGAAGTAATCTTGCTGTGCAAGCCCAATGAAGTTTTCAACAGCCATAGGCGCTTCATTTGGGAAAAGGCGAATGGAAATATCACCTAAATCTGTGCTGATAACAGCTATTGTTTCACCTTCTTCGGGTTGCATAAGCTGCATTTCGCTAGGGTTATCAATTAAATTACGCTCTATATATTCATCATTATTGCCGCAAGAAGAAAAAATAGATAATGAAAATAATAAGCATATTATTAATAAAGTTTTTTTTATATTCATTTAAGGCTCCTTAATTGTAATTTGTAAATTATAATAAAAATAATTATTTGCTAATAAATTGATAATAAATGTGCATTTATAATATTATATCATCATATATTAATAAAACAAGCAGTTGAGAGTTATAATTATTAAGCAAAACTGAGAAAATTATACACTTGACGTTTTGAATAAATTTAGATAGAATATAGAAAAGCTAAATGGGCATATTAATTAATAAACAAAATAAAAGTTTGGAGAATATAAATGGCACAAAATGAAAAATTTGAAAATGAATTTGAAGATTACGACCCTGATTTAATTACGCTTTGTGATGAAGAAGGCGAGGAGTGCGAATTTGAGGTTATAGATGCCGCAGATTTTAACGATTTTAGATATCTAGCAGTAGTTCCTTATAAGGTAGACCCTACTGAAAAAATTGAGGAAGATGCATACTTAATTATAATGAAAGTAGAAGAAGAAGACGGCGAAGAATTTTTCACAGTTGTTGATGACGATGAAGAGTTATCTGCAGTTGGCGGAATGTTTGCTAACCGTTTAACAGAACTTTTTGATATTGACCCAAGCGCACTAAGCTAATTATAACCTGCCCTGTTCGATTTGTTGCAACCATCATTAATCCTACTAACTACTACAAGGGCGCCCGTATGTCCAAGGAAGGGATTGCAGACCTCCCGCCCGGTTTCGGCCGCAAGCGGAAGAAGGGAGCGTGAAATTCCGGCAGGGCACCCACCTACCATTAGGTAGGTTCTAACTGGTTGCAGACGGCAGGGTGGGCGATTTTATGTTTATAAGTTCATGCAATATAGTAATTTAAGGCGCAGGCTTATATAATAGCAGTGCCGTTATTCGAATTTTTTTCATTAAAATATTAAAGCTTGCTGCCCTCTAAACGGGCAGCTTTTTTTGGCAATAAAAAAATATTGCAAAGCTAAAAATAGCGCATTTTTCAAATTATAGCTAATAAAACCAATAAATTAGTAACGCTAAAATAGCTTTTTGATATTTAGCATAGCTACAAAAAACGCCAAACCCAAATTTAAAGAGCTTGACATTACTTTTTAATAATTAATTGTGTGGAATAATAAAAAAGTGGAGCGGATTACGGGGTTCGAACCCGCCACATTCTGCTTGGGAAGCAGACACTCTACCAAATGAGCTAAATCCGCATAATATACTTCAATTTTATAGGGGAATTAACGTTTTGTCAATAGTTTTTTGCCGAATTTTATTGATATTTACTATAAAATAAAGTATTATTGTATTAACTTAAGTTATGGGGGTATCACATTGGCAGATTTACATTTGCACTCAAAATTTTCCGACGGTTCTTTAAATATAAACACCATTGCACAGCTTGCAAATTCCCTTAATATTAAGCATATTGCTGTTTCAGATCATGATACATTAAAGTCTGCGCTTTTTGCAATGCAGCATCCTGTTATTGGGGATGTTATGCTTATTCCCGCAATGGAGCTAAGTTCTTTTGATTTTTATAGAAAACGAAGAGTGCATATACTGTGCTATTTTCCGAATATTACACATGCTTTAACCAATTTTTGCGAAAGCATGAGCGCAAGAAGGCATATAGCTTATAAAAAAATAAGTGAGAAATTACTGGAACAATACCCAAAAGAAGTAATTACAATTGCCCAAAATTTAGCGAGCGAGAGCGAAACGGTTTTTAAGCAGCATTTAATACATGCGCTATTTCAACTGGGTTATACAAATGGCATTTATAACGATTTTTACGCACAGCTTTTTGATATTAATAAAGGCACAATGCTATTCAACCCCGCTTACGACAGCGTTTATAAAGTTATTGAAATTGCAAAAAGAAGTGGAGCGGCAGTGGTTTTAGCACACCCGAGCGTTTATGATAGCATGGAATTATGCAAAGAACTAGCACTTGATAATTTGATAGATGGCGTTGAAATTAACCACCCAAGAAATAAATATAGTGATAAAATTATTTTGCAAAAAATAGCAAAAAAATATAACTTAATTGTTACAGGCGGAACAGACTTTCACGGCATGTACTCAAGCAGAGTTAATATTCCCGGAAACTTTACAACAGACGAAAAAAACTTAAATAGCCTTATAAACCTTGCAAAAAAGAGAAAACAAACAGCAAAAGATAATGCTTAATTATATAGGAGGTTAGTATGCTTAAATTTATTATAGGAATATCCGGCACAGGAAAAACCTATGAGATGCTTAATGAAATAGAGCAGCTTGCAAAGCAGGGTAAAAAAAGCGTGCTAATCGTTCCCGAGCAGTTTTCATCCACTTCGGAATCTATGATAAACAGCGAGCTTGAAGATGAATTTGCTGCCTTTGTACATGTGTTTAGCTTTACAAGCTTTGCGGAGTTTTTGCTAAAAAAATTCGGCGGTGTGGCAATAAGCACATTGACAGATGCCGCTAAAGTAATAACGGTTAGGCGCGCTGCAAACAGCCTTGCAGACAAATTAAATGTATATTTTACTCAGCGAAAAAATATAAACTTTTGCACAATGTGTGCGCAAACCATAAACGAGCTTAAAACAGCCGGCGCAAGCGCACAGCAGCTGTTAAGCATATCAAACAGCAAAGAAAATTTAAAAGAAATAGCATATATTTTCACAGCTTATGAGGGGCTGATTAATGGTGTTGCGCTTGATGCGCAAGATAGGGTAACGTTATCTTTAAAGCGTGCGCAGTACAGTTTTTTTAGCGAATTCAATTTTTTTATAGAGGGTTTTGAAGGCTTTACTGCGCCACAGTATAAAATGCTTGATGCCATAATACAAAATGCAGATTGCACAATTAACCTTTGTACAGATTCGCTTATAGAAAACCAAGGTGGATTTGGGCTTTTCAGCTCTGTGAAAAAAACGGCAATGCATTTAAAGCAAATGGCAAACAAAGCTAATATAAGTATTAAAGCACCAAAAATAATGAGGGAAGATTATCGCCATAAAGACAGTGAAACTTTAAAGGCGCTTAATTTAATTTTGTGTGATAATGAAAGCTATAACAGCGATTGTTTTAATAGCGATAATTTTAATTTAACATTATGTAAAAATAAAAATGAAGAATGTAAAACAGTGGCGGTGCACATTGCACACATTGTTGCCAATGGCGCAAAATATAACGAAATAGCGGTTATTTGCAGGGAAGTGGGCGATTATGCAAACATACTAAAGCACGAGTTTAATTTAATGCAGATTCCATACTTTTTAGATGCAGCAACAACATTAGAGCACAAAGCGATAACATCTTTTATAAGGTGTGCATTGCAATTGGCAAGCAAAGGTAAAAACAGTGAAACTATAATAAGAATGTTAAAAACAGGGCTTTTTGGTGTTGATGCACAAGATATAATGGCACTTGAAAATTATACATACACTTGGCAAATTAAAAGTGAAGAATGGAATAGCCCATTTATAAAAAACCCTGCCGGCTTTGGAGATTTTGGCGGTACAATAAAAAAAGAAGACGCTATTACGCTTGAAAAAGCTGAAAATTTGCGAAAAAAAATAATGCCTGTTTTGAATGTGTTTTTAAGCAGTTTAAGAAAAAGTGCAAATAATGAGCTAATTGCAGCAGATATTTCCACGGCCATTTATAAGCTTTTAACAGATATAAATGCTGAGGAAAACACATTAAAAGCAGCACAGACATTAGGTTTTGGAGATATTGAAAAAAGTTTTGAAACTAATGATTTACATGTGCAAAACCATAATTTAGGCGAGGAAATATTCAGAACATGGAATATTATGATGGGCCTACTTGATGAAATAAACGGTGTGTTTGCACAGGAAAAAATAAACGCTAAAGAGTACGAGGAAATATTTGCGCTCCTTATTTTAAGCCACGATGTAGGGCATGTGCCACAAACAAACAACACTGTAATTATTACAGGCGCAGACAGAATGAAACTTAAAAACCCTAAGTACAGCTTTGTTTTAGGATTGAACGAAGGCGAGTTCCCAAAAACTGTAGGCTTCAGTGGCCTTCTAACGCATGAAGACAGAGAAGAGCTTGTGAAAATAGGTATAAATATGCCCGGGGATTATGAGAATAGAATTTTGCTTGAAAGAATGTTTTTTTATAAAGCGCTAACTTCCAGCTCTCATGGGCTATATTTGAGCGCAATTTCGCCAGATTACGGCGGCGCTGGCCTTTGCAGCGAAATAGAGCAAGCTGTGCAAATTTTAGCGCCTATGGCGCTAAATCAAACTGCTGTTCAAAAGAGCTTTACTGTTAATTCAGCCCTAGATTTGTTAAGTGCGCTTTACAGGCAAGATACTGTGGAAACAGCGTCGCTTTTTAAAGTGTTAAGCGAGAACGAGCAAGCAAAAAGTAGCGTTGAAATAATGAAAAAGCTTGAAAATAAAAAGAGCTTTAAAGCGAACAACAAACAAACAATTGAAAAGCTTTTGGGTAAAAATATAACACTATCACCAACGGGTATAGAGCAATTTAGCAAATGCCGTTTTGCATATTTTGCAAATTATGTTTTGCGCCTTAAAAGCCCGAAAAAAGCAGAGCTTTCACCGCTTGAATCGGGTAGTTTTGTGCATTATGTTATAGAAAATACTATGCGGCAAGCCGGAAATGAATTTGCCTATTTATGTGAAAGTGAATTAAAACAGCTTGCAAATGAAATTGCAGATAATTATGTAAAACATTATATGCCCGAAGACACACAGCGCTTTAAATTTTTAATTGAAAGGCTTAAAGAGGGAATTAACCGTTTGCTTTTATTTATGCAAGATGAGCAAAAACAAAGCGAGTTTAAACCCGTCGCTTTCGAGCAGGAAATAGGTTTTAGTGAACATGCGGTAAAACCACTTGAAGTAAAAACAGATGACGGTAAAACAATTAGCGTTATAGGAAAAATAGATAGAGTAGATGTAATGCAAACCCCACAAGGGCCGTTTTTAAGGGTGGTGGATTATAAAACAGGAGAAAAAAAGTTTAAACTGGAGGATGTTTATTGCGGGCTTGATACACAAATGCTTTTTTATCTTTTTGCACTGTGTAATTCAAACCATGAGCTGTACAATAAGCATAAACCTGCCGGTGTTCTTTATGTTTTAACCGACCCTGCGCCGGGAAAAGGCGAAAGAAAAAGCGAGGCAAAAACAAAAGTGTTTAAAGTTGACGGTATTGTTCTTGACAATGATTATATTATCAAAGGTATGGATAGCGGCTATACAGGTTTTTTTGTACCTTTTGCTTTTACAAAAAACAATATGCCTTATTTAAAAACAAAAATTGCGAGTGCACAAAAGTTTGCCAATATAGAAAAGCACCTAACAAAAACAGTGATGGATATGGCAAAAGATTTGTTTAGCGGCGAAATAAAAGCACAGGCGCTGAGAAACACTGCCAGCTGCCCTTGCGATTATTGCGAGTACCGCCCTATATGCTGCCACGAAGACGGAATTGATGAAGTTTATATAAGCGCGCCAAAGGATGCTTTTGAGTGGGAATAAGACGTGATGGAGGTTTTTATGCAAAGCGGTAATATAAAAGCGGTGTCAACAAACGATAAACAATGGACAGCAGAGCAAAGCAGCGCTATAAACGACGATGGTGGCACTTTGCTTATATCTGCCGCTGCAGGCAGCGGAAAAACGGCTGTGCTTGTTGAAAGAGCCGTGCGCTTAATGACGCTAAAAACACAGCCGATAGCCGCAGATAAAATATTAATAGTAACATTTACAAATGCCGCTGCGCAAGAGTTGCGCTCAAGAATAGGTGCAAGGCTTGCCCAAATGATAATGAACGAGCCTAAAAATATACATTTGCGCAAGCAAAAATTATTGCTTGCAAGGGCAAATATTTGCACTATGCACTCATTTTGCTTGCAACTTTTACAGCGCAATTTTACAGCGCTTAATTTACCGGCAGATTTTTCTATAGCCGACGATGCCGAAATACCTATTTTAATGCAAAAAGCTATAGAAAAAACCCTTGAATTTATGTACACAGATGATGATTTTCGCGCATTTGCTTGCATGTATGGTAAAACAAGATCTGACGAGGGGGCAAAAAATGCTTTGTTAGCACTTTACGAGTTCTCACGAAGCTTGCCGAGCCCACAAGAAGCATTAGAAAAATTAGTGGATGATTACAAAACGAATTTACCGTTTGGCAAAACAATTTGGGGTAGGCATTTGCTGAAAAATGCAGATATAATGGTGCAAAACGCAATTACATTAACACAAAATGCAATTGAATGTGTAAATGTAGAGCCTGAATTATCCAATTACAGCGATGCACTGTTTTTAGATTTAGCGTTTTATGAAAACTTGCAAAAAGTAATTAGCGCTAATAATTGGGACGAGGCACAAATATTAACGCAAAACTTTAAATATGCGTCGCTTAAAGCTTTAAAAAAGGGCTATAGCAGCCATTTAGCAGAAAAAGTTAAAGTTTTGCGTAATAAGGCAAAAGCTGTAATAAAAAAAATACAAAATAGTGTTTTTATATGCACTAAAGAACAATTTGAAGAAGATTTAAACCTTTCCTATAATTATATTGTTGCGCTTTGCAAAGGTGCGAGTTATTTTTCACAAACATTTTTTAGTATAAAATTAGAAGAAAAAGTATTGGAATATAGCGATTTAGAGCACCTTGCAATTAAACTTTTGCTCGATGAAAAAGGCAAAAAGACCGTGCATTGCAACCAGCTTTCTAACGAAATAAAATATATAATGGTGGACGAGTATCAAGATACAAACGCCATTCAAGACACCCTTTATAAATGCCTTTCAAATGATAATGAGAGCAATTTGTTTTTTGTGGGCGATGTAAAACAAAGCATTTATAAATTTAGGCTTGCAAGCCCGGATAAATTTATTGAAAAACGCGAAAAATTTGCAAATTACAGCGAAAACAAATATCCCGCTACCATAATTTTAGGGCACAATTTTAGAAGTAGCATAAATGTAATAAACCAAATTAATGATGTTTTTTCACTGCTCATGAGCAAACAAGTTGGTGAAATATGCTATGATAAAAGCGAGCAATTGCAATTGGGCTTACAAAGTGATTTTGACGGCGGCGCGCTTGAATTTAATATTATTGACAAAAGCGAAGACGATGCACAGCAAACAGACGTTGAGCATGTTGCTTATACTGTTTCAAGCATGATAAAGAATAAGTATCAAGTAATCGACAATGGGAAAAGCAGAGATTGCAGGCCCGACGATTTTTGCGTTTTGCTTAGAACTCGCGCTAAATTTCCACTTTACGCTGCTGCGCTAAGCGCTGAAAATATCCCTGTGCATACCGATAGCAGCGAGAATTTTTTAATGGCTAATGAGGTTGGCACATTGCTTTCTATGCTTAGGGTAATTGATAACCCCGGGCAAGATGTGCATTTGGCAGCTGTGCTTTTATCTGCGCTTTTTGGCTTTACCCCGGACGATTTACTGCAAATTCGTGAAGTGAGCCCTAAAGGCAGGCTTTACAGCGCACTTTTACAGAGCAGTGATGAAAAAATAACTAAGTTTTGCGAAATATTAAACTATTTAAGGACTGTTGCAATTAGCACAGATTTATTTGAGCTATGTAGTGAAATATTAAATATAACTAATTATTATTATGCTGTTGGTGCAATGGAAAACGGCGAAAGCAAGCGTGAAAATATTAATTTGTTTTTATCTTTTACAACTTCTTTTTCACACAACACTTATAGCTCAGGAGGTTTAAGTGCGTTTTTGCGCAGAGTGGATAGTGCAATTAATAATAAAACATCAATAGCTTCAAGTGCACAGCCGGCAAAAAACAGCGTAAGTATAATGACGATACATCGCTCAAAAGGTCTTGAGTTTCCCATTGTAATTCTTGCAGATACCGCAACACAGTTCAATGTAACAGATACAAGAAAACAGTTTTTATTTCACCCTTCCATGGGTGCGGGCTTAAAGCTGAAAGCAAGTGACGGCGTTAATTTATATCAAAGTGCAATGCATGCAAGCATAGCAAGTTGTGCTGAAAACGAAATTAAAAGCGAGCAAATGAGGCTTTTATATGTTGCGCTAACTCGTGCAAAGCAAAAAATTATTGTAACAGCCGCCATGAAAAACCCTGTTAAAACCCTTGAGGATTTAGCATATGAATTAGATGCGAGCGGCAATAATTTTCATTTAATACAAAACCAAAACACATTTGCACATTGGATGTGTATAGCGGCGCTTTTGCATAAAGATTGCAATGAGCTTAGAAAAATTGCTAAAACGCAAATAATAAGCTCTTATAATTCCGGCGGTAAATTTACAGCTAAATTAATTGAAAGCAAAATTAGCGAAGAATTTTATGAGAATAAAATTTTTGAAAGAAGCAGTTTGCCGAGTGAAGAGCTAGTGAAAGAGATTAATAATAATTTTGCAAAAGCTTATAATGTGCAAAAAAACAGTTATCAAATTCCATTAAAGCTTAGTGTAACAGCAATAAGCCACAAAAATAGCGAGGCTGTTTTTTCGCGCCCTGCTTTCACACATAAACAAGGTTTAACTGCCGCAGAAAAAGGCATTGCGCTGCATGAGTTTTTACAATTTGCTAATTTAAACTTTGCAAAAGCTAACTTGAAGCAAGAGATAAAACGCCTTGTTGACGAAGAATTTATGAGTAAAGTTTTTGCTGAAAAATTAAACGATGAAAAAATAGAGATGTTTTTGAGCTCGGATACAGCAAAAAGAATGATGAGTGCAAAAACGCTTTATAGGGAATATGACTTTCTAACAAGCTTACCGGCGGGAGAAATAGTGCAAAATTTGCCGGAGGATAAAAAACAAATCCCAATAACAGTTCAAGGTATTGTAGATGTAATATGTGTAAATGAAAATGGCATAGAGATAATTGATTATAAAACAGATAAAAACAAAACAGAAAATGAATTTATAAAAACTTATAAAAGCCAATTGCTCTTATATAAAGCCGCCATAGAAAAACGCTTTGAAAAAGATGTTGTGAAATGCACTATATATTCACTTGAAAAAAACATGGAAATAGATGTGAAATTATAAATATTGAACAAATTAAGAGCAAATGGTAGCTGAACGAAAAAGGCGTTTTAATAAAAAAGAGTAGAATTGTTTAACGCTTCTTTTCTTTTAGCCAAAAATGATTGATAACAATAAAAAACGCCTATACTAAGTGCATAAAAAACCGGAGGTGCACAAAGTGAGAGTAAGGCGATTTTTAAGCGTGTTTTATGTATTTTTATTTACATTTAGCATAATAGGCATGAGGCTTTTTGTGCTGGCAAGTAATTCAGAGTATAAACAAGCGGCATTTAATCAGCAATCGCGCTATGTTGAGCTTGAACAGGGAAGAGGCAATTTTTACGATTGCAATTTCATGCAATTAACAAGTTCAACTTATAATGAAGTTTCGCTAATTGCGCCCACAGAAGAAAGTTATAGAACGCTTTTTAGCTCTATTCATGAAAACGATAAAGAAGAGTTTTATAAAAGCATACAAAAAAGCATACCTTTTTTAATGGAACTGCCATATAACACAAATTTTGAAAGCCACACTTTCTTACAAACGCAAAGGTATTTAACACAGCCGCTTGCAAATCAGCTTATAGGTTATATCGACGAAGATGGCAATGGAGTTGCGGGCCTTGAAAAAGCTTTCAATGAAGTGTTGCAAGACGGCGCAAATGAAAAACAAATATACAGTGCGCTTAGCTCTACAGGAGAATTTATAAGCACAGTACAGCCTTATATTGAATACGAGGGTGGCACATATACAGGCGTTATGCTAACAATAGATGCGGCTATACAAAGAATATGTGAGAGTATTGCATTACAGAATATGGAACAAGGCGCAATAGTTGTTATGGATACAAAAACAGGTGAAGTAAAAGCGAGCGTTAGTATGCCGCAATATAACCCCTCGAATGTGTATGAAAGCCTTAATTCGGAAGGGTCTCCTTTTTTAAATAGGGTTATAAGCAGTTATAATGTGGGCTCGGTTTTTAAGCCGCTAATTGCTGCAGCTGCAATAGAAAGCGGCTACGACATACATGAAGAATACTATTGCACAGGCGCGATAAACGTTGCAGGGCACACTTACCGCTGCGCACATGGAATTGGGCATGAACAAACAACGCTTGAACACGCCCTTGCAGTTAGTTGTAACACATATTTTGTTAATTTAGGCCTGCAATTAAGCCCTGAGATATTGGAAAGTTATATGCAAAATGCCGGCTTTGGAGAAAGCATGCTTATTGCAAATTCATTGCAAACAGCAAGGGGAAATATACCCACAGCAAATGAGCTTGAAAATTTAGGCGCGCGTGCAAGCATTAGCTTTGGCCAGGGAACACTAACCGCTACACCACTTCAAGTTACAGCATTCTTTAATGCAATTGCAAATGACGGCATATATATTTCGCCTTCATTTGTTAAAGGGTATGTCAATGAAATTGACAAGGAAATTACCACTAATTTACAAGCGCCCGTTATTAGAAGATGGATAGACGAACAAACAGCTGTTTTATTGCAAGATATGCTTATATTGGCAGTTGAAAACGGTATTGGGCAAAGCGCAAAACCAACAGTTGGCGGAAGCGGTGGTAAAACAGGAACGGCACAAACAGGGCGCTACCTTGAAGATGGAACAGAAATAACAGAAGCGTGGTTTGCAGGCTTTTACCCTGCAATAGAACCTGAATATACCATAACAGTTATGTTGGATAGCAGCGATAAAAGCAGCGAGAATGCAAGCTTAATTTACAAAGAAATTGCCAACGCACTCTCATTTTTATAGTAATTTATTGACATTTTTAAAAAATATAATATAATGTAAATATATAAAAATACATCGACCGGGCCTATAGATTATACTTTGCTTTCAGAGAGAGAATGATTAGCTGAAACATTCTTAAGTGAAATTTTCTTTGCCACCCGTGAGTTGCCTGCTTAAATGGCAGGCCGTATAGCTGCGTTAAAGCTGCTAAGTGGTGTGCATTGCACGCAATTTGGGTGGTACCGCGGAAGCTTTAATGCCTTCGTCCCTTTTTTTAGGGGCGAAGGTATATATTTTTTTAGGGCTATTATGTTTTTATATGCGAGAATTATTAAAAATAAAACTGTGTGCAGAATAATTCGTTTTTTTAAAACGTGAATTAAAACATTAGTTTTTCAGTGTTTTGCACATGGTATAAATAATGTTAGGAGAAATAAAATGCAGTGGACTGGGTTAAATGAATTAAGGGAAAAATATTTAAGTTTTTTTGAGAGTAAGGAGCATTTGCGTCTTGATAGTTTTCCGCTTGTGCCGAATAATGACAATAGCTTATTGCTAATAAATTCAGGCATGGCGCCGCTAAAGAAGTTTTTTTTAGGGCAAGAAACGCCGCCCTCATATAGGGTTACAACTTGCCAAAAATGCATAAGAACACCGGATATTGAAAGGGTTGGCATTACTGCAAGGCACGGAACATATTTTGAAATGCTAGGCAATTTTAGTTTCCAAAATTATTTCAAGCGCGAGGCTATAACTTGGGCTTGGGAATTTTTTGTTGACGTGTTAAAAATACCTAAAGATAAACTTCATATATCTGTTTACCTTGAAGATGACGAAGCTTATGATATGTGGACAAAAGAAATTGGCGTTTTGCAAAGCCATATGACACGCCTTGGCAAAAGCGATAACTTTTGGGAACACGGCACAGGCCCATGCGGCCCTTGTAGCGAAATACATTACGATAGAGGCGAGAGCTTCGGCTGTGGTAAGCCCGATTGCAAAGTTGGTTGTGATTGCGATAGATTTATGGAAGTTTGGAACTTGGTTTTCACCCAATTTGATTCAGACGGTCAGGGCAATTATACATTACTCGAGCGCCCGAATATAGATACAGGCATGGGGCTTGAACGCTTAGCATGTGTTATGCAAGAGGTTGGCAACTTATTTGAAGTTGACACAGTAAAAAAAATAATAGAGCATGTTGAAAAAATTACAGGTAAACGCTATAAACAAGACGAGCAAACAGATGTTTCAATTCGTGTTATAACAGACCATATACGCAGCACTGTTTTTATGGTGGGCGATGGCGTGTTACCGTCTAATGAGGGCAGGGGCTATGTTTTGCGCCGCCTATTAAGAAGGGCAGCAAGGCATGGGCGAATGTTGGGCGTTGAAAAGCCGTTTTTACAAGAGCTTTGCAATACAGTTATAAATGAGAATAAAACCGCTTACCCCGAGCTTGTAGAGAATAAAGATTTCATAATGAAAAATATAGCTGCGGAAGAAGAGCGCTTTATGCGCACAATTGACCAAGGAATGAATATTCTTTATAATTTAATTGATGAAGTGAAAAATACAGATAATAAAACTTTAAAAGGCGACGATGTATTTAAACTTCAAGATACATTCGGTTTCCCGTTTGATTTAACAAAAGAAATAGCTATGGAAAACTCAGTTACTGTTGATGAAGAGGGCTTTAAAAAAGCGCTTAAAGTGCAACAAGACACAGCCAGAAAAGATAGGCAAAGCAAAGACATTTCAGGCTGGTCGGCAGATTTGTTTAGCGATATAGACGTTGATTTAACACAGTTTACAGGCTATGAAACAACCACAGAGACTTCAAAAATACTTGCAATGGCAAGCGGCAGCGAAATTATAGAAGAAATTAGCGTAACGGGCGAGGATAAAAGAGATGTATTTTTAATTACACGCCTAACACCTTTTTATGCAGAAAGCGGTGGACAAGTTGCCGATATTGGTGATATAACAACAGAAAGCGGTGCAACGCTCAAAGTGTTAGATTGCAAAAAAACATCTAAAGGCTATTTTGTGCACACTTGTGTTCTTGAAAAAGGAAGCGTAAAAGTAAAAGATAAAGTGTTCTTAAATGTTGATGAAAAAAGGCGTAAAGCAATAATGCGCAACCACACAAGCGCTCATTTATTGCAAAAAGCACTGCGTGAAGTTTTGGGCGAGCATGTGCACCAAGCGGGCTCTTATGTTGATGAAAGCCGTGTGCGTTTCGATTTCACCCACTTTAATGCTCTATCTGAAATGGAGCTTTGTGAAATTGAAGATTTAGTGAACGAAAAAATATTTGAAGCAATGCCTGTTACAATGAACGAAATGACAATTAAAGAGGCAAAAGAAATGGGTGCGCTTGCACTTTTTGGTGAAAAATACGGTGAAATTGTAAGAGTTGTTGACATTAATGGCTTCTCAACCGAGTTTTGCGGCGGCACACATGTGAATAATACATCACAGCTTGGCAGCTTTAAAATACTTTCAGAGTCATCTGTAGCGGCGGGCGTAAGAAGAATTGAAGGGACAACAGGCTTTGGCGTGTTAAAACTTTTAAACGAGAAAAATGAAGTTTTAAATGAAGTTCTTGCCAATTTTAAAAGCGCAAATGCTAAAGATGCCCCACAAAGGGTTGCAAGTTTAATTGCTGAAAATAAAAACTTGCAAAAAGAGCTTGAGAGTTTGAAGCTTAAAATTGCAAACGATAAAATAGACGGTTTATTTGAAAGCGCAGTAATTGTTGATGATATTCGCATCTTAACATTGTTTTTATCGGGTACAACAACAGATGCTATTAGAACATTGTGTGATAAAATTATAAGCAAAGCGCAAAAAGCGGTTGTTGCTATTATTGGTGAGAATGAAGGTAAAAATACACTTTGTGTAAGCTGTAGCAAACATGCACAGCAAAAGGGCGTTGTTGCAGGTAAGCTTGCGAAAGAAATAGCAATTATTGCTGGTGGCAACGGCGGCGGCAAGCCGGATTTTGCAATGGCGGGCATTAAAGATGCTAGCAAAATTGACGACAGTTTAAACGCTGTAAAAGATATTGTTAAAAATATGATGAAATAGCCGTTTTAATTGCACTAAGTAATAGATTAAGATTATAAAGTATTATAAAATGATAGCTGATTAGAAAGGAGGCTTATATGCAAAGCGATTGTATTTTTTGTAAAATGGTTAACGGGCAAATACCAACTAATAAAGTTTATGAAGATGACGATATACTTGCTTTTTACGATATAAACCCCGCAGCCCCGGTGCATTTTTTAGTTATACCAAAAAAGCATATAGAATCTGCACTTTTTATTGAAAAGCAAGATGAAAAACTTGTAGGGCACATAATTTGTACAATAACAAATATTGCAAAAGAGCTTAATTTACAAGAGGGCTTTAGAATTGTTAATAACTGTGGTAATGACGGTGGGCAAACTGTGATGCATTTACATTATCATGTGCTTGGTAAAAGAAGTTTAACATGGCCTCCGGGCTAATATATTTGAAAGAGAGTTTTATTTATGAGCAATTTTTACACATTGAATGTTGCAGGCCTTCAAAGGGAGCTGCCAATTTGCAAAGTTAACGATAAACTTGATATAGCCGCTTTTGTTATGTTTAGCGACGTTGAGCTTACTACAGCTTGTGCAAGCGAGCTAATAAAAGTTTTGCCGGAGTTTGATGTTATAGTAACAGCAGAGGCAAAAGGAATACCGCTTGCTTATGAAATGTCACGTCAAAGCGGTAAAAAATATATACCTGCAAGAAAAGGCGCAAAACTTTATATGGAAGACCCTGTTATGATAGTTGATAAATCTATTACAACAAGCGGCACTCAAATGCTTGTGCTTGATAAAAAAGATTTGAATTATTTAGACAATAAAAGGGTTGTAATTGTTGACGATGTAATTAGTACAGGCGGCAGCCTAAAAGCTTTAGAAGCACTTGTGGGTAAAAGCAGTGCAAATGTTGTGGCAAAAGCCGCTGTTTTAGCAGAGGGCGAAGCCGCAGATAGAGATGATATAATTTTCTTGGAAACATTACCTTTATTCTTTAAATAATTATGAGAAGGCCGTTAGCTATACTAGGCTTTTCTTATTTGTTAGTTCAAATGCTAATAATAATTTTGCCGCAAGAAATATTGGTTTTTCTTGTGGCAGTTTTGCTATTGTCTTTTATTATTACATTATTAGCTAAAAAAGAAATTTACAAAAATTTACTGTTAATTATAATTGCATGCGTATTGGGCTTTACGTTCAATAGCTTGTATGTTGCTTTTAATGTTCGCCCTGTGCAAAGCTTAGTAGGGCAAAATATAAGTGTAACAGCTAAAGTTTTAAGTGTTAGTGAAGGCTATAACGCACAAACAAAATATGTGCAATTGCTTGTGAATAAAATAGAAAATGCGGATAATAGCAAAAATGCAGCCTTTAAAACATTTGCTATTATGCCAACAGTTAGCAGCGGCGAAATTGTGAAATTTACAGCAGATGTAAGTGAAGTTGAAAAAGCGTTTAAAAACTATAATTATGCACAAGGGGTATTTGTGCAGCTTGAAAATATAAGCGATGTTGAATATATAGGCACTTATAACAATGTGTTTTTAATAGCTAGTGAAATTCAAAATAAACTTGCCGGTAATATAAATAAATTTTTGCCGCCTATTAGCAGTGGAATAGTAAATGCTATGGCATTGGGCGATGAAAGTTATTTACTGGAAGAAACAGAAAACATTTTCAGGTATTCAGGGCTTTCACATGTGCTTGTGGTATCGGGTTTACATATTAGCCTTGTGTGCAGTGCCGGATTTGCGTTTTTTGCAAGCTTTACCAAAAAGAAATTTGTGGGCGCTTTTGTTATTTTTCTCTCACTGGTTTTTATTGCAATAACAGGTATTACGCCATCCTCTGTTAGAGCGTGCACTATTATGATAATTTTTTACAGCGCTGTTATATTTAATAAAAAGAGCGATGTTTTTACCTCTTTAGGGCTAGCTGCATTAATTTTATGTGTGCAAAACCCTTATTCAGCGGTTGACGCAAGCACACTTTTATCATTTAGCGCTACCGTTGCGGTACTTTTAGCAGCTTCATTTGTAAACGAGAGAAAATTACTTAAAAACATTAACGGCAAAAAAGAAACAATAGTAGATGCTTTAATTAAGGCAAGTGCAATTCCTTTGGCGGCATCAATTGCAACTTTGCCTGTTTTAATTATGTTTGGCTTTAGCTTTTCACTTGTGGGGGTTTTAGCAAATGTAATTGTAATAAATTTTATACCCGTAATAGTTATTGGAGGTATAATATTAAGCCTTAGTGCGCAAATTGCTTTTTTAAATATAATAAGCATTATTATAGGTGCAATTGTGAATTTCTTTGTTGCAGCGCTATATTTTGTTGCAGATATACTGGGGAATTTGCCCGGGGCCGTGGTGTATATAAGCGGGTTAAGCGCTTTATTAATAATAATTTTTTCAATAGCACTTTTATGTATTGGTAAAAAATACAAATTGAATTCTAAATTAAATTTATGCCTGTGCTCTGTTTTTTTGCTTTTGTGTGGCATGTTTTATTTTACATATAATGTAAATACTGCAAGCGTTCAAATTGTTTCAGGCGGTGCGCAGCCCTCTTTAATTATTGCAAAAAACCAAAAAGCTGCCCTTGTTTTTGCAGGCAGAGCGACAGATTTAGACGATATTGAGTACGCTATGCAAAAATACAATGTAACCGGTTTTGATATAATTTTCGATTTGCGAATATCTAACGAAACGGGCAATTTAAGCGAGCTTTTTAATTGCGATTATATTGTAAAAGCGCAAGATATTATAAATGGCAAATCTTATATTGTTTTTGACGATATTGCTATTGATATTTATCATCAAGAATTTGGGAATTATGCGAGCGTCAATATAAATGAAACAAATGTGGGCATTGCGTATAATAGGGTTGATATGGGCGCATATGAGCCTTGCGATATTTTTATAGCAAGCAGTAGTGAGGCATCGAATTTAAGCTGTGAAATAATTTGGCTTATGGGCGAAAAGCCAGAATGGCTAAGCGATAATACTTTGGAAAACAGCTATGAAAGCGTGAACGATAAATATAATAAATTACTTGTAAGAATAAATACAGGCAATTACAAATGGGAGGAGCAATTTTTTGATATCAAATAATATTAATGCTTTTAAAGCACCCGATAATATTGAAAAATATGATGTGTTTTATTTTTATTCAACACAGGAATATTTGCTGAAAAATTTATCTGAAAAAGTAATTGCGAAGTTTATGCAAAAAGATGATTATGAAATAACAAATTTACAAGGGCCAAGTTTAGATATTGAAGAAGTTATAAGCGCCGCAGGAACTATATCTTTTTTTGGTACAAAGCGTATAGTTTATATTTCAAATATTGTTTTATCTTCAATTAATGATACAGACATTAACGCTCTTTGCGATGTAATGCAAAGCCTTGAAAACGCTATTTTGGTAATAACAGGCCTTTTTGCAGATGAAAAAGCGCTTAGTACTAAAAAAGCCGAACTGCTAAAACAAACCGCAGGTAAAATTGGGCTTGCGGCACAAATTACAAAGCCTGATATCCAAGAAGCGAAATACTTTATTGTTGAATGCGCAAAAAAAAATAACACGCAAATTTCAAGTGCCTCGGCAACGCTTTTAGCGCAAAGAATAGGCACAGATTATTTTACGCTTGAAAATGAAGTTTCAAAGCTATGCGCCTCTTGCGAATATAAAGAAATAACAAAAGATGTGATAATGAATTTTAGCATTAAAAATATTGAAGCAGATGTTTTTGAAATGCTGCGACTTATAAATGCAAACAATTTGCCCCACGCACTTTACAAATTGCAAAATTTATTAGATTTACAAAACGAACCAATTGCAATAACGGCGGCACTTGCAGGCTCTTTTATAGATATGTATAGGATGAAAAATGCCGATAAAAATAAAAAGAGCATTGCATATGCGATGAAAGATTTTAATTATAAAGGCAGCGATTACAGGCTAAAAAAATCGCAGCAAAGTGCAAGGAATTACTCGCTTTTGCAATTGGAAAACGCAATTTTAATTTTATGCGATTTAGATGTTAAATTAAAAAGTTCAGCTGTAAACAGTGCTGTGCTTTTGCAAAGCGCAATTTGCGAAATAGCTTTGCTTAGCAAATAAAAAGCTGTAAAATTAAAAGAGAGTAAAGTTAATTTTATCGTAAAAAGATAAAATTACCTCGCAAAAGTGAAATGTAAGAAAAGTACTCGGTGAAAAACTAATTGAAAACTTGGTGAAACATGAACGAAAAAATACAAATAAACGAGATTATATTAGTTGAAGGAAAATATGACGCTGCAAAATTAAGCGATATCACAGATGCCTTAATTATACCTGTAGGCGGCTTTTCAGTTTTCACAAACGATGATATCAAAAGCCTAATACTAACACTTGGCGCAAAAAAAGGCATATTAGTTTTAACAGATTCAGATGATGCAGGGTTTAAAATAAGGAATTATATAAATAATATAGCGCAAAATATTAATGTGAAAAACGCTTATATTCCGGCTGTTAGCGGAAAAGAAAAGCGTAAAGAAAAGCCTTCTAAAGAAGGACTTTTAGGCGTTGAGGGAACGAATAAACAAACGCTTTTAAACATATTAAAACCGTTTGAGAGTAAAAATAAAGTAAATAACAGCAGCAAACAGCAAAGTGACGAGAGCGAAAAAATAACATATTTGCACCTGTTTGAGGCGGGTATATCCGGCGGTGATAACAGCGCAACAAAAAGGCGGCTGTTTTTGCAATACATAGAATTGCCGCCAAGGCTCTCTAAAAAAGCGCTTTTGGCGGTTTTAAACAGCCTTTATACATATGAAGAATTTGAGCAGCTTTTGCGTAAGTTTCAGCTGGAAGCTTACTAAGGAGAATTTAATAAAGCACAGTTTTATTAAGTTAATTTATTTGTAAAGCGCATACTCTTTATCGTAAATTGAAAACATATAATTGTGGTGAATATTGTGATTAATGCATCAAAATGCTTACCTGATTTTTAAGTGCAATATCCATTAAAATCATGAGCTTTGTTGAAAATTTAACAATATTTCATCGTTATTTTTTCATTTTTATTAAATTTGTTATTGATAATGTGAACTTAATGTGATACAATATCAATAAGATTAAACTTGCAATGGTTTTAAAACTTGTCTTAATCTATAAGTTTTGAAAATCAAAACGCTATTGCTGTTTGGTTTAATTATTTACAAATATAAAACAATAATAAAACGGAGGCTACACCATGCTTAAAGACTGTAAATATCCTTTTGAGTTACCTGCACTGCCTTTTGCTTATGATGCTATTGAAGCTAATTTAAGCAAAGAAACATTTGAGTTCCATCACGATAAACATTTTAAAGCGTATATTGCAAACCTTAACGCTGCGCTTGAAAAGCACCCACAAACACACAGCCTAACATTAGAAGAAATGTTAAAAGATTTATCTGCACTGCCACAAGACATACAAAAAGCTGTGCAAAATAATGGCGGCGGTGTTTTTAACCACGACCTTTATTTTAATACAATGGGTTCAAAAAGCGAACAAGCAATACCGGATGTTGTAGCAAATGCTTTTGGCGGCGCAGAAGAATTTAAAAAGCAAATGAAAGCAACTGCAATGGCAACTTTTGGCTCAGGCTGGGCTTGGCTTGTTAAAACAAAGGATAATGAATTTAAAATTATATCTAAACCTAACCAAGATACCCCTTATGCCGATGGGCTTATACCTGTTTTAACTTTAGATGTTTGGGAACACGCTTATTATTTGCAATATCAAAATTTACGTGGGGACTATATAGATAGCTGGTTTAAAGTTATTGATTGGGAAAAAGTGCTTTGAGATATTTAAAATAGCACTATACGCTAATACAAAATTTATAAAACTAAGTAAAAACCCTGCGCCTTGTTTAATATAAGGCGCAGGGTTTTAAGTTTGTTTTAAAAAGTGTAACAGAAACAAGCTATTATAAGCTTTCAATTTCGCTAAGCCACATGTTAACAAAAGCGTCGCTCGGCATGCGCAAGTCACCGCGTGGAGATAGGCTAACTTGGCTTATTTTTGGGCCGTCGGGTACACAGTTGCGCTTGAATTGCTGGCTGAAAAACCTTGTGGTGAATATTTTTAAATACTTTAATATATCTTCATTGCTATATTCGTCTTTAAAAGCGTGCTTTGCCAAATAATATATTTTAGTTGGAGAAAACGAAAAGCGCATAAAGTGGTATAAAAAGAAGTCGTGTAATTCATATGGGCCTACAATATTCTCTGTTTGCTGTACGATTTCCCCATTTTTTGGCGGTAATAGCTCAGGGCTAACAGGTGTATCTATTATATCGTTTAACACTTTGCTAAGCGTTTTGTTTTCGCTTGTATTAGCGCAGTGTGCTACTAAATGCCTAACTAAGGTTTTTGGCACAGAGCCATTCACATTATACATGCTCATGTGGTCGCCGTTAAAAGTGGCAAAGCCAAGCGCTAACTCAGATAAATCTCCTGTACCAACAACAAGACCGTTTAATTTGTTGGCTAAGTTCATCAAAACAAGCGTTCTAACACGCGCTTGAACATTCTCATATGTTGTATCAAAAACATTTTCAGCTTGCTCAATATCGTTTAAATTAGAGGCAGCGGTGCTTTTTATGTCAATTTCTTTGAGGGTAACGCCTAATTCATTGCAAAGGATAACCGCATTATTTTTTGTTTCATTTGTTGTGCCAAAGCCGGGCATGGTAACTGCAATAATGTCTTTTAGCGGTAAATTTGCCATTTTATGCGCACGCGCGCAAACTAATAGGGCAAGGCAGCTGTCAAGGCCACCGGAAATACCAATAACAGTAGCTTTACTGTTTATATGCTTTAACCTACGGGAAAGGCCCACAGCTTGCAAGCTTAGCGCTTCTTCGGCCCTTGTGTGAACGGCATCTTTGTTTTGTGGTAAAAAAGGCGTTTTAGAATAAAATCTTTTTAAAGGTTTGTTTGTTTCATTTATTATGAAATTGATATTTGTATAATCATCGCTTATTTCATCGCTAATGCTTCTTGTTCGCACTCTCTCATTAACTAATTTTTGTATATCAATTTGTGCGTGTATGGCTTCGTTTTCAAAAAGTTTAGCTTCACTTAATATTTCACCGTGTTCAGCAATTATATTGTGCCCTGCAAAAACTAAATCTGTTGTAGATTCATAAGTGCCGGCGCTACTGTATATATAAGCGCATATAGATTTTGCACTTTGCATTTTAACTAAATCTCTGCGGTATTCGCTTTTGCCGATAAGCTCGTTGCTGGCAGATAAATTAACTATAACATTAGCGCCTGCCTTAGCGTGGCTTATGCTTGGAGAGTTTGCAACAAACAAATCTTTGCAAATTTCAGCGGCAATTTTTAATTCGGGCATATTTGGCGCAGAAAACAAAAGCTTAGTGCCAAAGAAAAACTCGTGCTCTTCAATAGTAATTTTTGTAGGGTTCACGCCGTTGTAAGGTGAAAAATAGCGAAGCTCAATAAATTCGCGGTAATTTGGGAAATTAGTTTTTGGAATACCGCCTATAATTTTGCCTTTGTTTACAGCAAAAGCGCAATTGTATAGCTTTGAATTCAGCGCAAAAGGCATACCTATAAAAATAAGTGCATTAAGCTCTTTAGTGCTTTTGGCAAACTTCAATAACGCTTTAATAGCGCCCTGTTGCAATGTGTTTTGCAAAAATAAATCTGCACAAGTATAACCTGTGATAAATAGCTCGGGCAAACATATAATTTGCGCGCCTTTCTCACAAGCTTGCTTGCAATCTTTAATTGCGCTTGAAACATTAAAATTGCAATCGGCAATTTTAATTTCAGGCGTTAGTGAGGCGACATTTACAAATCCGAATTTCATAGTTTCTCCTGTTTTTTTGTTGTATATTAATATTTTATAGTTTAAATTGTAAAAACAATGATATTATTTCATAGAGTTTTGTGCAAACAGAATTAGTAAGAGTAATTTGGTGTAACAATAACTTTTCCTTGTTCATCTAACAATGGAGTTAAACCACCGGCATAGCCGTTTGTTCGGTAAAGATAATTTATACCTGTTTGTTTATCAACTAATACTTCTATTATGTCTAATGTGCCTTGTTTATAAGTGATTTCAAATCGTTTTTCGTTTTTCATTATACTACACTCCAATCATATAAATTATACACATTGCTTTTTATAATTGCAATAGCTAAACAATTAAATAATATTGCGCTAAAGCACTATTATATAAAAATAACCTTGACACCATATATAGTATATGATAAAATAAACCATATATTAAAAGCGATGATAGGGAATAATTATAAGTTATTGAGCTGTAGAGAGCTGCCGTTTGCTGAAAGGCAGTGCCGATATTATAATTTCTGGCCCTTGAGCAGGCAGGCTGAACAGCATATTTTGCTTAGTAGGTGAGCACGGGATTGGCGCCGTTATAAAGCCATGCCGTATAATATAATGCGGCGCAAAGTGGTTGCTTATGCAACAATAAGAGTGGTACCGCGAAGATTTTATCTGCGTCTCTTAGCCAACAAATAAAGGCTGAGAGGCGTTTTTTGTTGTAATTTATCTTATATTAAAATAAAAGGGGAATTATTATGGCGATGAAAAATGTAGAAAAGTATAAACCGGCGTATTATGCACCGCCGAAAACACCGATGCGCTGGATTACAAAAAACCATATTGAAAAAGCACCAACTTGGTGCAGTGTAGATTTGCGCGATGGCAACCAAAGTTTAATTGTTCCTATGAACCTTGATGAAAAGCTAGAGTTTTTTGAATTCCTTGTGCAAATGGGCTTTAAAGAAATTGAAGTTGGCTTTCCTGCAGCAAGTGAGACAGAGTTTGAGTTTTTGCGCACGTTAATTGAGCAAAACCGCATACCGTCTGATGTTACAGTGCAAGTTTTAACCCAGTGCAGAGAGCATATTATACGCAGAACATTTGATGCGCTTAAAGGTGCGCCGAATGCAATTGTGCATTTTTATAATTCAACAAGCGTTTCACAGCGCGAGCAAGTGTTTAAAAAGTCTAAGGACGAAATTATGCAAATTGCAGTTGAAGGCGCAAAGCTTGTTAAAAAGCTTGCAGACGAATACGAAGGCAATTTCCGCTTTGAATACAGCCCTGAAAGTTTTACAGGAACAGAGGTTGAATACTCTTTGCACGTATGTAATGCAGTTTTAGATGAGCTCTCACCAACAAAAGAAAAGCCGGTTATTATCAATGTGCCCGCAACGGTTTCAACAAGTATGCCACATGTGTATGCAAACCAAGTTGAATTTATGTGCGATAATTTAAAATACAGGGAGAATGTTATAGTTAGCCTGCACCCGCATAATGATAGGGGCACAGGTGTTGCCGATGCGGAAATGGCCCTTTTAGCAGGTGCAGACCGTGTTGAGGGAACTTTATTCGGCAACGGCGAGAGAACAGGTAATGTAGACCTTGTTACGCTTGGCATGAATTTATACAGCCAAGGCATTGAGCCTAATATTGATTTTAGCAATATGCCGCAAATAGTTGAAAAATACGAGAAAGTTACCGGTATGCATGTGCACGATAGGTCGCCTTATGCAGGCGCGCTTGTGTTTGCAGCTTTTAGCGGTAGCCACCAAGATGCAATTGCAAAAGGCATGAAATTTAGGCAAGATAATAATTTAAGCCAGTGGAATGTGCCTTATTTGCCTATAGACCCAAAAGATATTGGCAGAGAATATGAAACAAGTGTTATAAGAATTAACAGCCAGAGCGGAAAAGGCGGCATAGGCTATATTTTGGAAAAACACTATGGCTACGATTTGCCGGCAAAAATGCGCGAGGCACTTGGGTATGCTGTTAAAGATGTATCCGATAAAATGCAAAAAGAGCTTTCTCCGCTTGAAATTTACGGCATATTTAAAAGCGAGTTTTTAAATAAAAGGCAGCCGTTTGCTATTCCCGAGGCGCACTATATTCAAAAAGATGACGAAGAACTAAGAATTTACGCAATGGTAACAGCTATTGAAAATGACATTCAAGTTGAATATACCGGCAAAGGCAACGGCCGCTTAGATGCTGTTGTAAACGCTATTAAAGACGGCACAAACAGAGAGTTCACTGTGCTTACCTATCAAGAGCACTCGCTTGAAACTGGCAGTAAAAGCAAAGCTGTTTCTTATGTTGGCTTAGAGTGGGCAGACGGCAAAACAACTTGGGGTGCCGGCACAGATAGCGATATATTGGTTGCAAGCGTTAACGCACTTGCAAGTGCAATAAATTCTTACGAGCAATAATAGAGGTGAAGAGTATGGGAATGACAATGACACAAAAAATTCTTGCGGCACATTGCGGGCAAGAAGAGGTGAAACCGGGCCAATTGATTATGGCAAATTTAGATATGGTTTTAGGTAACGATATAACAAGCCCTGTGGCCATAAACGAATTTGAAAAAGCGAATTTTACTTCAGTTTTCAATAAGGAAAAAATTAGCCTTGTAATGGACCATTTTACCCCAAATAAAGATATAAAAGCTGCAGAGCAAGCAAAGCAAAGCAGGAATTTTGCGCAAAAGTATGATATATTACATTTTTACGATGTTGGCAATATGGGCATTGAGCATGCGCTTTTGCCTGAAAAAGGCATTGTAGCCGCAGGCGAGTGCATTATAGGCGCAGATAGCCACACATGTACATACGGGGCACTTGGCGCGTTTAGTACAGGCGTTGGAAGCACAGATATGGCGGCAGGAATGGCAACGGGCAAATGCTGGTTTAAAGTGCCAACTGCAATTCGCTTTGAGCTTAAAGGCGAGCTAAGTAAATATGTTAGCGGCAAGGATGTTATTTTGCATATTATAGGCAAAATAGGCGTTGACGGCGCCCTTTATAAAAGTATGGAGTTTGGCGGCGAAGGCCTAAAGAACTTAACAATGGACGATAGGCTATGTATTGCCAATATGGCTATAGAAGCCGGTGCAAAAAACGGAATATTTGAAGTTGATGACATTACTATTAATTATATGAGCGAGCGTGTGATGAGAGAGTATAAAGTTTATGCTCCTGATGAAGACGCTGATTACGAGCAAGTTATAGAGCTTAATTTATCTGAAATACGCCCTACTGTGGCATTCCCACACTTGCCCGAAAATGCAAGAACAGTTGATTCAATCGGTAAAAACGAGGTTAAAATAGACCAAGTTGTTATAGGCTCATGTACAAATGGTCGTTTATCAGACATGCAAGCGGCGGCTGAACTGCTTAATGGCAAGAAAGTTGCTAAAAATGTAAGAGCTATTGTTATACCGGCAACACAGCTTATTTATAAGCAATGCATAAAGCTTGGTTACTTAGATATATTTATAGATGCAGGCTGTGTTGTAAGCACCCCAACATGTGGGCCGTGCCTTGGCGGACATATGGGAATTTTAGCGGCAGATGAAAAATGTGTTGCAACAACAAACCGCAATTTTGTTGGCAGAATGGGGCATGTGGAAAGCGAAGTATACCTTGCAAGCCCGGCCGTTGCTGCGGCAAGTGCAATTACAGGCTATATAACAAACCCCGAGGAGGTAGTGTAAAATGCAAAGTGTAGTAAAAGGAAAAGCACATATTTTTCCCGATAATGTAGATACAGACGTTATAATTCCGGCGCGTTATTTAAATACACCTGATGCAAAAGAACTTGCTAAACATTGCATGGAAGACATAGACGCAAACTTTGTAAACAATGTAAAACAAGACGATTTAATTGTGGGTGGCTTTAATTTCGGTTGCGGTTCAAGCAGAGAGCATGCGCCGCTTGCTATTAAAACATGCGGTGTTTCTTGCGTTATTGCAAAAACTTTTGCGCGCATATTTTACCGCAATGCAATTAATATAGGCCTTGCTATATTAGAGTGTGAACAAGCGTGCGACAGCATAGAAGCAGGCGATGAAATTAGCGTTAATTTCGATACAGGCGTTATTACAAATATAACTAAAAATGAAACTTACAGCGCTCAGCCGTTCCCTGATTTTATTAAAGATATAATTGAAAAGGGTGGGCTTTTAAATTCTTTGAATAAATAGGCCTTAGTTTTATAAAAGCCTATGAATAAATAAAAGGAGAGTATAATGCAAAAGAACATTGTTGTTTTAAAGGGCGATGGCATTGGCCCTGAAATAGTAGATGCTACATTAAATGTTTTAAATGCCGTTGCTAAAAAATATGGTCATGAATTTAATTACACATACGAAGATATTGGCGGTGCGGCAATTGATAAATATGGCGAGCCTATAACACAGGAAACAATAAATGCTTGCTTAAATGCTCACAGCGTGCTTTTAGGTGCTGTTGGCGGCCCTAAGTGGGATAATTTGCCGGGAAACGAGCGCCCAGAAATAGGGCTTTTGAAAATTAGGAAAGCTATGGGGCTATATTCAAATATGCGCCCTGCAAAAATACTAAAACAGCTTGCGAGTGAAAGCCCACTGCGCAGTGATATAGTTGAAAACGGCATAGACTTCATGGTTGTGCGCGAGCTAACAGGCGGCGTTTATTTTGGCGAGCATAAAACAGAAGTTATTAACGGCGAGCGCAAAGCGACCGACATTATGCCATATAGCGAAAAAGAAATTAAGCGCATTGTAAAAACAGGCTTTGAAACGGCAAAAAAACGACGCAACAAGCTAACAAGTGTTGATAAAGCTAATGTTTTAGACACAAGCCGTTTATGGCGAGAAGTGGCAAATGAAGTTGCTAAAGATTACCCCGATGTTGAATTTGAGCACATGCTTGTTGATAATTGTGCTATGCAAATAGTTAAAAACCCTTCGCAGTTTGACGTTATTGTAACTGAAAATATGTTTGGCGATATTTTAACAGATGAAGCGAGCATGATAACAGGAAGCATAGGGATGATACCATCTTCAAGCCTTGGCGATAGCACATGCGGTTTATACGAGCCTATTCACGGCTCAGCGCCCGATATTGCAGGGCAAGACAAAGCAAACCCAATAGGAACGATACTTTCAAGCGCAATGATGCTTAAATACTCTTTTGGTATGCAAGAGGAGAGCGATGCGATAGAAAATGCTGTTAATAAAGTATTAAGCAAAAATATTCGCACAGTAGACCTTCAAAGTGAAAACTGTATTTTAGTAGGCTGTAAGCAAATGGGCGAGGAAATAGCCGCTGAAATTTAAAGCAAGCTTGCAAAGAGAGAAAAGTGAAATTGTAGATAGAGCTTAGTAAGATGTTGCCATTATTATTGAAGTAGTAAAAATGGCGTTTGGCTATGCTACAAAAAGTAAATAAGTTTGCTGTAGAAAGTAGGTGGAATTATGCTTTATTCAAAATACAAAAAATACCCCAAGTTTAAAAATGATGTATATGCGTTAATTTCTATTCGGATAGGCACAGTTTTTATGATATTAGCATGTATTAGCGTGCTGGGCATTTTAGTGCCGTCAATAAACTCTATTGTTCAAAATCCTATTTTGTTTGGGCAAATATTTTGTGTTTTTGCAATTGCTTTTAGCGTTTCGCATGCGTTTTTTAAAAACAAAGGTAAAAAGCAATTTGAAATGTATATGTATTTAACTACATACGGAAGTAAAATTAGTGGCACAGTAGAAAAAATTGAAGTTGTTACAAATGTAAAATACAAAGGCAAATCGCCTTTTGTAATAAATTACAAGTACTCTTACAGCAATGTAGATTACCATGATAAAAGCCAATATATATGGGAAGAGACGAGTTATAAAGTAGGCGATGAAATAGAAGTTTGCTTAGATTATAAAGGCAATTCAACAGTAGAAGTGTTTCTTCAATAAAAGTAAATTGTTAATTTAAATAGCATAAATTATAAAGCCACCGCTAGCTTTAAACTGATATCTACTATGTATTAAGAATAAAAAAACTTACCTAAACCAATGATTTAGGTAAGTTTTTTTATTAGCTGTTTTAGATATTAAATTCAACTGCCGCTTTGGCAAACTTTATTTAAATAAAAGTGTAATTTAATGTTAATAAAGCAAATTTTTATTTTATACTTTGTTTTTTTGCGATTTCATACGCAAGTTATGGTCTAAAATTCTCTTGCGAATTCTTGTGTTTTTTGGTGTAACCTCTAAAAGTTCATCGGGTGCTAAAAATTCAAGGCTTTCTTCCAAGCTGAATTTTGTAACAGGCACAAGCCTTAATGTTTCATCGCTACCTGAAGCGCGCATATTAGTTAGCTGCTTTGTTTTACAAACATTAACTGTTAAATCGTCGCCTGCAGGGCTGTAACCAACTACCATGCCCGCATAAACTTTTTCACCGGGTGTAACAAGCATAGTGCCGCGTTGCTGTGCGTTATAAAGGCCATATGCAACAGCGTCGCCTGTTTCAAAGCTTATTAAGCTACCTGTGTTCCTCGCTTGTAAATCGCCTTTCCAAGGTGCATAGCCATCAAATATTGTGTTTAAAATTCCCTCACCGTGTGTGTCTGTTAAAAACTCGCTTCTATAACCAAATAAACCACGGCTTGGTATTTTAAATTCAGCACGCATTCTTGTAGTACCAAGAGGTGTCATTTGTACAAGCTCGCCTTTGCGGCTGCCAAGTTTTTGTATAACACTGCCCTGATAATCGGTAGGCACATCAATTACAACATGCTCCATAGGCTCTAAAACTTCGCCATCTTTTTCTTGTAAAAGAACTTTTGGCGGTGATACTTGAAGCTCGTAACCTTCACGGCGCATATTCTCTATAAGAATAGATAAATGCATTTCACCGCGACCCATAACCCTAAAGCTTTCGCTTGACGTGCTGTCTTCAACTTTTAGCGCAACGTCTTTTAGAAGCTCTCTGTGAAGGCGGTCTCTAATCTGGCGGCTGGTTACAAATTTACCCTCACGCCCTGCAAAAGGGCTGTCGTTAACAGCAAATGTCATCTCTACTGTAGGGTCGTTTATTTTTACAAATGGTAACGGCTCTACAATAGGGCCAGAGCATAAAGTGTTACCAATATTAATATCGCCAAGGCCGCTAAAAGCTACAATGTCGCCAGCGCTTGCTTGCTCTATAGGTGTTCTTCCGTTTGCCTCAAAGCTATATAGTGCTGTTATTCTGCCTTTTTTAGCTAAATCTTTATCGTGGTAATCGCAAACAGTAACATCTTGGCCAACTTTCAATGTTCCGTTTTCAATGCGGCCTATACCTATGCGCCCAACAAATTCATTATAATCAACGCTGGAACATAGCATGGAAACAGGTAAAGTTTCATTACCTTGTGGCGGTTTAACATATTCAAGAATAGTTTTAAACAGCGGTATTAAATCTTCGCCCTCAACATCGGGGCTGTAACTTGCAGTTCCTGCTCTACCCGAGCAAAATACCATGGGGCTGTCTAATTGCTCATCGGTTGCGCCAAGGTCCATCAAAAGCAGTAAAACTTCGTCTATAACTTCTTTTATGCGCGCATCCGGCCTATCTATTTTATTAACTGCAATAACAAGGCTTAAGTTTTGTTGCAGCGCTTTTTGTAAAACAAAGCGTGTTTGAGGCATACAGCCTTCTGCAGCATCTACAAGTACAAGCACGCCATTTACCATTTTTAATACGCGCTCAACCTCGCCACCAAAATCGGCATGGCCGGGGGTATCAACAATGTTGATTTTTATGCCTTCATAATATGTGCAAGCGTTTTTTGCCAAAATAGTAATGCCGCGCTCGCGCTCGATATCGCCTGAGTCCATAATACGTTCGGCAACTTGTTGGTTTTCTCTGAATGCGCCGCTCTGTTTGAGCATTTGGTCAACTAAAGTTGTTTTGCCATGGTCAACGTGTGCAATAATTGCGATGTTACGAATGTTATTTTGCTTCATAAAATTTTCCTTTGTATAAAATATTTAAAAATAATCGATTACCATATAATATAAAAACTTTTAAGTTATATTTGCTAATCAAGTTCAACAATTAATTTTACATTATTTTATACATTATGTCAAACATTGAATGATATTTGCGAAAATATTATAAACAAAGCTTGATAATAAGTGAAAATTATGGTAATATTCTCTATAATAAGTAAATAGGGGGGATATGCTTGACAGTTCACAAGTCTTCGGAAGACTATTTGGAAACAATTTTGGTTTTAAAAGAAAGAAATGGCAGCGTTCGTTCGATTGACATAGCAAACGAGCTTGAATTTACAAAAGCCAGCGTTAGTGTGGCTATGAAAAAATTGCGCGAAAATGATTTGATTATATTCGCTAGCGATGGGTTTATTACTTTAACTGAGGAAGGCGAGAGCATTGCAAAAAGCGTATATAAAAAGCACAAACTGCTCAGGGACTTTTTTATCCATCTTGGCGTGTCTAAAGATATTGCGGCAAAAGATGCGTGTAAAATAGAACACGATTTAAGTGAAGAAACATTCGATAAAATTTTTGCTTTTGCAGAAAAAGTAATGAAAAAATAATTTTTTTAAAAAATTATTTTAGTTTAGTTAAGTTGCCTTTAAGTTACAAAAGATTATAGTGTTTTTGTAAGATTATTAAAGGCCTTTAAATGCGAATTTTTTTAACAAGTATATTACTCCTTTTGAAATTAACGATAAAAAGATATATTTTTTATATTGTTTTTTATGCCTAATTATTTTTATAGCAACAGCTTAAAAATAATTAGGCAATTTTTGTATTTGTGTTATGGGTGATTTTGAAAAAAGTTACTTACATTAGCAAATAAACCACTAGAAATTTACATAATATTACATTGACACATATAAATGCATATGTTATAATTTTCGAAGAATTCATTTTGTTATATAAGTGAAATTTCAAGGTGAAATTGCAAACTAATTTGGAGGAAATTATGAATTTAATGAAAAAAAGGTTTAATAATAAAGGTTTTACATTGGTAGAACTAATTATAGTTGTAGCTGTTATTGCTATTCTTGCAACAGTTTTAGCGCCGCAATACATTCGATATGTAGAGCGCTCGAGGCAGGCGAATGATGTTCAAGTTGCAACACAAATTATGAGGGCAGCAACCACTGTTATGAATGACCCTGCGAATGATTTATATTCAGGTATAAATTTCACAATAACTTGGCATTCGGTAGATGATAATACATCAGTAGGTGGATGGGCATCTGATGGAACTATTGAAGTTTCATCTGATGTTGAATCGTATAGTAGTGCTATTAACAGTGCAATGCGTATACCTATGTTAGAAATTATGGGATGGCATCGCCCGGAGTTAGATAGAGAGGAAACTTGTGAAGGCCAGCTTGGCGAATCCAGCGTTTCAACAACAACAAATTTTACGTTTAATATAAACACAACCACAGGTGAAATAACAGGAATACCTCAAGAGTGGATTGATATAGGAATTAAAGAGTAATTAACTAAAAATTAGTATGGGAGAATTATAATGCTAAATATTAAGAAAAATAATAAAGGTTTTACATTAGTAGAATTAATTATAGTTGTTGCTGTAATTGTTATATTGGCAACAGTTTTAGCGCCGCAATACACAAGATATGTTGAGCGCTCAAGGCAATCTAACGATTTACAAATTGCAACAACAATTATGGAAGCAACCGTAGTTGCTATAACAGACCCTCAAAATGAAATACCCAGCAATGCGCTTATTCGTGTTGGGTGGTTAACAGCAGGTGGTGGGAAAACTATAGCAGTGGGCGCTGCCCATGATTCCGGCTTAAGAGGCCTGAAACATTCAAATGGTCTGGATTTGAGTGTTCACCTTACAAATGTAATTAAAGAAATTGTTGGCAATAATGGTGTTGTTGGGGCAGAATCCGATGCAGGTAGAAACCAAAACTTTATTTTCCGTGTTGATGCAGATACAGGGCGAATAGAAGTTGCAGATACAAACCCTACTCCTGCTAGTAACGGGTGGAATGAAGGCAGCGGATTTTGGGTTACCGAAATTGGTGTTAATGCGCCTCTTTCAGATGAGTTCTATTACCATTATTAATTAAATAAGCAAACTGTTTTAAACCGGCCTACTATAATTTAGGTTAACCTAAGTTATAGCAGGTCGGTACTTTATAATAAAAAAATAGGAAAACAAAATGCAAAAAACAAAAAGACTTTTATTAATTTGCCTTTGTGTATTTTTTGTTTTAGTCGTGTGCGTTACTGTTTATGTAACAGCTTTTGCAAGTAAAACGCTTGTAACAACAAATGTGCAAAGCAGCGATGAAATTTTGCAAAATTGCGGTGAGAGCGTGCAAAGCTTAGAGGAATTAGTTGCGCTAGGAAGAAAGGGAGATATACTTATATCCGCCACGAACGAGTCAGGTTTTGAGGTGTATGATTTAAGCTTTGCTTTTCGCCATGGGCATGCCGCCATTATTTATAGCGAAGATGAAGTTATGCACTGCCGCGGTGTTGGCAATGTGAGTGAGCTTGTTTCACTGCCCGAGTTTTTCGAGGCAGAGCAAGTGCGCTTATACACAATAAGCGGCGTTAGCGATGAACAAGCGGCAAGCGTTGCCAATTATGCAAAGGAAAACCTTTTAGATATCCCTTACATGTTTTTAGCAAGTTTCTTTTCTAAAAGCACATTAAACTGCACTACTATAGTTTACCACGCCTATAAAGACGAGCTAAATATTACATTTAACACAATAGCAAACACTGTTTCGCCTGCAAGTTTTGTATCAGACGATAAAACTATATGCATAGGCAATATTAACTGGCAAGGCGATGCTAATTCGTTTGAAAATTAGTAAAAACTTCAAGGTGAAAAGCAATTAGCTTTTAAGTGCTTTTAACATTTTTATACTAAGCATAGAACAAGCGGTGATTTAACTTTGCGTTTGTTTTATATCCATTCAAGTGCATTGACAAACTTAGCGGTTTGTGATATAAATAATAGCATAAATGCTGTGAATAAGAGTTCAAAGAATAATGTAGCTATAGAGAGCAAGGGGTAGGTGTAACCTTGTGCGCATAAGCTTTGATGTCGCTTAGGAGCAAAAGCGGTGAGTTTAATTATAAGCCGTTTTCGTATGTTCTGCGTTAAAGGGCGCTAAAGCGGTTTTGTGGTGTAGCCATAAAACAATTTGGGTGGTACCGCGGTGATGTTTATAGCACCGTCCCATACATTTGTATGGGGCGGTGCTTTTGATTTTATAATTACTTTATTATAAAATCAAAATTTTATAAGGTTATACTTACAAGCGTGGGTGCTGCTTTCTTATTTGCTATGCATGCGTCAATTTAAGCGAAGCTAAAAAACCGGCAAATTCTATTTGTCATTTCTAGAAAAACTGAGAAAGTTTTAAATGTCACCCGTCGTTTTGAGCAAAGCTGAGAAAATCGTATTAAAAAACAAAACAAAATGAAATAATATAATAATCAAGAGGTTTTAAAATGAGCGTAAAAAAAGAATTAAGCAAAGTATACGAGCCACAAAAAATACAAGAGCGAATTTATTCAGAATGGCTTTCAAAAAACTATTTCCACGCAGAAGTAGATGAAAGTAAAAAGCCATTTACAATTGTTATGCCGCCGCCAAATATAACAGGGCAATTGCATATGGGCCACGCTATGGATAACACATGGCAAGATATAATTATACGCTTTAAACGTATGCAAGGTTACAGTGCGCTTTGGCTACCGGGAACAGACCATGCCGCAATAGCAACCGAGGCTAAAATTGTTGAAAAAATGAAAGAAGACGGCGTTACTAAAATGGATTTAGGGCGCGACGGTTTCATGGTTCGCGCTTGGGAATGGAAAGAGCAATACGGCGGCAGAATTGTAGAGCAACTTAAAAAACTTGGCTGTAGCTGCGATTGGGATAGAGAGCGCTTTACTATGGACGAAAACTGCAGTAAGGCAGTTATTAAAGTTTTCAAAAAGCTATATGATGATGGCCTTATTTACAGAGGTGAGCGCATAATAAACTGGTGCCCAACGTGTAAAACAAGTATATCTGATGCAGAGGTTGAGTACGAGGAAAAAGACGGCTTTTTCTGGCATATTCAATATAAAGTTGCAGGTAGCGATGAGAGCGTTTGCATAGCAACAACACGCCCTGAAACAATGCTTGGTGATACGGCAATTGCAGTGCATCCCGATGACGAGCGCTATAAGCATTTGCACGGTAAAACAGTTGTATTGCCGCTTGTTAACAGGGAAATTCCCGTTGTTTGCGACACATATGTTGATAAAGAGTTCGGCACAGGCGTTGTAAAAGTTACCCCGGCGCACGACCCCAACGATTTTGAAATAGGCACACGCCATAATTTGCCTGTTTTAAAAGTTATGACAGACGATGCAAAAATGACGAGTGATTGCGGAAAATATGCCAATATGGATAGATATGCCGCCAGAAAAGCTATTGTTGAAGATTTAGAGCAAGGTGAATACCTAATAAAAACCGAGCCGCACAAACACAATGTTGGAACATGCTACCGCTGCAGCACTGTAGTAGAGCCTATGGTTAGCAAACAGTGGTTTGTTAAAATGGTGCCTTTGGCGGAGCCTGCAATAAAGGCAGTTAAAGAAAAGCAAATTAAATTTATACCCGAGCGCTTTGAAAAAAATTATATGTTCTGGATGGAAAACACAAGAGATTGGTGCATAAGCCGTCAGCTTTGGTGGGGGCATAGAATACCTGCATATTATTGCGATGCGTGCGGTGAAATACACGTTAGCGAGCAGGAAATTCAAACTTGCCCAAAATGCACCGGTACACTTAGGCGCGATGAAGATACACTTGATACATGGTTTTCAAGTGCACTTTGGCCGTTCTCTACATTGGGCTGGCCAGATGAGCAAAGCGAAGATTACAAATATTTTTACCCTACAAACACGCTTGTTACAGGCTATGATATAATTACGTTTTGGGTTAGCCGCATGATATTCTCGGGCATAACACACACAGAAAAAGTGCCTTTTGAAAATGTGCTTATCCACGGGCTTGTTAGGGATGCTAAAGGGCGCAAAATGTCTAAATCTTTGGGCAATGGTATAGACCCGCTGGAGATTGTTAAAGATTATGGAGCAGACGCTTTGCGATTTATGCTTGTTATTGGCGCAACACAGGGCAATGATATGCGCTTTTCTGATGAAAAAGTTTTGGCGAGCCGCAATTTTGCCAATAAAATTTGGAATGCCGCGCGTTTTGTTATGATGAATTTGCCGGAAGATTTTGAAATACAAGAGCCGTCATCGCTTACAGTTGCAGATAAATGGGTTATTTCAAAGCTTAATACATTAACAAAAGATTTTACAAGCCACCTTGAAAAATATGAGCTGGGGCTTGCGGCTCAAAAAGTGCAAGATTTTATTTGGGACGTTTATTGTGATTGGTATATTGAAATTGCAAAACTGCGTTTAAACGGTGAAAATGAACAAGAGGCACAAAATGCAAGGCAAGTTTTAGTTAGCGTTTTAGTAAAAGCATTAAAATTATTACACCCGTTTATGCCTTTTATTACAGAGGAAATTTACAAAGCGCTTATAGGTGAAAACGAGAGCATAATGGTTTCACAGTGGCCAATTTACGAAGAAGCTTTGAATTATACAAAAGAAGAAACAGAATTTGAAGCGGTTATGCAGTTAATTAAAGCAATTAGAACTGTGCGTTCAGATATAGGTGCACATCCAAAACAGCGCACATCAATTATAATAGAGTGCAGTAATGAGCAAATTGCTAAAGCGTTTGAAAACGGTGCCGACTATCTTATTAAGTTTGCCTTTGCAACAGATTTGAAAATTGTTGATAAATACGAAGGCGATACAAAGGGAAGCGCGCAAATAGTAATTTCTAACGCAAAAGCGTTTATTCCTATGAGTGAACTTGTAGATGTAGAAAAAGAAATGCAGCGCCTAACAAAAGAAAAACAGCTTTGCGAGAAAGATATGGCTATGCTAAGCGGCAAATTAAACAACGAGGCGTTTACATCTAAAGCGCCTGAAAAAATTGTGCAGGAAATAAAAGAAAAGCACGATGCAGCAAAAGAAAAACTTGAAAAAATAAACGAGAGCATTGATGCGCTAAGCAAAATGTAGAGAGGGAATGCGATTAAATGCGTTATACTCAAGCTGTTAATTGGGTTTATTCTTTGCCGAGAATATTAAAAACGCCCGGCATTGAAAATACAAAAGCAATACTAAACCTTTTGGGCAACCCGCAAGATAAATTACATTTTGTGCATGTTGCAGGAACAAACGGTAAGGGCAGTACAGTTACAATGATTTCTAATATCTTGCAAAATGCAGGCTACAAAACGGGCTCTACAATAAGCCCGTTTGTGCTTGATTTTCGCGAGCGTATTTTGCTTAACAATGAAATGATTAGCAAAGATGATTGTGCAAAAATACTAAGTGAAGTTAGAAGTGTGGCAGAAAAAACCGAAAACTATGTGGCGTTTGATATTGTTACAGCGGCGGCTATTTTATATTTTGAGCGGCAAAAATGCGATATTGTGTGCCTTGAAACAGGGCTTGGCGGAACGCTTGATTCAAGCAATGCGGTTCAAAACACATTAGTTGCCTGTATAATGTCTATAAGTAAAGACCATACAGAGCTTTTAGGCGATACACTTGTGCAAATAGCAAGAGAAAAATGTGGCATAATAAAAAATAATTGCAGCGTTATTTGCTACCCTAAGCAAAATAAAAAAGTTGAGCTTTTAATTGAACAAATAGCTGAAAAAGAAAATTGTAAGTTTATTGTGCCTAATTTAAAACAATTAAATATAGGCGCAAGTAAAAATATAAAGGCGAATAAAAGCATCAATAATTTGCTTAATAACCAAGTTATTACATTTGAAGGAGCGCAAATAACAGTTCCTTTTGCCGGCGAGCACCAAGCTTATAATGCGAGTGTTGCCATCAGTGCAGTTTGCGAGCTTCGTAAAACACAGCCTGCTTATAAAATTGAAAATGAGCACATTGTTAAAGGGATACAAAATTCTAGTTTTCCGGCAAGAATTCAAGTTTTGAAAAAGCAGCCTTTAATTATTTTAGACGGTGCGCATAATATTGACGGGGCGAAAGCACTTGTGAAAACATTAAGCAGCGCGGATATAAAAAACTGTATTGGCATTATAGGCACTATGAAGAGAAAAGATATAAGAAAAGTGGTTAAAGAATTTGCGCCTTTATTTGAGAGCGTTCACACGGTAACGCCGGATTCCATTAGGGCTATGAGCGCGCAAGAGCTAGCACAGTGCTTTGAAAAGCTGGGAATAAAAGCGGTTTGTGAGAATAATATTAACAGTGCAATTGAAAATGCGCTTAAAAGAAAAACACAGGAAAACGGCGCAATAGTTATTTGCGGTAGCCTTTACCTTGCAAGCCAAATGGATGCAATTAAAAATCGCTTTAAAGTTAAAAAATTAAATTAAAGCAAATAACTTTTATAAAAAACAAAAAATAAAACTTAATAAAATATGTTGTTTTTTCGACAAATATTTTATTGCATACAGAGTATTATAGTTTCATATTCTGTATGTAAAGTTGTTTTATAGTAGCAATTTCGTAGTAATACGAGTAGCCGATAACTTACATGCAAATGTAAGTTATCGGCTATTTTTATTTTAAAATATGTTGCATTTAAAATTTATTTATAAAATAAATTCAAATATAAAGAAAAATAAGGAGAGAAAAAATGGCGCAAGTAATTTTAAAACAAGAAAAAAATAAATTGATTGCAATGTTGCAAGGCGAAATAGACCACCACGCAGCTGAAATTTTACGCCTTCAAATTGATGAATGTATAACTACATCTCAGCCTGAGGTATTAGTTCTCGATTTTGCCTCTGTTAGCTTCATGGATTCCTCGGGCATAGGCTTAATTTTAGGCAGGCATAAAATTTTAAAAACATTTGGCGGTGTATTGCTAGTGCAAAATGCACCCAGAGAAGCAAAAAAAGTGCTTGCACTTGCTGGAATACAAGCGAAAGAATAGGAGAATAAACGATGAAAGCTATAAATACCATGAAAGTAATTTTTCCAAGCCGCAGTATAAATGAAGCATTCGCACGCAACACGGTTGCATTTTTTGCAGCACAGGCAGACCCCAATTTAGATGAAATTGCAGATGTAAAAACAGCTGTAAGTGAAGCGGTAACCAATTGCATTGTGCACGCATATAAAAATACACAAGGGGCTATAACTATAACAGCAGCTTTATATGAAGATAAGCGCTTCACCGTTTGCGTAAGCGATAAAGGCGTTGGCATAAGCGATATAAAAAAAGCTATGCAAGCTTTATACACTACAGGTGGCGACGAGCGTGCAGGGTTGGGTTTTTCCGTTATGGAAAGCTATATGGATAGCGTTAAAGTGCGTTCTAAGTTAAATAAAGGCACAAAAGTAACTATGACAAAAAAATTCTGCAAATAACCCTATACATAATATAAAAGGAGGGTTTAAAGTGGCTGTAGTTTTAGGGCCTCGTGCAGAGTTTATTGAAAACAATTTAGGGCTTGTGCACTCGTGTGCAGGCAGGTTTAAAGGAAAAGGCGTTGAATATGACGATTTATATGCAGCAGGGTGTATGGGTATTGTTAAAGCTTATGATGGCTTTGATGAAACAAGGGGGCTTTGCTTTTCAACTTATGCGGTTCCTGTAATTCTTGGCGAAATTAAAAAGCTTTTCAGAGATGGTGGCAGTGTGAAAGTAAGCCGCTCCATAAAAGAATTAGGGCTTAAAATAAACGCGAGCAGAGAATATATTCTAAAAACAACAGGGCATGAGCCAACGGTTAGCGAGCTTGCTAAGCGCCTTGAAGTAAGCGTTCACCAAGTTGTGCAAGCAATGGACGCATGCCTTCCGGCGTTATCGCTAACGCCGGTTAACGACGATGAAACAAATAGAGAATTTGACATACCGCAAGAAAGCCATGAAGAGAGCGTTTCAGATATTTTAAGCCTTAAAATGGTGCTGGCAAACTTGCCAAAAGAAGATAGAACGCTAATTTATTGGCGTTTTTTCAAAAATAAAACTCAAAGTGAAACCGCAAAAATAATGGATACTACACAAGTGCAAGTATCCAGAAAAGAGCGTAAAATTTTAGCAGCACTTCGCAAAAAGTTATCAGATTAAAACATTGTGCTTTGCAGTTAATGCATATATGCCCTCATATAGCTAGCCGGTTTAGTTACAAAAAGCCGCTCAAAATGTAATATTTACGTTTTGGGTGGCCTTTTTGTGTGAAAAATAAAAGTGCAAAATAGTTATGTTTAAGAGAATAATTTAAATAATACAAAAAATGAAGTAAATAATAAAAATATGGTGTATTATAGATTTACAATTTATTAAAAACGTGGTATACTGAATTAGTCGAGATTAAATTTCGAAGATTTTAAAATAAGAGAATGGAAGATGTTAAATAATGAGTGTATTATTGCAAATTGAAAACTTACATGCACAAGTTGAAGATAAAAAAATATTAAACGGGCTTAATTTAACTGTGAACAAAGGTGAAGTTCATGTTATTATGGGGCCAAACGGCGCCGGTAAAAGCACACTTGCAAATGTTGTTTTTAATAACCCCGAATATGAAAAAACAAGCGGCAGCATATTATTTGAGGGTGAAGATATAAGTGCACAAAGCACAGATAAAATAGCGGCAAAAGGTTTATTCATGTCGTTTCAAACACCTGTAGAAATCCCCGGCATTTCAACAATGAATTTTCTAAAGTATGCTAAAAGCAAACAAGAGGATAAACCTGTAAAAACATCGCAATTCAGAAAACAGCTTGAAAGCATTGCGAAAGAGATTAGCATTGATAAATCGTTAATATCAAGGAATTTGAATGTTGGTTATTCGGGCGGCGAGAAAAAGAAAAACGAAATAATGCAAATGCTTGTGTTAAACCCAAAACTCGCAATACTGGATGAAACAGATTCAGGCCTTGATGTAGATGCCATCAAAATTGTGTCTAAAGGCATCAATTTGTTTAAAAACGATGATAATGCGATTATAATTATTACACATAACAATAAATTGTTTCATAGCATTAAAGCAGATTTTGTGCATGTGTTAGTTGATGGCAAAATTGTTGAAACAGGCGGTTTCGAGCTAACTAAAATTATTGAAGAAGAAGGCTTTGAAAAGTATAAAGCGTGAGGGAGAAATAAATGTCTGAAAAAACTTATGTTGAAGACGTTAGCAGAGGTATATACGATATAAAAAACAAAGACGAATTTGATGTTAAAATTGATAAAGGCATTAATTCGCAAATAGTAAAAGAAATTTCAAAAATTAAAAACGAGCCCGATTGGATGCTTAAAATAAGGCTCGATGCACTAAAAATGTACGAAAAGCTTGAAATGCCAACTTGGGGCCCGAATTTATCCGGCCTTAAAATGGAAGATATATCAACCTATGTTAAACCAAAAAGCAGTTTAAATGAAAATTGGAACGATGTACCTACAGATATCAAAAAAACATTTGATAAATTGGGAATTTTAAAAGCAGAAAAACAAACGCTTGCAGGCGTTGGCGCCCAATATGACTCTGAAGTTGTGTATCACAGCATAAGAGAGGATATGGAAAAACAAGGCGTTATTTACACAGATTTTGAAACAGCGGTTAAAAAATACCCCGAAATAGTAAAAGAGCATTTTATGAAATGCATACCTATAAATTATCATAAATTTATAGCGCTTCATGCTGCGGTTTGGTCCGGCGGCTCGTTTGTTTATGTGCCAAAAGGCGTTAAAGTTGATATACCACTACAGTCGTATTTTAGGCTAAATTCGCCTGAAAGCGGCCAATTTGAGCACACACTAATTATTGTTGATGAAGGCGCTAGCTTACACTTTATTGAAGGGTGCTCAGCACCGTCTTATAACAAAGTTAATTTACATGCGGGCTGCGTGGAGCTATATGTTAAAGATAATGCTTATTTGCGCTATTCAACAATTGAAAACTGGTCTAAAAACATGATGAACTTGAACACTAAAAAAGCCATTGTGGGCAAAAATGCTAAAATGGACTGGGTTAGCGGTTCTTTCGGTTCAAAAGTTTCAATGCTTTATCCGCTTAGCTATTTAAACGGTGAAAATGCGAAAACTGAGTATACAGGAATTACATTTGCAGGCGAGGGGCAGGAATTAGACACAGGCTTTAAAGTTGTTCATAATGCAAAAAACACAAAAAGTGTTATAAATTCAAAGTCTATTTCAAAAAGCGGTGGCTCTTGCACATATCGCTCTATTGTGGATATTACAAAAAAAGCTAAAAATGCAAAGTGTGCTGTTAGCTGTGAATCGCTTATGCTCGACGATATTTCAAGATCAGATACCATTCCAACAAACCATGTGCGAAACAAGAATGTGGAAATATCTCACGAGGCGAAAATAGGCAAAATAAGCGATAAAGAAATTTTCTATTTAATGAGCCGTGGTTTGGGTGAAGAAGAAGCAAAAGCTATGATAGTTCGTGGCTTTGCCTCGCCAATTTCAAACGAATTGCCACTTGAATATGCTGTTGAAATGAACAATTTAATCAATTTAGAATTGGAGGGCAGCATAGGATGATGCAAAATTTAGTTTTAAATAAAACGCCTATAAGAACTTCAAAAAGCTATAAGGTTAACGAATTGTTTTTAAAAAATATTGAGCTACCCTGTGAAAAGCTTGAATTTGATAATATAGATATAGTAAATGAAGGCTCTAAAATAAACGATAATGTAAGCTTTGCTCCTTTAACTTATGGCAATAGCGATGAGCTTTACGAGAATTTGCAAAAATATTGCAATAGTGAAATTAATATTACAGTGCAGCAAGCTCAAGCAAAAACTGATGTTTATTACACTTTTGATGATGATAACACTCAGCTCTCGAGTGTAATAAATATACAGGCGCATGAAGATGCTCGTATTAGCCTTGTGTTAAAAAGTAAAACGAGCAAGCCTTGTTTTAACAACAGCGTTATTTATATAAACGCTTTAGCAGGTGTGAAAGTTCATGTGGATATAGTTAATTTTATGAATGAAAACTCAAACAATTTCCTCAATGTGCAATGCGCTTCTAATGAGAATTCAGATGCACAAGTGGTAATTGTGGACATGGGTGCAAAAAACAGTATTGTTAATGTGTTTTCAGAGTTGCTCGGAAGAAAAGCAATAGGCGATGTTAGCACAGTTTATGTAGCAAAACATGATGAAATTAAAGATTACAATTATATTTGCCATTTGAAAGGGCGTAGAAGTGTTGCACAAATGAATGTGCAAGGGGCGCTTTTAGATAATGCGGTTAAAAATTTTAAAGGAACATTAGATTTTAAAAAAGGCTGCAAACGAGCAAAAGGCAGAGAACAAGAATTTTGCATGCTTTTATCGGACGACTGCAGGTCTTCCGCTGTGCCTATGCTACTTTGCACAGAAGATGATGTTGAGGGTGAGCACAGCGCCGCTTCAGGCCAAGTAGATGTAGGTCAGGTGTTTTATCTTATGAGCAGGGGCTTTGAGAAACAAGAGGCAATTAAACTGCTTGTTAAGGCAAAATACTATGAAATATTAGACAAAATATACGATGATAATTTAAGAAATGAGATTATTGAGGAGATAGACAGAAGGCTTATATGAGTATCTATAAAAAAGATTTCCCTATTTTTAATGATAGCAATGTTGTTTATTTAGACAGTGCCGCAACAAGCCAAAAGCCCCTTTGCGTTTTAAATGCAATTGATGAGTATTACAATAATTACAATGCAAATGCGCACAGAGGAATGTATGATTGGGGCGTAAAGGCTTCACAAGCTTATGAAGATGCAAGGCAAAAAGTTGCAAGTTTCATCAATGCCAGGCACACCGAAGAAATTATATTTACAAAAAATGCTTCAGAAGCTTTTAATTTAATTGCTAATAGCTATGGCTTTACCAATTTAGAAAATGGCGATGAAATAGTGCTTAGTATAACAGAGCATCATTCTAATTTGGTGCCGTGGCAAAGCATAGCAAAAAAATGCAGTGCAACTTTAAACTACTTTTATTTAGATGATGATTATAGAATTACAAAGCAGGAAATTGAAAAGAAAATTACAGCAAAAACGAAAATAGTGTGTATAACGCAAATGTCTAATGTGCTTGGTGTAATAAATGATGTTGAGTATATTACCGATTATGCACATAAAATGGGCGCTGTTGTTATTGTAGATGCAGCACAAAGTGTTCAGCATCAAAAAATAGACGTGCAAAGCATAAATGCAGATTTTTTAGTGTTTTCGGGGCATAAAATGTTTGCGCCAATGGGCACAGGAGTGCTTTATGGCAAAAGGCAACTTTTAAACGATATGCCACCATTTTTAATGGGCGGCGATATGGTTGAATATGTTTATGAGCAAGAAACAAGTTTTGCGCCATTACCCAATAAATTTGAGGCAGGAACGCAAAATATTGGTGGGGCCGTTGGCCTTAGCGCAGCAATTGATTATATAAACAGCATAGGTTATGAAGCGATACAAAAAATTGAGAATGAGCTAGTTCATTATGCCGTTCAAGAGATGCAAAAGCTTGAGTTTTTAGATTTATATCTTCCTAAAAGCGGTGAAAACCATGCCGGTGTAATATCTTTTAATATTAAAGGCGTGCACCCGCATGATATATCGGATATTTTAAACAGCTATAATGTGTGTACAAGGGCAGGTAACCACTGTGCACAGCCATTAATGCGCTATTTGAACATTCAGGCAACATGCAGAGCTTCTTTTTCAATTTACAACACTAAACAAGATGTTGATGCGCTTATAAATGCGCTTAATAAAGCATATGATGTTTTTGCAAAATATTTAAATAAGGGAAACTGATATGAACGAAACAGAGCAATTATATAATGAATTAATTATGGAGCACAGTTTGAGCTCTGAGCACAAGCGCAATTTAGCCAATTTTGACATAAAAGAAAAAGGGCATAACCCAAGCTGTGGTGATGAAATTGTGCTTGAAATAAAAATAGAAGATGGCGAAATAGTAGATATGGCGTTTACAGGGCACGGCTGTGCAATTTCTCAAAGCTCCACATCTATTATGATAGAAACGCTTTTAGGTAAGAAAGTTAAAGATGCTAAAGAGCTTGCAAGCTTATTTACAAATATGATAAGGCGTGAAAAACTGAGCGAAGAGCAACTTGAAAGCCTTGAAGATGCCGCTATTTTTCAAAATGTTTCAAATATGCCGGCAAGGGTTAAATGTGCTTTGTTGCCCTGGCACACATTGCAACATATATTAGAAGATAACTAAGAGATAAAGCAAAGTTGATATAAAAGTGAAAATATATTTAAAACAAATTTGCGCTATTAGCTAGGCAAAATTTACTGTGGCAAAAATTATCTCTTGCGAAAAAATGCGCAAAAAATTCAAAATATTTAAAAAACACTTGTATTATTATACTTTTTATGGTATAGTATTATAGCCGCACGGTGTGGGCGTTAAACGCTATTGCAAAAGCAAAGCTGCCTTACAAACCGGCGAGACTTATAAAATGAGGGAATAAACATGCATGCAATTATAGTTACAGGCGGTAAACAGTACCGTGTTCAAGCAGGCGACACAATTTATATTGAGAAGCTTTTGGTTGATGAAAACAGCGAAGTAGTTTTTGATGAAGTATTAGCTGTAGGCAAAGATGGCGACGTAAAATTTGGCAACCCAACTGTTAAAGGCGCAAGCGTTAAAGGCAAAGTTATTAAAAACGGCAAAGGTAAAAAGCTGAATATTATAACATATCGCCCTAAAAAAGACAGCAAACGCAAAATGGGTCATCGTCAACCATTTACAAAAATTGAAATTACCGCTATAAACGGTTAGAATAGGAGAGAGTTTAGTATGGCACATAAAAAAGGTGTTGGTTCAACCAAAAACGGCCGCGATTCAGAAAGCAAAAGGCTTGGCGTTAAACGTGCAGACGGTCAGTTTGTACTTGCAGGCAATATTTTAGTGCGTCAACGCGGCACACATATTCACCCGGGCCAAAATGTTGGTCGTGGCAGTGATGATACATTATTTGCCCTTGTAGATGGCAAAGTTCACTTTGAGAGAGTTGGACGCGATCGCAAAAAAGTTAGCATCGTGCAATAATCCATCGCACATTTAGTGAAATTTTAATATGCATACTTATAGGGGTACTCTTATTTGAGCACCCCTATAGCTTTTGTCAATATTTAAACGCAATTTTAAACTTCTTACAAACTTAGAAAGTAGGTTATCATGTTTATAGATACCGCGAAAATAAGCATAAAAGCCGGCAATGGCGGCAATGGGGCTGTTTCGTTCCACCGCGAAAAATATGTGTCGGCAGGCGGCCCGGACGGCGGTGATGGCGGCAAGGGCGGCGATGTTATTTTTGTTGCAGATACAAATTTATCAACACTGATGGATTTTAGATATAAACGTAAATACGTAGCAAAAAACGGCGATGATGGCGGTGCAAAAAAATGCAGCGGCAGAAAAGCAGAAAATTTAATTATAAAAGTTCCAGAGGGCACTATTATAAAAGAGGCAAATTCTAATTTGATAATTGCCGATATATCATCAAAAGAGCCTGTTGTAATTGCAAAAGGCGGCAGAGGGGGCTGGGGCAATTCCCATTTTGCCACTCCCACAAGGCAAATACCTAAATTTGCAAAACCCGGGCAAAAAGGTGAAGAATTAGAAATTAGCCTTGAGCTAAAACTTATTGCAGACGTTGGCCTTATAGGCTTCCCAAATGTAGGCAAAAGCACTATTATATCTGTTATAAGTGCGGCAAAACCTAAAATCGCAAATTACCATTTTACAACACTTGCGCCTGTTTTAGGCGTTGTTAGCGCAGGGCCGGAGGCAAGTTTTGTAGCGGCAGATATACCGGGGCTTATAGAGGGCGCAAGCGAAGGAATAGGGCTTGGGCATGAGTTTTTACGCCATGTTGAGCGCTGCAGGCTTCTTTTGCACGTTGTGGATATCTCAGGCAGTGAAGGGCGCGATTTTAAAGAAGATTTTGAAAAAATTAACTTTGAGCTAAATAATTTTTCTAAAGAGTTAAGCGCTCGCCCACAAATTTTAGTGGGAAATAAAAGCGATATTGCTAGCGAAGAGCAAATTAAAGAGTTTGAAGAATTTGCCAAAGAAAAGGGCCTTGAATTTTTTGCGATTTCAGCCGCTACTAATATGGGCTTGAAAAAATTGCCGGGCACAGTATTTAGTAAATTACAGCAATTGCCACCGGTTAAAATGTACGAGCCGGAATTTGTGAAGTTAAACACTGATTTACAGCCGGGCGAATTCAAAATAACAAAAGAAGATGAGCACGTTTTCAGAATAGATGCACCGTTTCTTGTTCGTATTTTGGAGGGCGCAGACGTTGATGATTATGAGAGCTTACAATATTTTCAGCTTAGATTGGCCGATAGCGGCGTAATAGAAAAGCTGGTTGAAATGGGCGTGCAAGAGAATGATACTATTAAAATAGATGATTTTGAATTTGATTATGTTTTCTAATACAGGAAAAATTTAAGAGTATATAACGCAAGTAAACTTAATTTTGTAAATATTTTTAAGTGGAAGAGGTAAATATGCCGTTTAATTCTAACAGTGAGATAGATATAAAAGAGCAATCGCCGGTAGCGCTTGCTTTTGTAGGTGATGCTGTATTAGAAATGCTTGTAAGGGCAAGGCTTGTAGAGAGAACAAGGCTAAAAATAAACGAGCTTAATGCGCGTAAAATTAAACTGGTAAGCGCAAAAGGCCAATTTGAGGCACTTTTAGCTATACAAGAATATTTAAATGAAGAAGAAACCGGCGTGATGAAGAGGGGAAGAAACGCTACTAAATTGTCGGTCTCAAAAAACGCTACTCCTGAGGAATATAGGGCATCTACTGCGCTTGAAACGCTTTTTGGTTATTTGTATTTAAAAAATGAACATGAAAGAATTAAACAGCTTTTTGAATATATTTGGGAACATATTTATAAAAAAAATTAAAAAATGGCTGAAATAAACTGCTTTAAGCGGTTTGTTTCAGCCATTTGTTTAACGCATTGCGAAAAACATTTGTTTTGAAGGTATAAAAATTGCGGATAAAAAGCTAATTATTTATTTGCAATTGCTGCTTTTTTTGTTAGTGCTATTGCTATTACTTGTTTTGTTAGATGAATTTGAATTGCTGTTTGTTTTGTTAGTAGAGTTTGAATTGCTGTTTGTTTTGTTTGAAGAATTTGTGCTGTTTGTTTTGTTGTTAGATTGTTTATTGTCCATGCTTTTCACCTCCCTTTGCATATAGTATGCGCAAAGATATTTGAAAAAATACAATAAATATGTTATAATATTATAGTTTATTTAATAGCTAATTTGGAGGATGAAAAATGTCGGGGCATAGTAAGTGGAGCACCATAAAAAGGAAAAAAGAAAAAACAGATTCACAGCGCGCTAAAGTGTTTACAAAAGTTAGCAGAGAAATAAGCGTGTGTGTTAAAACTTCAGGGGCAGACCCAGCAAATAACGCGAAACTGCGCGATTTAATAGCGAAAGCAAAAAGCCTAAATGTGCCTAGTGATAATATTATGCGTGTTATTAAAAAAGCTGATGGTGGCGAAAAACAAAATTTTGAAAGAATAACATATGAGGGCTATGGGCCAAACGGCGTTGCGATGCTTGTTGAAACTTTAACAGATAACCGCAACAGAACTGCGGCGAACATGCGCCATTATTTTGATAAATACGGCGGTAATTTGGGCACAATGGGCTGTGTTAGTTTTTTGTTTGCACAGCAGGGAATTATAGTAATTAATGCACTGGGTAAAAGCGAAGAGCAAATTATGGAAGATGTAATTTTAGCCGGCGCTGAAGATTTTGAAATGCAAGAAGACATTGCAACCATAGCTACTCCGCCTGAGAATTTTAGCAAGGTTCGGGAAAACTTAGAGCAAAGTAATTATGAGTTTTACTCAGCTGAGGTAGAGTGGGTTGCCTCTACTCAAACGGTTTTAAGCACAGATGAAGATAAAAAAATGATGACACATCTGCTTAACCACTTAGAAGATGATGATGATGTGCAAAATGTTTGGCATAATTTAGATAATGAACACGAGCTTTTACGCTGATTTATATTGCAAAATGAAGGGCGGGAATTAATGTGCAACAATCACAAATGGGATGCTATAGTTGTTTATCTTTAATGGATCCCGGGCATAAAAAATGCCCATATTGTGGGCATAATTTTGATAATACAAACCCTAACGGCACATTGCCGGCAAACACTGTGCTTGCCGGGCGCTATACATTAGACAAAGTTGCGGCTATTGACGGCGAGGGCGTTACATATAGAGCAAGCGATGCAAAATTTAAGCGCAGAGTTATTATAAAGGAATATTTGCCTGCAACTATTTGCAGCCAAAGAACGCCTGAGGGGCATGTTATACCAAGAAAAGATAAAGAAGTTTATTTTAAAACAACTCGCATGGATTTTATGGATTTATACCGCTCTTTGATGACAGTAGAACAAACCGAAGGGCTTTGTAAAGTTTATAATTTATTCGAGCTTAATAATACAGCTTATGCTGTGCAGGAAGTTCCTGTAGGCAGAAGCCTTGAAAAGTTTTTAGCATCGAGGCCGGAGCCGCTAAGTGCAGCGCAAGCTATAAGTTTATTACGGCCAATTGTTTATGCAATAGAGGCTATGCACAGAAAAGGGCTTCTTCACAGAGGTGTAAGTACAAAAACTATTTATATAAACTCAAAAGGTCAAGCAAAGCTTTCAGGTTTTGCAACAATCGGTTTAAGAACAGCAGACAGTGATTTAAAAAGCCAATTGTTTGAAGGGTATTCTGCGCCCGAGCAATACTCAGCATCAGAGTTTGATGGTAAGTATACAGACGTTTACGGCCTTGCAGCTGTATTTTATAGGGCAATAACAGGTGTATGCGTTCCGGTGGCCGATAGAAGAAAGCAACATGATTCTATAATATCGCCAAGAAATATTGTAGATACTATACCAACATTTGTATCGGTAGCTTTAATGCGAGCACTTAGAATTGCAGGCACTCAGCGTATGCAAACAACGCCGGAACTCTTAAGTGCCATAACCGAGCCTAATTTGCAAAAAGTGAATGAGAAATTTATTAAAAACCGCAATGAAAAAAACAATTTAATCACTATTGTTACTTTAGCAGTTTGCTTAATTGTGGCGCTTGCATTAACACTTGTTTTATTGCTTGATGTATTCGACGAGCAAGAGCCAATATCAAGTTCAGTAGGCACATCACAATCAGAGTCTGTGCAAATTGAAGCAGAACCCGAGCTTGTGAAAGTGCCGGCGCTAGTAAATGAATCTTATGCGCAAATTGCTCAAAATGAAGAGTATATAAGTAACTTTCTATTTATTATTACAGAAGAGTATAGTTCAACATTTGATGAAGGCAATGTTATGGACCAAACCCCTAAAGAGGGCGAAAGTGTCGAAATTGGCACCACTATCAATTTAATTGTTAGCAGAGGCCCTATGCTTGTTGCTATGCCTAATGTTGTGGGTTTAAGCAAAACAGATGCAATTGCCACATTAAATGCGCATGAAATACAATATACAATAGTTGCGCATATTAACGATGGGTCTTATGCGCAAGATGAGATTGTTAAAAGTGATTATGATGTTGGAGACATGATTGACCCAAGCGAGGAAACGGTTACAATATTTTATGCCGGTGCACCGCCTGCGCCGTCATCCTCGGCGTCTGAGCCAACATCATCAAGCGACACACCTACGCCTTAGCATAATAAAAATATAATGAAAACCACTTTAATCAAGCATTGCTTGGGTAAAGTGGTTTTTTTGTGCATATAATTTTATAACACTAATTAAGTGCAGTTTTATGGTAAGTTTATTGTCATAAAATTTCGTATTATTGCATAAGAATGAGTTAGAATAGCGAAAGGGGCAGGCATCATGGAAATAAAAATTTTTAACGATACGGTAAGCGCAACAACAACAATGTGCGATACTAAACTGGAATTGCCGATAGAAACCGAAATACTTATACCGGACTATCTGCCGCAAGTTTTTAAAGTTGTCAAGTGCTTTGCGCATTTGGTGGTTTTGCAAAAGCAGATGTCCACTGTGCGGCTAACACTCGATGGTTATTTGCGGTTAACGGTTTTTTATCAATCGGAAAACGACGAACAATTATGCCACACAGAGCAAAAAATGCCTTTTACAAAGCAAGTGGATTTACCTCAGGGCGAGTTCTATTGCCCGGATATAGTAATAGGCGGCGAAATAGAGTATATTAATTGCCGGGCGGTAAATCAGCGCAGAATTGACATCAGAGGTGCTTATGCATTAAATGTTAATGCAAATGCACAAACATCTTATGAAATTGTATCTGCGCTGTCTGAGGGTGGCGTTCAACAAAAAATGAACGTATTATCAGGGCTTCATACTTTAGCAGTGCAAGAAAAAGTTATAAGCGTTGAAGATACAATTGAATTTGAAACTACGCCTGAATCTGTGCTTGATGTTTCAAGTTTTGGCAGTGTGAACGAAGTGAAGCTTATAAGCGGAAAAGCTGTATTAAAAGGTAGTATAAGTGCTAAAGTTTTATACAGAGCAGATGAATTACACAATTCATCTAAAACAGTAGATTTTAACGAGGTTATTGAAGTTGATGGCGCAGACGAAACCTGTGAAAGCATAGCATTTGTTAAACCAACAGGTTGCAGTTTGCTTGCAAGTGAAGATGGCAAAACAACAATTACAATTACAGCAATACTATATATTAAAGTTTTCAGGCAAAATAAAACTTATGCTGTTTGTGATGCGTTTTCTACATTATATGAAACGAAGTTAGAATTTGACAAAGTATACACTCAAGAAGTTTTGGATAGGTTTAATGTTCAAATTGAAACATCAACAGAAGGTAATTTGCCCGACGAGCAAGCAGTTGTTTTAGCTGCATTTGCAACACAAATGCAGCCGGAGTTAATTGAAGAAAACGAGATAAGCCATATAAGAGGTAGGGTAATTATACATGTGCTTTGCCGCAATTCACTTGGCGAAATAGATTGCTACGACAAGGCATGCGAATACATACTGCCCAGCTCTTACGAGGCGAAAAGTCAAGAACTTGTTTTAGCTGCTAATGTGGGTGTTTTAAATGTTAGCGCTAAAAAAGCAGGGAAAAGCACAAGCGCAACTGTTTTATTGAAGGTTGAGGGTTTGTTAACAAAGCGCAAAGAGCATACAATATTAAAAAATATTGAAAATGTTCAAGAGCTTGTAAAAACAGACGAAAATACAGCACTGAGAATTTATTATGCACAGGCCGGTGAGCATTTATTTGATATAGCGAGAAGATATGCTGTATCGCCATCTTTTATTGCTCAAACAAATGAACTGGATAGCGAAACTATCAAAGAGCGAAAACATTTGCTTATTCCCGAAAACGCGCAAAGAGAGGAGGACTTTTAATGGAGTACAATAAAGTTTATTCAGACATAGCCACACGCACAAACGGTGATATTTATATGGGCGTTGTTGGCCCTGTGCGCACAGGTAAAAGTACATTTATAAAACGCTTCATGGAGCTAATGGTTATACCGCAAATATCAAATAATGCATTTGCGCAAAGGGCAAAAGACGAATTGCCACAATCTGCCGCAGGGCGCACAATTATGACAACAGAACCGAAATTTGTGCCTGAAAAATCAGTTAGCATTGAGCTTGAAGATGGTGTAAGTTTTAGAACAAGGCTTATAGATTGTGTTGGCTATATGGTTAGTGGCGCAATGGGGCACACAGAGGATGAGAAAGTTCGAATGGTTAAAAGCCCTTGGTTTGAAAACGAAGTGCCATTTGATGTAGCGGCTGAAACAGGTACAAGAAAAGTTATAAAAGATCACTCTACAATAGGCATAGTTTTAACTAGTGACGGCAGCATTAGCGATTTGCCAAGGCACGCTTACGAAGAGGCTGAAGAGCGAGTTATATACGAGATGCAAGATATTGAAAAGCCTTATGTAATTTTGCTGAATTGTATTTCTCCCGAAAGTGAAAATACACAAAACCTTGCAAAGCAAATGGAAGAAAAATACTCGCATACTGTATTGCCGATTTCATGTGTTGAAATGGATGAAGAAGACATGGCAAATATTTTAAAAGCAATTTTGTTTGAATTTCCACTTAAAGAAATTGCTTTTGAAATGCCGCGCTGGGTAACGCTTTTAGAGCAGGGACATTGGCTGCAAAAATCTTTATATGACGCTGCGGTTTTACTGGCCGATAATACAACATGTATGAAAGATTTAATGCGACAAAGTGGCGTTGAAAGTGAGTTTGTAGATAAAAGTAAACTTGTAAGTGCAGAGCTTGCAACAGGCTGTGTGAAAATGCAATTAACGCTTTTATCACATTTGTTTTATAAGGTGCTAAGCGATGTTACAGGCCTCGATGTTAAAGATGAGGCAAGTTTAATGCCGTGTGTAATGAAAATGGCGAAAACAAAATTGCAGTATGAAAAAATACGTTGCGCGCTTGAAGAAGTGCAAGCAACAGGCTATGGCATAGTTATGCCAACACTTGAAGAGTTAACACTTGAAGAGCCTGAAATAGTAAACCAGAATGGTAGGTATGGCGTTCGCTTAAAAGCAGGTGCTCCGTCAATACATATGATGCGTGCAGATTTAAAAACTGAAGTTTCACCAATAGTTGGAACAGAAAGCCAATCGGAAGATTTAATAAAAAGCTTGCTTTCAGATTTTGAAGAAGACCCTATAAAAATTTGGCAAAGCAATATTTTTGGCAAAAGTTTACACGAGCTGGTGAATGAAGGTATGCAAAATAAACTTTTAAACATACCTATGCAAGCAAGGGGCAGAATTGCAGAAACTGTTGAGAGAATTGTAAACGAGGGTTGCTCGGGCCTAATTTGCATAATTGTTTAATTTGCTTATACAAATACTAAGAACTTTTTAGATTAAAGCAAGAATAAAACCTGAAAGTATATTTGTAAATTAACTATTTATTATTAAATGTTTATGTGGCATTTTTCACACCATCATTAAAATATATGTATATTTAGGTGTTTTTGCTTTAAAATATAGCAAGAGGTGTTTTATGAAAATTCAGTGGAAAGCATTGCTAATAAATATAGTTATACCTTTAGCAGTAGGCGCGATATCCGGTTTTGTAACAAGTAACACAGAGCAAATATTCGAGCAATTAAACAAACCACCACTATCACCGCCTGCAATATTATTTCCTATAGTATGGAGCATATTGTATTTGTTTATGGGTATATCGTCATATATTGTTTATACAAGCAATTTCGATATTAAACAAAAGCAAAATGCTATAAAATTAAATGCAGCACAATTAGTGGTAAATTTCTTTTGGTCAATAATATTTTTTGGTCTATCACTTTATTTTGTAGGTTTTATTTGGGTGCTATTATTAATAGTATTAGTAGTGTTACTAATTAAAACTGTAAAACCAATTTCAAAATATTCAGCTTTTTTTCTATATCCTTATTTAGCTTGGATATGTTTTGCTGCATATTTAAGTTTAGCAATTGCAATTATAAATTAATGTCATATTAGCTTTTTGCTAATAAATGACGCATAAACAGCGGTGAATTATACTTTAAATTTAAAGTGTAGTTCACCGCTGTTTATATTTAGTGAAAAATATGATGATATGTGTTTTTATAAGCGAAAATTCAACTTGATATCAATAAGTAATTTGTGTATAATAAAATTGATAGAATTTATTTTGGAGTGAAAAAGGAGAATATATTGAAATTAGTTATTGAAAATTTAAAAAAGACTTATGATAAAAAAGAAGTTATAAAATGTGCTGATTTTGAATTTGAACTTGGCAAAATTTATGCCCTTTTAGGCAGAAACGGCTCAGGTAAAACAACATTGTTCAACTGCATAAACGACGATATTCCTTTCGATAGCGGAAGTATTTATTTTGAAGAAAATGCTCAAAAAAAACAGCTTAAAGCGGAAGATGTAGGGTATGTTTTATCTACGCCGTCGGTTCCCGCGTTTTTAACAGCAAGGGAATTCGTTAATTTTTTTATTGATATTAATAAAGATAAAATACAAAATATAAAAACAGCAGAAGAATACCTAAATATGGTTGGCATATTAGATGAGGATAAAGACAGGCTTTTGAAAGATTACTCACTCGGCATGAAAAATAAAATACAGATGCTTGTAAATTTTATAGCAAACCCAAAACTGCTATTATTGGACGAGCCGCTTACATCATTTGATGTGGTAGTTGCAGATGAAATGAAACAGCTGCTTAAAAGTATAAAAAACGAGCATATAATAATTTTTTCAACACATATTATGGAGCTGGCACTTGAACTTTGCGATGAAATTGCTATACTATCTGCCGGAAAACTTACTGCCGTGCAAAAAGATAAAGACATAATCATTGAAACCCTAAGGAGGGATAGCAGTGATTAAAACAATTAAGTTTTTATTTGAAATTAGAAAAATATATCAAGCAAACAGCTTTATTTATTACTTAAAGCGTTTACCTCTAATAGGCAAAATATTCCCTTATTCACTATATTCAGTTAATGGATTAAAAGACATATTTAAGGTTATTAGTATTATTCTCGCAATTTTAAAAATGTTTTTAGGAAAAACAATATATGTGCTTTTAGTTGCTCTTGCTACGGGGTTCATGTTGAATTTCAACACAATAACGCTAGATAATTACCAAGTGTTTTTAAATTTAATGCTGTTTTTAACAATAGCAGGCGGTATTGCAAAATGTTATGTGCTCGAACCAAACAAAGATATAAATTACGCCATTACTTTTTTGCGAATGGACGCAAAAAAAGTAGTGCTACATAGCTATTTTTGCTTTTTAATAAGCAATATAATAGGCTTTCTACCTATATATTTATTTTTTCCGCTTCTGCGTGAAATAGGCTTTGTTAGCGCTTTTAGCCTTTTTGCTTTAATGATAAGCAGTAAAATAATTGGTGGCGCAGCAAAGCTGAGAATACGTTCGAAAAAGGCTAATTATAATTTAAACAACGAAAGTTTTAAAGAGCTGTTTTTATGTGCCTTAGTAGCTTGTGTCGGTGTAGTAATTTCATTTTTTAATATTGCAGTTAACAGTTTTGCAGTGCTTTTTACAGCTATAATTTTCGGCTTAATAGCAGTTATTGCTGTTAACTACTTGCGAAAATATAATAATTACAATAAAATTTATAAAACACTGTTTTTAAACTGGGAAACAGTTAGCGATAAAACAAATTCAAATAAAGTTGTTAGAGATGCATTTTCAAAGCAAATACTAGATGATGGAAATATAAACTATAATAAAAAAGGCTATGCGTTTTTAAACGATTGCTTTATAAAAAGGCATAGAAAATTGCTTTTTGGTTCTACAAAAAAATATATAATTGCACAAAGCTTAATTTTAATTGTGGCAATATTAGCAATAATAATTGTTCCGAATGTGGCGCAGGCGGCAAACAGTGCAGCAACAAGCTTGTTACCATTTTTAACATACTTAATGTGTTTTACTAATTGTGCAGAACGCATTTCAAAAGTTCTTTTTATGAATTGCGATAATGAAATGCTAACATACAGAATTTATAGGCAACCTAAAGCGATTTTGAGTATGTTTAGATTAAGGTTAAAGGCAATTTTATTTATGGACTGGCTACAAAGCTTACCGCTGGCTATAGGGCTTCCTATCGTGCTGTTTATATCGGGCGGCACACAAAACTCTTTGGATTATTTAATTTTATTTATAAGTATTATGGCAATGTCTGCGTTTTTTAGCGTGCACAACCTTGCTGTTTATTATGTTTTACAACCATACAATAAAGAAGTTGAAATGAAAAACCCGTTTTACGGTATAGTAAAAGGAATTACATATATAGGCTGTTATGTGTTAATGCAAATAAATTTACCTTTTGAGTTTTTTGGAATTGCAATAATAGTATTTTCTATTATTTATGTATTGTTATTTGCGCCTTTAGCTTATTTAGTAGCACCGAAAACTTTTAAATTGAAATAATAATTATTTATAATTATAATATTAGGAGAAATTTTTATGAGCAAAATATATGATATTGCAGTTATTGGCGCAGGCCCAGCGGGCTATGTAGCAGCAATTCGTGCTTCGCAATTAGGCGCAAATGTTGTGCTAATTGAAAAAAATGCACTTGGTGGTGTATGCATGAATGTTGGATGTATTCCCACAAAAGCTTTTGTGAAATCCGCTGAGGTTTACAGTGAAACTAAAAGTGCAAAAGAATTTGGAGTTGTTGCACAGAGCGTTTCTTTAGATTGGAACACTGCCGTAACGAGAAAAAATCGTATAGTTAAAATGCTTGGAAAAGGCGTAGAGCACCTTATGAGTGCAAATTCAATTACGGTTTTAAACGGCGAGGCAAGAGCGCTTAGTGCAAATGAAATTATTGTTACACAAGAGGATAATTCTGAAATTACAGTTAATTGCTCTAAAATAATTATAGCAACAGGCTCACGGCCGCTCATTCCAAGCTTCATAAAGGGCTCACAGCAAGAGGGTGTAATAACAAGCACTCAGGCACTGGCACTAACAGATATACCGCAAAGCATGCTTGTTATTGGCGGTGGAGTTATAGGTATTGAGTTTGCAACAATTTTTGCCGAAGCCGGCTGTAAAGTAACGGTTATAGAGCTGGAAGATAAAATTTTGCCGCAAGAAGATGACGAAGTTTGCGAGCAATTATTGAGAATTTTAAAGCGCAAAGGAATAAAATTTGAACTGGGCGCAAAAGTAAGTGAAATAGAAAAGAATGCTGAAAATTTAAAAGTTAATTTTACAAAAAATGATGCGCCGGTTCAGTTAGAGGGAGAAAAAGTTCTTTTGGCACTTGGTAGAACTTTAAACAGCGATGTTTTTGAAAGCTTAAATTTAAAAACAGAAAATGGCCGTATAGTGGTTGATGATTATATGAAAACATCAATAGATAATATTTATGCCGCAGGCGATGTTATCGGCGGCAAATTACTGGCACATTTATCTTTTTTTGAAGGCCGAATAGCAGCAGAAAATGCAATGGGGTTAAATAAAACAATTAAATATAATATTGTGCCTGCTTGTGTTTATACAGCGCCGGAAGTTGCAAGCGTTGGCTTAACGCAAAAACAAGCACAAGAGCAGGGGATAGTAACAAAGATAGGCAAATTTGATTTCAGGGTGAATGGACGAGCACAAACGCTTTCGCAGCGTGACGGTTTTGTAAAAATAGTTGCAAACGAGCAAGGCGTTATTATAGGTGCACAAATTTTAGGGCCAAATGCATCTGAAATGATATCAGAGCTTACTCTTGCCATTGCACTTTGCGTTAACGCAAGCACACTTTCAGATATTATTCACCCTCACCCATCACTTAGCGAGGCAATATGGGAAGCTTGTAATAATATTGCAGGTGTGCCTATACATAATTAAACCGAAAACTTTACTAATTATATATGAACTTTCTGTAAAAAATCGTGCTTTTAGTCAAAACGTAGAAAAAATAGCCTGGAATATGTTGACAATGACGAAAAATATGCTATACTTACCTTATTAAGAACAACACACCCAAACAGAAAGGTAGATTTTTATGTCTGAAGTAAATTTACACAATATTGATTTAAAAGAATTTAACGATGTTTTACTAACATGTGAAGGCGATGTTTTTATGGTAACACCTGAAGGTGACCGCTTAAACTTGCGCAGTAAATTATGCCAACTAATTGGCTTTACAAAACTTATAGAGGGCGGTAATATTGCTAAGGCAACTTTAGAGTGCTCTAACCCGGAAGACCGCTCTAAGCTATTCCGTTTTAATTTGTTTGGAATAAATGAAACAGAGCCAAAATAGAACATTTCATTTTAATGTAAAATAATCTTTTAAAGCAACTTAAAAAGCTGTTACAATGATTTATCATTGTAACAGCTTTTTTGTTTATATTATAACTATTTAAAATTAAATATGGTATTGTGCGCCGCAAACGCCTTCTTCAATTCTTAGTAATTGATTGTATTTAGCAACGCGCTCGCTACGGCTAGGTGCGCCTGTTTTAATTTGGCCTGCATTTGTTGCAACTGCCAAATCTGCAATTGTAGTATCTTCTGTTTCACCGCTGCGGTGAGAAATAATTGCTCTAAAGCCTGCACGGTTAGCCATTTTAATAGCTTCTAATGTTTCTGAAACAGAACCAATTTGGTTTAGTTTAATTAGAATAGCATTGCCGCAACCGCCTTCAATACCTTTAATTAAGCGGTTTGTGTTTGTAACAAATAAATCGTCACCAACAAGTTGAACTTTGTCGCCTAAAGCGTCGGTTAATTTTTTCCAGCCGTCCCAATCTTCTTCATCAAGAGCATCTTCAATTGAGAAAATAGGGTATTTATCGCAAAGGTCTTTCCAATATGCAACTAAATCTTCAGCAGAGCATTTTTTGCCCGATTTTGGTAAGTGGTAGCTTCCGATGTTTTTGCCATCTTTCCATTCGCTGGCAGCAGCGTCGATAGCAATTTTAAAGTCTTTGCCCGCTTCAAAGCCTGCTTCTTTAACAGCTTGTAGAATGAATGTAATAGCAGCTTCATCGCTCTCAAGGTTAGGTGCGAAACCGCCTTCATCGCCAACTGAAGTTGCTAGGCCTTTGCTTTTTAGAATTTTTGCCAATGTGTGGAATACTTCTGTACACCAACGAAGGCCTTCGCTAAATGAAGGAGCACCGATAGGCATAATCATAAATTCTTGAACGTCTAAATTGTTAGCAGCATGTGCGCCACCGTTTAAAATGTTCATCATAGGTACAGGTAAAACATTTGCATTATTGCCGCCTAAAAACCTGTAAAGAGGAATTTGTAATGAAGCAGCAGCAGCTTTTGTTGCAGCAATTGAAACTGCAAGTATTGCGTTAGCACCAAGTTTTGATTTATCTTTAGTGCCATCAAGCTCAATTAGTTTTTTATCTACTGCATAAACATCGCCGGCGCTAAAACCATTTAAAGCGTCATTTATTATTGTGTTTATATTTTCAACAGCCTTTTGTGTGCCTTTGCCACCGTATCTAGCTTTGTCGTTATCGCGAAGCTCAAGTGCTTCATAAATACCTGTGGAAGCACCACTAGGAGATGCACCAACACCTACGCTACCGTCTACTAAAATAACTTCAGCTTCAACAGTTGGGTTACCCCTTGAATCGATTATTTCTCTGCCTATAACTTTTGCAATTTTTAAGTCTTTCATATAAACCTCCATAATTTTTGTATATACTATCATTAATTATAGAACATTTTCATCATTTAATCAAGACGATTTTTATTGAATATTTTGAAATTTTGTGAAATAAATTATTAATTTTTATTGAATTTTTTGGTTATAATTTTAGGAAGTTAAAAATATAACCTTAAATCGTTAAATTTATAACAAAATATTCTTTTGCTTTTCAAAATACAACCAAAACAATTGTAAAAAATAACATTTTAAATGAATTTAACTTAATATATTACAAATATTACTTTTTAAACGCTATATAATTCAATTTTATAAATTTATTTTATTATATCGTCGATTTTCGACAAAATTTACATAAACATAAGTGATATATTATTATCAAGCAATATAAATAATTTGGCGTGAATAAACATTTTTAGTTTATATTTAAACATATTTAATATGATAATTAAGAGGTGAAAGAATGCGAAACAGTATTTTATCGGCAAGTTTTTTCGGGTGCAGCCCGAACGTTTTCAATTTAGAAAGCTATGAAAACTCGAAAGAAAGTGCAAATATTAAAAAATCACTTTATACACAAATTTGTAAATTATATGAAAATGGGGTAGAAGTTTTTTACACGGGTTGTTATGTAGGCATGGATATGTGGGCGGCTGAAATTGTACTTGAGCTACAAAAATATGAAGAATATAAGGATATAAAACTAATATGTTGTATTCCTTATGAGGAACAGGCAGCAAAATGGCCTTTTAAACTTAGAGAGCGATATTATACAATACTTGAAAAAAGTGATTGCAATATTTTTATTAAAAGAAGGTTTTCACAAGATTGTTTTATAAAATGCAGTGAATTTATGATTCAACACAGCCATTTTTTAATATCTCTTTGCGACAACAAAGAAAATTACTGCAACAGTAACTTTGCAAAGTATGTGTTAAGTTATGCAATGAAACTTAGCAAAGGAATAATTATTATTAACCCAAAAACAGCAAAAGTTACACCTATTACTATTTCAGCAAAATTAACTTGAAATAATTGTTTTCATACCCGCTTTTTATTATGCATAATAATTAGTATGTAAAAATGTAAAAGGTGGGGTAGTATGCAAAAGAGTATTTATATTAAAAATGCTGCAATTTTAACAGCCACAAGTTTAATTTTGCGCGCTGTCGGTATGTTTTTTCGCATATATATCGCAGCTCAAATAGGTGCGGCCGGCATGGGGCTTTTTCAATTAATTATGACAGTATATGCGCTTTGTGTTACATTTGCCTCAGCGGGAATATCTGTTTTAGCAACACGAATAACAGCACAGCAAATGGCATTAAACAAAAATAGCGTGCTTAGCAGTATGAATAAAGTAGTAAAGCTTGCATCATTTTTGGGTATTTCATGTGCAGCTGTTTTGTTTGTGCTTGCTAAACCTATATCAGCATATGTTCTACACGATGTAAACGCTGTTTTACCGCTTCAAATATTGGCGCCCAGCTTACCGTTTATGGCATTAAGTGCTGCATTAAGAGGGTATTTTTTAGCGGTTAAACGTGTTGGTCCAAATGCAAAAGCGCAAATTTTAGAGCAAATTATACGCATAGGCGTTGTTATTGTTATGCTTTATATAATAGATAGCAGCAATTTAATGTTGTTTGTGTGTGCGGTTGTATTTGGAAATACAATAAGTGAAGCTATAAGCTGGGTATACATGCTTTACAGTTATAAAAAAGCTGTTAGAAATTTTGGCAAAGAAAAAAGTGATTACACAGCAGGGTTCATTGCAAAAATATTAGCACCGATAGCAGCTGCACAATATACAACAGGGACATTAAGAACAATTGAAAACATTCTTGTGCCTTTTTGCATTGCTATGTTTTTAGGCAGCAGAGAGCTTGCCGTAGAACAGTTCGGTGCATTAAAAGGTATGGCACTGCCTGTATTGTTTTTTCCGTTTTCTTTTATTAGCACGCTTGCAACATTACTATTACCTGATATAACAAGCGCATACATACAAAAACAGCATAAAATATTGCAGCGTTTAGTATCGCGAGTGATATTTATAACATTAAGTATATCGGTACTAGCAGGCGGAATTTACACAGTTTTTGCACAGGAAATAGCTATGCTTTTATATAATGATGAGAGTATAGCGTTTTATATATTAGTGCTTGGGCCTTTAACGCCTTTTATGTACTTAGAAAGCATGGTAGACGGTATTTTAAAAGGCTTAAACGAGCAAGTTGCAACATTTAGATATACAGTAGCAGATTGTGTTATAAGAATAATTCTAATTTATATTTTACTACCGAAATATGGAATGATGGGTTTTATGTTTGTGATGCTTGTAAGCAACTTATTAACATGCATTTTAAATTTGAGGCGTTTGTTAAGCGTTACAAGGCTTAAATTTTCATTCAGAGAATGGCTAATAGGCCCTGCAATAGCTTGTGCTTGCACTGCGATGTGCTGGTATTTTGCTATACTGCCTTTTATAGCGAATATAGATATGCTAGTGCAAACAATTATAGGCGCATGTTTGTATATTTGCATTTATGCACTTTTATTACCTGTGTTAACAGGTGTAAATATAATTAGTTTGATTTTCAAAAAAACTTGACACGTAAAAATGCTCGTGCTACAATTTAATCGTTAATACGCATTTAATTTAAAGTAAGCACTCATGGCGGAACTGGCAGACGCGCCAGATTCAGGTTCTGGTCGAGATTTCTCGGTGGAGGTTCAAGTCCTCTTGAGTGCACCAAACGCAAATAAACCCTTGATATACAAGGGTTTATCTTTTTTATACATGATATTTGCACGATTTTACATGTTCATATACATGTGTAAACGCTCTAAAGTTGATTTTTTGCTATCCTCATCAACAACTAAATCGTCGCTCCTCCTTTACCGAAAAAGGCTCGCTTCGGTGTAGCTATGGCTTTGCAAGCGCAACCATTACGATCCACTCTCGCTACCACCTTTATTCGGCTTTGTGCCCAAGGTATTTGGCATTTGTTTTGTAACGCAAACACCAGCGTAATGCTGGCACGCAATTCATTTGGGTTCAGTGTCATTATATTTGAACATGTTTTTTATGCTTTGCAGATTGAATATTATTATGTAAAATCTAAAAGTTTTTGGCTTGTTTAAAAATAGTAACAGTGCTATAATAATTTTTAACTAGCTTAAAAAAACTAAAAATATTATTTAATATTTTGTAAAGGGAAAACGATGAAAAAAATTCTGTTTATTGCCACAGGTGGCACTATTGCTTCAGTTAAAAGCGACCATGGGCTTGTGCCGAAGCTTTCTTCAAAATATATTTTAGAGTGTATACCAAAAGCAAAAGAAATTTGCAGCATTGATACAGTGCAGCTTATGAATATAGATAGCACAAATATTAACCCTTCACATTGGCTTTTAATGGCTAAAGTTATCGAAGAAAAATATGATATATATGATGGGTTTGTAATTACGCACGGCACTGATACCATGGCATATTCAGCCGCTGCTCTTTCATATTTAATTCAATTTTCTAAAAAACCCGTTGTTATTACAGGCTCACAAAAGTCTATTGCAAGCGATAATACAGACGCAAAAAGAAATTTAAAAGATGCACTTGTTTATGCATCTTCTGATGGCTCACACGGGGTGAGCATTGTTTTTGATGGCAAAGTTATTTTAGGAACAAGAAGCAGGAAAGAAAGAACCAAAAGCTTTAATGCATTTTCCAGCGTTGATTACCCGGAAATAGCCATTATCCGCGATAATAAAATTATTCGTTACTTAACAAATATTGAGTATAGGCAAAGGCCTGTGTTTTATCACAAAATGGAAAATAGGGTATTGCTATTATCAATTATACCCGGTATGGAAGCTGATATTTTAATAAAAATTATGGACGACTATGAGGCATTGATATTACAAAGTTTCGGTGTTGGAGGGCTTCCTAACGGTGGCGATGGAGCACTTGCGGTTGCTGTTGAGAAATGGATTGAAAACGGCAAAAAAGTTATTATGAGCACACAAGTGCCCTATGAGGGCAGCGACATGGAACTGTATCAAGTAGGATTTCAGTTAAAGCACAAATATGGCATTATTGAAGCGTATAATATGTCTACAGAGGCAATTGTTACAAAAGTTATGTGGGCATTAGGACAAACAAGTGATATAAAAGAAGTAAAAAGAATTTTCAATACTCCTGTTTATTTTGATATTATATAATGATTGGGGAAACACAATATGGATACAATCAAGCTTAGACCTTTAACAATTGCAGATTTAAACGTATATTATGATCTGAATAAGCCATCAAGAAAGTATCATGAATTTAATGGACCTTACTTTGAAAAACAAACAGAAGAAGAACTCATGCAAGAAATTGAAAATTTAAGAAATGATATAGCACAAGGTGTATCAAAAGATCACATATTGATGATTGCAGATAGCAACACAGACGAACTTATAGGTCAGGTTTCTTGGTATTGGAAATCAAAAGAAACAAAATGGATGGAGATTGGAATTATTATTTTTAATGAAAATTATTGGAATAAAGGCATTGGATTTACTGCACTTAAGATGTGGATTGATAAACTATTTAGTGAACGTGATGATATAGTAAGGCTAGGACTTACTACTTGGTCAGGAAATACCGGAATGGTAAAACTCTCAGAAAAACTTGGATTAAAACTTGAAGCAAACTACAGAAAAGCAAGAATAGTTGCCGGAGATTATTATGATTCTGTGAGTTATGGAATTTTAAAAGAAGAGTGGGAATTGTTAAACCGATAGTAGTTCGTCAAATAAGTATATTCTACATAAAAACAAGCTGTCACTATCATTTTTTGATAGTGACAGCTTGTTTTTTATTTATAGCTATATATGGTAATAAAATTTCTTTATTAATTATGGGGCTGTTTTTATATAATTTGCAAAAACATTCTCGCGTGCCTTTAGCGCCAAAGCAAAACCTATATTCGGTTACTACTTAGCTCCAAAGAGCGGCAGCGCCAACTATTCCTGCATTATTGCCAAGTGTTGCTGTTTTTATTTGCGGTATATTTAACCTTTGCCCTGCAAAAGCATATTTAGATACATATTCGTCTAATTTATCTGTCAAATATTCTTTTTCATTTGATATACCGCCGGAAATTAGAATTACTTGCGGCCTTAAAACATTAACAAAGTTCGCAAGCCCTGTTGCAAGGTGCTTAATATATGAATTTACAACATTTAAGCCAACTTCGTCATTCGCCCTTGCAGCTTTAAATGGTATAATACCGTTCATTTTGTTATTGTTTTCTTTATATAGCTGCGCCAGTAATGAATTAGGGTTTGCGGTTGCGGCTTTTTTTGCATCTCTTATTAATGAGCTTGCACTGGCATAAGCTTCAAGGCAACCTTTATTACCACAACTGCAAAGTTCACCATTTTCTACAATTATCATATGCCCGCCCTCTGCACCGCCGGGGCCGCCACTTTCAAATATAGCGTTGTTAAACACAAAGCCGGTGCCAACACCTGTGCCAAGTGTAACAAGTACTACACTTTCATATTCTTTCGCAGCGCCAGCTACAAACTCACCAAGAGCCGCACAGTTAGCATCATTGCTCATTTTCACAGGCTTGCTAAATATTTTTTCAAGTTCTTTACCGATTGGAACATTTTCAAAATTATAAAAATTAGCAGCGTAAACTACTATTCCTTTTTCTGAATCAACAGTGCCAGGGGAACCTAAGCCTATTCCAATGCAATCATCTAAACTTATATCTGCATTTTTTAAGGCAAGCTCTATAGTTTTAGCAATATCCTTTACAATAAGCTCCCAAGAGCGCTGAGCGTCTGTTGGCATGGCGTGTGAGGCTATTATTTCATTTTCATTATTAACAATACCTACTTTTATATTTGTACCACCCAAATCAACACCTATGCGGTAAAATTGTTTATCATCTGTTTTTGTGTTAGACAAATTATTAGTGCACCTCCGTTATTTATATTTTAGTATAATTAAATTTTGAATAATACTTTAAATGTTTATTATATTCGTTGACGCTTTTTACTCTTTTTAAAATCATACATTTTTTCATCAGCTTCGCTTATTATATCCTTAACGGTTTTGTGAGAATTGCTTTGAACTGTAACAACTCCGTAACTGATAGAAGTTTTATATGTTTTCTTAAATACTGTTTCTATTTTCTTAATTTTATCATAAGTTTGCATTATTTTCTTATTGATATCATATATATCGATTCCGGTTCCAATTACTAAAAATTCATCGCCGCCTAAACGTGATATTAATTCAACGTCAAAAAAGTCACGTATTAATTCACACACTGCTTTAATATAAAAATCTCCCTCAGAGTGCCCATAAAAATCATTTACTTTTTTTAAGCCATCTATGTCAATAAATACCACAAAGAATTCTACATTGTTTTTTAAATGCAATTCAATTTGTTCTTCTGCAATAGTGCGCACACTAAAACCGGACATGGCATCGTAATTTGAACGCTCTTTTATATTGCCGATTTCTTCTTTTTCCAGTAAAACTTGCTTATTAATATGGCTTAAATGTGTAACATGCAATTTTAAGCGTGCAAAAATATAGGAGTAAATAATAGATAAATGTATACACAAAAAAATAATGAAAGAAGATAAGGCGTAAAACATAATAAAATTTAAACTGTTTTGATTTGCATTTGTTAGCGTTAATAAAAACGCTAAATAAATAAGTGTGAATGACAACATGCCTATAATAAAGTTTAAATTTGTTTTATCGGTAAATATCATATCAAATTTCTCTTTGTGCAGAAACTTTGTAATAAGAATAATATAAGGAATGGCCGTTAAAACCGGAACCAAGTTAATAAGAATATTATAAAACTCGTTATTGTATGCAAATTGCATGGATTGCCCTGAGTGTATAGCGCTAAGTGCCGTAACTAAAAGGCGCCCTGAAAAATGCACCAATAAAAACGAAAGAACGCCAAAAAGTATAACTCTGTTTCCCAATTGGTAGTATAAAATTTTAAATTCTATATAATAAATTAAAAAATATAATACGAGCAGCACTATTTCTAAATTTAAAGAGGGTGAATAATGGTAAAAAAGCAAGTAGATGAAATTATTTAGTACAGCCATTAACAAAATTAGTTTATTTGCCGATTTAGTATGCCCGTATATATGTTCTGTAAACTTGAATATTGTAATAATGAACATAATATTGGAAGCAACAATTATTACATCTGCCAAATATTTGCACCCCCATTATCATAAAACGCCTTTTTCGATAGGCGCATTTTTTTATCTGCAATTGCCAGTATATTATCAGGGCCTGTTTTTCTTAGCTCCTCATTTACAAAAACAGAGCCTATACTAGCAGAAATAGGAAAAGGTTCAATATCATTTTTAATTTTAATATCTGCCTTAATGCGCTTAACTACGCTACTTATTGCGCCTTCTTTCACATCGTTTAGTATAACTATATATTCATCGCCGCCGAAACGGCATGCAATATCAACATCTCTTATTGTGTTTGAAACAACATCGGCAACATGTTTTAAAAGCAAATCTCCGTTTTCATGCCCGTAATTATCATTTACATATTTTAACGCATTTACATCAATGAACAAAAGCCCAAAATCTTTATCGGTTTTACATAGTGCAACAAGATTATCGTGCCCAAACTGTTTATTATAAAGCTCTGTTAAGGTATCTCTCATTGCTTTTTCTATGGCAAGTTTCTTTTGCTCTAACACGTTATCGTAAATAGATTTAACATGATCGCTTTGCCTTTTATACATAGTCATATTTAAAAAGTTGATAGCGTATTTGAAATTATAATAAAATAATGCCAAGTAAAAAATTGGTGTTGAGATTGATATAGTAAGTTGCCCAAAATAAATTTCGTCGGTAAACAATAATATTGTTGAAACCGTTATAATGGCTATTGAAACAAAAGTGTAAATTGTTATCATCCATGAAAATTCTTTTGCGCTACTTAGGCGAATTATATGCGGCATAGGGATAATGAATCTTATAATAAAATATGCAAATAAAACTAAAATGCATACAAGCATAATACTAAACAATCTTAAATCGTAATTATGCAGAATATCTAAGGGAGGAATGTTAAAAGAATGGGCCAAAACAACAATTAAAGGGAAGTGCATTGTTGCAACATGGAAAGTGATAATGCAAGCGCAAAATAAAATTTGGCGAAGCTTTGCCCTTGAAATTATTCTGAACTCTATTATTATGAGGAATAGTGTTGCAAAGTAAAAACTAAAAGGACTGTTGTATGTGGGAGAGGTTAAAAATAAATAAGTGATAAAAACATTGACAAAAGAAAAAAATGTTAAAATAAATATGTTTTTAGTACACTTGCTTAAAATAGTAGAAGCAAACAGAAACATTAAGCCGTTGAAAACGAAATATAATATATATGATAAAGCGTTGACGTAAACCATTTCCATAAGAACAAAAGCCCCCTTTCTTTTAGTTTTTTACTTAGAATTTTTTATTTAGGCGTTAAGTACTTTTTTAGTGCAATAGAGCAATCTTCTTTTGTTATGGCCCTTATAGAACGCTTAACTACAGGAATATAGTTTGGCAAAACGCATAATTCATTTACACCAATGGATAAGTAAAAATCTACCATAGTTGAATCTGATGCGCTTAAACCTGCTAAACACACATTTTTTTTGCACGCTCTGCTAATTAAATGAGATAAATTTGTAACAGCGCGCAAAACCGCAAAATTAGTTATTCTATCTTTTCCTTTAAGCGTTTCGCTTAGATTTGCAGAGCTTAAAATATTATCAGAAATGCTGTTGATGTCAATATAAAAGAAATCTGTACAATAGGCGAGTATATCGGTAATAAGGGCTGAATAGTATGTTGTAATCATAATACCCACATCAATATTACTGTTGATTATTTTGTTTTCTTTTACCAGCTTTTTGCGCAATAATTGCAAATCGTTTTTAAAATTACAAACAGTTTGCTCGTTTGAAATATCTTTAAGAAGTATTCGCACATTGCCGTAAACTGAAGCCCTTAAAATTGCGCGCAAATTAACAGTAAACATATTTGTTTCAAAATCGGTGTTTTCAAAATTTATACTGTAATTTTGGCTTTTTCTACAGGGGTTCAATAAAACAGTAACTTGTTTTTTACCCATTAGTAAAAAGATATCCCTGTAGAAATTATAAATATAATTCTCATCAAACATATCAGGCTCAAGAAGCTCAAAAAGGATGTCGGTGTAAAGAATTGAAATGCTATCGGCATTATTCATAAGCGCAGTTTTAACGTCTTTAACGCTTGCGGCAATAGATGAAAGCTTAACATTTATTCCGTTTATACTAACCGTAGGAACACCTTTTAAATGCTGTGTGCCACTTTCTTGCCTTTTTAAAAATAAGTGCTTTCGTGCAAAAGTAGTTTTTGTGTCTGTGTTTGGGTTTTGAACAAGTATACCGGTTTCACCATCAACCATTGTTCTCTCACCGGCTTTTAAATCGTCGCAATTTATGTGTAATGCAACACAAGGCATGCTATTACTATTTGCAAAAATAGTGTGATGCTTTTTAAGCTCGCTACCTTTTATAATTAAAGCGCATATTTTACTGCTTATTTTATCAAGCACATCAATATTTATTTGTGCGCCAATATATAGCGCAATACGGCTTTGAGACTTATTGCAATGTGTAATTAGCGCATTTTGCGCAGTTGTTTTTATTATTTGCTTATATATGTCAGATAATTTATCATAATCGTCGTTACTAAAATTTACAGCTTTGGGTTTAAAGCGCAACAAAAACGCATCAAAAGAACGTTTAACAGCATAATCGCCCTGTATTTTATTTGTGAGAATTTCTGTTTTTACATCATTACAAAAAATTTCATCACAAAGCAAAGAGTGTTGGGCATTCAAAATTTTAATATGTTCTTTAATGTAATCAATTGTATCTTGCTCGGTATCTTTATAAAAGTTCAACTTTTTTTGCAAATTATCTTTTAGCGCATTTATGCTAATTTCAAATTGCTCAAATTCAATTTTTCCATCGCTTGTTTTTTGCTCTTTAGGGTTAAGCTTGTAATCGAAAATATATAGGGGGCCGTCGCCAATACCGATACTAATACTTTTTGCTTCAAACTGGACCATGCTGCACACACCTTTCCGAAAGTGTTTATTCGTATACGCTTTTGCCGCTAATAATACATGCCACACGGCGTATTTTGCTTTGCTCTTTCATAAGCTGCTTTGCTGCGCTAAGAACAGCGCCACCGCTTGTGCAAAATGGAAGAGCATCCGATAAAAGAACATCAAATGCTGTTTTTTGTGCGCTATCACTGGGAACCGCCATAACAGCATCAACAACATAAGGGTTGTAATTTTCGGGGATAAAACCTGCCCCTAAACCCGGTATTTTGTGCTTGCTAATCGTGTTTTTTCCAATAGCTTGGGATTCATATGGCTCAACCGCTATAACTTTCACATCGCCTATCCAAGCTTTTGCATATTCACCAACACCCGTAATGGTACCGGCACTTCCCACGCCAACTACAATTGCATCAAGCTCGTTGCCTGTAGCTCTTAAAAGTGAAGGGCCTGTTATTCTTCTGTGAAATTCAGCGTTCAAGTCATTGTCGAAATAATTAACAAAATAAGCGTCTTCTTCAGTTGCTATTTGGCTCGCCCTTGCAATAATAAGCTCGCGGCTGTTTGCATAGTTTAAAAGCACAACTTTAACACCTAAATTAATAAAAACTTGCTGGCGCTCTACCGGAACAGAAGCCGGCATACATAATATTAACGGATGGTTAGACACCTTACATGCAATGGCAAGTGCAACCGCAAAGCTACCACTGGATGCCTCAAGTACACTTTGTCCTTCTTTCAAATAGTTTTTCTCGGTTGCTAATGCTAAAATGCCATGTGCAAGTGCATCTTTTGATGAGTTAGTAGCACCGCCGTAGGCTAAATATGCAAATATTTCTCCATCTATATCATTATCTTTACAAAAACCGGATAGAGAAATAACCGGCCTAGAGTATAGTGTTTCGTAATAATTTTTTGAAATTGACATTATATTACCTCATTGTAATTACATTAATGTTACATTTGGGATTATTGAATATGCAACATATATTTAATTATACATCATTATCACTTTAATTGCGAGCTTTTTTTTGAAATAATAAAAAAATTATATTAATACAATAAATACACATGAATTTTGGAATAATTTATAATTTACTGTAAAGCACTTGACTTTACACTTTAATTGTGGTTTAATATATTATGTTGTGTAAAGTAATACGCTTTACATGAAGTAAAATCAACATTTCATCAAACATCGAAGGAGACAGCTTTATGGCAAAAAACTTAGATATATCTTATTTGCTGGATTTTTACGGCGATGTATTAACAAAGAAACAAAAAGATGTAATGGAGCAATATTATAATAATGATTTATCGCTTTCAGAAATAGCTGAAAACTGTGGCATAACAAGGCAAGGTGTGCGCGATGCCATAAAAAGAGGCGAAAGCGTAATTGTAGAGCTTGAAGATAAAATTGGCTTTGCAAAAAAATATATAACAATTCAAAATAATGTTGAAAAGCTTGAAAATTTGGCAAAGAGCATTCAATTTATAAACGATGGTGGCTACACCAAAGATGCACAAATATCAGAACAAGCAGGTAAAATGCTTGAAATTATTAACAAATTAGCAGATTAATATAAATTTATTATACATTCATTAAAAAAGGCAGGGTTTTTATGGCTTTTGAATCATTATCAGACAAGCTTAATGCCGCATTTAAAAGGCTTAGAGGAAAAGGCAAATTAAATGAGCAAGATATAAAAGACGCTATGCGCGAGGTTAGAATTGCGCTTTTAGAAGCAGATGTAAACTTTAAAGTTGCGAAAGAATTTGTTTCTAATGTTAGCGGAAAATGCATGGGCGAGCAGGTTATGCAAAGCTTAACGCCTGCACAACAAGTTGTTAAGATAGTTAACGAAGAATTAACACAGCTTATGGGTGGAAACGAACCTGCCCATATTCATATTAAAAGTAAGCCACCCACAGTTATAATGATGTGTGGCTTACAAGGTGCCGGTAAAACAACACATGCCGCAAAACTTGCAAAATACTTTATAAAACAGGGTAATAGCCCGCTTTTGGCCGCATGTGATATATATCGGCCTGCCGCTATCGACCAATTAAAAATAGTTGGTAAAAATGCAGGTGCGCCGGTTTACAGCGCCGAGGGGCAAAAACCCGAGCAAATAGCAAAGCAGGCTGTTAGTTTTGCAAAAGACCATGGTAACGATATAGTTATTTTAGATACTGCGGGCCGTTTGCATATAGATGAAGAGCTTATGCAAGAGCTTGATAGAATAAAACAGCAAGTACAAGTTGATGAAACATTGCTTGTTATAGATTCTATGGCGGGGCAAGATGCAGTTAATGTAGCAAAAACTTTTGGTGAGCTAGCCGGCCTTGACGGTGTGATTTTAACAAAATTAGACGGTGATACAAGAGGCGGTAGCGCTTTAAGTGTGCGCACGGTAACAGGTAAACCCATAAAATTTGCTGGTGTGGGCGAAAAGCTAGATGATTTAGAACTTTTCTACCCCGAAAGAATGGCTAGCCGCATATTGGGAATGGGCGATGTGTTATCTTTAATAGAAAAGGCGCAGGAAGCACAAGATGAAAGCGAAGCGCAAGAAACACTTGATAGAATGATGAGCAATAAGTTCAATATGAATGATATGCTTGTTCAATTCGACCAAATAAGTAAGATGGGCGGTGCAGGTGCACTTGTATCTATGTTGCCGGGCACTGCCGGTAAAGTAGACGATGAAGCTTTGAGCAAAAGCGAAAAAGAGTTTTCAAGGCTAAAAGCTATTATTCAAAGTATGACAGCAAAAGAGCGCGAGCGCCCGGCTTTGATAGACCCGAAAAGGAAAAGAAGAATTGCCGCAGGTAGCGGAACCAGAGTTGAAGATGTAAATAGATTGCTTAAACAATTTGAACAGATGAGCAAAATGATGAAAAAGTTCAAAAGAAACCCAAAGAGCTTTGAAAGGCAAATGAACAAAATGGGTATGGGCAATCAATTTAAAGATTTAATTTAAAATGCATTTACAGGAAAATTTGCACCTGTTTATGGTATAAAGGGATAATTGAAAAAATTCTATATTCCCAACTTAAATATATGGAGGAAAAATTTTATGGCAGTTAAAATCAGATTGCGCCGCATGGGCGCAAAAAAAGCACCTTTTTATCGTGTGGTAGTAGCAGATTCACGTTTCCCAAGAGATGGCAGGTTTATTGAGGAAATAGGTTTTTACGATCCAACTAAAAACCCTGCATTAGTTCAAATTGATGCTGAAAAAGCAAAAAAATGGATTGCAACAGGAGCACAACCAACAGATACTGTTAGAAATTTGCTAAAGAAAAATGAAATACTATAAGTTTAAGCGGGAGGTTTAATGCTATGCAGGAATTATTACTTGCACTTGCCCGCGGCCTTGTTGAGGATAAAGATGCTGTTAAAGTTACAGCGGATGAACCAAATGAGGAAAATATAATTGTATATCATTTACAAGTGGCACCGGATGATATGGGCCGTGTTATAGGAAAACAAGGCAGAATTGCAAAGGCTATAAGAATTGTTATGCGTGCAGCAGGTGTGCGCGAAGGCGTAAAAATTATGGTAGATATAGATTAATTTTTTACGCAAAATTACAAATGAGCAGCGGCAACGATTTTTTGTATTTCGTTGCCGCTGCATTTTTTATAAATAGTTAAAACACTATTTGCTTTAATAATCAAAATGGTAGAATATGCCCTAAAATGAATAACTATAACAGAAAAGACGGATAGTATGATACTATCCGTCTAATAAATTTAGTGTCAACTTGCTTGTTTATACTAAAGCATATTACTTATGCAATGTTAAAATTTTGTTATAGCCATTAATAAATTAAACCATCAGCTTGCAAACATTATTAGCGTATTCAACCGGGTCTTCAATACTAAGGCCCTCAATTAAACGTGCTTGCTCATAAAGAAGTTTGCTGTACATTTCAAGTTTTTCTAAATCGTTTGCTTCTTTAGCTGCATTTAATGCTGTAAAAACAGAGTGCTCAGCGTTAATTTCAAGCACTTTTTCACTTTTAACTTTATTATCTGCGCCCGGCATATTATTAAGCACTTTTTCCATCTCTATTGATAGTGCGCCCTCGCTGCTTAAGCAAACAGGGTGGCTTTTTAAGCGCTGTGATATACGAACATCGCTAACTTTATCTTTTAGTATATCTTTCATACTTGTAAATAAATCTTTGTGCTCTTCGTTTTTAACTTTTGTTTGCTCTTTTTCTTCTTCGCTATCAATGCCTAAATCGCCACCGCTAACGTTTTTGAATTCTTTTTTGTCTTCTTTATCACCATAGCTTTGTAAAACTTGTAAAACAAATTCATCAACATCGTCTGTTAGGTATAAAATATCAAAGCCTTTATCAAGAACTCGTTCAGCAGCAGGTAGTTTTGCCAGTTTATCGGTGCTTTCACCTGAAGCATAATAAATAAACTTTTGGTCTTCAGGCATATTTTGTGCATATTCGGCTAAAGTTATAAGCTTGCTTTCCTTGGCGCTATAAAATAATAGCAAATCAATTAAAGCGTCCTTGTTCATACCAAAATCTGAATAACAGCCCATTTTTAATTGTAAACCGAATTTCTTAAAGAAACTATCGTATGCTTCACGCTCATTTGTTAGCCAAGCTTTAAGCTCGTTTTTAATTTTACGCTCTAAAGATTGTTTTATAACTTTAAGCTGTCTGTCGTGTTGCAGCATTTCGCGGCTAATGTTAAGGCTTAAATCTTGGCTGTCTACAAGGCCTCTAACAAAGCTGTAATAATCAGGCAATAAATCGGCGCATTTATCCATAATTAAAACGCCGCTGGCATATAATTGTAAGCCTTTTTCATATTCTTTTGTATAATAATTATATGGTGTTTGATCTGGAATAAATAGTAGTGAGTTATAAGTGGCAGCACCTTCTGTTTTACTGCTTATAACTTTTGCAGGGTCTTGATAATCCATAAATTTTTCTTTGTAGAAATTTGCATATTCTTCGTCGCTAACATCTTTTTTATTGCGCTTCCAAATAGGTACCATACTGTTTAATACTTCATCTTCAAAGTATGTTTCATATTCAGGCGTTTCGCCCTCTTTGTACTCTTTTTCTATTTTGCGGCTTTTCTCTGCCATCATCTTAATAGGGTATCTAATATAATCTGAATATTTTTTCACAATATTTTGTAAGCGGTATGCTTCTAAATATTCGTCATAGTTTTCACCGCTTTCATTGTCGTTTTCTTTTACAACAAGAATAATCAATGTGCCAATTTCATCTTTATCGCATTCTTCAATTGTATAACCCTCAGCGCCGGACGATTCCCATTTATATGCCTTTTCTTCACCAAAAGCTTTTGATATAACGGTAACACTTGACGAAACCATAAATGCGGAATAAAAACCAACACCGAATTGACCTATAATATCTACATTGTTGTTTTCGGCATTTTCACGCTTAAAGTCTAAGCTACCGCTTTTTGCAATTGTGCCTAAATTCTTTTCAAGCTCTTGTTTTGTCATGCCTATGCCGTTATCTTGAATAGAAATAGTGCGCTCGTCTTTATTAATGTTTAAACGAATAAAATAATCGCTTTGTTTTGTTTTTACGCTGTCATCTGTTAAACTTAAAAAATGCATTTTATCTATAGCGTCACTGGCGTTACTTATAATCTCACGCAAAAATATTTCTTTGTGAGTGTAAATTGAATTTATCATTAAATCCATTAAGCGCTTAGATTCTGCTTTAAATTGTTTTTTTGCCATTTTTTACTCCGTCCTGCCACAAAAGCGGCTTAAATTTTATGATTAATTGGCACTCGTTAGCGCTGAGTGCTAATTAATCATACTATATTTTAGCAAAAACTGCAATACAAAAGGCAACAAGTTCAAAAATGTTTAACAATTATGATATAATTTTTTAAAAATAATTGAAATTGACAATAAAATAGCCTTTCTTTCAAAATTATGCCTTAAAATTTTAAAGAATGCTTGCAAAATCAAAGTAATATATGTTAAAATATAAAAGAATATACAAATTGTTTATTTATTAGCAAAATTAACAATTTAAAAAAATTTATATAATTGATAGTTTTACTAAAAAATTGCACTTTAACATTAAATTATAAATGCAATTAAAACAATTACTCTTTGTATAATGGGAGGAAAATATGTCGACAGATAATTTTTCAAATGATAATTTTAACAACAATGATGCGGGGCAAAATTTTAACGAGAGCGAAAATGAGTTCAATAATTGGGAAAACCAAAATTATCTTGAGCCTAATTCATTTAATCAAAATGAATTGCAAAACTTCGCGCCTATAAGTGAAGAAAGTTATTTTGATTCATCTCAGAATAATTTTGATTCACAATTTACAGGCGAAGCTCAAAATAATGGGTCTTACAATGATGCTAACAATACGCAGCAAATTGAAGAACAAATTGCAGAATTGTTTGATGATGAGTTCTTTTTTGAAGAAAACACACAAGAAGTTGATGTAGCATCTAACAACGAGCTTGTTATGCCTCAAAACGAGCAATTATTTCCTATGAGCGATTTTGATAATCAAAATCAAGCATTTATGCAGGAGAGCGTAAATGTTATGGGTGATAATGTACAAAATAATAACTTTGAAGAAGAATTATATAAACAAGATTTAAACAACTTCCAACAAGACGATAATAATTTTAATTATGAAAATAATGTTGATGATGCAAATGTTGTTCACGATAGTTTCTTTGCAAATGAACAGCAATTTGATAATGAGCAAGAACTTGCTTTTGATATAGCAGTTCCTGAGCAAAATTTAGAGCAAGTACAAGAAGTAGAGCAAGAGCAAGAAGAGTATTTTAATGAGTACACGCCTGAAAGAAAATTCAAACCATTATTTACTCAACCAATTCCTTCTGCTTTAGATGAAATTCGTTCAGGCGCAGTTAAACCGGCTTCGCCTATTTCAGCTATAGCTGCCACAGAAAAACCTCTTGTTTTAACAGCGGCAGAAGCGCAAGAAAGAGAAAAAGCAGAGCGTGCGGCTGCTATAAAAGCTGCTAAAGAAGCTGCGCTTGAAAGTGAAAGGTTAAGAATACAAGCTGAAAAAGAGCAATTCCAAAATAACCTTGCAGAATCTTATGCAAACGAGTTAGATTTTAAATTTCAATATCCTATTGAAAGTGATTTAAATGTAGAAACTAATGAATATACCGATGAGAACACATTTGATAATTATAATTATCAAACAGATGAAAATGTTGTTGAACCGTTAAATTATACGCAGCAGCAAGAGCAAACCGAGCAAGAACCCACATTTGAAATGTATGATGTTCAAAAAGATGAAAATAATTATTCCGGCGAATACAGTGATACATTAAATGAAAATTATGATATCAATAATAATGTTGAAGGTTTTGAAGGTGTAAATGAGGGCGCATTTAATTTTGATACTCAAGATTTAAATGAAATGAACTTTGCAAATACAGGCGAGCAATTATTTGACAATAATATTTTTGCACAAGAAGAACCTGCTTACAGTGAAAACTTTGAAAATGAGCAAAACGCACAAGAAAGCTATGATTTCGGCGAGCAAAACAGCTCTGAATTCATGCCTGCTGGCGATTTATTTGCAAACGAGCAAAACGAACAA